>JAHBUY010000002.1:0-600000 GCA_019637795.1 bacterium | reverse complement strand
TCACCTCCGAACGCGCCACCGGACACCGCAACCGCGCCATCGCCCACCTGATGCGCAACTTCGACATCATCGACGACCGCATCGAGGAAGCGCTCGATCTCTACTTCAAGCAGTGCTCGATCCTCGTCACCTGCCGCGATCTGGCGATGATGGCGGCGACGCTCGCGAACGGCGGCGTCCACCCGCTGACCGGCGACCGCGCGGTGCCGGCCGAGTACGTCCGCGACATCCTCAGCCTCATGTACACCTGCGGCATGTACGACTTCGCCGGCGAGTGGGCCTACCGGGTGGGCCTGCCGGCGAAGAGCGGGGTCGGCGGCGGCATCATCGCCGTCGTGCCGGGGCAGGCGGGGGTCGCCGTGTTCTCGCCGCCGCTCGACGCGCGCGGCAACAGCGTGCGCGGCATCCGCGTCTGCGAGGAGCTGTCGAATCGCTTCGGCCTGCACATCTTCGACTGCCACGCGCCGCATGGCGGCCTGGCCGAGGCGATGCGGCCGCACGGCAGGTCGGGAGACGCGGCATGAGCGCCGCGCTCGATCTCGTGGCCCGCTGCGAGGCGCAGGAGGCGCGCATCGTCGCCCTCGAGCAGCGCTTCGAGGCGGTGGTCAAAGCGGTGATCCCGATCGGCGTCGCGATGCTCGGGGCGCGCGACTTCCAGGCGCTGCTCGAGCAGATCCTGCTCGAGGCCAAGGCGCTCTGCCACGCCGACGGCGGCACCCTCTATCTGCGCACCGACGACGAGTGCCTGCGCTTCGTCATCCTGCGCAACGACTCGCTCGGCCTGGCGCTCGGCGGCAGCACGGGCGAGGCGATTCCCTACCCGCCGCTGCCGCTCTACGACCCGGAGAGCGGCGCGCCGAACGAGCGCAACGTCGCCACCTGGACGGCGCTGCGCGGCACGCCGGTGAACATCGCCGACGCCTACGCGGCGGACGGCTTCGAGCTCTCCGGCACCATCGCCTTCGATGCCCGCACGGGCTACCGCTCGATGTCGTTCCTCACCGTGCCGCTGAAGAGCGCCCAGCAGCGGGTCATCGGCGTGCTGCAGCTCCTGAACGCGCAGGATCCGGCGACCGGCGCCGTGGTGCCGTTCGATCCCGGCCTGGTTCCGGTGGTCGAATCGCTGTCGATGCTCGCCGCCGCGGCGCTCGAAGTCTACGCCCGCGAGGACCGCCTGCGGCAGGAGATCCGCGCCCTCCACGTCCAGATCGACGAGGTCAAGCGCGCCCGCCAGGTGGCCGAGATCGCCGACACGGACTACTTCCAGGTGCTGCAGCGGAAGGCCCGCCAGCTCCGCGAGCGGCCGTGACAGGAGGGCGCGTGTCGAAGATCGTCTCCATCCACTCCTTCCGCGGCGGCACCGGCAAGTCGAACATCTCCGCCAATCTCGCGGTGCTGATGGCGATGCAGGGCAAGCGGGTCGGCGTCGTCGACACCGACGTGCAGTCGCCCGGCATCCACGTCCTCTTCGGCTTCGACGAGGACCGCATCCAGCGCGCCCTCAACGACTACCTGTGGGGGCGCTGCGCCATCGAGGAGACGGCGTACGACGTCGGCGGGGTGCTGGCCGGGGTGCCCGCCATCCCCGCGAGCACGGCGCTCTTCCTCATCCCCTCCAGCCTGCGCACCGGCGAGATCGCCCGGGTGCTGCGCGAGGGCTACGACGTCGCCCGGCTCAACGACGGGTTCCGCGAGTTGCAAGAGGCGCTGCGCCTCGACTATCTGTTCATCGACACGCACCCGGGCGTCAATGAGGAAACCCTGCTCTCCATCGCCATTTCCGATGCGCTGGTCATCGTGCTGCGCGCCGACCACCAGGACTACCAGGGCACCGCGGTGACGGTGGACCTCGCCAAGCGGCTCGAGACGCCGCGCATCATGCTGGTCGTGAACAAGGTCCTGCCGCCGATCGACACCGCGGCGGTCACAGAGCGCATCGGCGCGTCGTACGGCGTCCCCGTGGCCGGCGTGCTGCCCTTGAGCGAGGACATGGTGCGCCTCGCCAGCAGCGGCGTGTTCGCGCTCGCCCACCCCGAACATCAGGTGACCGACGTACTGCGCGGCGTCGCGGCGCAACTGCCGTAACGACGCCGGCGACGCCATGTTGGGGAATCCGTTCCGCGTCCCGGCGGCGCTGGCGCTGCTGGGGCTGTCGGCCTGTGGCGGCGGACCGATCGGCGGCCCGCTGCCGCGCACCGCCACCCCGGTGGCGAGCGCGACGCCGGCGACGCCGCTCGCCACGGCGACGACTACCGCCACCCCGGATGGCACGCCGCCGACCCCGCCGGCGACGCGGACCCCCGGCGGCGGCGGCTCGATCCTCCCCGACATCTGCACCATCGGCCGCGTCGTCTTCCGCTCGCAGAGCGGCGAGACCTGCTGCATCGCCGCCGACCCCGCCCTCTTGCCGCCCAAGCCGGTGCCGGGCCAGCCGAGCCTGGTGCTGACCGATCTGCCGCTCGGGCCGGCCACCGTCACCATCGACGGCTACGTCGAGGACTTCGCGCCCCTGCCGCCCGACGTCACGGCCACGTGCAAAACCCTGAACACCAGCGGCGTGCGGCCCTGCGACACGCTCGACGCGTCGGCGGCGTACGGCAGCGAGCCGAAGGCGATCACCATCTTCGGCGGCGTGCGCGTCAACCTCGGCGACGTCGCGGTGTCGGCGTTGCCGTTCCTGCTCGAATTCACCCCGCCGCAGAACGCCTCCGTCGACCTGCCGGTGGAGATGGGTTTCACCGTCGTCGATGCCGAGACCGGCATCGCGGCCCCGTCGGTGGCGCTCGACATCACCCTCGACGCGCCGCAGGGCGAGCCGCCGGTCTTCCGGCCGATCACCAAGCGCGTGCCGCTCGAGCTCGCGCCGTGCAAGGACAGCGGCGGCGAGCCGTGCAGCAGCGGCAACAACCTCGGCGTCACCGGCTTCTTCGCCCGCGCCGTCGCCGAGTATCTGTCGTATCTGCCCAACGGACCGGTCGACGCGCGCATCACGGCGCAGAACCTCGCCGATCCGCCGCGCGATCTCGACTTCAGCTACCGTTTCTTCGTCGGCACGCCGGCGACGCCGACCCCGACGTTGCCGGTGGCGAGCGCGGCCGGCCGCGCAGCGGGCGGCGCCGTCTTCGTCCCGACGCCGACGCCGACCGCGACCCCGGAGCTGCCGTGATCCCGACTCTCCCGCGCTCCAATCGGCGCCCCGGCGGGCCGCGCTCCCGCGCGGCGGCGCGGCCGGTGCCGCGATGATCGCGACGCCGCGGGCGCCGCGCGGTCCGGCGCTGCTCGCCACCCTCCTCGCGTGCCTCATCGCCGGCCCCGCGCCGGCCAACGAGGCGTCGCAGGCGTTCGGGGCGCGGGCGCTGATCGCCATCGATGACGGCAAGAATGCCGAGGCGCTGGCGCTGCTCGACCAGGCGGTCGCCGCCGATCCCGACGACGCCGACGTGCGCTACCAGCGCGGCGTCGTGCGCGCCCGGAGCGGCGACAGCAGCGGCGCCATCGAGGATCTCGAGCGGGCGCTGGCGCTGCGACCCTACTTCCCCAACGCGGCGCTCGAGCTCGGGATCGCGCTGGTGGACGCCGATCGCCCCGCCAAGGCCGAGGCGCCGCTGATGCAGGCGCAGCAGGTGGCGTCGCTCGACGCCCAAGCTTCCTTCTATCTCGCCGTCGCACAGCTCCGCCTCCGCCGCTACGAGCTCGCGCGCACCAACTTCACCCGCGCCGCCGACCGCGATCCGAGCCTGGCCACCGCGGCGCAGTACTACGAGGGCGTCATCGCCTTCCGCCGCCGCGACTACGAGAGCGCCGAGTCGGCCTTCGCCGCGGTGCAACGCCAGAACCCGGACACCGCCATGGGCCGCGAGTCGGCGCAGTACCTGACCGTCATCGCCGACGAGCGCGCCGCCGACTACTCCGCCTTCGGCACCATGGCGCTGGAGTACGACAGCAACGTCACCCTGGGGCCGAGTCAGACCATCCCCAGCTCGGTGTCGGGCAAGGGCGACTGGCGCTACGTGATCAACGGCGGCGGCCGCTGGACGCCGCTGCACTGGGGCCGCGCCAGCCTGTCGGTGGGCTACGAATTCTTCCAGAGCGTCCAGTTCCAGCTCTCGGACTTCAACCTCACGGACAACCGCCCGTCGATGCAACTGCAGTACGACTTCGACTGGGTCTCGATCGGTCTGCTCGGCCGCTACGACTATTACCTGCTGGGCGGCGAGAGCTACCTCTCGGAGGCCACCGGCATGCCCTGGGTGTCGATCCGCGAGGAGGGATTCGGCCGCACCGAGATCTACGCCCGCGTCCAGCCGCGCAGCTTCAAGGCCGCGAACTGTCCGCCGCCGACGACGCCCGGCGGCGCCGGCAGCGCGTGCTACGGCGCCCTCAACGGCATCTACAGCTTCGCCGGCACGCGCCAGTTCTTCGACCTCGGCAACGCCGCGCAGCAGCTCTGGGTCGGCTACCAGCTCGGCTTCCAGACGCCGCAACCGGGCAACACCCCGCTGCAGGAGTTCAACCGCGACCAGTACCAGTACGGCTCGTGGGCGGGCGAAGTCGGCATCCGCTGGCCGCTGCCCTTCCAGGTGCTGAGCGAGTTGGCCTATCGCTACGAGCACCAGACCTACAGCCCGGCCAGCGGCTGCATCGTCAACGGCTCGAGCACGCCCGCGGCATGCAATGATCTCCAGAACTACCCGAACGGGTTCAACCCGCGCGGGCTCACCCCGAGGGTCGACAACGACCACCGGGTGATCTTCTCGCTCGAACGGCCGGTCCCGGAGCTCTGGGAGCACCTGTCGCTGGTGCTGTCGTATTTCGGCACCTTCAATGATTCGAACAAGACCGTTTTCACGTATGATCGCAACATCGGCTCGTTCGCCGTCCAGGTGAGGTACTGACGATGATCGACAGACGCTTTCGGCTCGCCCTGCTGCCCTTCCTGTTGTGTGCATCGGTTGCCGTCGCGGAGGACGTCGGCAGCGTCGCCTCGGTGCGCGGCGAGGCGCAGATCGGCCGCGGCGGCGCCTTCACCGCGGCGACGGTCGGCGCCGGCGTGCAACTCGGCGACGAGTTGCGCACCGGCGACGGCCAGATGCGCGTCGTCTTCCGCGACGACAGCGTCGTCGACCTGACCGAGCGCTCGTCGCTCACCGTCGACACGCAGGTGTTCGATCCCGCGAACAGCACGTACACCTCGCTGCTGCGGCTCGCCGCCGGCAAGGCGCGGGCGCTGGTCAGCAAGGTCTACGGCGCCCCGGGCTCGTCGTACGAGATCCAGACCCCGACCGCGGTTGCCGGCGTGCGCGGCACGACGTTCCTGATCGAGTACGACGCCAGGCGCGACGCCACCGACGTCATCGGCATCGAGGGTCGCATCATGGTGCGCAGCCTGGCGGAGGTGCTGAACAACACCGTGTACGTCACCGCCAGCGAGGGTACGACGGTGGCCCGCGGCTCGGCGCCGACGCGGCCGGAGCCGATCGATCCCGACTACATGATGCACGAGTCGAACGTCCTGCAGCCGCTCGCCGTGGGCGGCGGCGGCGCGGCGGCGGGTGGCGCGGCCGCCGCCAGCGCCGGCGCCAGCGGCGGCAACAACGTGCCGCCGCCGGACCGCGCGCCCTCGTCGGGCGGGCTCGCCGGGCAGGTCGGGCGCGACGAGATGCGCAACGCCGGCGACGTCGCCGGCCAGCCGCCCGCCGTGCTCAACTCGCGCGGCCAGCTCGGCGTGCCCTGAGCCGCCGGCCGTCGCGGTCGCCGACGCCGGCGCGGGCACACAGCGCGATCGCGGCGGCGGCGCCGCGCCGGTGACGCGGCCCGCCGCGCCGCCATGCGCCGCCTCGTTCCCCTGCTCCTCGCGCTGCTGATCGGCGGCGTGGTGGCCGCCCTGCGCGGCTACGGCGTCAAACCGCTCGATTTCGTCGAGCTGCGCGCCTACGACTACCGCCTGCAGCAGGTGGGCACGCAGACGACGGCGCCGGAGGTGGTGCTGGTCGCGGTGGACGACGCCAGCCTGGCCGAGCTGGGGCGCTGGCCCTGGTCGCGGGCCCGGGTCGCCGACCTGCTGGCGCGCATCGACGCCGGCGCGCCGCGCGTCGTCGGCATCGACCTCGTGCAGGCCGAACCGACCGCGTCGTGCGACGTCGCGGCGCTGCAGGGCGCCATCGGCGACGCCTGCCGGGCGGAGGTGGGCCGGGCGCTCTCCGGCCCGCAGTCCGACGATGCCCGGCTGGCGACGGTGATCCGCGACTCGGGCCGCATCGTCCTCGGCTACTTCTTCGACTTCCAGCGCCGCGACGAGAGCCCGTACGCCGGCGAGAGCGTCTACCCGCTGGTGCAGCGCGCGCCGGGCGCCAGCGACGCGAGCGTGACGCGCGGCTTCAACCTGACGCAGAACCTGCCCGGGCTCGCCGAGGCCGCTGCCGGCCTGGCGTACTTCAACTTCCAGCCCGACGAGGACGGCCTCTACCGGCACGCGATGCTCACCGTCCTGTTCCACGACCGCATGATGCTGCCGCTGTCGCTGGCGATGCTGCAGCGCGCGTTCCCGGATCGCAAGCCGGCGATCCGCATCGGTCCGTTCGGCGTCGAGTCGGTGCGCTTCGGCGGCGAACAGATCCCGGTCGACGACCAGGGCCAGATGCTGGTCAAGTACCGCGGCCCGGGGCGCACGTTCCCGCACGTCAGCGCCGGCGCCGTGCTCGGCGGGCGGGTGTCGCCGGAGGTCTTTCGCGACAAGCTGGTGGTCCTCGGCGTCACCGCGATCGGCGTCGGCGATGTGCGCGCGGCGCCGCTCGACCGCGTCTACCCCGGCGCCGAGATCCACGCCACGGTGCTCGACAACATCCTGCGCGGCGACTTCCTGCACCGCCCCGGCTGGGAGGGCCCCGACGTCCTGGTCATTCTCGCCCTGGCGCTGCTCCTCGGCCTCGCCCTGCAGTTCAGCCGTGGCCTGGGCGGCGTCGCGTTCGCCGCCGTCCTGCTGGTCGGCTACGCGATCCTCAGCCAACTGCTGTTCACCCGCACCGGCACGGTGCTCGGCATCGCCTACCAGACGATGACCGTCGTGCTCGTGTACGTCGCCGTCAGCGTCCAGCACTACCTGTCGGTCGACCGCGAGAAGCGACGCACCCGCCGCATGCTCGACCTCTATCTGAGCCCGGCGCTCGCCGAGTACATCAGCGAGCGGCCGGAGACCCTGGCGCTCGGCGGCGAGAAGCGCGATCGCACCGTGCTCTTCTCGGACGTGAAGGGCTTCACCACCATCAGCGAGCGCCTCGCCCCGGAGCAGCTCGTGGAGCTGCTCAACACCTATCTCGGCGAGATGACCGAGGTCGTGTTCGCGCACGACGGCATGCTCGACAAGTACATCGGCGACGGCGTCATGGCGGTGTGGGGCGCGCCGGTGCCGCAGGCCGATCACGCGGCCCGCGCCTGCCGCGCCGCGCTCGAGATGATCGATCGCCTCGACGCGCTCAACGCCACCATCGCCGCCCGCGGCTGGCCGCAGCTCAGCATCCGCATCGGCCTCAACAGCGGCCCGATGGTCTTCGGCAACATGGGCTCGCCGGGCCACCTGAGCCTGACGGTGATGGGCGACAACGTGAACCTCGGGGCGCGGCTCGAGGGTGTCAACAAGCAGTACGGCACCGCCATCCTCGCCAGCGAGGCGACCGTGCTGGCCGCCGGCGACGCCATCGTCACGCGCGAGCTCGACGTCGTGCGCGTCAAGGGCAAGGACGATACGTCCCGCATCTACGAAGTGCTCGGGCCCGGCGACCGCGCCGCGGAGTGGGCCGTCATCCGCGAGCACTTCTCCGCCGGCCTCGCCGCCTACCGCGCCCGGGACTTCGCCGCCGCCATCGCCGCCTTCGAGCGGGTCCTCGACGAGCGCGCCAACGACCACCCCTCGGCGCTCTACATCCGCCGCGCGCGCGCCCTGATCGCCACCCCGCCGCCGCCCGACTGGGAAGCGGTGGTGACCTTCGACGAAAAGTAGCGCCCCGGCCTCGCCATCCCGCCACGCAAGGAGGACGGATCATGGATGCGACCATCGTCACCGTGCTGGGTGGGCTGGGGATGTTCCTGCTCGGCATCCACCATCTCACCGAGGGGCTGAAGGGACTGGCGGGCGACTCGCTGCGACAGGCGTTGCAGCGGCTGGTGGGAGGACGGTTCAGCGCCGTGCTCTCGGGCGTCGTGTTCACCGTCCTGATCCAGTCCTCGACCGCGGCCACGCTGACCGTCATCGGCTTCGTCAGCGCCGGCCTGGTCACCTTCCCGCAGGCGGTCGGCGTGATCGTCGGCGCCACCCTCGGCACCACCTCGACGCCGTGGATCGTCGCGATCTTCGGCCTGCGCCTGCGCATCGCCTCGGCGGCGATGCCGCTGCTCGGCATCGGCGCCCTGCTGTGGCTGGTCGGCCGCGGCCGCTGGCGCTCGCTGGGCGCCATCCTCGCCGGCTTCGGCCTGCTCTTCGTCGGCATCGACTATCTGCAGAACGGCATGGCGGGGACGTCGTGGGACCTCGAGGCCTTCGCCGGCAGCGGTCCGGCGGCGCGCTGGATCCTCGCCATCGTCGGCATGGTGATGACCTTCGTCATGCAGAGCTCGAGCGCCGCCGCCGCGACCACCCTCGTCGCCCTCGATGCCGGCTCGCTCTCCTTCCAGCAGGGCTGCGCGATCATCGTCGGCCAGAGCGTCGGCTCGGCGGCGACCACCGCGATCGCCGCCGTCGGCGGCGGTCTGGCGGTGCGCCGCTCGGCGCTCGCGCATGTCGTCTTCAGCCTCGTGGTCGGCGTCCTCTCGCTGTCGTTCCTGACGCCGCTGACGACGGCAGCGGAATGGATCGGCGGCCGGCTCGGCGCCACCGACGGGGTGCTGGCGCTGGCGTCGTTCAGCAGCCTGTTCAAGCTCGCCGGCATCCTCGTCTTCTACCCGTGGCTCGATCAGTTCGCGCGCTACATCGAACACCTCACCGGGCCGGGACGCGACACCGCCGTCGATCGCCTGCAGCCGACGCTGGCCGAGGCCGGCGGCACGGTGGCGCTGGAGGCGGCGTGGCGGGCGCTGCTGGAGACCGCCACCGGCGTGGTCGACGCGCTGCGCCGCCGCCTCGCCGGCGAGCCGGTGGCGTACGCCCCCGCCGCCGACGCGGTCCGGCGGACCGAACAGTTCCTCACCTCGCTGTCGCTCGAGACGACCGACCTGACGACCATCGGCCCGCGCCTGGTCCGCCTCTGCCACGCCCTCGACCACCTGGGCGAGCTCGACGCGGAGCTGGCCAGGGCGCCCGCGACCCCGGCCGACTGGTCGCCGCCGGCGGGATTCGCCGCCGCGGCGCGGGCGCTGGCGGAGCTCCTCGACGCCACCCGCGACCCGGCGGGCGCGCCGTCCCCGGCGGCGTTCCGCGCCGTCGAGAACGCGAGCCGTCAACTGGGCGAGGAACGGCGGAGCGGCCGCGAGCAGTTGCTGGCGGACCTCGCCCTGCAACGGGTGTCGGCGACGAACGCCCGCGGCGCCCTCGACGCGCTGGCGTGGGCGGACGGCGCCCTCCACCACGCCTGGCGGCTCGCCGAATCGTTGCGCGCCGCGGCGCGGTAGCGGGCGCGCGCTCCGCGCAGCACGCGGTTTCCGGCGCCATTTGCCAGGACGAGGCGCCGGGGGGCGCGGTGGCACCGGTGCGTCACGTCCCCGCCTCCACCGCGGTGACGATGCGTCGCAGCGCCGGGCTGGAACGGATGGCGAGCTTCTCCGCCTCGATGGCGAGGAAGAACACCACGCCGCCGGCGAGCAGCATCGGCCACACCGACAGCGGCAGCGCCTGGTTGTCGAACAAACGCTGCAGCGGCGGCGCGTAGGTGAACAGCAGTTGCAGCACCACCACGGCGCCGATGCCGAGCGGCAGGTACGGATTGCCGAGATGGGCGCGCAGGGAGAGGGACGAGTCGACGAGGAAGCGGCTGTTCAGCAGGTAGAAGATCTGGCCGATGGTGATGGCGTTGACGGCGACCGTGCGCGCCAGTTGATCCGAGGCGCCGGAGGTCTTCATCTGGAAGAACGCCCACAGCGTGTAGCCGAGCAGCGCCAGGCCGACGAGGACGACCCGCCAGATGCCGAACGGGGTGAGGATCGGGCGGTCCACCGCGCGCGGCGGCCGGTCCATGACGTCGAGCTCATGCGGCTCGAACGAGATCACCAGGCCGAGCGCCACCGAGGTCACCATGTTGACCCACAGCACCTGCGGCGCGGTGATCGGCATCGGCAGGCCGAGGAAGATGGCGACCGCGATGACCAGGCCCTGGGCGACGTTGGTCGGCAGCATGAAGAGGATCGCCTTCTCGATGTTGTTGTAGACCGTCCGGCCCTCCTTCACCGCGGCGGTGATCGAAGCGAAGTTGTCGTCGGCCAGGATCATGCCCGCCGCTTCCTTGGTGACCTCGGTGCCCTTGATCCCCATGGCGACGCCGATGTCGGCCTTCTTCAGCGACGGCGCGTCGTTCACCCCGTCGCCGGTCATGGCGACGATCTGCTTGTTCGCCTGGATCGCCTTCACCAGACGCAGCTTGTGCTCCGGGCTGGCGCGGGCGAAGACGTCGACGTCGCGCACCCGCTCCTGCAGGGTCGCGGTGTCCATCTCCTCGATCTCGGCGCCGGTGACGGCGGTGGTGCCGTCGCCGATGCCGAGCATCTTGGCGATGGCGGCGGCGGTGATCTTGTGGTCGCCGGTGATCATGGTGACGCGGATGCCGCCGCGGTGGCATTCGCCCACCGCCTCGATCGCCTCCCGGCGCGGCGGATCGAGCAGGCCGACGAGGCCGAGGAGAACGAGGTTGGCGGGCAGATCGGCGGGGCCGAGGCTGCCGGCGGCGAGGCCGGGGCTCTCCAGCCAGGCCAGCGCGAGGACGCGCTCGCCCTGCGCGGCCAGCGCGTCGGCGGCGCGCAGGAAGTGGTCGCGGTCCATCGCCACCGCCTCCCCGGCGCGGGTCTGCTGGCGGTCGCAGCGGTCGAGAATCACCTCCGGTGCGCCCTTGACGAGGAGCATCTCGGCGCCGTCGGCCCGGCGATGCAGGGTCGCCATGAAGCGATGCTCGGACTCGAACGGGATGGCGTCGAGCCGCGGCGCGGCGGCCTCCTCGGCCTCGCGCGCCAGACCGATCTTGGCGGCGAACGGATAGAGCGCGCCCTCGGTGGGATCGCCCTCCACCTTCCAGGCGCCCTGGTGCGTGAAGAGCTGGGCGTCGTTGCACAGCACCGAGACGCGTCCGAGCAGGCTCAGCACCGGGTCGTCGGCGGCCGGCTGGCCGTCGCGCGTCACCGCGCCCTCCGGCGCGTAGCCGTTGCCGCTCACCTGGTAGGCGGCCTCGGCGGTGACCGCCGACACCACCATCATCTCCATCAGCGTCAGGGTGCCGGTCTTGTCGGAGCAGATGCGCGACACCGAGCCCAGGGTCTCGACCGCGGGCAGACGGCGGATGATCGCGTTGCGCTGCGCCATCCGCTGGACGCCGATCGCCAGGGTGATGGTGATGATCGCCGGCAGGCCCTCGGGGATGACCGACACCGCGATGCCGACCACCGCCTGGAAGAGCGGGATGAAGTCCATCTGCGCCACCCAGTGGCCGTAGGAGAAGACCAGCACGGTGACGATGCCGATGGCGGCGGTGATGGCGTAGCCGAACTTCTTGATCTGACGCAGCAGCGGCGTCTCCAGGGCGCTGACCCCGGCGAGCAATTGGTTGATGCGGCCGAGCTCGGTGTCGCTACCGGTGGCGACGACGACCCCCACCGCGCGCCCGGAGACCACCATGGTGCCGGAGAACGCCATGTTCTCGCGATCGCCGACCGTCGCCTTGGCCGACACCGGCTGCGGCGACTTGTCCGCCGGCACCGACTCGCCGGTGAGCGCCGCCTCCTCGGTGCGCAGGTTCTTGACCTCGGTCAGGCGCAGGTCGGCCGGCACCTTGTCGCCGGACTCGAGCAGCACCACGTCCCCGGGCACCAGCTCCTCGGCGGGGAGCATGCGCGTCTCGCCGTCGCGGGTGGTGCGCGCCTCGGCCGAGAGCATGTTGCGGATCGAATCGAGCGCCTTCTCGGCCCGCCCCTCCTGGATGAAACCGAGCAGGCCGTTGAGCACCACGACGCCGAGGATGATCGCGGCGTCCACCCACAGCCCGAGCATCATCTTGGTGAACCCGGCGGCGAGCAGGACGTAGACCAGGATGTTGTTGAACTGCGCCAGGAAGCGCGCCAGCGGCCCGCGCTTCCGGCCCGCGGGGAGGCGGTTCGGCCCGTAGCGGGCGAGGCGGGCGTTCGCCTCGCCGGCGGCGAGGCCGCGCTGCGCGTCGGTGGTGAGCCGGGAGACCACGTCGGCCGCGGACAGCGCGTGCCAGGTGGCGGCGGCGGTCGGGGGACTCGTCGCGGTGGCGTCCGTCATTCGTCCTCCCGCGTTGGCGTGGGATCAGTAACGCGCGTCGATGAAGCGTCGCCCCCGCAGGCTGGCGCGGTCGTCGTAGGCGTGGCGCGTGGCGCGCTTGGGCAGCTTCACCTTGGGGCGGGGCAGCTTCTTGTACGGGATCTGGCTGAGCAGGTGGCTGATGCAGTTGAGGCGGGCGCGGCGCTTGTCGTCGGACGGCACGATGTGCCAGGGCGCGAAGGTGGTGTCGGTGGCGGCGAGCATGAGGTCGCGGGCCTTCGAGTACTCGAACCAGCGGCTGCGCGAGCAGAGGTCGGTCGGGCTCAGCTTCCACTGGCGCACCGGGTCGTTGATGCGCGCCGCGAAACGCCGCTTCTGCTCCGCCTCGCTCACCTCGAGCCAGTATTTGATCAGCAGGATGCCGTCGTCGACGATGTAGTGCTCGAACTCGGGGCAGACCTGCAGGAAGCGCTTGTGCTGCGCCCTGGTGCAGAAGCCGAGGACGTACTCGATGCCGGCGCGGTTGTACCAACTGCGGTCGAAGATGACGATCTCGCCCGCCGCCGGCGCGTGCGGCAGGAAGCGCTGCATGTAGAGCTGCGTCTTCTCGCGGTCCGACGGCGCCGGCAGCGCCACGACGCGGAACACGCGCGGGCTGACCCGCTCGGTGATCGCCTTGATCACGCCGCCCTTGCCGGCGGCATCGCGACCCTCGAAGACGACCATGACGCGCAGCCCCTTCGCCTTGACCCACTCCTGCAGCGTGCACAGCTCGGCCTGCAGGCTGCGCAACGCCTTCTCGTAATCCTTGCGTTTCATCGGCTGGTCAGCCGTCCGCATGGGGCCTCCATCAGCGCGCGGGCCGCGTTCGTCTCGCCGTGGAATTCGCTGCCCTTTTGACCGCATGCGGCGACCAAATCAACCGCCTTGGCCGCGCGGACATGTCGGAGCGGCGCATGGTCAGGCGAGGCGATCGATGAAGCGCCGCATGCGGGCGAGCGCATCCGGCAGGTGCGGCAGGAAACCCATGTGACTGGTGGGGTACCAGTGGATCGCCGGGTTGCCCCACCGCTGCCGCAGGTCCCGCACGAGGCGGGGAGCGAAGAAGCGGTCCGCGGAGGCGGCGAGGAGGAGGATGCGTTCGGCCGGCAACTTGGGCCGCAGGGTGTGCCAGCGGATGGCGGCGGCGAACCTGGCGAAGTCCTGGTCGTCCCAGCCGAAGGATCGCAGGTCGCGCCGCATCGTCGCCAGCACCGGGGCGTCGGCGACCAACGCGGCGAGATCCATGTGCGCGATGAGCGGAATCGAGAAGACGAAGCGCCGCTCGAGACAGGTGAGGCTCAGGGCGAGGGCGCCGCCCAGGCTCAGGCCCGCAATGCCCACCGGCCGCTCATCGTCCGCGAGGAGCAGGCGCAGCAACGTGCGCGCGTCGAGCAGCGTCTGGCGCAGAGCCTCGAAGCTCCGCACCAGATCGGCGGTCCAGAAGAGCTCGCCGCTGAAACGCGCCGTCCGCGGGGTGCGCCGCCCATGGTAGGGGAACTGCATCTGGATGACCTCGACGTTCAGTGCCAGGGCCATGCTGGCCAGCAGCGTCAGCTCCTCGGTGTACGTCTCGGGTTGCATGTAGCCGTGCAGATAGAGCAGGCGCGGCCGCCGCTCGCTCCCCGCCGGACGGAGGCGCCGCGCATACACGTCGTGCGCCTCGGGGTAGTCGGCGAGATAGCGGCGCCGGAACTTGGGCTCGAGCGGCCGGTGCAGGGAGCGGAACACCAGATCCTCGCTCACCATGCCGAGCAGGCGCCAGCGCTCGCGCACCGTCATGCGCGGCAGCCGGCGCGGCGACGGGAAGAGCTCCTCCAGCGGACGCCCGGTGTAGACGTCGAGATCGCCCAGGGTGTTCTGCACTGGCTGCGCGACGTACCGCAGCATCGTGCTCAGGCTGCCGACCAGCACGTCGGGATGCCATGTCGGGGGTGGCTTCATCGGGCTCCCGGTGACGATGGTTCCAGCACGGGATCTGCCAGGCGCGCGGCCGCCGCGCCGGCGGTCCCGATGACACGGCGCTGTGGCGGAAGCGAGAACGCCGCCCCGTCCGACGCGGCAGGCTTTGCCAGATTCGAGAGCGGCGCGCCGCGGCGCTCCCCATCCGGCGGCGCTCTCCACTCGCCCGAGCGTGGTATCGTTCTTGCGCCGCCCGTATGTGGGCAACCAGGCGCGCGTGAGGTTCGGGTGGAATGACGCTGACCGTTCCGGAGAGCCTGCGGGTCCTCGTCGACCGCTTCGATGCGAGCGCGTTCGATGCGGCGGGGACGACGCCGCGCCTGCGCCTGATCGTCGCCGGCGTCGGAGAGTGGGATGCGCTGCCGCGCGACGGCGAGGTGCGTCTCGCCGAGGCCGATACGAGACGAACCGCCGATGCGAGTCTGAGCGCCGACGCGGCGACCTGGCAGCGCATCGCCGCCGATCTGCGCGGCGGCATGGACGCGTATCGCGCCGGGCGGCTGGTCATCCGGCACAATCTCAATCTCGGCGTCGGCTTCCTGGCGGCGACCAGCGGCGCCACTGGGCCCGAGCGGCTGCGATTTGGCCATGTCGAGACGGCCTCGGGCCGGCTCTCGATCCTCACCGCCGGAGCCGGTGAGCCGGTGATCCTCATCCATGGCCTCGGAGCGACCAAGGGGTCCTTCCTGCCGACCGTCGCGGCGCTGGCGCCGACCTTCCGGACGATCGCGCTCGACCTGCCCGGCTTCGGCGATTCGGTGAAGCCGCTGGGCGCCGCCTATCATCCTCCCTTCTTCGCCCGCGCCGTGCTCGACCTGATGGATGCCTGCGAGCTGCAACAGGCGCACCTGATCGGCAACAGCATGGGCGGGCGGGTCGCGCTGGAGGTCGGGCTGCGCCACGCCCACCGCGTGCGCCGCCTGGCACTGCTCGCACCGTCGTTGGCCTGGAAGCGCGAGCGGCCGTGGGCGCCGCTGCTGCGGCTGCTGCGACCCGAGCTCGGCCTGCTGCAGATCACGCCGCGCTGGGCCGTCGAGGCGATCGTCCACCGCGTCATTCCGGTCGCCGGCAACAACTGGGTGCAGGCCGGCGTGGACGAATTCCTGCGCTCGTATCTGACGGCGCGTGGGCGGGCCGCATTCTATGCGGCCGCGCGGCAGATCTACCTCGAGGAGCCGCACGGCGCGAAGGGCTTCTGGACCCGGCTCGCCACGCTGCAGGCGCCGGCGTTGTTCGTCTGGGGCAGGGAGGACAGGCTGGTGCCCATCGCCTTCGCGGCGCACGTGCGGACTCACCTCCCCGCCGCGCGCCACCTCGAGCTCGACTGCGGCCATGTGCCGCAGCTCGAACGTCCGGCGGAGACGCATGCCGCGATTGCCGCCTTCTTCAGCGAAGGCGCCGCGGCCGGCGTATCGGGACGGGGCACCCGGCGCTGAGGTTCGCCCTGCCCACCATGCCGGGCGAAGCCAGGGCGGTCGGCCAGACACCGACCGCGTGCGCCGCCCTCACCGCGTGACCACGTGCCGCGTGGCCGCGCCATCGATCGCAGGGCGCGGGATCGAGGCATCGACCGAAACGAAGCACCCACCCGCGACGGACGGCGAACGCGAGGAGATGCAGGACCGTCGCTCGGCGAGGGTCGTGGATGCGCCTGCGATCCGCCAAACCTGGGCTCGCGCGCGGGCGCCAGCGTGCTTCGCGTGCCGCGATGCTAGTGCGTCGGATGCTGATCAGTCATCGCGCGCCGTCCAGTAGTCGCGCATCAGCTCGCCGACCCACGCCGGCTGGCGCACGTCGGTGCGGGGCAGGAACTCGCGCATGACCGGCTTGATGTCGAGCACCGGCGTGCCGTCGATGGCGTCGAGCTCGGCGACGCGCAGGGCGCGCCCCTCGCGGCCGATGATGCGGACGATGGTGCTGCCGAGACGATTGGGGCGATTCTTGCCGCGCTGGGCGAAGATGCCGAGGCGCGGCCAGTCGGGATTGTTGCGCGGCCGGCGGGCGTCGAGCACCACCTTCTTCGGATCCACCTGGTGGAAGTGGAAGATGATCTCGGCGTGCGAGAAGTCCTCGAGCCCGAGCAGGCACTCGGGGTCGTACCCGTCGGCCAGCTCGAGCAGCGCGGTCTCGTCGCCCCAGAAGTCGTCCTCGGGGGTGACGCGGCGGGTGCGGACGTGGGCGATGGGCTCGACGGTGATGGTCATGGCCATGCGCTACCGTCGCGGGCGCGCCGCGACAAGGACATTCCACGCATGAGGCGGCGCGTTCACCGCCAGTCGTCGAGCACCCACGCGTCGGGACGGTTGAACCCCGGGGCGTCCGGCCGCTGCATGGCGACGCCCAGCGCGTAGGCGCGGAATCCGCGCGCCAGCAGGGCCCGGTAGGCGGGCGCGCGCGCGGTGTTGATGCCGGTGACGAGCTGCGCCGCGCCGCGCAGCGCCGCGTAGCGCTCGCACAGGCGCAGCAGGTCGTCGAACGCCGGCGCGGCGCCGGCGCCGGGCGCGACGGCGGCGAACTTGGCGTAGCAGACTCCATCGCCGGCCTCGGTGCCGGGGCCGACGTGGCAGACCGCGAAGCCGCGCAGGCCGCGGTCGCCGCGCAGCAGCAGCGTGTCGCCGAGCGCCTGGTTCTGCACCGCATCGATCTCGCGCCCGACGTCGAGGCCGGCGAAGATCGCGTCGGTCACCGCCGCGCACTCGGCGCGCGCCGCGGCCCGCTGCGCCGAGGTCAGCGCCGACCGGCACTCGTCGGGCGAGACCGCGGCGTCGGCGGCGACGGACTTGCTGACGATGGCCGTGAGGTAGTGCGGAAGGAACCCGTAGCGCTGGTAGAGCGCGACGTGCTTCGGGCTGTGCCCGAAAGTATAGAGCCCGGCGTGGCGCACGCCCCACTCCTCGAAGCGCTGCATGGTGACCTCGAGCAGGCGGCGCGCGATGCCGCGCTCCCACCACTCCGGGCGCACGCTGAGCGGGCCGAAGAAGGCGAAGCTCCCCCAACGGGTGGCGAAATTGGTGCCGGCGAGCCTGCCGTCGAGCAGCGCCGCCCAGGCGGCCGTCGGGTCGGCCTGCCAGCGCGTGCGCACGTAGGCGCAGTCGCCGGTGAACTGCAACGGCTCGCGCACGCCGAGGAAGGTGCCGAAGGCGAGGCGGAACACCCGCTCCGCCTCGTCGAGGCGATCCTCGCCGAGCGGCTGCACGACCACGGACATGGCTCGCTTGTCGCCGATCGCCGGCGGCGTCTCAAGAGGTGGCGGCGCGCTTCGCCTCGCACCGATCCACGGTGCTAGAGCTGTCGCATGTCGCGCTGGCTGCTCGCGCTGTGCGCCCTGGTGGCCGTCGGCTGTGGCGAGGGCGGCCATTCCGGCGCCGCGACCACCGCGCCGGACGGCAGCTTCGCGATCGCCAGTGCCGCGCTGCGGCTGGTCGACCCGACGCGACCGACCGCGGCCAACGGCGGCGCGCCCGGCAGCGAGGCGCGGACGTTGCCCACCACCGTCTACTACCCGGACGCGCCGGGCCGCTTCCCGCTGATCGTCTTCGCGCACGGCCTCGGGGCGCTCGGCCGCCTGTACTTCGTCATCCTCCAGGCCTGGGCGGCGGAGGGGTACGTCGTCGCCGCGCCCGACTTCCCGCTCACTCACGCCCAGACACCCGGCGGCGCCACGGCCGACGACTACGTCAACCAGCCGGCCGACGTCAGCTTCGTGATCGACGAGCTGCTGCGACTCGACGCCGACCCGGCGAGCGCGCTGCACGCCCGCGTCGATCGCCAGCGCATCGGCGCCGCCGGGCAGTCGCTCGGCGGGCTGACGACCTTCGGCGTCACCCTCAACACCTGCTGCCGCGACCCGCGCATCGACGCCGCCGTGCCGATGGCGGGACTGCTCTGGGCATTCCCCGGCGGCGAGTACAGCGGCGCCGGCGCGCCGCCGACCCTGGTGATCCACGGCGACGCCGACGACACCGTCCCCTACACCGAGGCGCGCGCCGCCTACGGCACGCTGCGGGCGCCGAAGGCCCTGCTCACCCTGATCGGCGGCGGTCACATCCTGCCCTACGTCGGCAGCGGCGATCGCGACGCGCAGCGCGCCATCATCGACGCGTCGACCGCGTTTTTCGATTGGTACCTCAAGCACGAGCGCGGCGCCCGCAGCCGCCTGCTCGCCGTCGGCCGGCGCCCGCGGGTGCGCCTCGACGCCAACCTGTGAACCGGGAGCCCATGTCCGACCGTGACACCGCCCTCGAAGAGCTCGCCGCCAGCGTGCGGCGCCTGATCGATGCCACCGTCCGCGTCGACGGCGACGCCGCGCTGCTGCGCGCCGCCTCGCGCCGCGTCGACGACCTCGCCGCCGCGTTGCGCGGCGCGGCGCCCGATCCGCCGCCGCCGCGCTATCCCGGCGGCGAGACGCCGATGGGGTTCTTCCCCTACGACTTCGTCATCGGCCGCTGGAACCCGCTCGCCGCGCCGATCGCCATGCGCTGGGAGGACCCCCTCGCCGTCGGCGAGGTGACCTTCGGGACCGCCTATGAAGGCCCCCCGGGCTGCGTGCACGGCGGGGCGATCGCGGCGGCGTTCGACCAGGTGCTGAACGTCGCCAACGTGATGAGCGCCACCGCTGGCCCGACCGCGCGGCTGCAGATGTTCTACCGCCGGCCAACGCCGCTGCACCAGCCGCTGCGCTTCGAGGGCTGGGTGGCGCGACGCGAGGAGCGCAAGGTGCACAGCGCCGGGCGCCTGCTCGCCGGCGACGTCGTCACCGTCGAGGCCGAAGGCCTCTACGTCATTCTCGATCCACTGCGGGTGGTGAACCTGCTCGGCTGAGTGGCGGCGGGTCGGCTCACCCGTCGAGGCGCTCGATGACGTCGGGCACCTGGTCGGCCTCCCAGAGCGCCGAGCGGAAGTACTGGAAGCGCTGCCACGACTCGGCGCCGGCGCGGAACAGCGGCGAGCGGACGTCGGCGCTCGGCCCGGCGCTGTGCGCGAACAGCGCTTCGTCCGGCGTCGCCAGGTCGCAGATGAAGCGGCTGGTGGCGCCGACGAAGGCGTAGTGGCGGCCGCGCAGCGGGATCGAGCGCGAGGGATTGATGGTGTATTCGTCGCCGGGAAAGGCGGCGTCGAGGGCCACGAAGCGACGGCCGACAAGCGGGAGCAGGCCGAGCGGCGTGCCCAGCCAGATGCGCTGCACGGCGCCCCAGCGCCAGGCGACCGGATCGCAGCCCTGCGCCGCGGCGAGCCGTTCGACGACGGCGAAGAAGCCCTCGCGGACCAGGGTCGCCAGCGGCCGCCCGGCGGCGCCTTCGATGTCGGCGCGCAGCGCATCCTCGCGGTCGAGGAGCAGCCGGTGCAGGCGCGGCATCGCCCGTCGGCCGTGCGCGAAGCGGCTCCCCAGCGACGGACCGAGCAGCGGCGCGAACAGGCGAAAGGGGAGATCCTGGTGCAGGAGGGCGAACACCGCGCCGCCGGCGGATTCGCTGTCGAAGGCGCCGTCCCAGGCGCGCAGCACCGCCAGAGCGCGCCGCGCCACGTCGTTGCCCGAGACCTCGCCGATCGCGGCGACGCAGGCGTCGCGCAGCGCCGGCGCGTAGTCGGCGTGGACGTCGCGCTGGATCGCCGCGAAGCTCGCCGGGTCGTGATCGCGGCGCGCCGCCAGGCGAGCGCCGATCTGATCGGTGCGATAGCGCGGCTCGCAGTGGGTGGGCGTGAACACCGCCGCGCACTGCGCCGGATCGGTCTCGGAGTTGGCGGTAGCGACGAACCCGCGCGCCGGATCGCGCTGCTTCGGCATCTCGGCGAAGGGGATGAAGCCGTCCCACTGGCCGGCGGGATCGTCGGCGTCGCGGACGAACAGCCCCTCGCTGCGGCGGCGCGGCGCGTGGCCGAAGAGCTCCCAGGCGATGGCGCCGTCGCGGTGCCCGTAGACGAGGTTGAAATCGAAGGGCCCCTCGTTGCAGCGCGCCAGGCCGGCGCGAAAGGCGTCGACCGTCCGCGCCTCCGCCAGCGCCACGTAGCCCTCGAACATCGCCGCGGTGTCGCTCGGCACGATGCGCACCGCCAGCGGCGTGCCGTCGTGATGGTGCCAGCCGGGGTAGATGACGCCGTGCTCGCACGACTCCCACTCCAGCGTCACCGTCCGCCCACCGCGCGCCGGCAGCTCCTCGCGGTGCTTGGCGATGGCGCCGCTGCCGTGCTCGGTGCGGTAGCGGCTCGGATCGTCGGCCAGGCGATGGACACGGTAGACGTCGTAGGCGTCGCGGAAGCCGGTGGTGCAGCCCCACGCCAGGTCGCCATTGTGCCCGAAGCCGAAGGCGGGAAGGCCGGGAAACATGCCCCCCTGCACGCGGTGGTCGGGACCGTGCAGGTGCAGGTGGTGCCAGAAGGTGGGCAGGGGGACGAACGGCACGTGCGGGTCGTTCGCGACCACCGGCCGGCCGCTGGCGCTGAGCGCGCCGGAGACCGCCCAGTTGTTGCTGCCGATGGCCGAGGCGCCGAGCGGCGTCTCCGGCGTGTCGTCGCCGGTGCCGACGCGATAGCTGGTGGGGACGTTCTCCCATGGCGCCTCCGGGAAGAGGCGGCGCGCCAGGCCGTCGCCGCGGGCGCCGCGCACGGCGTCGAAGACGCGTTCGTTCTCGAACCCGGTGAGCGACACGACGAAGGCGCAGGCGCGGCCGTTGAGCAGGCAGTCGGCCGGCTGCCAGGGGCGCGGCGCGCCGACCAGCAGGTACTCGGGCGGGTAGACGCCGCGCATCGCGTGCAGCGCCGCGTTGACCCCGTCGCTGTATGCCTCGAGCAGGCCGGCGGCGCGCGGCGCCAGGCGGGTGACGTCGGCGCGGCTCTGCGCCTCGAAGCCGAAGGGGCGCACGAAGCCGTCGAGATCGCTGACCCGGCCGCCGCCGCCCAGGCCGAGGCCGCGCGGCGCCTTCCAGTTGCCGAGCAGCGCGCACAGCCGGCCGGCGCCGAGATGGCGGACGATGTCGAGGAGGAAGAAGCGATCCGCGGCCTGCAGCCAACCGGCGGCGGCGTAGCGATCGCGCTCGTCCTCGGCGTAGACGTGCGTGGCGCCGTTGGCGTCGCGCAGGATCCGCAGCGCGCCGCGCATCGGCGGCAGGTTGGCGCGGGTGAGCGCCGGGAACGTGCGCGCGTTGCCCGGGGTCCCGAGGGCGCGCGCCAGCATCTTCATCCAACGTCTGGACGGCAGCACAGCGGGGAACAGAGGCCACAGCGGGCAGGGAATCGCAACCGGCGGAGCCGGCCGCGCCGCGTTCAGCCGCGGACGGTGTCGATCTCGAGCAGCGACTGGCCTTCGCGCCAGGGAAGGGTCGAGAGCGTGATCTCCCAGGGCACGCTGCCGCCGCGGCAGCGGCCAAAGGAGATTTCGCAGTCGAGGAGCGTCAGCAGCGCGGCGCGCCGCTCGCGGCCGTCGGGCGCCAGGGCGGCGAGGTTGGCGGCGGTGGCGAGCGGCGGACGGCCGTCGCGCACGAAGAAGAACACGTTGCCGCCGATCACCAGTCGCCCGCCCATCGCCGCCGCCGCCCGCCGGGCCAGCAACGCATCCGCCCCGGCGGGACCGCAGGCGACCGACTCCCAGATCTCGATGTAGCGTTGGTGGACGCCCTCCTCGATGAGAACGCCGTCGCCGCGGTGCACCATGCCCTGATCGGGAACGCCGGTCGGCGGCTGGTAGTCGATCTCGCGGTGCCAGTGGCAGCGCATGCCGCTCAGCTCCGTCCAACCGGCAAATCCCGCCTGGCGGGCCAGGGCCAGCAGCTCGCTGTCGCCGAGGGTCGCCAGGCTCTCCGGGTCGCGCACCACCGGCCGGCCGCGCGGAATGCGGATGTCGGCGAAGGCGGATTCGCCCTGCAGCCAGTAGACGACGGTGGTGTCGTCATAGCTGCCGTCCGGGTAGCGGACCGACCGCCGCCGCCAGAGGCCGCGCATCCACTGCGGCACCGTCGCCGGGGCGCTGTCGAGCGAGGGATCCATTGCGGACGGCGATGAGTGCAAATGGCGTGCACAGCGCGGTGACGGTGCGCCCCAGCAAGGGACCGCTGACGTGTCGCGAAAGGTCGCTGCTTGCAGGATGTGCAGTGCCCATTTCGTCGCCGCTGTCATGCACGGCGCGAGCGAGTGGCGCGCCGCCGCGATCCCGCGACCTGGCCCGAATCATTCATGAGCTCGCTACGGCGAGCAGCGAAGGCACGCCATCTCTGGCGCACCGTCGGCGCTGTCGCGACGCGATCTCATGGATGATCCGGGGCTAGTGGCGCGGCAGCTCCCCCAGGGCGGCGGCGAGGGTGGCGGGGCTCCAGGCCGCCAGCACGGCGTCGCTGTGGCGGGCGTAGGTCGCCATGACGCTGTCGCCGGTATTCCAGCGCGCCACCGGTTCGGGGTTCAGCCAGATGATCCGGCGGGCGACCCGCCGCAGGCGCGCCAGGAGGTCGGCGCGCGGCGGGCGGCGGTTGTTGCGGGCATCGCCGAGGATGAGAAGGACGGTGTTGCGTCCGATCGCGACGTCCCAACGCTCGGCGAGCAGTTTCAGGACGTTGCCGAAATCGGAGCGGGCGTTGAGGTCGAGCGCCTCGTGCGGCACCACCTGCCCGGCCTCGAACGAGACCGGACAGGGGCGGTCGACGTAGGCGAGCAGGGTGACGCGGCGGAAATGGCGGCGCGCCGGGGCCAGGAGGGCGAGCAGGAATTCGGCGGCGGTGGCGGTGGAATGCGACACGTCGACCAGTGCCAGCAGATCGCTGCGCCCCGGGCGCGGGGCGCGGAAGAGAATCTCCACTGGGACGCCGCCGCGCGCCAGGGCGCGACGGATGGTGCGGCGCATGTCGACCCGCCCGCCGCGCACCCGGCGCTGGCGGCGCGCGAAGCGGCTGCGCAGCCGGCGGCCGAGCTCGGCGACCAGATCGTCGAGCCCCTCGACCTCGTCGGGCTCCATCTCGCGGAACGGCTTCGCCGCCAGGGCGCGACGCCGCGCCAGTTCGCGCGCGCGCTGATCGTGTCCGCGGCGGGGCTCCTCGCGCGGCTGCTGGCCGGCCGCGCCCTCCTGCCGCGGCTGGCCGCGCCCGGCGCCTTCGCCGCCGCGCCCGCTGCCCTCGTCGCCCTGGCGCGGCATCGACGGCCGGCGCGCCCGCGCCGCGGCCGGCGGCAGGGCGAAGTAGCGGTCGAAGACGTCGTCGAAGGTCGCTCGTTCGGCGTGGTCCTTGATCAGCGCCGCCGCCAGCGCTTCGCGCAGCACCGGTCGCTCGATGCCCGCGGCGCGCACCGCCGCCGCCGCGTCCAGCGTCTCGCCGACGCTCGGCGCCAGTCCCGCCTGCCGGAGCGCATCGAAGAACCCGAGCAGTTGGTCCTTCATCCGGATTTCGTCGCCGCCGCCAGCAACTGCGCGCTCTTGCCCTCGGCTTTGCGCAGATCCTCCTCCGACTTGAGCACCAGGTTCAGCGTCTGGCGGACGGCGGCGGCGTTGAGCTCGCGTATCTGCAGGGCGCGCAGGGCGCGCGCCCAATCGAGGGTCTCGGCGATCGACGGCGCCTTGTGCAGGTCGAGCTTGCGCAGCGCGTGCACGAAGCGCGCGACGTGCGCCTGCAACTGCGGTTCGAGGTCGGGCACCTTGAGGGCGACGATCTCGCGCTCTTTCTCGACGCCGGGAAAGTCGAGCCAGAGGTAGAGACAGCGGCGCTTGAGCGCCTCCGACAGCTCGCGGGCGCGATTCGAGGTCAGCACCACCGCCGGGCGGTGCTGGGCGCGGACGGTGCCGAGCTCGGGGATGGAGACCTGGAAGTCGGAGAGCAGCTCGAGCAGGAAGGCTTCGAACTCCTCGTCGGCCTTGTCGATCTCGTCGATCAGCAGGACGGCGCGGCGCGGCGTCGTGATCGCCCGCAGGAGCGGCCGATCGAGCAGGTACTCACGCGAGAAGACGTGCTGCGTCATCTCCTCGCCGGACAGGCCCTGGTCGCGATCGGCCTGAATGCGCAGCAACTGCTTCTGGTAGTTCCACTCGTAGAGCGCCTTGGCCTCGTCGAGTCCCTCGTAGCACTGGAGGCGGATCAGCTCGGCGTCGAGCGTCGCCGCCAGCACCTTGCCGATCTCCGTTTTGCCGGCGCCGGCCGGACCTTCGATGAGCAGCGGCTTCTCGAGCACCAGCGACAGGTAGAGCACCGTCTCCACCGCCTCGGTGGTGATGTAGCGCGCCCGCTCGAGGCCGGCGCGGATCAGCTCGCGGGTGATCGCCATCGGGCACAGATGAACACAGATCGGGACGGGAGGACACCCGCGCAGGCGAGGAGGTGGAGATCAGGGGCCCCGCGACTCGCCGCTCAGGATCGAGGCTGTCCCGTCAGGCCGTCGGTCGTTGCGACGGAGATACCCCGGGCAGGGGCTCCCGCCCGCCACGCATCCCGAAGGGATACCGGTGCTCCTGACAACCCGGCCGCCTCGTCACCGGAGAGGCGTCTTCGCCAGGGCGATCCTCGACGGACCCCACCGCTCGTCCTCCCATGCCGCGTAGGCGGTGTGGGTGACGGCGTCGATCGCAAGATCGGGGCGGGTCTGCTCGCTGGGGTCGCCGCCGCTGTCGTCGAGGCGTTGATCGCCGGCGAAGGTGCCGCCGCGGTCGCGGCTGCGGGCGAAGAACACGTCGTTGTCGCCGAGGCGGTTGTCCTGCCAGGCGATGAGGACGTCGTCGCCGTCGACGGCGAGAGCGGGGTGCCACTGATTGGCGGCGGCGACGCCGGCGTCGATGCGGGTGCTGGCGGCGAAGCGGCGGCCGCCGGCGGGGCTGCGGGTGTAGCGGATGTCGGTGTCGGGGTCCTGGCGTTGGCGATCGGCCCAGGCGACATGGACGGTGCCGCGCCGGTCGACGGCGATCGCCGGGTGATCGTGGATGCGCTCGCTGGCGCCGTCGTCGACCCGCACATTGGGCTCGAAGTAGCGGCCGTCGCGCGAACGGGTGGTGTAGATGTCCCACTGGTAGTCGCGGAAGTCGGTCCAGGCGATCTGGATGAACGGCGGCCGCACGGCGATCGCCGGCGCCCACTTGTTGTCGAGCTCGGCGGCGACGTCGACGGGACGGCCGCGGTCGACGCGCAGGTTGCGACCGAAGGTGGCGCCGCCGTCGCGGCTGCGGGCGAAGTAGATGTGCTCCAGCGGCAGGCCGCGGTCGCTGCGATCGCGCTCGTCGACCCAGGCGACCAGCGGGTTGCCGGCGCGGTCCACCGCGAGGGCGGCGTTCCACTTGCCGGCGTCGTCGGCGCCGCGGTCGACGCGAACGTCGCCGCCCTGTTTGCGGCCCGCCGTGTCGAAGCGCGCCGACAGGATGCGGCCGCAGTCGTCGTCGGCGGCCGCGCACGGCTCCTGCCAGACGACGTGGACCGTCTGCGTGCGCGGGCTGAAGGCGACCGCCGGGCGCCACTCCGCGGCCGCGCCGTCGGGCGCATCGCTGGCGCGCCGCGTGGTGAACGTCGCGCCGCCGTCGTCGCTGACGGCGAGGTAGATCCGGTCGACGTCGGCGCGGCGCTCCTGCCAGACGACGAACACGTGGTCGCCGTCGGCGGCGAGGCGCGGATGGCGCTGTTCGGCGCTGGCGGCGGCGATGAACGATGCCGTGCCGAAGGCCGTCGGCACCGGCGCCCCGGGTTGTCGCGGCGGCGGCGCGGCGCCGGCGGCGGGCAGGTCGACATCGACGCGCTGGATCGACTCGCGGTAGCCGTCCTCGCACGACCCCGGACCGAGCGGCGGGATGCACGGCACGCCGGAGCTCGGCAGCAGCGGCAGGCCCGCGGCGACCAGCGCCGCGCGCCGCGCCGCCAGGTCCGGACCGCCGGGATCGGCGGCGACCCAGGGCGCGACGGCGACGAACCCGGCGTCGGGGTCCTGGCCGATCCACGCCAGCGCCGCGGACTGCTCCGAGCGCACCGGCTTGTGTCGCTTGCCGATCACCGCCCCCTGGCCGTCGAAGGTGATGTCGAAGAGATTGCCGACCAGGCAGGAGGTGGCGTTGTAGAGGAACGACGGGTTGCGCTGCACCTGGGCGAAGCCTCCGGCCTTGAAGCCATCGGGGGCCCAGAAGTCGGTGGTGAACGCCCACTGATCGAACGCCTCCGGCTGCAGGATGAGCTGCGCGCCCTTGGCGTCGTAGCGATCGTTGACGTCGACCATCCAGGCGTCCTTCGAGGTCACCGCGCCGAGACGGCCGAACGGCGTGTCGAGGACGTCGAGATCGCGCACCGCGCCCAACGACAGGCCGAGCGGATCCTGTTCGATCTCGGTGAGGTAGGCCTTGTCGAGGCTGCCGCGCAGGACGCCGGCGGTCTCGCCGGGCGCGCGCCGGGTGACGCCGCGGTCGTGGACCAGCACCGAGCCGTCGGGCGCGAAGAGGAACATGGTGTTCACCGGCCGGCCCTCGATCGCCTCGTAGGCATAACCGCGGTCGGGCTCGTCGGGATCGCGCAAGCGAGCGACCAGCGCGGGGTCGGCCGCGGCCTCGACGCGGCGCGCCGGAGCGACGTTGACGCTGGCGGCGACGTAGACGCCGTAGGTCGCCGCGAGATCGCGAAAGGTCTCGTAGACGGCGCGGTAGTGGGTGTCCGTGGTGGCGAGAAAGAGGTAGGCGAGACCGGGCAGGCCCGGGTAGCGGTCGCCGTAGTACCTGACGAGCGGCTGGTAGGCGAGGGTGAGGGAGAGGAAGGCGACGGTCGAGCCGCCGGTCGCCGCGGTGATCTGCCGCGCCGTGGCGCCGCGGCTGCCGATCAAACCGGCGACCAGGCCGACGTCCTCGGGAAAGACGATCAGCGCGTCCACCGGCGCGCTCGGGTCGCGCGGCGACAGGTGCGCCGCGATGTCCGGCACTCCCTGCTGCACCAGCTCGGCGCGGCGCGGGTGCGCGGCGTCGACCAGCGCGAACATCTGCTCGCGGAAGTCGGCATAGCTGGCGGGCATTCGCAGGTGCGGGTTGACCACGAAGACCCGCACCGGTCGCGCCAGGGCAGGGGAGGCCAGGACGAGCAGCAGCAATGGTGCGAGGCGGCGCATCGGGCGATTGCGACACGCGGGCATCGAGAAGGCAAACGCCGGCGACGGGGCGGCGGGTCTCTCGGATCGGCGCCACGGGTAGGCTAGGCAGGGCCGATGCGAATTCTCCTCTTCGTCTCCCTGCTGCTGCTCACGGCCGGCCAGGCTGGGGCGCAATGCTGCGGCGACTGCAGCGGCGATGGCAACGTGACGATCAACGACCTGATCACCGCGGTCAACAACGCGCTGAATGGCTGTGCCGCGGTGACGCCGACCGGCGGAACGCCGGCGACGCCGACGCGCACCCCGACCCCGACGCGCCAACCGACGGCGACGCGCACCCCCAACAACCGCTGCCCGTCGACGTTCAGCACCCAGGGCAGCAACCTCTGCCTGTTCAACGGCACCTTCAACCGGAGCTGTGGCGGCTCGTTGAACGGCACCTTCTCCAGCAACGGCCGCCTGCTGTTCGTCACCCTCGCCACCAATCTGGTCCAACCGCCGACGGTCAGCTTCAGCGCCAACGTCACCAGCGCCACGACCGCGACCCTGGTGGCCTGGTCGAGCGACGACTTCCAGACCTCGCGCCCGACGACCGGCAGCGTGACCCTCAACAACAACGGCGCGCAGTTGGTGGTGTTCCCCGACAACCCGCCGTTCATGATCCAGAGCTGCAACTTCGTGCAGTACCTCGGCGCCTATCAGGCGCCGCGCCGCGCGGCGGAACGGGCGGCGGACGGCGGTGTGATCGACCTCGCCGATCGGTAGCCAGCGGCCCGGCGCCACCCGCGACTAGCGCTCCGGGCAGCGGTCGACGGTGAGCACGAACAAGTCGCTCGAACCCGGACGGCGTTCGGCGAGGATGGTGATGAGCTGATCCGGCCGGGCGGTGATGACGCGCCGGAGAATGGCGCGGTCGCCGACCAACTCGGGCGCCGGCGCCTCGGGTTGCTTGAGCGTCGCGTCGTCGGCGAAGGCGAAGACGCGCCACTCGCTGGCGGTGAACGGCAGGCGCTGGCCGCGGACCGTGAACGTGAGCTGGCGCCCGTTCGGCGGCGGGGTGGCGCTGCCGAGCGTTCCCTGGATGCGCACCAGCTCGCGGACGGCGTGCGAGGTGATGTCGTGCGCCGCCGCCGGCGCGCCGACCCCGAGCACCACCAGGAGCGCGCCCGCCACCGCGGCGGCGCGGCGCCGCTCAGTGCTCGCCCTTGGGGAAGCCGTGCGTGATGAGGTCGCGGGTCGCGGCATCGGGATGGGTCTTGGCGAGTTGCGCGAGCACCGGGCGCGCATCCGGAGAATCCAACGTCATGAGCACCAGCACGGCGTAGCGCTGCGAGTCCACCGGCCCCTGCACGGCGAGGCGGCCGAGCGCGTCGACGGCGGGTTTGCCGCCGATGGCGACGATGGCGCGCGCCGCCGCCTGGCGCTGGTTGATCGCTTCGTCGACGAAGGCCTGCTCGAGCGTCGGCAGGGCGGCGGGATCCTCGAGGGCGCCGACCGCCTCGACCACCTGCAGGCGCACGCTGGGGTCGGGGTCGCGGATCGCCACCGGCGACACCGCGGCGAGGGCGCCGGCGCCGGAGCGCGCCAGCATCTCGCGCGCCGCGGCGATGCGGGTCCCGGGGTCGTCGCTGGCCAGGCGCTGGCGCATGTCGTCGTCGCTGGCCCCGGCCCCGAGCTGGTCGAGCGCCTTCCACGCCGCCTCCATGACCGGCGGTGGCGAGCCGATCTGCCTGAGGGTCGGCACCATCGACGCGAGCCGCGCATCGGCGACGGCGTGGATGAGGGCGATGCGTACCCGATCGGGGAGGTTCTGGCGCAACAGCGCGGCGCTCAGCGTCGCGTCCTCGGCGCTGGTGAGGGTGGGGTCGCGGCGGAGATCGCCGAGGCCGGCGGCGCCGTCCTCGACCAGCACCGGGCTGCCACTGGCGAGAAGGTCGAAGGTGAGTTGGCGCGCCTCGGCATCGGACAGGGCGCCGCCGCCGGCGAGGTGCAGCACGCGTCGCATGATCGACACCTGGCGCTCGGCGTCGGCCTTGTCGGCGGCGGCGATGAACGCGCCGTAGCCGGGAATGAGTTGCTGGTAGCGGCCAGCCGGCAGCGTGCGCTGCAGATAGGACGTCATCCGCGCCGGCTGCAGGAACGCGAGGCCCTCCATGCCGGCGGTCAGGGGCGGCGCGTCCGAGCCCTCGTGCAGCTCGACCAGCGACAGTGCCACTGGCGGCTCGCCGGCGCCGCGGAAGATGGTCGTCGCGCTGAAGGCGACGACGGCGACGCGGTCGTCATCGTACGAAGTGGTGTCGGTCACCGCGCCGGCGACGACGGTGCGGCCCGCCTTGAGCAGGGCGCGCAGGCGCGGCGCCACCGCGGCGGGCGCGGCGGCAGCCGCCAGCAGGCTGGTGGCCAGCAGCAGGGCGGCGACGACGGGCGGGGAAATGAAGCGGGGCGGGCGGCGACTGCCGCCCGCCCCGCGCGGACACGAACCGTTGTCGGGCATCAAGGATTGACGAGCACCCCGGGCGGCGTCCAGCCGCCGCCGTCGACATCGACGAACAGCGGGTTGGTGAAGGCCAGGGCGGTGATGCCGTCCTCGCCGAGGTTGCCGTCGGTGAGCTGCGCCAGCGTGGTGTTGGTGCTGGTCTTCAGGCTGTTGCCGATCACCGGGTAGAGCGGCTTCGACACGCCATCGGTGCCCTTCACCATGACGACCACCCAGATGTCCTGGGTGAGGCCGGTGAGGTTCAGCGACGTGCTGGCCTCGAGACGGCTCGACGACGTCCCGGCCACCGGTACCGGCACCGGCACGACGTTCTGCGTCGCCGTCGGCGTGATCGTGTAGCGCTTGACGTTCACCAGGCCGGCCCCGGTCTGGACGTTCGGCTTGATGACCCGGGTGGTGACCGGGTTGATGTAGTACTCGACCCGGTTGAACTCGGCCCAGGTCGGGCTCTGGATGTCGACGTTGATCGTCACCTCGCCATCGGTGGTGCTGATGGTCAGCGGATCGCCGAGCTCGAGCGACGCGGTCTCGCCGGTCGACGCCGCGGAGACCGAGACGCGGACCATCGGCCCGTTGGTGCCGAACGAGCGGCCGGCGTTGACGTTGGCGGAGACCGTATCGGCCATGGCGCTCAGATCGCCCGGGTCGTCGGTGGGCATGGCGACCATGTTGTGCGGCAGGCCGGAAACGCCGACGAACTGGTTGTGGGTGTCCGAGTCGGCAATGCCGGTGCGGACGATGCCCTGGTTGATCAGGTTGAACCAGTCGCCCGCGTTCTGGCCGAGGAAGTTCGTCGCCACCTGGGCGCGATCGTCGCCGATCCAGATCTCCAGGGCGTCGAACGTATCGCTGAAGAAGTTGGTGATCGACGGATTGAGGCGTCGCGCCGCCGCCGGCACCGCCGACTGCGGCGGCGTGAGGGCGGTGTCGATCGCCAGACCCGAGCCGCCGTCGAGGCCGAAGAAGCTGTGCACGTGGTTGACCTGCACGGTGTTCGACGCGCCCGGGGCCGCGGCGTGGGCGTCGGCGATGATGCCGACCGGCGCTTCGCTGTAGTAGCCGGCCGACGGATAGTCCTGGCCGTCGGGCGCGGCGCCGCCGTGGTCGACGCTGCCGTTGTTCACCTTGGTGAAGTCCTGCACCAGCGGCCAGCCGTTGAAGTGGCCGTAGTCGAAGGTGGTGATCTCCTGACCGACGGTGGTGCCGATCAGGTCGGCGGCGCCCAGCGCGTCGATGGTGGGCTGGAAATTGGAGCGGAAGTCATGGTCGGTGGTGGCGAAGAACTCGATGCCGTCGCCGAGCATGGCGCTGACGCGCTGCACGTTGGTGACCGCCGCATCGGGGCTGTCGATCGCGTGGACGTGGAAGTCGGCCGAGACGAAGCCGTCGGAATCGATGACCCGCTCGACCTGCGCCGACACCGGCGTCGTGGTGTTGGCGGTGATCGTCACCGGGATCGAGTCGAGGGAGAACTCGCTGCCGCGCGACACGTAGACCTGGTAGTTGCCCGGCTCGAGCGGGATGACGCCGGAGTCGCCGCTCGGACCGACCCAGGCGACCTTCGCCATGCCGAACGGATACGGGTCCTCGAGGTCGTGGAACATCCCGGTGCGGTTGTTGATGATCCCGAACAGCGTCTGGGCGACCACCACCCCGGGGCTGGGATCGAAGCCGACCACCGACACCTTCGCCGGGCTCGGATCGTTGTTCTCGTCGACCACCGTGACCTGCAGGGCGCCGGTGGCGGGGATGGCAATGTTCTGGCTGGTGGAGGTGAAGGCGGTGATGGTGACGGGGTGCTCGAGCGGCGTCGAGCCGCCGCCCTCGTACGGGGAGCCGTCCACGGCCGCCGCGACCTTGTAATTGCCCGGCGGCAGCGTGACCGAGAAGTTCCCGTCGTCGTCGGTCTTGGCGTGGATGAAGACGTTCTTGGACACGCCGGCCGGGCCAAAGGCGGGATCGGCGATCACCGCGACGCCGGCGCGAGCGGCCGGACTGCCGCCGGCGGTCACGTTGCCGGTCAACGTGCCGGTCGGCACGCACTGGATCTCGTTGCGGGTGTCCTCGATGCTCGCCGTGCTGCCGTCGCCGACGATGAAGTAACGGGTCAGCGTGAGGGAATCGTCGGGATCGCCGTTGGCGCCGATGTGGTGCGGCGGGCCGGCGAGGCCGATGAGGGCGAGCAGCACGTCGGTCTTGAGCTGCGGCACGTGCACGCCCGAGGTGGTGAAGGTGCTCGAGCCGGGCACCTGGTGCATGTAGCCGTACGAGACGCCGTCCCCGTCGCCGAAGCCGCTCCAGGCGGTGAAGTTGCAGAGATTCGGCATGGTGGACGGGCAGACGCTGGTGACCAACGGCTCGCCGAAGCCGTAGCCCGTCTGGAACAGCTCGAGCTGGCCGGAGCCGCCGATGTACTCGCCGAAGAAGATGTCGATGGCGGCGCCGCTGGTGTTGTGCACGGTGGTCTCGACGCGGACGTAGTTGGCGCCCGGTTCGAGAATGTAGTCGGTGGTGATGGTGACCGGCAGGTCGACGTCGTCGACGCTCGCCGGCAGCAGGAAGCCGAAGCTGGCGACCACCGAGCTCGGGTTGACGAAGTCGATGAGGTCGTCGACGCCGGTGGCGCGCAGCACGGCGGGACCGCCATTGCTGCCGTCGTTGAGAATGGTCAGCGAGGTGTAGTGGGCGGTGCTCTCGATGTTCAGCGAGATCGCCCACTCCTCGAAGTTGTCGCGGTCCGGTCCGCTGGTGCGCACCAGGTCGCCGTCGATGATCTGGCCACCGTACTGGCCGATGCCGAAGAGATTGCGCTGGATGTCCTGCACGACGATGCGGATGCGATCGTTGGCGAGCAGGTAGTCGTTGGCGCGGCAGCGGCTCATGCGGCCGCCGACGCACTCGGTGCCCGGGTTGGTGATCTGCTTCAGCACCGCCGCGCCACCCTTGGCGGGCGTGCCGTGCTGCGCGAGCACCAGGTTGTCGGCGGCGCGGTCGGCGGCGCAGGTGGTGCAGGCCGCCACCGACGCCTGGTCGGTGATCTCGTCGCAGGCGCCGCCGAAGCCCAGGCCGGCGGTCGCCGTCGCCGAGCAGGCGTTGAGAACCGCCGTGCGGGCGGCGGTGAGCTCGGCGTCGAGACTGCTCTGCGTCGTGGCGACGCAGTTGGTGCCGGACGGGAGCTTGCCCTTGGCGACGCTGCTCTTGCACTTCTGCAGGATGCTCTGGCGCTTGCCCGCCAGCTTGTTGAGCGCCTTCGACATCTGCTTCAGACAGGCGAGGGCCTCGTCCGACGCCCGGCAGAGCGCGCCCGGACACTCGGCGTCGGCGCTGCAGAGGGCGTTGGCGTTGACGCCGCCGGTGCACTTGCCGGGCGTCTCGGGGATGTAGACGCAGGCGGCGGAGGGGCAGCCGGCGTTGCTGGTGCACACCTTGCCGACGTTGGTGCCGCCGTTGCACTTCTTGTGCGGCTCCAACCGGTAGATCATCTCGATCAGCGCGTCGGTCTCGCTCTCGTGCCTGGCGAGCTGACAGTCGGCCAGCGCGGCGCCGGTCGACACGCCGAGGCAGTCGCCGCCGAAATCGAACCCGCCGGTCAGCACGCTGTTGGGACAGGACTGCACGATGGCGCCGTGCAGCTTGTCCGCGGCCTTGTCGATCTTGGCCTTCGTCGCCGTCTCGAGCGTGCAGTCCGTGGTCTCCGGCAGCTTCTTGGCGAGGACGTCGTCATGGCACTTCGACAGCGCCTTGAGGCGCTTCTTGACGAACACGCGCCCCTTCTTCGCCACCGTGCTCTGGCACTTCAGCTCGTCCTTGCTCAGCGCCGCGTGCGCCGGCAGCGCGGCGCACCAGAAGAACGCCACCGCAGTCGCGGTGGCCAACCCCGCCCCTGAAAGTCTCATTGAGATCCCCCTAACTGTAACGTCCCCGTAACATGACAAATCCGAAAGCGAACAATCAAGCTCGATTCTGACGACCGCCCCGCCTGCATCCCGGACGCCGCGCGGTCGGACCCGCCGCTGGGGTGGTGGATTCACCGCGCGGCGCGTGCCATACAGAGCGCTTGCGTCCAGCGGGGCGAGGGCTGGCAGGGCTTGGGCGGGCGCGATCTGTGAGGAGGAGTCGGGCAATGGCAGACGAGAGCACGTGCAAGGCCGCCAACTGCGACAAGGTGGTGCGCGCCAAGGGGTACTGTGACCGCCACTACCGGAGCTGGCGGAAGGGCAAGATGGGCAAGCCGCGCCATCGGTCGTGCAACGAGGCCGGCTGCGGCAAGGCGCCCCTGCGGCGCGGCCTGTGCCCGGACCATTTCGCCAAACACCACAGCAAGGCGGCCGCCGAGGCGGCGCCGGCGTCGTAACGCGGCGAATTGACTTGCTGCCGGTGATGTGGTGTCTGACCCCGGTTGGGCTGCCGCCGACGGCATCTCATCCCTCAGCCAATCCGAAGGACGAGCATGAAACGGACCTATCAACCGAGTAATCGGCGGCGGAAGCGGACGCACGGCTTTCGCGCCCGCATGGCGACCCCGGGTGGGCGCGGCGTGCTCAAGCGGCGGCGCGCCAAGGGGCGCAAGCGGCTGACGGTCTCGATTCCGGCGAAGCAGCCGCGGTGACGCCGGCGGCGGACGGTGACCGCTCGCAGCGTTTTCCGCGCCGCTATCGGGTGCGCACGCGGCGCGAGTTCGTCGCGCTGCAGCGCGACGGGCGCCGGCAGTCGGCACCGCACTTCATCGTGATCAGCTCTGGCACGTCGGGGCCGCACGTCCGCCTCGGCATCACCACCAGCCGCAAGGTCGGCAACGCCCCGGAGCGCAACCGCATCCGCCGCCTGGTGCGCGAGTTCTTTCGCCGCCACCGCCCGCGGCTCGGCGCGGCGCGCGATCTGATCGTCATCGCCCGCCCGGGCGCCCCAACCCTCTCGTACGCCGATGTCGTCGACGAGCTGTCCCGCGCCCTCCGCCTCGGCTAGCGGCCTCGGCGGGCGCGCGGCCCTGGCGGCGATCCGCGCCTACCAGGTGCTGGTGTCGCCGCTCTTGGGATCGCACTGCCGCTTCGCGCCGTCGTGCTCGCGGTACGCGGCGGACGCGATCGCCCGACACGGCCTGCTCGCCGGCGGTTGGCGGGCGCTGCGCCGCCTCGCCCGCTGTCACCCGCTCAATCCCGGCGGGTACGACCCGGTCGAGTGAGCCCGGAGTGACGCCGTCATGGAACAACGCCGCGTTCTCCTCGCCATCGCCATCTCGCTGCTGATCGTCGCGCTCTACCAGGAGCTGATCGTCCACCGTCTCTATCCGCCGGCGGAGCCGCCCCCGGCGCCGGCCGAGCAGGGATCGCCGGCGGCGGCGCCGGGAGCAGTGGAGAAGTCGGCGCCGACGGAGGCGGAGGCGCGGCCGCAGTCGGCGTTGGCTCCGGAGCTGGTGGCCAGCGCGCGCGACGTCGTCGTCGATACCGACCTCTACCGCGCCACCTTCACCACCCTCGGCGCCCGCCTGAAGGGCCTGGAGCTGAAGCGCTACCTGACCACCGTCGCCAGGGACAGCCCGCCACTGCAGCTCATCCAGTTCCCGGCTCCCGACCAACTGCCCCTCGGGGTGACGCTGATCGGTGCCGACAAGCCGCCGGCCGGCGACGCGGCGGTCGTCTACGGCGTCGATCAGTCGAACCTGGAGCTGACCGGCGACGAGTCGGCGACCCTGACCTTCACCGGCACGATGCCCGACGGTGCCACGGTGCAGAAGCGGGTCACGCTGCACGGCCACGACTACGTCTGGACCCTCGATCTCGACGTCGGCGCGGTGCCCGAGGGCTACTCCCAGATGTCGCTCGCCTGGAACGAGGGGATGAACCCCGCCGGGCCGAACGCGAGCGAGGTGGTCTTCGACCAGGTGTCGGTGCTGGAGAAGAACAAGCTGCAACTGCATCCGTTCGCCAAGTTCGACGGCGCGACGCCGATCGAGGCCAAGGGCGACATCGGCTGGATGGGGTTCAGCGGCCACTACTTCCTCGCCGCGGTGGTGCCGGAGGCGGAGGCCAGCAACGATCTGCGGGTGTGGATGCGCCGCGACCAGGACCACGTGCAGAGCATGGTCATCTTCCCGCAGGGCACGTTCCGGACGCAGGCCGAGGTCTACACCGGCCCGAAGGACATCGACCGCCTGGAGGCGGTCGGGCACGGGCTGCGCAAGGCGGTGGACCTCGGCTGGTTCACCTTCATCGCCCTGCCGATGCTGCAGGCGCTCCGCTTCCTGCACCGCTTCACCGGCAACTACGGCGTCGCGATCATCCTCCTCACGGTGGTGATCAAGGTGCTCTTCTTCCCGCTCACCAAGAAGAGCTTCGAGTCGATGCGCGCGATGCAGAAGCTGCAGCCGGAGATGCAGAAGATCCGCGAACGGCTGAAGGACAAGCCGGACGAGATGAACCGCGAGGTCATGGAGCTCTACCGGCGCCACAAGGTGAACCCGCTCGGCGGTTGCCTGCCGATGGTGCTGCAGATCCCCGTCTTCGTCGGCCTCTACAACGCGCTGCTCAACGCCGTCGAGCTGCGGCATGCGCCGTTCATCGGCTGGATCACCGACCTCTCGGCGCCCGATCGCCTGGGCTCGATCCAGTTGCCGTTCGTGCCCCATCCGGGCATTCCGGTGCTGACCCTGGTGATGGGCGGCAGCATGCTGGTGCAGCAATGGATGACGCCGTCGGCGGCCGATCCGGCGCAACAGCGCGCCATGATGATCATGCCGGTCGTCTTCACGTTCATGTTCATCAACTTCCCGGCCGGTCTGACTCTGTACTGGCTGGTGAACAACCTGCTGACGATCGGCCAGCAGTACGCGATGTCGCGCCGGCCCTGATCGTCGCCCGCGCGGTGCGCGGGCTGGTGGGCGCGTCCCTCTCGTCCGTGGCGCCGGCGTTGATCGGAGCAGAACATGCAGTCCATCGAAGCCGAAGGCCGCACCATCGACGACGCCATCGCGCGCGCCCTGCAGTTGCTCGGCGCGCCGCGCGAGCGGGTCGAGATCGAAATCCTCGCCAACGCCACCAAGGGGCTGTTCGGATTCGGCGGCAAACGGGCGCGCGTGCGCGCCAGCCTGCGCCGCTCGGCCGCCGAGGCGGCGGGCGCACCAGCTCCCGCGACGGCGGCGGCGGCGCCCCCGGCAACCGACGCGCCGGCACCCGTCGCCGCGACCGCGCAGCCGGCGGCCGCGCCGCCACGAACCGCGCACCCGGTCCGCCGCCCGCCGCCGCGCGAGCGACAGGACCGCCGCCCGCCGCGCCCCGCACCGGCGACGGTCGGGACGCCGCCGAGCCCGGCGGCGCTCGAGCGCGCCCGTACCGTCCTCGCCGAGATCGCGCGCCTGTGCGACGTCGCGGCGACCGTCCAGGCCGACGGGTCGCGCCTGGTCATCCACGGCGACGCCGGCGGCGTCATGATCGGTCGCCGCGGCGCGACCCTCGACGCGCTCGAGTACGTCGTCAATCGGGTCATCGGCCACGACGACGAGCACGCCGGCCACGTCGAGGTCGATGCCAACGACTATCGCGCCCGCCGCCGCGCCGCCCTCGAGGCGCTGGCGCAGCGCATGGCGGCGCGGGCCCGCGACAAGGGGCGGCCGGTGACGCTGAACCCGCTGAACCCGCGCGAACGCCGCGTCGTGCACCTCGCGCTGCAGGGCGATCCGACCTTGAGCACGCGCAGCGCCGGCAGCGGCTACTACCGTCGGCTGGTCATCGTCCCGACCGCGGCGCGCGGCCAGGCGTGAGCCGCCCGGGCGCGGCGCTGGCGTGGCGGCGCCAGCAGCCGTTCCCTATCGGCCCGGGGCGGCCAGGCGGAAGCCGACGTCGTTGCTCTCGCGCGTGGTCGTGTCCTGGCAGAAGAGCGCCGCTTCCAGCGCCAGCGAGCCGCTGAACCAGTAGCCGCCGCGCAGACCGCGCGACGCGCCGGGCGTGTCGTCGAGATCGTTCCACTCCCACACGCCGCCGTTCTGATCGAAGGTCCCGTAGTAGCTGGCGCTGGCGGTGAAAGCGCCGACGTCGGTGAGGTAGTTCTGCCCCGGCTCCTGCGCGCTGCCCTGCGTCACCGAGAAGATTCCGCCGGCGAAGTAGTTCGCCTGGTTCGGCTCGTCGCCGATGCGGTTGCCGGGCGGATCGTCGCTCTGCGTCGCGTAGCCGAAGTAGCCGCCGGCCCCCGCGTCGCGCAGCGGGCTGTAGTAGGCCGCCTTGTACCACTCGTCCTCGGTGGGAAGGAAAGCCGCCGGCGGCGCGCCCGTGTTCGGGTTGATGGCGTTGCGCGCCGCCGCTGCGCCGCTCACCGCGCCGGCGAGCGCGTAGGCGCCGTCTTCCGTCGTCGTCTCGTCCTGCGCGCCGAGCGGCTGCCCGTTGGCCAGCCAGTTGGCGAAGCGCGCCGCATCGAACCAGGACACGTAGGTGATCGGCCGATCGCGGCTGTCGCCGCCGTTGTCGATGACGTGGTAGGTGTACCCGCCGTCTTCGCCCTGGCGCGCGATGCCGGCGATCGCGGCGTCGCTGGCCATGCGCGGGTTGTACAGGCCGTGCGGATCCGACGCGGCGACGGCGTTGAGAAACGCGGCGTACTGACCGATCGTCACCTCGTACCTGGCGATTCGGTAGGCATAGGCGACGCCGCCGAAGCCGGTGCGGTCGTCGACGTTGCCGGCGTCGTCCACCGGCGCCAGCTCGATGACGACGTCGCCGCCGTAGGCGGGCAGGCGGGGCGGCGGATCGGCGGATCGAGGCGGCGCGATCGCCGGCGGCTCCGCGACCGCGGCGTCGACCGTCGCGCACCCCGGCGGCGCCGCGCCATCGTCCGGCGCGGCGAGGCGGAAGCCGGAGTTCGAGTTGTCGCGATCCGGCACGTAGCCGAGGCGCAGCGACGATCGCAGATAGGGCGGCGTCGAGGTCCAGCCGCCGCCGCGAATGACGCGATACGGCCCGGACCGGCCGTCGCGGTCGGTCCACTCCCAGACGTTGCCGGTCTGATCGAAGGTGCCGTAGTAGCTCGCGCTGGCGCGGAAGGCGCCGACGTCGCTGAGGTAGTTCTGACCCGGATCGAGGGTGGCTTCCTGGGTGACCGAATAGATCGAGGAGCCGGAGGCGTCGTTGATGTGGTTCGCCTGGTTGCTCGCGTCGCCGAGCACGTTCCCGGGATCGTCGTCGCTCTGCGTGGCGAGGCTGTGGTAGCCGCCGCCGCCGCGCTCCAGGGCCGGGCTGTAATATGCCGCCTTGTACCACTCGTCCTCCGTCGGCAGGTAGTAGCTCGGCGGCGCGCCGGTATTGGGATTGATGGCGCTCCTGGCCACGGCGTCGCCGGCGACGCGGCCGTCGAGCGCGTAGGCGCCGCGTTCGGTGGTGCGTTCGTCCTGTGCGCCCGCCGGCTGCCCGTTCGCCATCCAGTTGGCGAACCGGGCGGCGTCGAACCAGGTGACGTAGGTGATCGGCCGATCCGGTCCGCTCGCCGCGCCCGGCGGCGCGCTGCCGAACGGACCGACGACGGCGTAGGTGAACGCGCCGTCGACGCCGCTCTGCGCGATGCCGGCGACGCTCCCGTTGCCGGCCATGCCGAGGTGGTAGAGCCCGTGGCGATCCGATCGCGCCACCGCGTTGAGGAACGCGGCGTACTGGCCGATGGTCACTTCGTAGGTGCCGATGCGGTACGGATACGCCACGGCGCCGAAGCCGTTGCGATCGGCGCCGTTGCAGGCGTCGCCGACCGTCACCAGGGCGTAGACGATGGTGGCGGTGGCGACCGGCGTCGCCGTCGGGGTATGGGTTGGAACCGCCGTCGTCGCTGTCGCCGTCGAGCGCGCCGTTCCACCACTGCCGTCGCTGCAGCCGCCGGCGACTACGCCCGCCAGCACCAAGAGCGCGGTCCACCCCGCCAGGTCGCTTCGCATGCGGCACATGGTGACCCATGTGGGCGCCGGATCCAGAGGGAAAGTTCGCCCGCTGGCATCCCCGTCCTGCATCCGTCGTGGACGGCGCCGGGTCGCCGAACCAGGGTTGAACTGCGGCGCAAAGATGCTCAGACGGAGCAGGGCCACTGGCCCGCTTCGCGTCCTCGTCGCCGCGTGTAGGCCCTTCAGCGCATGTACGTACCCGACACCATCGCCGCGATCGCGACGCCGCCCGGACCGGGCGGCATCGGCATCGTGCGCGTCAGTGGGCCGGACGCGCCCGCCATCGCCGACGCGGTCTTTCGCCGCCGCAGCGCCGGGGCGTGGCGATCGCATCGGCTCTACGCCGGCCGGGTCTGCGCCGACGGCACCGCGGTCGATGAAGGGATGGCGGTGCTGATGCGCGCGCCGCGCAGTTACACCGGCGAGGACGTGCTCGAGCTCCACTGCCACGGCAGCCCGGTGGTGCTCGAACAGGTGCTGGGAGCGGTCCTGGCGTGCGGCGCGCGGCCGGCGCTGGCGGGCGAGTTCACCAAACGCGCCTTCCTCAACGGCCGCCTCGACCTCACCCAGGCCGAGGCCGTGATGGCGCTGGTCACGGCGCGCACCGCGGACGCCGCGACGACGGCGGCGGCGCAGTTGGGCGGCGCGCTCTCGGCGCACCTCGGCGGCATCCGCGCGCGCCTGGTGCGCGCCAAGGCGCACGTCGAGGCGCTGCTCGACTTCGGCGACGAGGACGTCGGGCTCGATCCCGCCGTGCTGGCGGACGACCTGGCGGCGGCGCGCCTCGCGGTCGCCACCCTGCTCGCCACCGCCGCTCGCGGCGAGTTGCTGCGGCGCGGCCTGCGGGTCGCCCTCAGCGGCCGTCCGAACGCCGGCAAGTCCAGCCTGCTCAACGCCCTGCTCGGCGCCGAACGCGCCATCGTCACCCCCGAGCCTGGCACGACGCGCGACGTGATCGAGGCGATGGTCGACCTCGACGGCGTCCCGGTGACGCTCATCGACACCGCCGGGCTGCGCGATGCCGCCGACGCCGCCGAGCGGCTCGGCGTCGCGCGCGCCGCGGACGCCGCCGCCGCCGCCGACCTCGTCCTGGTGGTGCTCGACACGGCGCGGCCGTTCGCCGATCAGGCCGCCCTGCTCGGCCGCGACCATGCCATCGCCGTGCTCAACAAGAGCGACCTGCCCTCGGCGTGGTCGGCCGCGGACGAGGCCGCGGCCGCGGCCGCCCACCGCTGCCTCCGCGTCTCGGCGACCACCGCGCGCGGCCTCGACGCGTTGCGTCAGGCCATCCTCGCCCAGGCCGGCGTGCAATGGGCCGACAACGTGCCGCCGCTCACCAGCATGCGCCAGCGCGAGGCGCTCGCACGCGTCGCCACGAGCCTCGCCGCCGCGGATGCGGCGCGGCTCGCCGGCCTGCCCCCGGAGCTCGTCGCCGTGGATCTGCAGGCCGCGCTGGAGCACATCGGCACGGTGACCGGCGCGGTCACCAGCGACGACGTCCTCGACGCCGTCTTCCGCGAGTTCTGCCTCGGCAAGTGACGGTGCCGCCGCCAGACGTCATGGATCAGCCCACCACCGCTGAATGCGCCGGGCCGTTGGCCTGCCGGGCTCGCTGCCACATCGGGCCTTCGGGAACGCCAGCGCGGACGTGCGCGCACCCCATTCATCGGCTGTCGGTTCCGAGCGGCGTTGATTTGCACGCGGCGCTGGAGCACATCGGGGCGGTGACCCGCGATCACGCGGTCGCCGCCATCGTCCGCAAACGTCCTCTCGATACATGACCCCTTTTCCGATCGACCCATCCGGCAGCGCGCCGCGGGCGCGCGCGACGCCGTTCGACGTCGTCGTGGTCGGCGCCGGCCACGCCGGCATCGAGGCGGCGCTCGCCGCCTCGCGCATGGGCTGCGCGACCGCGCTGCTGACGCTCAACCTCGACCACATCGGCCAGATGTCATGCAATCCGGCGATCGGCGGCATCGGCAAGGGCCACCTGGTGAAGGAGATCGACGCGCTCGGCGGCGAGATGGCGCGGGCGATCGACGAGACCGGCATCCAGTTCCGCCAGCTCAACACCCGCAAGGGCCCGGCAGTGCGCGCCTCGCGCGCCCAGGCGGACAAGCGCCGATACCGCGATCGCATGAAGACGCGGCTCGAGACGGCGCCGTCGCTCTCCGTCTACCAGGCGAGCGTCGTCGCCTTGCTGATCGACGGCGGGCGCGTCGCCGGCGTCGAGACCGAGCTCGGCGAGACCATCCTGACGCAGCGCGTCATCCTCACCACCGGCACCTTCCTCAACGGTCTCATCCACGTCGGCCTGCGCAGCAGCGCCGCGGGGCGGGCGGGTGATTTCGCGGCCCGCGGACTCAGCGAGCAACTCGCCGGGCTGGGCTTCCGCGTCGGCCGTCTGAAGACGGGAACCTGCCCGCGTCTGGACGCGCGCACCATCGACTTCGACCGCCTGGAAGTCCAGCCGGGCGACGATCCGCCGCGGCCGTTTTCGTTCGCCACCGAACGCATCCCTCAGCAGCAGGTCCCCTGCCACATCACCTACACGACCGCGCGCACGCACGAGATCGTGCGCGGCGCGCTCGATCGCTCGGCGATGTACAGCGGCCGCATCTCGAGCCGCGGGCCGCGCTACTGCCCCTCGATCGAGGACAAGGTCGTCCGCTTCGCCGACAAGGAGCGGCACCAGATCTTTCTCGAGCCCGAGGGGCTCGACACGGTCGAGATCTATCCCAACGGCCTCTCGACCAGCCTGCCGTTGGATGTGCAGACGGCGATGGTGCGTTCGATCCCCGGGCTGGAGGACGCGGCCATCATGCGGCCCGGCTATGCGATCGAGTACGATTACGTCGACCCGACCCAGCTCTGGCCGTCGCTGGAGACCAAGCTGGTCGGCGGCCTCTACCACGCCGGGCAGATCAACGGCACGACCGGCTACGAGGAGGCCGCGGCGCAGGGGCTGATGGCCGGCATCAATGCCGCGCTCAGCCTACGCGGCGAGCCGCCGCTGGTGCTGCGCCGCGAGCAGGCATACATTGGCGTGCTCATCGACGATCTGGTCCTGCGCGGCGTCGGCGGCGAGCCGTATCGCATGTTCACCTCGCGCGCCGAGCATCGCCTGCTGCTGCGCGAGGACAACGCCGACCTGCGGTTGCGCGAGATCGGCCGTCGGGCGGGCGCGGTCGACGAGCCCGACTGGGCGCGCACGCTGGCGAAGAGGGCGGCGATCGAACGCGCCATCGAGTTGCTGCAGACAACGGTGGCTACACCGACGGCGGAGCTGAACCGCCGGGTCGAAGCCCTGGGCTCGACGCCGCTCCGCCTGCCCTGCTCCTTCGCCCAGTTGCTGCGGCGCCCCGAGCTCGATCTGGCGGGCGTCTGGAGCCTCCTGAACGAGGCGCCGCCGCTGCCGGCGCCCGATGCGGCGGCCCAGGTTGAAGTCGCGATCAAGTACGCCGGATACGTCGACCGCCAGAACGACGCCATCCGCCGCGCCGCCCGCATGGAAGATGCGCGGATTCCCGACGCCTTCGACTACGACACCATTCCCGGCCTGTCGCGCGAGGTGCGGGAGCGACTGTCGGTCCTCCGTCCGCGCTCGCTCGGCCAGGCGTCGCGGGTCGCCGGCGTTACTCCCGCCGCCGTGTCGCTGCTGTCGATCCATCTGCGCCGGATCGGCGCCGCCTGAGATCGCCGGAGCACTCGTGGCCGACTGGCAGGCGCTGCGGGACTGGACGCGCCGGAGCACCGGATTCGAGCTGAACGAGGCGCATGTCGATGCGCTGCGCGCCTATGTCGATCTCCTGCGGCTGTGGAATCGAAGGGTTTCACTGGTCGGCTCCGCCGAGGACGTCGACCTGTTGCTCAACAAGCACCTGGCCGACTCGCTGTTCGCGGCCGCGCATTGCCGCGATGCCTCCGCCATCGTCGATCTGGGGAGCGGCGCCGGCTTTCCGGGACTGGTGATCGCCATGGTATGCCCAGGGGCGCGGGTGACCCTCATCGAGGCCCGGGGCAAGAAGGTCTCGTTTCTCGAGGAGGTCTGCCGGGTTGCCAGTCTCGGCAACGCCCGACCGATGCACGCTCGCATCGAGGTGATGGCGGCGGAGCAGGACCAGCGCGGCGCCTACGACCTGGCTACGTCCCGCGCCCTTGGCGACCTGGTGCTGTTGCGCGAACTGTCGCGGCCCTTTCTGCGCCCGCATGGGCAACTGCTGGCAATGCGGGCCGCCAGCGCCGCCGTCCCAGCCGGCGCGAGACGCGTCGATTACACGCTTCCGGACGGTACGCCCCGGACCCTTCTCTTCGAGCAGCGCCGTCCTACCTGAGCCCGTATCGCTCGCACATCGCCGCGTAGCGGCTCTCCGTGTGCTCGTCCAGGAGATCCCGGTTGCGGTCGATGATCGGCAGCAACTCTTCGCGAAGCGCAGCGCCACGGATCATCCACTGGAAGTAGCTTCGCCCGCCGTGGGTATATGGACCGTAGAGGCGTCCGCCCGGCAGGGTCCGTTCCAGCCAGCGGAAGAGTCGCTCATGCTTGGTATGCATGCGCAGGGTCACCTGCGGCTGGCGCCCGTCGCCACCGAAGTGGCCCTCGCCAAGCAGTAGACCGATCACGAACCCTGCATCCCGTTCGCTGATCTCCATGGGCGCCGACCTAACTCCGGCGCTGTTTCACTGTCAAGTTTCACGTGGAACGGTTGCCCCCTGTTTCACCGTCAGGTTTCTCGTGGAACATCCTCCTGGGGCACGCTCAAGGCGCCGGTGGAGGGCGACCGGAGTGATCTGCGGCACTGGTTCCCAGCGCATTTCTGGTGTGCAAGGGCCACCTGTGCTAGCGACGTCGCGGCGATCGAGGTGCGCGTGGGGCGGATCATCTGTGTGGCGAACCAGAAGGGCGGCGTCGGCAAGACGACCACCGCGGTGAATCTCGCCACCAGTCTCGCCCTGCAGGAACGACGCGTCCTGCTGGTGGATCTCGACCCGCAGGGCAATGCCTCGAGCGGGCTCGGCCTGCGGGACAGCGAGGGCCCCACCACCTACGATCTGCTCCTCGGCGAGCGGCGCGCCGAGGAGACAAAGATCGCCACACAGGTGAGCTCGCTCGACCTCATCCCGGCTCATCGCGATCTGGTCGGTGCCGAGGTCGAGCTCGTATCGGCGCCGCGTCGCGAGTTCCGGCTTGCCGAAGCACTGGCGTCGGTTCGCGACCAGTTCGACTTCATCATCATCGATTGCCCGCCGTCGCTCGGACTCCTGACCTTGAACGGCCTGACCGCCGCGGACGCGATCGTCATTCCCCTGCAGTGCGAGTACTACGCGCTCGAGGGCCTGAGCGCGCTGCTGGAGACGGTCGAGCTGATCCGCGAGGGGCTCAACCGCGACCTGGCAATCGACGGCATCGTTCTGACCATGTTCGACACCCGCAACAGCCTCTCGCACCAGGTCTCGGACGAGGTGCGCCGACACTTTCCGGATCGGGTGTTTCGCACCGTGATCCCCCGCAACGTTCGCCTGAGCGAATCGCCGAGCCACGGAATGCCGGCCGCTCTGTACGACCCCGCGTCAAAGGGCGCGCAGGCGTACCTCGACCTGGCGCGCGAGCTGATCGCCGCGCAGCAGGGCGAAGAGGGCTCACCAGGAGAGACCGATGAACGACCTTCGTAAACGCGGCCTCGGGCGGGGGCTCGGCGCGCTGATTCCCGGCGCGGCTCAAGCGACGCCGGACCGCACTCGGACGCCTGCGGAATCGGAGCGGACCGCCGCCATCAGCTCGATCGTCCCCAATCCCTACCAACCGCGCGAGATCTTCGACGAGGTCGCGATCGAAGAGCTCGCGGCCTCGATCCGCGAGAAGGGCCTGCTCCAGCCTCTGCTCGTCCGGCCGGCCGGCAACGGCTACCAGTTGATCGCCGGCGAACGCCGCCTCCGCGCCGCCCAGCGCGCCGGCCTCGAGCGGGTGCCGATCTCGCTCCGCGACGCCGACGACATCGAAGCCCTCGAATTGGCGCTGATCGAGAACCTGCAGCGAGAGAATCTCAACCCGGTCGAAGAGGCCCGCGCCTACAAGCGGCTCGGAGACGAATTCGATCTGTCGCAGGAACAGATCGCCGCGCGCGTGGGCAAAACACGTTCTGCTGTAACAAACAGCATTCGTCTATTGCAGCTCCCCCCGTCCGTGCTGGCGCAGCTCGAATCGGGTGAGCTGTCGGCTGGTCACGGTCGCAGCCTGCTGGCGCTCGAGTCCACCTCGGCGCAGGCGGCGCTGGCGCGCGAGGCGGCGAGCCGCAAGCTCTCGGTGCGCGACACCGAGCGGCTGGTGCGCGAGCGTCGGCGCGCGCCGGAGGACGACATCGAACGGCGCGCCGCCGAGGCGGATCTGGCGCGGGCGCTGGCGACGCGGGTGCATCTGCGCCATCGCAGCGACGGCTCCGGCCGCATCGTCATCGAGTACTTCTCGCTCGACGAGTTGGACGGGTTGTTGACGCGCCTCGGGGCGCGCTGAATCGCGCCGCGAGGCGGGGTGTCTCGGCCGAGTCTCGGCGGCGCGCCGCAGCCGCTCGCGGCGGACCCCGAGGGAGAGCGACCCCGTTTTGACTTGCGTGTAAACCCCCGCTATAGCCCCACCGTTCACCGCAATCCCCGCGCGACAACTTCAGGAGTGAGACGATGGCGTTGTTCGTGAAAGACGACAAGACGCAGAAGTCTGACGAGCCTCTGCAGGCTGCCGCGCCGGCGAGTGCGAGCGCGCCGGCGAGCGCGCGTGACGTGCAGGCGCACCTCGGCCAGGGCAGCCGGGTGGAAGGGAAATTGACGTTCGAAGGCAGCGTGCGGATCGACGGGCAGGTGGAAGGCGAGATCAGCGCTCAGGAGATGGTGGTGCTCGGCGAGACCGCCGACGTCTCGGCACAGATCGTCGCCAACACCATCGTCGTCCAGGGGCGCGTCACCGGCGACCTGACGGCGCGCAGGCGCGTCGAGCTCAAGGCGCCCGCGTCGGTGGCGGGGAACATCAGCACGCCGTGTCTGGTCATTCACGAGGGGGTCGTGTTCGAGGGTCACTGCTCCATGGGTGGCGCGGCGGCGGGTCGCGCCGAGCGCAGCGACAAGCGCGTCGCGCTCTTCCCGGCCGAGGAGCGCGGCGGCGGCGGCCGCCGTTCGTCGGAGGCCGCCGGCTGAGCGCAGCCCCGCGCTCGCCCGTACCCGCACCTCACAACTTCAGAAACCACGGATCCGTTCCGCGCCGGCGGACCTCGCCGCCAGGCCACGCGGAACCCAGCCAGAGACACATGCAGCTCGCTCCCGACTATACGATATTTGCGCAGGTCGCCTTGTTCATCGTCTTCTGGATGGTGTTCAGGGCCTTCGTCTTCGGCCCCACCACCCAGGTGCTCGACCAACGCCACCAGCGCACGGTGCAGGCAGCACACGACGCCGAAGAGTTGGCCGCTGCCGCGGAAGCGGACCGCGCGCGGTACGACCAGAAGCTGCTCGAGCAGCGGCACGCGATGGCGCAGGAGGCCGAGGCCGCCCGCCACGCCGCGATCGCCGCCTCCAACGACGAAATCGCCGCGGCACGCGCCAAGATCGCGCTCGATCTCGCGCATCGTCGCGAACAGGTCGCGCGCCAGGTCGACGAGGCGCGGCGCGCGCTCGCCTCCGAGGCCGAGCAGGTCGCCGCCGAGATGCTCGACCGCGTCGCCGGGAGCGCCCGCGCATGAGCCGTCTGCTCGCCGTCGCCCTGGGCCTGCTCCTGCCGCTGGCCGCCCTCGCCGAGGATATCCCCGAGGCGCACCACATTCCCGGCGTGCCCTGGACGAAGCTCGCCTTCACGGCCGTCAACTTCAGCATCTTCGTCTATCTGCTGAGCCGCTTCTGGCCGACGATCCGCAACGTCATGATCGAGCGTCGCAGCCACGTCCGCGAAGCGCTCGAGAAGGCCGCGCGGGCGCGGCGCGAGGCCGAGGCCCTGCGCGCCGAGATGCAGCAGCGCCTCGACAAGCTCGCCGGCGAGCTCGAGGGCATGCTGCAGCAGGCGCGCGCCGACATCGCCGCCGAGCGCGATCAGATCCTCGCCGCCGCCCGCCACACCGCGGAGGCGATCCAGCGCGACGCCGAGCGCACCGCCGAGAACGAGCTCCGGCAGGCCCGTGAACGACTCCGCGCCGACGTCGCGCAGCACGCGCTGGCGATCGCGGCGAAGATCGCGCCGCAGCGGCTCGCCGCCGCCGACCAGGCGCGTTTCGTCGACGACTTCGTCCGCGAGGTGACCCGATGATCGTCGGCTCCGTGGCCCGGCGCTACGCCCGCGCCATCTTCGCCGTCGCCGAGGAGCAGACCGCGACCGACCAGATCGGCAACGAGCTGCAGCTCCTCGGCGCCGTCGCCGACGATCCGCAGATCGCCGCCGCGCTCGCCAACCCGCTGTTGAGCGCCAGCGCGCGCCGCGATCTCGCCACGACCATCGCCGACAACCTCAAGCTCGGCGCGACGACGCGCAACTTCATCTCGCTGCTCGCCGACCACCGGCGGCTCGACCAACTGGTCGGCATTGCGCGCGAGTTCACCCAGATCCTCGACCGCAAGCTGCAGCGCGTCCGCGCCACCATCACCTCGGCGACGCCGCTCGACGACGCGCAGCGCCAGAGCCTCATCGCCGCGTTCGAGCGCAAGCTCGGCCGCACGGTGCTGGCCGAGACGGCGGTCGACCCGCAGTTGCTCGGCGGCGTCGTCGTCGACGTCGAGGGTACCGTTTACGACGGCAGCGTCCGCACCCAGCTGCAGTCGCTCGCCAATCGTATCGCCGGGGGTCGCTCGCTGCTCTAGCGCCGAGCCCCGGACCGCGTGACCGCGCGCCGGCGTCCTGCTGGATCGCCTCGCGACACGCCAGGGAGGAACCAAGGGAATGGAAATCCGCGCCGCGGAAATCAGCGACATCATCAAGCGCCAGATCCAGGAGTACCAGCGCGACGTCGAAGTGCGGGAGACCGGCCGCGTGCTCTCGACCGGCGACGGCATCGCCCGCATCTACGGCCTCGACAAGGCCGCGGCCGGCGAGCTGCTCGAGTTCCCCCACAACATCTACGGGCTGGTGCTGAACCTCGAAGAGGACAACGTCGGCGCCGCGATCTTCGGCGAGGCGCAGGAGATCCGCGAGGGCGACGAGGTCCGCCGCACCGGCCGCATCGCCGAGGTGCCGGTGGGCGAGGCGCTGCTGGGCCGCGTCGTCGACGCCCTCGGCCAGCCGATCGACGGCAAGGGCCCGATCAACACCCCGCACACCCGCCGCATCGAGCTCAAGGCGCCCGGCATCGTCAAGCGTCAGCCGGTGAAGGAACCCCTGCAGACCGGCCTCAAGGCCATCGACTCGATGATCCCCATCGGCCGCGGCCAGCGCGAGCTGATCATCGGCGACCGCCAGACCGGCAAGACCGCCGTCGCCCTCGACACCATCATCAACCAGAAGGGCGGCGACGTGCAGTGCTTCTACGTCGCCATCGGCCAGAAGCGCTCCACCGTGGCGCAGGTGGTCGACCGCCTCACCCGCAACGGCGCCATGGAGTACACCACGGTGATCGCCGCCACGGCGTCGGACGCCGCGCCGCTGCAGTTCATCGCCCCGTACAGCGGCTGCGCCATGGGCGAGTACTTCCGCGACTCCGGCCGCCACGCCCTGGTGATCTTCGACGACCTCTCGAAGCAGGCCGTCGCCTACCGACAGCTCTCGCTGCTGCTGCGCCGACCGCCGGGCCGCGAGGCGTTCCCCGGCGACGTCTTCTACCTCCACTCCCGCCTGCTCGAGCGCGCCGCCAAGATGAGCAACGAGGAGGGCGGCGGCTCGCTCACCGCGCTCCCGGTCATCGAAACCCAGGCCGGTGACGTGTCGGCGTACATCCCCACCAATGTCATCTCGATCACCGACGGCCAGATCTTCCTCGAGAGCGACCTGTTCTACTCCGGCGTCCGCCCGGCGGTGAACGTCGGCATCTCGGTGTCACGCGTCGGCGGCAACGCCCAGATCAAGGCCATGCGCCAGGTCGCCGGCACGCTGCGCCTCGACCTCGCCCAGTATCGCGAGCTCGCCGCCTTCGCCCAGTTCGGCTCCGACCTCGACGCCGCCACGCAGCGCCAGCTCAACCGCGGCAGCCGCCTGGTCGAGATCCTCAAGCAGGGCCAGTACGTGCCGCTGCCGGTCGAGCGCCAGGTGCTGATCCTCTACGCCGCGACCAACGGCTACGTCGACCAGGTCGAAGTGGCGCAGCTCAAGCGCTACGAGCAGGAGCTCTTCCGCTTCGTCGAGACCCGCAAGCCCGAGGTCTTCAAGACCATCCTCGAGAAGAAGCAGCTCGACGACGATCTCAAGCTCCTGTTGAACAAGACGCTCGAGGAGTTCGCGTCGCAGTTCGCCGCCTGAGCCGCGCCCCGCTGCCGCCGCACCGCCGATGGCCTCGCTCAAGAGCATCCGCAAACGCATCAGCTCGGTCAAAAGCACCCAGCAGATCACCAAGGCGATGAAGATGGTCGCCGCGGCGAAGCTGCGCCGGGCGCAGGAGGCCGCCCAGCAGGCGCGGCCCTACGCCGACAAGCTCGCGACCATGTTGCAGACGGTGGCGGCGCGCGCCGCCGCGGACAGCGCGCATCCGCTGCTCGCCGAGCGCCCGGAGCGGCGCATCGACCTGATCCTCGTCACCAGCGACCGCGGCCTGTGCGGCGGGTACAACGCTGGCCTCGTCCGCAAGGCGGAGCAGTTCATCGCCGAGCACGCGGACAGCGAGGTGCGCCTGACCGCGGTCGGCAACAAGGGCTACATGCACTTCCGCCGCCGACCGGTCGGGGTCGCCGAACAGCACATCCAGATGCCCGCCGGCCCCGGCCTGGCACTGGCGCTCGAGCTCTCGGCGCGCGTCGCCCGCGACTACATCAGCGAGCGGACCGACGGGGTCTACGTGCTCTACAGCCAGTTCCGCTCCGCCCTCTCGCAGGTGCCGACCGTCGAGCGCCTGCTGCCGGTGCCGCCGAGCTCCGAGGGCGCGGGCGAGACGCTCGACTACCTGTACGAGCCGGACGAGGCGACGCTGCTCGACCGGCTGCTGCGCCAGTACATCACCACGCTCATCCACCGCGCCTTCCTCGAGTCGATCGCCAGCGAGCACGGGGCGCGCATGACCGCCATGGACAACGCCACCGCCAACGCCCGCGACATGATCGATCGCCTCACCCTGGCGATGAACCGCGCCCGCCAGGCGGCCATCACCACCGAGCTGATGGAGATCGTGTCCGGCGCCGAGGCGCTGAAGGGTTGAAGAGAAAGACTTTCGACGCAGAGAGCGCACGGCTCGGGTCGCACCGTCTCCGCGCCTCCGCGTCTCTGCGGTGAAGAAATCAGAAAGGCTCCGACATGAATCTCGGTAAGGTCACGCAGGTCATCGGTCCGGTCGTCGACGTCGAGTTCCCTCCCGGGAAGCTGCCGCCGATCTACCAGGCGCTGAAGGTCACCAACCCGGCGATCAGCAGCCTCGACTGGAATCTCGTCCTCGAGGTGGCCCAGCACCTCGGCGAGAACACCGTCCGCGCCATCGCCATGGATGGCACCGAGGGCCTGGTGCGCGGCATGGACGTGCAGGACACCGGCGACAACATCAAGGTGCCGGTCGGCCCGCAGACCCTCGGCCGCATCATCAACGTCATCGGCGAGCCGGTCGACGAGGCCGGCCCGATCGAGACCAAGACCTTCTACCCGATCCACCGCGAGGCGCCGAAGTTCACCGACCAGGCGACCGAGGTCGAGGCGTTCGAGACCGGCATCAAGGTGATCGACCTGCTCGCCCCCTACGCCCGCGGCGGCAAGATCGGCCTCTTCGGCGGCGCCGGCGTCGGCAAGACGGTGCTCATCCAGGAGCTGATCAACAACGTCGCCAAGCAGCACGGCGGCTACTCGGTGTTCGGCGGCGTCGGCGAGCGCACTCGCGAGGGCAACGACCTGTGGCTGGAGATGCGCGAGTCGGGCGTGATCGCCCGGACCGCGCTGGTGTACGGCCAGATGAACGAGCCGCCGGGCGCCCGTGCCCGCGTCGGCCTGACCGCGCTCACCGCCGCCGAATACTTCCGCGACGAGGAGGGCAAGGACGTGCTCCTCTTCATCGACAACATCTTCCGCTTCACCCAGGCGAACTCGGAGGTGTCGGCGCTCCTCGGCCGCATGCCATCCGCCGTGGGCTACCAGCCGACCCTGTCGACCGACCTCGGCGAGCTCCAGGAGCGCATCACCACCACCAAGAAGGGGTCGATCACCTCGGTGCAGGCGATCTACGTGCCCGCCGACGACCTCACCGACCCGGCGCCCGCGACCACCTTCGCCCACCTCGACGCCACCACCGTGCTGTCGCGCCAGATCGCCGAGCTCGGCATCTACCCGGCGGTCGATCCGCTCGACTCGACGTCGCGGATCCTCGATCCCAACGTGGTCGGCGACGAGCACTACAAGGTCGCCCGCCAGGTCCAGGAGCTGCTGCAGCGCTACAAGGACCTCCAGGACATCATCGCCATCCTCGGCATGGACGAGCTCTCGGAAGAGGACAAGCAGACCGTCGCGCGGGCGCGCAAGATCCAGAAGTTCCTGTCGCAGCCGTTCCACGTCGCCGAGGCCTTCACCGGCCGCAGCGGCAAGTACGTGAAGCTCCCCGACACCATCCGCGGCTTCAAGGAAATCGTCGACGGCAAGCACGACGACGTGCCGGAGCAGGCGTTCTACCTGCAGGGCACGATCGAAGACGTGCTCGAGACCGCCAACAAGCTCGCGTCCTGATCGCCATGGCGAGCGAGCTCCAGTTGCGGGTGGTCACACCCACGCGCCTCGTCGTCGACCAGGCGGTCACCGAGGTCACCGCCCCCGGCACCCTGGGCGAGCTCGGGGTCCTCCCCGACCACGCCAACTTCCTCACCTCGCTGGACAGCGGCCGCCTCACCTACAAGGACGCCGCCGGCGCGCACGTGCTCGCCATCCGCGACGGCTTCGCCGAGGTGGCGAACAACGTCATGACCGTGCTCGCCGAGGCCGCGGAAGCGCCGGCGGAGGTGAACGCCGTCGCCGCCCGCGCCGAGCTGCAGGCCGCCGAAAGCGAGCTCGCGCGCCTGGCGCCGGTCGACGCCGACTTCCCCGCCGCCGACGCCCGCCGCCGCTGGGCGCAGGCGCGGCTCGACATCGCCAAGTAGCGTCCAGCGGACAGCGTCGCCGCCGGCGCGAAGCGATCGCGCGGCGCGGCGCCGGGGCCGCTGCGGCGGCCTACGTTCCGACCCCGGGCCGCGCCCGCAACGCCGTGCCCTTGTCGCGCTTCGCCTCCTCTACGGATCAGTTCGCCCCCATCCAAGTGGCACCAGCGACCGCCCGTCCTCAGCGCCGCGTCCCGCGCAGCGCGCGCAGGCCGCCGATCGCCAGGGTGACGAAGAACAGCGCGCTCATCGCCAGCACCACGGCGCCGCCGCTGGGCACTTGCAGGCGGCTGGAGATGAACAGGCCGCTGACCCCGGCGAGCAGCGCCACGGCGATGCTGAGCAGCAGATAGCCGCGCGTGGTGCGCGCCAGGTTGCGCGCCGCCGCCGCCGGCACCACCACCATCGCTTCCACCAGCAACGCGCCAATCACCTTCAGGCTGACGACGATCGCCGCCGTCAGCAGCATCACGAATAGGTAATCGACGAACGCCGACGCCACCCCGCTCACCCGCCCCAGCGCCGGGTCGAGGCTGTCGAGCAGGAGCTGGTTGTAGACGATCGCCAGCACGACGGCGATGGCGGCGCCGAGCCCGAGCAGCAGTGCCAGGTCGGCGTCAGTGACGGTGAGCAGGCTGCCGAACATCACCGCCTCGACCTGGTGGATGTTGAAGCGCTTGGTGACCGCCACCAGCAGGCAGATGCCGAGGCCGAGCGACAGCGCGAGGAAGACGCCGATCAGCGTGTCCGGCGGCAGCGAGGAATGGCGCCGCACGTACACCATCGCCAGCGCCGACAGAAAGCAGAAGCCGAAGATGCCGCCATAGGCGGCGTTGAGCGGCTCGCCGAGCACGATGCCGATGGTCAACCCGGTGAGCGCCGCCTGTCCCAGCGCCGCCGAGAAGAACGCCAGGCGCCGCGCCACCACGAGATGACTGAGCCCGCCGAGGAGCGGCGCCAGCAGCAGCACCGAGATCAGGCCGCGGATGAAGAAGGCGTACTGGAACACGTCCGGCAGGACGCCGCGCGCCGCCAGCGCCGCGAGGTGATCGTAGAGGGGGCTCACGCGTCGCGATGTCCGCCGCCGATGGCCAACGCCTCGGCGAGCCCGCTGCTCAGCACCTGCGCGGCGCTGCCGCTGCGCCGCACCGACCGATCGAGCAGCGTCACCCGGTCGGCGACGCGCCGCACCTGTTCGAGGTCGTGCGACACCATCAGCACGCTGGTGCCCGCCTCGGCCCGTAGCGCCGTCAGCGCCGCCTCGAGCTGTTGTACCGCGGTTTCGTCCATGCCGCTCGCCGGCTCGTCCAGCAGCAGGAACTCCGGGGCGGGATCGATGGCATTGGCGACCAGCACCCGCCGCAGCTCGCCACCCGACAGCACGCCGAGCGGCCGCTGCCAGCAGTCGCGCAGGCCGAGGCGGGCCAGCACCGCCTCCATGCGCGTGCGCGTCCGCCGCGCCACCCCGAAACATACCGGCCAGCGCTGGCGCGGCAGCGCCAGGAACTCGCCGACGGTGAGCGGCAGCGTGCGGTCGACGTGGAAGCCCTGGGGCACGTATCCGAGACGGCCCGCGCCGCGCCAGTGGAAGCGGATGCGGCCGTCGAACGGCATCTGCCCGAGGACCGCGCCGAGCAGGGTCGTCTTGCCGCCGCCGTTCGGGCCCAGGAGGACGTGCGTGGTGCCGCGGTCGACCGTCAGGCGCACGTCCGCGAGCAGCGGATGCCCGTCGCGCACCACGCTGACGCCCTCGATTTCGAGCACCGCGGCGGTCGACACGACGCTCACCGCCGCGGATCCGTCACCAGCGCCTGCACCATCGCGCCGACGTTCTTCTCCATCTCGACCTCGAACTTGTCGGGCGTGAACGCCCCCGAGGCGATGTGGCTGATGACGTAGACACGGGCACGCCCGTTCTCGCGCAGCACCTCGAGCAGCGGCTGCGGGAAGCTCTCCTCGCTGAAGACCACCGTCACCTGCTCGCGCTTGAGCAGGTCCACCATGTCCCCGAGCTCCTTCGCCGACGGCACCAGGCCATGCGCCGGCTCGACCACGCCGACGATGTCGATGCCGAGCTCCTGCATCAGGTAAGCGTAGCCGTCGTGCACGGTGACGACGCGGTTGATCTTCGCGTCCACCAGTTTGGCCGCCGCGGCGCTCTTGATGGCGCGCAGCCGCTTCGCGTAGTCGGCGGCGTTGGCCTGGAACCGCTCCGCCAGCTCCGGCCGCAGCGCCGCCAGCGCGCGGGCGATCGCGTAGGTCTGCTGGATGGCGTTCGAGAAAGAGATGAAGGTGTGCGAGTTCACCATCCCGCCGTGCGCCGATCTGAGCAGCGGCACGCCGTCGTTGGGGCGGATGACGACCAGTTTCTCGTTCCCCGACGCCTTGATCATGTCGGTGATGAAATCGTCGTGCCCGACCCCGTTGATGACGATGGCGTCGAGGTCGGCGATCTTCGCGATGTCCTCGGGGCGCGGCTGGTAGTCGCCGGCGTCGACCTCGCCGGGGAGGATCGGCCGCACTTCGACGTCGGTGCCGCGCGTGACGTTGCTGGTCCAGGAATAATACGGGTGCAGGGTGACGCCGACTTTCAACGGCGCCCCCGGCGTCTCGGCCGCGGCGCCGGCCGCCATCGCCCAGGCCATCACCGTCGCGACGATCAACGATCGCACCGCCATCATTGCGCCTCCACGGTCTGGAACGGGCTGTTGACGCGGATCTGCTGCCAGCCCTGCAGGGCCGGGTCGGCGGGAACGCCGGCGGGCACCGACGCGCTGGCGCGCGTCCAGTAGGTGGCGTGCACCAGCGTGCCGTCGGCCAGGAGTTGATGCTCCTCGTCGACCACCGCCGGCGCCGGCTGCTCGCCGCCGCCGGGGGGCGGTTCGACGATCAGAATGAGGAACGCCGGCGCCGCCGGGTCGCGGGTCGGCATCCCCATGTAGGCGGTGGCCAGCCCGTCGCCACGCCGCTCCCAGCGCAGACCCGCGCGGTCGAGCACGTCGGGCGCGAAGGGTGGAATGCCATCGGCCGCCAGCGCCTCGACCGCCGGCCAGGCGTCCGAGCCGCCGCGCAGCCGCAGCGCCTCGGCCGTCCCTTCCTGCATGGCGCGAAAGACCCGCTGCTCGGGGCCCGGCAGATCGCGGAACAACACCTGATACGGCAGCGCCGTGTTCAGGGTCTGCGCCCGCGGACCGCCGTAGAGCTGGAAGATCAGCACGTAGATCACGCACAGGCAGATGAAGCCGGCGGTGAGGAAGACCCAGACCTCCTCGTCCCCCTCGCCCCGCGGCGCCACCTCGACCGTCCACCCCTCGGGACGCGGCGCCGCGAACGGATTCCAGCGATGGCGGGTGACGGTCGTCAACGCCCGCAGAACTACCATGGCGCGCAGCGGGCGGCGAACCACTGCCCGGGCGCTTGCCTGATGGTGCGAGGGCACGGCGACGGCGGCGCGGGCGCGCCGCCCTCCGGCTCGCGTCTCGGGCGCCGGCGCGCTACGCCAAGCGTCGTGTCCCAGGCGCCGCGCGACCACAGCGAACCGCACGTCCGGGTGCAGCGCACGCGCGAGGGCACGTTCCTCTTCGTCGACGGCTCGTGCGCCTCGGTGTGGCGGCCCGGCCGGGCCATCACCGAAGGCAGTTGGGACCTCCTCGCGGCGCCGGTGCTGCTGGTCGCTGGCCAGGCGCCGCGGGTCCTGCTGCTCGGCGTCGGGGGCGGCACGGTCATCCGGGTGATCCGCGCCCTGCGGCCGGCGGCGGCCGTCACGGCCATCGACCTCGATCGCGAGGTCCTCGCGGTGGCGCGGCGCGCCTTCGCGCTCGACCGCCTCGGGGCGACGATCGTCTGCGCCGAGGCGGACGCCTACCTCCGCTCCCTGCCCGCTCCCGCCCGCTTCGACGTGGTCATCGACGACATCTACGAGCGCGCCGGCGCCGCCATGCGCAAGCCGCGCGGCTGGCCCGCGACCCTGCGCCGGGCGCTGGCGCGCCTGCGCCCGGGCGGCGTCCTGGTGTGCAACGCGCTCGACCGCCGCGACGCGCGGGCGCTCGCGCGGGCGCTGCGCCGACCCGCGACCGCCCTGACTCACGCCGAGTACCACAACTGCATCCTTCTCTTCGGCCGGCCGACGCCGGGGGCGCGGGCCGTCGGGCGGGCGCTGCGGGCCAGTCCGCCCCTGCGTCCGACGATGCAGCGCGTCACGGTGCGTACCTTCACGGCGGCCGATCGCTAGAAGCCCGCCCGACGCCTGAACCGTTTGCCAGATCCGGCGCCGTGCACTACGCGGGAAGAGTGCACCGTGCGCTCGCCATCCTGACCGTCGCCTTGCTGCTCCCCGCCTGCGGCGACGACGTCTCGCACCCGGCGGCCCGCACGCCCACCCCGAGCGCGGCGCCCACCGGCGCGCCCTGGCAGCGCACCGAGGAGCGCGCCGCCTGCGACGACTACGATGCCCAGCGGCAGCCGTTCTTCGGCGACCTGCACGTCCACACCCGCTATTCCGCCGACGCCTCGATCTACGGCACCAAGACCGAACCGCGCGACGCCTACGACTTCGCCCGCGGCGGCACCATCATGTTCTCCGACGCCGACGAGCAGCCGACGCGGCCGGTTCGCCTCGACCGGCCGCTCGACTTCGCCGCCGTCACCGACCACGCCGAGTTCTTCGGCGAGGTCGATGTCTGCACCCGCCCCGACTCGCCGGTCTACGACATCCGCATGTGCCAGATCCTGCGCCAGTACGAGCCTCCCGAGCGCCAGTTCGGGACGATCGTGCAGTGGCTCTACCCCGCGGGCGTCGACAACCCGCCCCCCTCGCTGCCCTTCTGTTCGACGCCCGGGATCGACTGCGACGCCGCCGCGGTCTCGGTGTGGCAGGAGATGCAGGCCGCCGCGGAGGAGGCGTACGACCGCACCAGCGCCTGTCGCTTCACCAGCTTCATCGGCTACGAGCACACCCCCAGCCGCGGCGGCCGCCACTTGCACCGCAACGTCATCTTCCGCAACGCCCACGTGCCGCCGCAGGTCTACAGCCAGCTCGACACGGCGTCCGGCGGCGTGCCGCAGGGCCTGTGGAGCGCCATCGAGCAGCACTGCCTCGACGCCGACATCGGCTGCGAGGCGGTGATCATCCCGCACAACTCGAACCTCAGCGACGGACTGCATTTCGCCGACCCGGCCGACACCGCCGAAGCGCAGCGGCGCCAGGACCGGGAGCCGCTGGTCGAGATCTACCAGAGCAAGGGCGGCTCCGAGTGCCGCTTCGATCGCCTGGCCGGCCGTGGCGTCGGCACCGAGGACGAGCTCTGCACCTTCGAGCAGATCAAGGAAGCGTCGGAAGTGCCCGGCCAGTCCGACCCGCCGATCGACGCGTATCCGGCCCGCAATCTGGTGCGCAACGCCGTCGCCGACGGCCTGCGGCTCGAGGAGCAACTGGGGGTGAACCCGTTCCGCTTCGGCTTCATCGCCAGCACCGACTCGCACGACGCCGCGCCGGGCAACACCGAGGAGCCGGGCTACGAGGGCAAGGACGGCAACAACGACGCGACCCCGGAACGCCAGATCCACGGCATCACCAACAACCCCGGCGGCCTGGCCGTGGTCTGGGCGGAGGAGAACTCGCGCGACGCGCTGTTCAGCGCCCTGCGCCGGCGCGAGACCTATGCCACCAGCGGCACGCGCCCGGTGGTGCGCTTCTTCGCCGGCAATCTCAGCGGCGTCGCCTGTGGCGCGCCCGACTTCATCGCCCGCGCCTACGCGACCGGCACGCCGATGGGCGGCGAGCTGGGCGCCGTGCGCGGCGCCGCCAGCCCGCGCTTCGCCGTGCTGGCGCTGAAGGATCCCGGCAGCGAGGCCATCCCCGGCGCCGACCTGCAGCGCATCCAGATCGTCAAAGCGTGGCTCGAGGACGGCGCGCCGCGCGAACGCGTCTACGACGTCGCCGGCAATCCCGACAACGGGGCCGATGTCGATCCCGCCACCTGCGCCCCGCGCGGCGCCGGCGCGGCCGAGCTCTGCGCCGTCTGGGAGGATCCCGACTTCAACCCGGAGCAGCGCGCCCTCTACTATGCGCGCGTGCTCGAGAATCCGACCTGCCGCTGGAGCACCTTCGTGTGCAAGGAGGCCGGGGTCGATCCGTTCGCGTCCGACTGCGCGACGCAGGCCGCGGCCGCCGGCGCCGACTTCGCCAACTGCTGTCTGAACGAAACCAACGACCCGTTCCTCTCGCCGACCATCCAGGAGCGCGCCTGGACCTCGCCGATCTGGTACCGCCAGGAAGGCATCGCCGAGGTCACCGGCGGCATCTCCTTCGGCGGCGGCAGCAGGAACGGCGACGCGCTGCAGCTCGCCATCCGACTGGCGGCGCCGCCGCCGGGCATCGATCTCGCCGCGACGCCGGCGACCGTCGCGGTGACCGACGACGACGCGATCTTCACCACCACCATCGCGCCGGCCAACTACCGCTTCGGGGCCGATGGCGCGCTGCGGATCGACGTCGAGGCGTCCGGCCTGACGCTGGACGCCGCCGCCCGGGTCGATCACACGGTCACGGTCGACGTGACCATCGGCACCTATCGCGCGTCGTACGCGCGCCGCTGGCGCTACGCCGACCGCCGCCTGGCGCCCGCCGGGAGCTGAGCGTGCGGGCGCCCGGATTGCGCTTCGCGCTCGCCGGCGCCGCGCTGTTCGTCGTCGTCGATCGCTCGCCGGCGCCCGCGCCGGCGACCCGAATTGCCGCGGACGCGAACGCCGGCGCCGCCGGCACCGACGACGCGCTGCTGTTCGATGTCGCCCTCGACGCAGCCGTCGATCGCACCGATCCCTTGGTGCGCGCGCGTCTGGCCAACCTCGGTCGCTATCTGTCGCTCGTTCCCGCCGCGGCGGACGACGGCGCGGCGGAGCGCGCCGCCCGCGCCCTCGGGCTGGTGCACTCCGATCCGATCATCCGCCGCCATCTCATCGACCTCATGCACCTGACGGCCAAGACGCTCCCGCCCTCGGCCTTGCCGAGCGAGGCGGAGCTGCGCGCGTACTACGACCAGCACCGCGACGACTACGCGCCGCCGCCGCGCGTCCGCCTCGCCCACGTCTACCTGAACCGCGATCGCCACGGCGCGCGCTTGGGCGAGGACGCCGGCGTGCTGGCGCTGCGTCTGCGCGACCAGGGCGCCGACGCCGGCAGCGGGCTCGGCGATCCGTTCGCGCGCGGCGCCCGGATCGGTCCGGCGACCGAGGCCGAGCTGACCCGCATCTTCGGCCCGGCCTTCGCCGCCGCCGCGCTGGCCCTGCCGCCGCGCCAATGGTCGGCGCCGATCGCCAGCTCGTACGGCCTGCACATCGTCTGGGTCGACGAGCGCCTCGCCGGCGCTCCGCCGCCCTTCGAGACGGTCCGCGGCCAGTTGCTGCACGCCTGGCTGCGCCAACGCCGCGCCGACCAGCTCGCCGCCAGCCTCTCCGCCCTGCGCGGCGGCTGACCCGACCGCCGCCGCGCGGCTCGTTCCACCAACCGCCGTGTGCTAGGCGCAGGGACATGAAGTTCATTCCGATGTCCGAGCCGCTGTACGACTACCTCGTCGCCCATGGGCACAACGGCGATCCGCTCCTCGCCGAGCTGGCGCGGGAAACCGAGGCGCTCGGGCCGATTGCGGTGATGCAGATCGCGCCGGAGCAGGGAACGCTGATGTCGATCCTGGTCGGCGCCATCGGCGCCACCTCGGCGATCGAGATCGGCACCTTCACCGGCTACAGCGCCCTGTGCGTCGCCCGCGCGCTCGGGCCGAATGGCCGCCTGCTCTGCTGCGACATCAGCGACGAATGGACCGCCATCGCCCGGCGCTACTGGGAGAAGGCCGGCGTCGCCGAGCGCATCGAGCTGCGGTTGGCGCCGGCGCTCGAGACGCTGCGCGCGCTCCCGGCCGACCGCACCTTCGACTTCGCCTTCATCGACGCCGACAAGGTCTCGTATCGCGACTACTACGAAGCCTTGCTGCCGCGCCTGCGCCGCAATGGGTTGCTCGTCTTCGACAACGTGCTGTGGATGGGACAGGTGCTCGACCGGGAGACGCCGTCGGACGACACCCGGGCGCTGCAGCAGCTCAACGATCACCTCGCCGCCGACCAGCGCGTCGAGGCGGTGATGATCTCGGTGTCGGACGGCCTCACCATCGTCCGCAAGCGCTGACGCGTCGGCGCCACCCCATGCCGCCGGCGAGCGTCCAGCCGTGACCCTGCTCTCGCGTCGCGCCGTCCTACGCGCCGCGCTCGGCGGCGCCGGCCTGGCGCTCACCGGCCCGTTGCTGCGGGCGCGCGCCGGCGCCGACCCGACGCCGCCGGCGCTGCAGCCGCCGGATGCCAACGGGCTCCGTCTCCTTCCCGGATTCACCTCGCGCATCGTGGCGCGCGCCGGCGAGCCGCCGGTGCGGGGCGGCCGCTATCGGTGGCACGCCTCGCCGGACGGCGGCGCCGTTTTCGCCGCACCACGCGGCGGCTGGGTGTACGTCTCCAACAGCGAGCTGAACTTCGGCCAGGGGGGCGCCGGCGCGCTGCGCTTCGACGCCGCCGGCACCGTGGTCGACGCCTACCCGATCCTGCACGGCACCTCGCTCAACTGCGCCGGCGGCGCGACCCCGTGGCGCACCTGGTTGTCGTGCGAGGAGTTCCCGCTCGGGCGGGTGTGGGAGTGCGACCCCTTCGGCAAGCGGCCCGGCATCGTGCGACCGGCGCTCGGCGTCTTCGCCCACGAGGCGGTGGCGGTGGATCCGGTCCGGCGCCAGCTCTACCTGACCGAGGACGCTCCCGACGGCCGCTTCTACCGCTTCACGCCGCATCAGGTGTTCCACTCGGGCGCCTACGATCTGGCCGACGGACTGCTCGAGGTCGCCGAGGTGCCTGACGGCGGCAGTCTGGTCAGCGGGCCGGTGAGCTGGCGTCCGGTGCCCGATCCGGGCGCCATCGCGGCCTCGACCTCGCAACAGGTGTCGACCAGCACGGCCTTCCCAGGGTCCGAGGGCATCGCCATCCACGACGACGTCGCCTACTTCACCACCAAGTACGACAATCGGGTCTGGGCGCTGGACCTCGCCCGACAGGCGATCGGCGTCCTCTACGACGACGACCGTTACGAAGACCCGGTGCTCACTGGCGTCGACAACGTCGCCATCTCGCCCGGCGGCTCGGTGCTGGTAGCCGAGGATGGCGGCGACATGCAGGTGGTCGCGATCGTGCCCGGCGGACCGGTGTATCCGATCGCCCAGGTCGTCGGTCACATCGACTCGGAGATCACCGGCCCGGCGTTCGACCCCTCCGGCACCCGCCTCTACTTCAGCTCGCAACGCGGCCCGGGCGGACTCATCACCCAGGGCATCACCTACGAAGTGCGCGGGCCGTTCGCGACGATCTGACGCGCCGCCCGGCGTCAGAGGATGAAGAGCATCACCGCCACGTAGACCGGGGCGAGGATCGCGATCGCGTAGCCGGCATAGGCGAGGAAATTCGGCATCGCGACGCGCGCCTCGCCCGCCGACTCGGCCACGGCTTTGACCAGCAGGTTGGGCCCGTTGCCGATGTAGGTGTTGGCGCCCATGAACACCGCGCCGACGCTGACCGCGGCGAGCAGCGCCGGGGCGTGCGCCGCGAGGACGCCCAGATCGCCGCCGGCGCCGGAACGCTCGGCCGCGAGATTGGCGAAGATCAGGTAGGTCGGCGCGTTGTCGAGGACGCTCGACAACACGCCGGTGAGCAGGAAGAGCCCGGTCGGCGACCCCACCGGCAGGTGCGGCGCGTGATGCCGCAGCGCCTCCAGCGCCGGCACCATGGTGATGAAGATGCCGAGGAAGAGCAGCGCGACCTCGCGCAGCGGGCCGTAGTGGAACGTGTTGGCCTCGCGCACGCGGGTCGGGGTGACGAACAGCGAGGTCGCGATGACCGCCGCGAACAGCAGCTCCCGCCACGGCGAGGGCGTGCCCGCCGCCGAGATGACGACGATGGCGAGCGCCAGTCCGATGTTGACCGCGCCGTCCATCTTGAGGTCGCTGCGCTCGATCTGGTCGCGCAGCAGGTCGGCGGCCGACTCGCGCTGGATCGTGCGGCTGTCCCAGAGGAAGAAGATCGTCAGCAAGAGCCCCTGTGCGATCAGCCAGGCGGGAAACAGCCGCAGCGTGAAGAAGAAGGGCACCCCGTTCAGGTAGCCGAGGTAGAGCGGCGGATCACCGAGGGGGGTGAGCAGGCCGCCGGTGTTCGACACCACCAGGATGAAGAAGATGACGATGTGCGTCTTGTGCTTGCGCTCGCGGTTGGCGTCGAGCAGCGGCCGGATGAGCAGCATCGAGGCGCCGGTGGTGCCAATCAGGCTCGCGGCGACGGCGCCGATGGCGAGGAACGCCACGTTCACCAGCGGCGTGCCGCGCGGGTTGCCGGAGATGTGGATGCCGCCGGCGGTGACGTAGAGCGCCGAGATCAGCGCGATGAAGGCGATGTATTCCTCGAGCCCTTCGGCGACCTCGGCGAGGTGGCCGGAGACCGCGGCGTCGGCGATCGCCGGGATCGCGCACGCCGCCGACAGGATCGCCGGGGCCAGCGGGTGCTCCCAGAGGTGGGGGATGAGCATCGGCATGAGGGCGATGCCCACCAGCATCGCCGCGAACGGCAGGATGTGCAGCAGATCCATATCTCTCCCAGGCCCACGGGATCCTCGCGCCCGTGTCGGCCTAGCAAGTTCGCGTCACGGACACGAGTCGGGCGGGTCGCATCGCGGCGCCAGCCGCTCGTCGGCCGCCGTGAGCCTCCCGCGGATCAGGGCGCGACGATCTCGGTGCCGCCGCTGAAGAGGAACTCCACCGCCTGGCGGCGCACGTCGTCGCGGGAGAGGATGCCGTGTCCGCCAGGCGGGTCGAACCGCCACAGGCCGCTGACGCCCCGCTGGTCGCGCTGGGGCGTCTGCGCGATCAGGCCGCCCGCCGCCGCCAACGCCTCGGTGCTCTCGTTGCTGACCAGCAGGTCGCCGATGCCCTCCTGGAGCAGAACCCGCCGCGGAGCATTGCCGGGGAGCGGATCGGCGCGCCAGCGGCGCGCGAAGTTCAGCGGGTCGGCGGGATCCAGCGCCTGCTGTCCGAGGGTCAGTATGCGCTGGATGAAGACCTCGAACCGCGGATCGCCGACCGGCAGCGCGGCCTGCTCGGCGAGCGCCGCCTGGTAGATCGGCCGCGTGCCGGGGTTGTCGCCGAGAAAGGCGACGCGGCCGCCGGCGACGTTCAGGACGGCGGCGTTCACCGTCGGCTCGAGGGCGATGAAGACGCTGCCGATGATTCCGCCGAGCGACACGCCGAGATAGCTGATGGGCTCTGCGACCAGGTCGGAGTGGCCGTCGCCGGTGACGTCGACGCCGTTGCGCAGCGCGCGCACCAGCGCCAGTTGGTCGACCACCGTCTGGCGGAAGAGGTCGCGCGTCTGCAGCGCGGTGGCGCGCAGCAGGTCGAGCGGGCTGCCGCGCCGTCCGTGCGACACCGCGTCGATGCCGATCGCCGCCAGGCCGTGCTGCGCCAGCAGGCCGGCGACGCTGAGCACGAAGCTCTGGTCGCCGGCGAAGCCGTGCTGGACCACGACCAGCGGGTGTGGGCCGTCGCCCCGCGGCACGGTGAGCAGGAAGTCCAGCATGGCGATGCGCGGCGCCGCCGTGCCGGCGAGGGCGGCCGGATCGAAGAGGCCGTCCGGGCCACGGAAGTCCGGCGCCGGGTAGACGCCGCGCGCCACCGCCGCGACGGCGGGATTGGCGGCGAGGAAATCGCGGTACGGACCGGCGGTGCCGGCGAAGATGCCGATCGCCAGGTCGTCGTCGGGATCGGGATCGACGAAGCTGACCCGTTCGATGCCGCCGCGCTCATCGAGCCGCCCTCGCGCCGCCAGCAGGTCGTCCTCGATGCGCTCGGTCGGGAACGAGATCGCCAGCGCCACCTGCGCTCGCGGCAGCCCCTGTCGCTCGAGCTGCGCCAGCAGCGGTTCCAGCGCCAGCACGCCATCGCTGCGGCGGACCAGCAGCACCGACGTCGGGTCGACCGTGGCGAGGTCGACGCTCGACGACAGCGCGATGCGAATCGGCGCCGTGGTGCTGAAGTCCCCGGCGGCGCCGATCGCGTCGGCCGCCTGGCGCAGCGCGGCGCGCGCCGGCGCGAGCTCGGGCACGTCCGCGAGACCACGCCGGGCGATGCGATCGGGAATGATCACCCCGCTGCCGGAGACGAGCCGCCCGTCGGGATACGGGTTCCCGTCGGCGGTCGGGTCGGCGTCGAAGAGCGCGGTGGGCCCCGCCCCCGGCAGCTCGGGAACGCCGCGCGCCAGGGCGAAATCCGGCGCGGCGCGCAGGGGGGCGCCGCCGGAATCGCGCACCGCGGTGGTCAGCACCACCGCGTAGACGCTGGCACCGCGGAGCGCGCGGTCGGGCGTGAGCAGAAGCGCCCCGTCCGCGATGGCCGCCGTGAACGGCAGAGGCGCCAGCGGACAGCCGTCGAGCGCGGCGGCGACGGCGCGCACCAACTCGGCGACGGTCACCATCCCGTCGCCGTCCGCATCCGCCGCCTCGCAGGCGCGTCCGTCGTCCCCTACCAACGCGCGCCGGACACCGGCCACCAACTCGTCCACGCTCACCACGTCATCGCCGTCGCAATCGCCGGGACAGCGGTCGAGCGCCGATGACGGATGCGCCCCCGACAACAGCGCCAGCGCCGAGATCAGCGCCGCGACGCGCAGGAAGCCATGCCGAGCCATGCCCGATTCCTATCCACCCGACTGCGGCGGTGGCAAATGACGTGGCGGGCCGCGCTCCCGCCCGGTCGCGGACGCTGAGAGCCGCGCCGGAGCACGGCTCTCATGGCTCGAAGGGCGTTCCCCAGTGGTCGTTGAACACCATCTCGGCGACCGGCTTGCGGCTCACCCGGCCGTGGCCGCGGCCCACCGGCCAGCCGATCGGCACGAAGGCGGCCGTCGCCCACGGCTCGGGAATCCGCAGCAGCGGTCGCACCTGCGCCTCGACCACGCAGAGCAGCGTGGTGAGCACGCAGCCGAGGCCCTCGGCGCGGCAGGCGAGCAGCAGGTTCTGCACCGCCGGGTAGATGCTCGCGCCGCCGACCACCGACGGCCGCGGCAGCGCCGAATCGGTGATCGTCAGGAGCTCGGGTTGGAAGCAGAACACCGCGATCACCGGCGCTTCGTGCAGGTGCGCGGCGAGGTGGTCGCCGGCGGCCAGCGCGCGCTCCCCCTTGGCGCGGCTCGCCTCGGGCAGACGCGCGATCTGCGCCCGCTGGCGAGCCGCGTATGGCGCCCACGGACCGGGGTAGAGCGCGCCCAGCGCCTGTTTGATCGCCGCATCGCGCACCGCGATGACGCGCCACGGCTGCCGGTTGCCGCCGGACGGCGCCCAGGTCGCGGCCTCGAGCACGCGCCGCAGCACCGGTTCGGGGACCGGATCGGGACGCAGCCGGCGCACCGCGCGCGTGCTCGCCAGCGCTTCGTAGAGACCGATGTCGCTCATGCCGCTCTCTACCGCACTCCGCTCCGTCCGGCACCAGCTTCATCCGGCCGCGCGGTTGACCAGCGGAGCCGGGTGCGGATGCTGATCGAATGAACGCCCACACCAATCGCCTGGCCGCCGAATCGAGCCCCTATCTTCGCCAGCACGCGCACAACCCGGTGGACTGGTATCCCTGGGGTCCGGAGGCCTTCGAGCGCGCCAGGCGCGAGCATCGGCCGGTGCTGCTGAGCATCGGCTACTCGGCGTGTCACTGGTGCCACGTGATGGAACGCGAGTCGTTCGAGAACCCGGCGATCGCGGCGCTGATGAACGAGCACTTCGTCAACATCAAGGTCGATCGCGAGGAACGCCCGGACGTCGATCACATCTACATGAACGCGGTGCAGCTCCTCACCGGACGGGGCGGCTGGCCGATGACCGTGTTTCTCACGCCGGCGGGCGAGCCGTTCTACGGCGGCACCTATTTCCCGCCCGAGGACCGGCACGGGCTGCCCGGCTTCCCCCGCCTGCTGACGGCGATCGCCGAGGCGTGGCGCGAGCGACCGGACGACGTGACGCGCTCGGTGCGCGACGTCCATGCCCGCCTGGAAGAGCTCGAGCGGCATCGACCGGCCGAGTCGCTACCCGGCGCGGAGACGGTGAGCGACGCGGTGGCGCAACTGGCGCGCGCCTACGACAGCGATCACGGCGGCATCGGCACGGCGCCGAAGTTTCCCAACACTGCCGTGTTCGACCTCTTCCTGCGCGCCGGCGCCCGCGCCGGTGACGGCGCCACCGTCGACATGACGCTGCACACCCTGCGCCGCATGGCGGAGGGCGGCATCTACGACCAGCTCGGCGGCGGCTTCCACCGCTACTCCGTCGACCAACGCTGGCTGGTGCCGCACTTCGAGAAGATGCTCTACGACAACGCCCAGCTCGTTCCGCTGTACCTGGCGGCGCACCAGCACACGGCGGATCCCTTCTTCGCCCGCATCGCGCGCGAGACCCTCGACTACGTGTTGCGCGAGATGCGCGATCCGGCCGGCGGTTTCTGGTCGACGCAGGACGCCGACAGCGAGGGCGAGGAGGGCCGCTTCTTCCTGTGGGACGAGCGCGAGGTGCTCGACCTCCTCGGCGACGAGGTCGGGGCCCTCGCCTGTCGCTACTGGGACGTGACGGCGTCCGGCAACTTCGAGCGCCGCAACATCCTGCACGTCGCCATCGGCGTCGAACAGCTCGCCCGGCTGCACGGGCGCGACGTGGACGAGGTGCGCCGCACCCTGGCGCAGGCCCGCGCCACCCTCTTCGCCGCTCGCGATCGGCGTGTCAGGCCGGGACTCGACAGCAAGATCCTGACCTCCTGGAACGGGCTCATGATCAGCGCCCTGGCGCGCGCCGCCGAGCTTTTCGACGACCCGCGCTACCGCCAGGCGGCGGTCGATGCGGTAGCGTTCGTCAATCGCGAGCTGCGCCGCGGCGAGCGGCTGCTCAGCACCTGGAAGGATGGCGTGGCCAAGCTCAACGGCTACCTCGACGACTACGTCTTCTTCGCCGCGGCGCTGCTCGACGTCTTCGAGGCCGTGCAGGAACGGCCGTACCTCGACCAGGCGGCCGGCCTGATGGACACCGTTCTGCGCCACTTCTGGGACGATGCGGCGGGCGGTTTCTTCTTCACCAGCGACGATCACGAGACGCTCATCGTGCGCAGCAAGCCGGCATTCGACGGCTCGATCCCGTCCGGCAACTCGGTCGCGGTGCTGACCCTGCTGCGGCTCGCGCACCTGCTCGACCGCGACGACTTCCGCGCGCGCGCCGAGGCCTGCCTGCGGCTGTTCGCCTCGCCCATGCGATCGCAACCGTTCGGCTTCGCGAATCTGCTGGCGGCGGTCGACTTCCATGCCCAGGGACCTTTCGAGATCGTGGTCGTCGCCCCGCCGCGGGCGGCGGAGACCGTCGAGCTGCTGGCGCGTCTGCGCCGACTCTACCTGCCGAATCGGACGTTGCTGGTGCTCGACCCGGCGGACCCGACGCCGCGGCCGGCGCTGCTCGCGGGCAAGAGCGCGGTCGGCGGCCAGCCGACGGTGTACGTCTGCCGCGACCGTACCTGCTCGCCGCCGGCGACCACATGGGACGACGTCGCGCGGCTGCTCGCCTGACCATGCGCCCGCCCGGAGGATACGATGCCGAGCTCCGAACCACGTGAAACCAGGCGCGGACGCGCGCGCGCCGCCCGTCTGGTCGCCGAAATCGTCCGCACCGGGCAGGCCTTCGAGGCGAGCGGCGCCAGCCTGGGCGACCTCAAGATCGTCGCCCGTTCCCTGGAGGAGATGCGGCGCGCGTTCGAGATGTTCGCGCCCTACCGCGGGGAACGGAAGGTCTCGACCTTCGGCTCGGCGCGCACCCAGGAGAGCGATCCCTTCTTCGTCACCGCCGAGCACTTCGCCCGCGCCATCGCCGAGCACGGCTTCATGGTGATCACCGGCGCCGGTGGCGGCATCATGGAGGCCTGCCAGCGCGGCGCCGGCCGCGAACGGAGTTTCGGAGTGAACATCCAACTGCCCTTCGAGCAGGGCGCCAATCCGATCATCCGCGACGATCCGAAGCTGCGGTCCTTCAGCTATTTCTTTACCCGCAAGCTGTTCTTCGTCCTCGAGGCGCATGCGGTGGTGCTCTTCCCCGGGGGCTTTGGGACGCAGGACGAGGGGTTCGAAACCCTGACCCTGCTGCAGACCGGCAAGTGCCAGATGATGCCGCTGGTGCTGCTCGACCAGCCGCGCGGCACCTATTGGAAGACCTGGCAGCGCTACGTCGAGGACCAGCTCCTGCGCCGGAACCTGATCTCGCCCGAGGACCTGCACCTCTACCTGGTCACCGACGACGTCGGTCGCGCGGTCGAGGAAATCACCCGCTTCTACCGCGTCTACCACTCCAGCCGCTACGTCGAGGACCTGCTGGTGATCCGCACCACGACGCCGCTGCCCGCCGAACGGCTGGTCGAGCTCAGCTACGAGTTCTCGCCGATCATCGTCCGCGGCAACATCGAGGCCTGCCCGCCCTTCGGCGTCGAGCGCGACGATCCCGCCACCCTGCACCTGCCGCGCATCGCCTTCCACTTCGACCGCCGCAGCTACGGCCTCCTGCGGCGCCTGATCAATCGCATCAACGAATCCTGACCCGGCCGCCCCGGGCGACCCGACGCGCGCCGCCGCCGTCACATCGGCGGCGACCCGAACAGCAGCCAGACCGCGGCAGCGATGATCGCGCCGAGCACAGCGCCGCGGACCAGGTTGTCCGGCACGCCGTGCTGTCTGGATCGCCGTTGCGCCCGGCGGCGCGGCCGACGAACGCGGCGCGGCGCGTTTCGGCCCGGCGCGCGCGGTTGCGCTTGCGGCCTGCGGCCGCTCGCGTTGCGCAACGACGGGCTCGGGCGCGTGCCCGACCGCAGACTTGGTCCCCCCACGGGGAGGACACGATGCACAGCCGATGCCACCGTGTCGCGCACGGCATCATCGATGGCGGACCCGCTGCGAAGTGACACGACACGGCATCTGACGCCGTCATGCGTCACCGACCGGTTCCGTTTCGCGGCGGTTCCGTTTCGCGTCACTACCGGCGGCGGGACGACACGTCCGCGCGCTCGTGGGCCGGCGCGAGGAAGGTCGCCGCGGGGGGTACGATCGACGCGCCGGAGCTGCTAGGGCGCCCAGCTATGGTTCGTGCAGGGCTGCTGATGCTGGTCGCGATCGGGCTGCAGGTCGCCGGCTGTGCGACGGTCACCGAGACCTGGGACTCCTGGTTCGGGGAGGAGCCGGCGCCGATGCCGGCGCCGGAGGTGGAGCGCGCCGACCTCTACTACGCGGCGACCGACGGGGTCGTCATGTACACGCTTCCCTCGGCCACGTCCGACGTCGTGGCGCGCCTGACCCTGCACCAACCGGTCACCCGGCTCAGCCTCACCCGCGGCTTCGCCAACGTGACCACGGAAGCCGGCCTGGTCGGCTGGGTCGACAACACCCAACTCCTCTGGCGCCTGCCGGCCACGCCGATTCCCACGCCGACGGACGCCCCGTCTGTCGAGGGCGGGGTGCCCGTCACGACCGTCACGCCGGCGTTCTGATCCGCCGCCGTCAGGCGGCCGGCGCGTCGGGCGGCGATTCGGCCTCGCCGTCCATCTCGGCGAGCGGCGCGACGCCGACCACCTTCTCGCCCTCTTCGAGGCCGATGAGGCGAACCCCCTGGGTATTGCGGCCGATCACCGAGATGTCGCGCACCGGCATGCGGATCACCTTGCCGGCATCGGTGATGAGCATGACGTCGTCGCCCTCGCGCACCAGACGCACGCCGACGACGCGGCCGACCTTGTCGGTCACGTTCATGGTGATGACGCCTTTGCCGCCGCGGTTGGTCAGCCGGTACTCGTCGATCTGGGTGCGCTTGCCGTAGCCCTTCTCGGCAACCGCGAGCAGGGTCGTGTCGGGGGTCACCACGTCGACCGCGACCAGGGCGTCGCCCTCCTCGAGGGTGATGCCGCGCACGCCGGCGGCGTTGCGGCCCATGGTGCGCACGTCCGACTCGCGGAAGCGGATCGCCTGTCCGTTGGCGGTGGAGAGAATGACCTCCTGGTCGCCGTCGGTGATGCGCACGCCGATCAGCTCGTCGCCGTCGTTGAGTTTGATGGCGATGATGCCGGAGGGGCGCGGATTGGCGTAGTCGTCGAGCGCCGTCTTCTTCACCGTGCCGTCCTTGGTGGCGAAGAGGACGTTGCGGCCGGGCGCGAATTCGCGCACCGTCAGGAAGGCGGACACCTTCTCGTGCTCGCGCAGGCTGAGCAGGTTGACGATCGCCTTGCCCCGCGCGGCGCGGCCGGCCTGCGGCAGCTCGTGCACCTTCATCCAGTACAGCTTGCCGAGGTTGGTGAAGACCAGGATGTAGGCGTGGGTCGAGGCGATGAAGAGATGCTCGATGAAGTCCTCGTCCTTGGTCGTCGCGCCGATCTTGCCGCGGCCGCCGCGCCGCTGGGCGCGGTATTCGGCGACCGGGTTCCGTTTGATGTAGCCCTCGTGGGACACCGTGACGACCACGTCCTCGTCGGCGATCAGATCCTCGATGCTGAGATCGGCGGACTCCTCGACGATGACCGTGCGGCGGGCGTCGCCGTACTGGGCGCGGACCTCGCGCAGCTCGGCGACGACGATCTTCGCCACCTCGCGCTCGTCGCCCAGGATCTCCTGGTAGCGGGCGATCAGCTTCAGGGTCTCGGCGTGCTCCTCGAGAATCTTGTCCCGCTCCATGTTGGTGAGGCGTTGCAGGCGCATGTCGAGGATCGCCTGGGCCTGCAGCTCGCTGAGCCCGAACTGGGTCATCAGCCCATCGCGGGCGGTGGCCGGATCGCTGGCGGCGCGGATCAGGGCGATGACCGCGTCGAGGTTCTCGATCGCGATCTTCAGGCCCTCGAGGATGTGCAGGCGCTCCTGCGCCTTGCGCAACTCGAAGACCGTGCGCCGGGTGACGACCTCCTTGCGGTGCTCGATGAACACCAGCAGCGCGTCGCGCAGGGTGAGCAGCTTCGGCCGGCCGCCGACGATAGCCAGCATGTTGATGCCGAAGGACTCCTGGAGCTGGCTGAGCTTGAAGAGCTGGTTCTGCACCACCTCGGGCACGGCGTCGCGCTTGAGCTCGATGACGACGCGCATGCCGTCGCGATCGGACTCGTCGCGCAGGTCGGAGATGCCGTCGATGCGCTTGTCGGTCACCAACTCGGCCATGCGCTCGATCAGGCGCGCCTTGTTCACCTGGTAGGGCAGCTCGCGGACGATCAGCCGGGTGCGCCCCTTGTCGCCGCCGTCCTCGATCTCGACCCTGGCGCGCACGGTGAGCACGCCGCGACCGGTGGTGTAGGCCTCGTGGATCGGGCCGCGGCCATGGATGAAGCCGGCGGTGGGGAAGTCCGGCCCCGGGATGTACTGCATGAGCTGCGCCGAGGTCAGCGTCGGTTGCTCGATCAGGGCGATGAGGCCGTCGACCACCTCGCCGAGATTGTGCGGCGGGATATTGGTGGCCATGCCGACGGCGATGCCCGAGGAGCCGTTGATGAGGAGGTTGGGAATGCGCGCCGGCAGGACCACCGGCTCCTGGGTCGACTCGTCGTAGTTGGGCGCGAAGTCGACCGTCTCCTTGTCGAGGTCCGCCAGCAGCTCGCTGGCGATGCGCGCCATGCGGATCTCGGTGTAGCGCATGGCCGCGGCGGGATCGCCGTCGACCGAACCGAAGTTGCCCTGGCCGTCGATCAGCGGGTAGCGCAGGGAGAAGTCCTGCACCATGCGGACGATGGTGTCGTAGACCGCGGCGTCGCCGTGCGGGTGGTACTTGCCGATCACGTCGCCGACGATGCGCGCCGACTTCTTGTACGGCCGGTTCCAGTCGTTGCTGAGGTCGTACATCGCGTACAACGCCCGGCGATGCACCGGCTTCAGTCCGTCGCGCGCGTCCGGTAGGGCGCGCGCGATGATGACGGACATGGCGTAGTCCATGAAGGACTGCCGCATCTCGTCTTCGATCGCGACGGGAATTCGATCTCCCTTGGGTTCTGCCATGCTGTTCCTTGCGTCCTACGGTTCATGCCCGACCCCCGGGGTCGGCGCCGTCGTGTCGGCGCCGTTGAACCCAGGCGTCGTCGTTCGACTCCACGGGCGCCGACGGACCGGCGCCCTGCAGATCAGATGTCGAGGTTCTTCACCGTCAGCGCGTGGTCCTCGATGAACTTGCGCCTCGGTTCGACCTCGTCGCCCATGAGCGTCGAGAACATGAGATCGGCTTCGACGCCGTCCTCGACCCGCACCTGGAGCAGGGTCCGGGTGTCCGGGTTCATCGTCGTCTCCCAGAGCTGCTCCGGGTTCATCTCGCCGAGACCCTTGTAGCGCTGGATATCGAGGCCCTTGCGCGCCAGCGCGAGCACCTCGCTGACCGCCGCCGCCAGGGTCGGCGCGGCGGTTTCCTTCTCGCCGGCGACGATGGCGAAGGGCGCCGTGCCGGCCGCGCGCAACTGGCCGGCGAGGCGCTGCAGCTCGACGAACTCCGGCGTCTGCACGAAGGCGGCATCAATCACCGTCTCCTGGGCGCTGCCGTTCTGCCGCGCGCGGATCACCAGGCGGACGCCGCCATGCTCGGAATCATCGGGGGTCTGCACCGCGAGCGGCTCGAGCTCGGGATGCTCGGCCAGCATGCGCTGTCGCGCCCGGTCGACCAGCGGCGTCACCAGGGCGCGGTCGGCGAGCGCCGCGACCGTCAGCCCGGGCTCGAAGGCGAGCCCGGCGACCACCTCGCGGCTCTTGCGTTGGCGGGCGACGATGTCGAGCACGTGCGTGAACCGGAGGTGCTGCTTCACCACCCCGCGCAGGCCGTCGCCGCTCAGCGTCGTGCCGTCGCTGGCGCGCAGGGCGATGTCCTTGGTGCCGAGGTCGAGCAGGAACTCCTCGAGCGCGTGCTCGTCCTTGAGGTAGCGCTCGGTCTTGCCCTTCTTCACCCGGAACAGCGGCGGCTGCGCGATGTAGACGTACCCGCGCTCGATGAGATCGGGGAAATGGCGGTAGAAGAGCGTCAGCAGCAGGGTGCGGATGTGCGACCCGTCCACGTCCGCGTCGGTCATGATGATGATCGTGTGGTAGCGGACCTTGCTCGGCTCGTTCTCCTCGCGCTCCGCGGCGCGTTCCTTGAGCACGTCGGTGCCGAGCGCGGTGATCAGCGTCCGGATCTCCTGCGAGGACAGCATGCGGTCGAAGCGCGCCTTCTCGACGTTGAGGATCTTGCCGCGCAGCGGCAGGATCGCCTGGTTGCGGCGATCGCGTCCCTGCTTCGCCGAGCCGCCGGCCGAATCGCCCTCGACGATGTAGAGCTCGGAGAGCGCCGGGTCGCGTTCCTGGCAGTCGGCGAGCTTGCCGGGCAACGCCGCCGAATCGAGCGCGCCCTTGCGCCGCGCCAACTCCTTCGCCTTGCGCGTCGCCTCGCGCACGCGCGCGGCATCGAGGCTCTTGAGCACGATGAGCTTCGCCTCGTTGGGATGCTCCTCGAGGTACTCGCCGAGCTTCTCGTTGACCAGCGCCTCGACGTAGCCGCGGACGTCGCTGTTGCCGAGCTTCGTCTTCGTCTGCCCCTCGAACTGCGGATGCGGCAGCTTGACGCTCACCACCGCCGTCAGCCCCTCGCGGGTGTCTTCGCCCTGCAACGTCTCGCCGTTCTTCAGCAGATTGGCGGAGGTCGCATAGGCGTTGAGCGTGCGCGTGAGCGCCCCCTTGAAGCCCGTCAGGTGGGTGCCGCCCTCGATGGTGTTGATGTTGTTGGCGAACGAGAAGATCGACTCGGCGTAGCCCTCGTTCCACTGCAGAGCGGCTTCGATCTCGACGCCTTCCTTGCTGCCGGTGAGGGCGATCACCGTCGGGTGGATCGGCGTCTTGGCGCGATTCAGGTGGCGAACGAACTCCTCGATGCCACCGCGATAGAGGAATTCGTGCTGCTTCTGGGTCGCCTGTTCCTCGATGACGATGCGCACGCCGCGGTTGAGGAACGCGAGCTCGCGCAGGCGCTGCGACAGGATATCGAAGCTGAAATCCATCTTCTCGAAGATCTCGGCATCGGGTTTGAACGACACCTTGGTGCCGGTCTGGTCGCTGGTGCCGATGATCGCGAGCGGCGCTTCCGGCTTGCCGCGGTGGTAGCGCTGCGCATAGACCCTGCCGCCGCGCTTGATCTCCACCGCCAGCGTCGCCGACAACGCGTTCACCACCGAGACGCCGACGCCGTGCAGACCGCCGGAGACCGTATAGGCGCCGGAATCGAACTTGCCGCCGGCGTGGAGCTTGGTCAGCACCACCTCAGCCGCCGAGACGCCTTCCTTCGGGTGGATCTCGACCGGAATGCCCCGCCCGTTGTCCTCGACCGTCACCGAGCCGTCGATGTGCAGCACCACCAGGATGTCGGTGCAGAAGCCGGCCATGGCCTCGTCGATCGAGTTGTCCACGACCTCGAACACCAGGTGGTGCAGACCCCGCTCGGCGGTATCGCCGATGTACATCCCGGGGCGCTTCCGGACCGCTTCCAGCCCTTCGAGGACGGTGATCTTCTCGGCCCCGTAATCAGACCCTGACTTGGTGATTTCGCTGGGGATTTCCTGCTCTGTCGTCACGCGTTTTATCCGCCGTTTGTTATTCGCGTGAGACTAGCATGGAAAGGGGGTGAAAAGGAAGGCGGTTGTTGAAAGATTACTCCTTACTTTTCAGCAGCTTACCGCTGCACTGTCACTATATCTGCCAGGCGCTTGCCGGGCCCGCTGGGAGGCCCTGTCAGAGGGCAGAAAAACGACTACTGTCAGAGCCGCATCGGCATCACGATATAACAGTAATCTGCATCCTCAACCGAGCGAATGACCCCCGGACTGACCTCGTCGTTGAGGCCGAGCTCGATCCGTTTGTCGGACGGCAGCACGGTGAGCACGTCGATCAGATAGCGGGCGTTGAACCCCACCCCGACCGGGCTGCCGTCGTACTCGATCTCGATCTCCTCGGCCGCTTCGCCGACGTCGGGATTGATCGTGCTGAGCTCGAGCTTCTGGTTGTCGAGTTGAAGGCGTACGCCGCGGGTCCGCTCGCTCGACACCACCGATACGCGACGCAGCGCCGCGTGCAGCGCCGTCGCGTCGACGACGGCGATCCGCTCGGACTTCTTCGGAATCACCTGGTTGTAGTCCGGGAACTCGCCCTCGACGAGGCGCATGGACATCTGCACCCGACCGCGGCTGGCGTGCGCCACGCCACCCTGGACGATCAGCTCGATCAGATCCTCGCCGCTCTCCAGAACCTTTCGCAGCTCCATCACCGCCTTGCGCGGAATGGTGACGGCGCCGGCCAGCGCCAGGTGCTCCACCGATCGGGTGACCATCGCTAGGCGGTGCCCGTCGGTCGCCACGAAGCGCAGCCTGCCGTCGGGGGTCGCCTCGACGTGGATCCCGTTCAGGTTGACCCGCGTCTCGTCCCCGGACACGGCGAACAACGTGTACTCGATCATCCGCGTCAGCGTGTCGCCGCTGATCCGGATACTCGGCGCGTCGGCCGGCGGATCCGGCATCGCCGGGAACTCGCGCGGGTCGAGTCCGACGACGCGGAAACGCGACTTCCCCGCCGACACCTCGATCCAGTTGTTGTCCTGCTGGCGGATCCGCACCTCGCCTTCCGGGATCTCGCGCACCATCTCGTAGAGCTTGCGCGCCCCGACGGTGATCGTGCCCTTCTTCTTCACCGCCGCGGTGCATTGCCGCCGCACCGCGATCTCCTGGTCGGTGGCAGCGACGAGGATTCCGTCGCCCGCCGCTTCGACCAGCACATTGCCGAGAATCGGGATGGTCGTCCGCCGTTCGACGATGCCCTGCGTCAGATAGAGGCCTGCGAGCAGCTCACTGCGTTGAATGCTGAATTCCATCGCTCACCGCCCGTGCGTCGCCGCACTTCTTCTTTCTTTATTTAGTAAGAATAGAAAACCAGTACGTAGTAGGGGCTGTGGATCTGTGGAAAGCCTTGTCCCACAGGGCAGGGACGACATCAGTGCTGCGGAGAACGGCTGCGGAATCCGGGCCGCCACCGCGTTTGTTCCGTTCCGCCTCACATCCACTCCACCGCGTCTCCGCATGTCGTCCACAGGGCACACGGCAGGGCGCCCCGAACGACGGACCGACGGGCTAGTCATGGCACTTCAGCCCGGCCGTTCCAAGAGCCGCTCGAGACGCTCGACCGTGGCGCGGAAGCCGGGTTCGTCGCGCAACCGGCGTTCGATCACCTGGGCCGCGTGGATGACCGTGGAGTGGTCGCGGCCGCCGAAGCGGTCGCCGATGACCGGGAACGAGGCGTTGGTGTAGCGGCGACAGAGATACATCGCGACCTGCCGCGGCACGGCGATCGTCCGGGTGCGCCGCTTGGAGCGCAGGTCGTTGGGGCGGATGCGGTAGAAGTCGCACACCGCCTTCTGGATCGACTCGATGGTGATGGCCCGTTCGACCCGCTCGCGCAGCACGCTCTGCAGCACGTCGCGAGCGAAGTCGACCGTGATCGGGCACTTGTTCAGCGAGGCGAACGCCCCCAAACGGGTCAACGATCCCTCCAACTCGCGGACGTTGGAGTCGATGGTGCTGGCGAGGAAGTTGGCCACCTCGGCCGGCAGCTCGATGCCCTCGAACTCGGCCTTTTTCTCCAGGATCGCGATGCGGGTCTCGACGTCCGGCGGCTGGATGTCGGCGATCAACCCCCACTCGAAGCGATTGCGCAGCCGCTCCTCGAGGTCGGGAATCTCCTTCGGGAACTTGTCCGAGGTGAGGACGATCTGGTGGTGGCCATCGTACAGCGAGTTGAAGGTGTGGAAGAACTCCTCCTGCGTCCGCTCGCGCCCGGCCAGGAACTGCACGTCGTCGACGATCAGCACGTCGATACGCCGGAAGCGCGCCTTGAACTCGTCCATGCGATCGCGCCGCAGCGCCGCGATGAGCTCGTTCATGAACGATTCCGACGACAGGTAGACCACCCGCGCGTTCTCGTTGCGGTCGAGCACCTGATGGCCGATCGCATTCACCAGGTGGGTCTTGCCGAGACCGACTCCGCCGTAGATGAAGAGCGGGTTGTAGTGGTCGCCGGGCTGGTTGGCGACCGCCTTCGATGCCGCATGGGCGAACTGGTTGCTGGCGCCGACGACGAAGTTGTCGAAGATGTACTTCGGCAGCAACGCGGTGCGCCGGGGCTCGGACCGGTTCGGCTTCTGCGGTGGCGCCGCTGCCGGAAACAGCTCCTGCTGCCCGAGATAGGGAATCGTCAGCGCGATGGAGCGCAGGGCGCCGTTGCTGCTCTCGACCAGCGCGCGCTCGAGATCGGCGAGACAACGCTCGCGGACGACGTCAGCGGCCAGCTTGCTGGGGACCTCGACGACCATCGAGTCGCCACGCATCGCCACCGGTCGCAGACGCATGACGACCTCGTGCAGATCCGGTTCGGTGAGCTGCGGCTCAATCGCCTCGACGGCGGAACGCCAGATTTTTTCCATAGCTCCAGCGGGAACTTGTCAACAGGTGGGGAAGAGAAGAAAGCCATCAATGAATCGCAGGGTTAGCGTAGCTGCGCGCAGGCTCTCCACAGCGCTATCCACAGGCTGTCCAGCGGCTTACGACTCGTTGCTGTCAGAAAGAAGGGAACCCCGCCGGCGGCGGGGCGCAGAGCTTTAACGTGTTCCGAAAAAGCGAGCAAGAAGAATTTGATGCGTGCAATGTAACCTCGCGCGGCGGGCGCCGGGAGCGTCGCGCCGCGGTCCTCGGGAGCGTTGGGGCGGCAGCGCACGGGCTCGATTTGTTGACCGCGGCGAGCGCGGCAACTAGCTGCAGCGCATGAAGGACGAGACCTCGGCGAAGCTGTTCGAGCAGGCGAGCGCCTACATTCCGGGCGGCGTCAACAGTCCGGTGCGCGCCTGGAAGGCGGTGGGTGGGCGGCCCCGGTTCATCCAGCGCGCGGCCGGCGCGATGATCACCGACGCCGACGGCAACGCCTACATAGACTACGTGGGCTCGTGGGGACCGATGATCGTCGGCCATGCCCATCACCAGGTGCTGCGCGCCATCCACGACGCGATGAAGCAGGGGACGAGCTTCGGCGCCCCGACGCCGCGCGAGATCGAGCTGGCGCGCCGGATCGTCGACGCGGTGCCGTCGGTCGAGCAGGTCCGGTTGGTGTCCTCCGGTACGGAGGCGACGATGACCGCGATCCGCCTCGCCCGCGCGTTCACCGGCCGGCCGAAGATCGTGAAGTTCGATGGCTGCTACCACGGCCATGCCGATCCGCTGCTGGTACGCGCCGGCTCCGGGGCGATGACGCTCGGCATCCCCGACAGCGCCGGCGTGCCCGAGGCGATCGCCAGCCTGACGCTGGTGGCGCGCTTCAACGACCTCGGGGAGGTGGAGGCCCGCTTCGCCGCCGAGGGCGACGCCATTGCCGCCGTCATCGTCGAGCCGGTGGTCGGCAACATGGGCCTGGTGCCGCCGGCGGCGGGGTTTCTCGACGGGTTGCGCCGCGTCACCGAGCGACACGGCGCGCTGTTGATCATCGACGAGGTGATGACCGGCTTCCGCCTCGCCTGGGGCGGTGTGCAGGTGCCGTTCGGCCTCCGACCCGACCTGAGCTGTTTCGGCAAAGTGATCGGCGGTGGTCTGCCGCTGGCGGCAGTGGGCGGCCGGCGCGACGTGATGCAGCAGCTCGCGCCGGTGGGCGGCGTCTACCAGGCCGGGACCCTGTCGGGGAATCCGCTCGCCGTCAGCGCCGGACTCGCGACCCTCGAGTTGCTCGACCGACCCGGCGTCTACGAGCGCCTGGAGACGCTGGGAGCGCGCCTCGAAGCGGGGTTGACGGCGGCACTGCGGCGGCACGGCCGGCGCGCCTGCGTGCAGCGCGTCGGCTCGATGTGGACCCTGTTCTTCGGCGTCGACCGTGTCACCAACGCCGAGGACGCGCGCGCCGCCGACACCGCCGCCTTCGGGCGCTTCTTCGCCGCGATGCTGGAGCGCGGCGTCTATCTGCCGCCCTCCCAGTTCGAGGCCGCGTTCCTCTCGCTCGCCCACAGCGAGGGGGACGTCGACGCCACCATCACCGCCGTCGACCAGGCCCTGGCGATCGCCTGATCGGCCGCGGGGCAAGGACGCCGCCAGGGGCGCGACGATGCCGTTGCTCGATCCCCAGATGCTCGCCAAGGGCGGTCGCTTTCTCGCCCTCGGCTTCCAGATCGCCGGCTCGATCGTCGGCGGGATGATCCTCGGCTGGTACGCCGACCGCTACTTCGGCACCGAGCCGCTGTTCACCACCGTGTTCACGTTGGGCGGCTTCTACGGCTCGATGCGGCTGTTGCTTTGGGCCATCAAAAAGCCTAGCTCTGACCGGATTCCATGAGCTCGCGGCTACGGGAGATCGAGCGCCTGCATCTCGGGCTGCTCGTCGCGGTGGCGTGCGTCGCCTACCTCACCGGCTGGCTCGCGCCGGGCAGCGTCCTGCTCGGCGGGCTGGTGATGCTGGCCAACCTGCGGTTGCTCGGCGTGCTGGTGGGGCGCCTGGTCTCGCCGGACCGCGCCGGCAGCCCGGGCGCCGTCCTCGGCATCATGCTGGGAAAGTTCGTGCTCTTCGTCGGCGTGCTGGCCTTGATCATCTGGCGGCTGCCGATCGATGTTCTGGCGTTCGCGCTCGGCGCCACGGTGCTGCTCGTCGCCATCACCCTCTCGTCGTTCCGCGCGCCGACGCCGGCGCATCCGTAAGGGGTTTCTCCATGTCAGCAGGAACGGAACACGGCTTCACCTGGATGCAGATCGTCCCGGTGGTGAATCACTTCCCGGATCACGTCGTGACCGCGGGACTGGTGACGGCGCTGCTCGTCGGCACCGCGGTCGCCGCGCGCCGACAGATCGCCCGGGCGAGCGATGCCGCCGTGCCCGATGGCACGCTCACGGCGCGCAACGCGATGGAAATGTACGTCGAGTGGTTCTCCAGCTTCGCCACCGGCATCCTGGGGGCGAACGCGAAGCAGTACGTACCGCTCTACGGCGCGCTGTTCCTGTTCATCCTCGCCAACAACGCCATCGGCCTGATCCCCGGCTTCGCGCCGCCGACGTCGAACGTGAACACGACGCTCGGTCTCGGGATCCTGTCCTTCGTCATGTACAACTACTTCGGCTTCAAGGCGCACGGGATCGCGTACCTGAAGCACTTCGTCGGCCCCATCTGGTGGCTCTTCTTCCTGATGATGCCGCTCGAGATCATCGACAACCTGCTCCGCCCCTTCACGCTCAATCTGCGTCTCCTGATGAACATGTTCGCCGACCATCTGGTGCTGGACATCTTCACCGACCTCACCCGGCTGATCGTGCCGATCGCGTTCTACCTGCTGGGCAGCATCGTGGTGCTGATCCAGGCCTTCGTCTTCACCGTGCTCAGCATGGTGTACGTCTCGCTGGCGACCGCCGGCCACGGCGACCACGACGAGGAGCACGCGCATCATTGAGCGAGCGGGACGGACGTCCCGCGCACTGTACCGTCAACCCAGGGTTCGCGAGGCCGAGGCGTGGCGAGGATGATAGAGGTGGCGTGGCCGGGAGCGAACCCGTTGTCTCGCATCGAAAGGAGGAAACGAACGATGCGCAAAGTGAAGTGGATGATTGGGACGCTCCTGCTGGCCATGTTCGGACCGGGCATGGCGCTGGCGCAGGAGGGCGCGGGCCACGGCGGCGACGGCATGATCGCCCTCGGCGCCGGCATCGCGATCGGCGTCGCGGCGATCGGCCCGGGCCTCGGCCAGGGGCGCGCGGTGGCGGCGGCGATGGAGTCGATCGGCCGCAATCCGAACGCCGCCGACAAGGTGTTCACGCCGCTCGTCCTCGGCCTCGCCTTCATGGAAGCCCTGGCGATCTACGGCCTGCTGATCGGCTTCCTGCTGCAGGGCAAGATCGGCTGAGCCACACCGTCCGGACGCGGACACAGGGGGCGGGAGCGTTGAGCGCCCGCCCCTTTTTCTTTGCCTCCCGGGCCGCCGCCGTGCTTGTCCGGGTCGAGCGCGGCGCGCTAAAGGTCCGCGCGCATGGCCGCATCGCGCACCGTGGCTGCCGGAACGATCCTGCGAGGCACCCGCACCACCCTGACCGCGCTGGCGGTGGACAAGGTGCACGCCAATCCCGAGCAGCCGCGCAAACACTTCGCCGACGAGCCGCTCGCCGAGCTCGCCGCTTCGATCGCGCAACACGGCATCCTGCAGCCGGTGATCGTCAAGCGCGACGGCGACGGCTACCTGATCATGGCCGGAGAGCGGCGCTTTCGCGCCGCCCAGCTCGCGGGCCTGACGATGATCCCGGCGCTGGTGCGCGACGACGACCCGCTCGAGATCGCGATCATCGAAAACGTCCAGCGCGAGGATCTCTCGCCGCTCGAGGAGGCCGAGGGGCTGGGCGCGCTGATCGACCAGTACGGCTACACGCACGAAGCACTGGCCGAGCTGATCGGCAAGAGCCGCCCCTACGTCAGCAACACCCTGGCGCTGCGCCGGTTGCCGGACGACATCAAGCGGGAAGTGCACGCCGCGCCCGAGGTGTCGCGCGAGATCCTGATCTCGCTGGCGCGCGCCGAGTCGCCGGAAAAGCAGCAGACGCTGTGGCGCCTCACCCGGGCGCGCCGCCTCTCGGTGCAGCGCTTCCGCTCCGAGCAGGCCGGCGAGCCGGTGGCGCGCGGCGAGGTGGCGGAGGTGGCCCGCCTGCTGCGCCGTCTCGGCCGCAAGCTGCGCGCGCTCGACACCGCCGTCCTCGCCGACGAGGAGCGCCGCCAGCTCGACCGCCTCCTGCGGCGGGCCAACAGCCGCATCATGCGGACCCTGGCCGCGCTGACGCCATCCTCGTAGCGCTGGGCCGCGCTCCCGCGCGGCCGTCGCAGCGCGAGCGCATCGCGAAGCAAGTTGACGAACGGCCGCCGGGCGGCGCGCCTTGGACCTCGGAGGACCCCCCGAGGCCGCCTCAGGGCGCAGCGGCGAGATCAACGCCCACCAGCGCCGTCCTCACCTTGGACAGGCGATCGACGATGTCGGCGTAGTCGACCGGCATCAGCTTCATCTGGTCGACATTGAGCAGGCTGGGCGGCGACGTGCCGTCGGCGGCGACGACGAAGGCGTTGCCGGCAAGGGCGATGCGGAAGGCCTGCGGTTGGGCGAGCAGAGCGGCAGCGAGCTCGACGGCGCGGGGGTTGCGGGCGCCGCGCGCGGTCAGTGCGACCACCGACGGCAGCACGAAGACGCCGCTGCCATCGTCGCCCTGATCCGGAATGGTGATGACCAACCGCGGCCGCGCCGTCTGGGCCGCATAGGCGCGGTCGCTGTCGATCAACGCCAGCGCCTGGTCGCCGGCGATCAGTGCCGCGCCCACTGTGTCCTCGTCGGCGACCAGCCGCGCACCGCCGTCGCGCAGGCCGCGAAAGAAGCGGAGCGCGTCGGCATCGCCGAGCCGCGCCGACAGCGCGGCGGCGTGCCACAAGGCCGCGCCGCGGGTCGGCTCGGCAAGCACCAGTTGCCGCGCCAGCTCCGGCCGCGCCAGGTCGAGGACGCGGGTCGGCGACCCATCGTCGGGCAGTCGGTCGGGGTCGTAGACGATCACCCGTCCGATCGCCGCCACCGCCGCCCACCGGTGCTGCGGGTCGACCAGCGTCGGCGGACGCCTGCCGATCATCGCCTCCGTCAGCGGCGCCAGCTCGCCGGCGGCGGCGCGGCGCAGCACGTCGGCGGGGTCGCTCGCCCACAGGACATCCGCCCCCTCGGCGCGGGAGCGCTCGATCGTCGCCCGCTGCTGCTCGGCGAGCTCGTTCAGCAGCGAGCGCGCCAGCGACTCGTCGACCGCGGCATCGACCTGCACCGGCGCCACGCGGGTGCACGCGGCGAGCAGCAGCAGGGGAAGGAGCATCCTCGGGATCGTCATCGACGCGTCGGGTCGGGCCGTGCCGTCGCGCACTCGTTCCTCCGGCGACGGACGGCGACGCTGACAGAAGGCCCCTTTTCCGATAGCGTTTCTCGCATGCCGACCAAAGAGGAGCTGTTCGACCGCGCCGTCGATGCCGTCGCCGACGGCGATCTGGAAACGGCGGTGCGCGTCTACCGCGAGGCGCTGGCGATCGATCCCGACTACGCCGACGTGCTCGAGGGGCTGTCGATGGCGCTCGCCGACCTCGGCCGGTTCGACGAGGCGATCGCCGCCGCGGTGCGGGTCGCGGAGCTGCAGCCGGACGAGATACTCTCCTACACCAACGTCTCGCGGATCTATCAGAAGGTCGGCGACGTGCCTCGCGCCGAGGAGTGGGCGGCCAAGGGTCGGATGCTCGACTGGAAGCAGCAGCTCAAGAGCGGGAAGCCGCCCGGCGTGTGACCTCGCCCGCCGGCGCGTACCGTCGCGCGACCGCCTCGCGCATCCATGGCGCGGCCGGCGCCACGGCCTGCCAGACCGCCTCCTCGGCCGCGTCCGGGTCCACCACCACCGCCGGTGGCCGGCGGTTGTAGTTGTAGAGCCGCCCCGATACCTCGGCGTGTCGCTGCAGCAGCGCCTCGCGGTCGACCCGCCCGTCGAGCAGGCCCAGCTCCTGCGCGACGGCGAGGAAACGGTGCGAGTCGTGCAGCTCGTCCGCGGTCGCGTCGGCAACGGCGCAGCCGTGGGCTGACAGGAGCGCGCCGTAGTCCCGCTGCCGGCGCTCCATTTCCAGCGCGTACCAGAAGCAGAGCTGGTAGTCGCTGTACGCGTTCCAGTGCGGCAACGGCAGCACGCCGGGATCGCCGGGGTGCACCAGGTACTTGAACCCGAGCTTGCCGCGTCCCGGCACCGTCCTCCGGGTGAGCAGACTGCGGGCGATGGCGCGCGGCTCGCGGCGCAGCAACAGGACGGCGGGACGCAGACCGAGATCCAGCATCGGCTCCAGGAAGCCCTTGGCGAAGAGATGGCTGGTCTCGACGTAGTGCGTCGCCGGCGCGCTGGCGATGAACGGCAGCTTGTATTCGAGGAGGAAGTGGTAGGCGAGGCGCGGACGGCGCTGCGCCTGGCGGAGGAAGTGAACGTACGATGGCTGCGGCTCGTGCAGGCTGACGGTGTCCGGGAAGAGCTCGCCGAGGCGGGTCACGTAGGTGGTGCCGGTGCGCCCGGCGGTGACGCAGAACACCAGGTGCTTGCGTCGCAGGGCGTCGAGCAGCGCTTGGCGGTCGCGCAGCGGCCGGCGCAGATGCCGCACCCGCCGGCGGCGGCGATACTGGTTGAGCAGGAAGACGCGCTCGGCAAGACGCTGGGACATCCAGGCGAACGCCGACCCGTCCGGCTGCAGGCGCAGCCCGTCCTCCCCCATCACGCGCGCCACTCTCGACGAGCTGACGCAGAAGTCAATTCGGGTAGCCGCGGCGCGCGCTCGTCGCGGCGTCGTCGGGATGGCTCCGGCGGTGGGTTGTAAAGCGGCCGGTCATCGCCAAGACTTCCCCGATGTCGCGCCCGCCGTACCCGTTGGAAGTCCGCCGCGAGCCCGAGCGCCGGGCGTTGCGCGTCATTTGGAGCGACGGCCACGAGAGCGACTACGCCTTCGGCCATCTGCGCGGCTGGTGTCCCTGCGCCGCCTGCCAGGGGCACTCGGGAGCGAAGCGCTTCGTCGAGGGCGGAAACGACGACCTGCAGCGGATCGCCCCGGTCGGTCGCTACGCACTCAGCTTCCACTGGGCCGACGGTCACGAAACGGGCATCTACTCCTACCCGTACCTGCGCGAGCTCTGTCAGTGCGCGCAGTGCCGGAAGCCGGCGATCTGACCTCGACACGACAAGACACCTTCACCACGGAGGCACGGAGCCACGGAGGGTGCAGCGAGGGAAGATCCCCTGGCCCTTGCTGATGGCGTTGGGGATCTCGCCCCCGAACCCCCTCTTGTCCAGGTTACTCCGTGTCTCCGTGCCTCCGTGGTGAAATGTTTCGTCACAGCAAGGCCAGCCGCGCGCGCGGCGTCGGCGCAACGAACGGCTAGGCTTCGAAGCCCGAGACGTAGGGCAGGCGGGCGGCGGTCGCTTTGATCTTCGACGTCGCTTCGAGAAGGACGCGCGTCGCGTCCCACGTGCCGGCGAGGAACTGATTGCGGATGCCCGCCGGCAGGCGCGCCGGCACGGTGAGCGGGCCGTAGGTCGCCGTCTGGCCCTCGACGTCGACGATCAGCTCCTGGCTCGGGTCCGCCTCGACCGCCGCCAGCAGGCGGCCGACGTCGGCCTCGCTGGCGGTGACGCAGGGCATGCCGAGCGCGACGCAGTTGCCGAAGAAGATGTCGGCGAACGACTCCCCGACCAGCGCCTTGACGCCCCAGCGCAGCATCGCCTGCGGCGCGTGCTCGCGCGACGAGCCACAGCCGAAGTTCTTGTTCACCACCGCGACCCGCGGTCCCTTCGCCTGGAAACGCGGGTCGTCCATGATGTGGCCCTTCGAGTTGCCCTGCGCGTCGAAACGCTCGTCGTAGAACGCCGCCGCGCCGAGCCCGTCGAAGGTGACCGCTTTCAGGTAGCGCGCCGGGATGATGCGATCGGTGTCGATGTCGTTGCCGCGCAGCGGGATCGGCCGCCCGCTCACCCTGGTGATCCTGACCAGCTCGCTCATCACGCCCTCCCCAACAGGTCGCGCACGTCGGTGACCGCGCCCTCGATCGCCGCGGCGGCGACCATCGCCGGGCTCATCAGCAGGGTGCGGCCGCTCGGGCTGCCCTGCCGGCCCTTGAAGTTGCGATTGCTCGACGAGGCGCAGATCTGGCGACCGCTCAGCTTGTCGGGGTTCATCGCCAGGCACATCGAACAGCCGGGCAGGCGCCATTCGAAGCCGGCGGCGCGGAAGACGTCCGGCAACCCCTCGGCCTCGGCCTGGCGCGCCACCTCCTGCGACCCCGGGACGACGATCGCCTTCACGTGCGACCGCACCCGCCCGAGCCTCGCCACCCGCGCCGCCTCGCGCAGGTCCGAGATGCGCCCGTTGGTGCACGAGCCGATGAAGGCGACGTCGATCCTGGTGCCGCGCAGCGGCGCGCCGGGCTTCCAGTCCATGTAGGCATACGCATCCTCGACGACGTCCCGCTCGTCCTCGGGGAAGGCGTCGACCCCGGGGATCGGCTCGCCGATCCCGATGGCCTGGCCGGGATTGATGCCCCAGGTCACGACCGGCGTCAGGCTCGACCCGTCGAGCGTGGTGACCGCGTCGTAGGGCGCGCCGGCCTCGGTCGCCATGCTCTTCCACCACTGCACGGCGCGTTCGAACGCCGCGCCCCGCGGCGCCAGCGGCCGGCCGCGCAGGTAGTCGAAGGTGGTCTGGTCCGGGTTGACGTAGCCGCACCGGGCGCCGCCCTCGATGCTCATGTTGCAGACGGTCATCCGCTCTTCCATCGTCATGCGGTCGAACGTGGTGCCGGCGTACTCGTAGGCGTAGCCGACGCCCCCCTTCACGCCGAGGGTGCGGATGATGTGCAGGATCACGTCCTTGGCGTAGACGCCGGGCGGCAGCGCGCCGTTGACCTCGACCCGCCGCAGCTTCGGCTTCTCGATCGCCAGGCACTGCGAGGCGAGCACGTCGCGGACCTGGCTGGTGCCGATGCCGAAGGCGATGCTGCCGAACGCCCCGTGGGTCGAGGTGTGGCTGTCGCCGCAGGCGATGGTGAGTCCGGGCTGCGTGAGCCCCATCTCCGGACCGATCACGTGGACGATGCCCTGGTGGCCGGAGGCGCGATCGTACAGCGTGATGCCGAAGTCGCGGCAGTTGCGCTCGATCTCCGACATCATGGTCTCGGCCTGTTCGTCGTCGAACGGCCGGGCCATCGTATGGGTGGGGATGATGTGATCGACCGTCGCCACGGTGCGCGTCGGGAAGAGCACCGGCAGGTGGAGCTCGCGCAGCATCTGGAAGGCCTGCGGACTGGTGACCTCGTGCACCAGGTGCAGACCGATGAAGAGCTGGGTCTGTCCGCTCGGCAGCTCCGCGACGGTGTGTGCCTCCCACACCTTGTCGAGCAATGTCCTGGGCATCGGCATCGTCCTCCAGAGGGAAGAGGAGACAGTAGCGCGGACCCCGGGACGAGGCGAGAGGGTTACGCCATCCGTTCGTTCATGCGCTGCAGGCGGTCGCTGAGGATGCGGGTCAGATTGAGGAAGACGCGGGCCGCGATGCGAGGGTAGCGGCGCTGGATGCGTTGCAGGAAGCGCTGGTCGACGGCGAGCAGCTCGACCGCGTCGCGGGCCTCGACGTCGGCGCTGCGCTCTTCGTTGCGCACCAGCGCCATCTCGCCGAAGACGTCGCCGCGGCGGAATTCCGCCACCTGGCGGCGGTCGCCGTTGTGCCGGACGTAGACGTCCGTGGCGCCGGACAGGATGACGAACATCTCGCTGCCCTCCTCGCCGGCGCGGACGATGGGTGCCCCGGGGGGGAACTGGCGCAGCTCGCCCATCAGCACCACGATGCGCGCCTGGGCCGGTCGGAGGCCGGCGAGCAAGGGGATGGCGCGGGTGAAGTCGGGCCCCAACCTGACCCGCAGCAGATCCCACAGGGTGATGATCTTGGTGGTCGCGAGCAGCGCCGGCAGCACCACCAGGTTGGCGGCGAAGGCCGTGGCGAGGGTGATCGCGGTCAGAACGCCGAAGTTGCGGATCGGGGGGAAGCTGGAGCCGGCGAAGGCGAGGAAGCCGGTGGCCAGGGCGAGCGTGGTGTACAGCATCGGCGCGCCGACGGCGCGCAGGGTGCGCTGGATGGCGGCCGCCTGGTCCGCCTCGCCGCGCAGCTCGCGGCTGAGGCGCCACATGTAGTGGACGCTCGAGTCGACCGCCAGGCCGAGCGCCATGGTGGCGATCAGGCTGGTGCCGAGATTCAGCGGCAACCGTCCCCAGCCGAGGATGCCGAAGAAGACGTCGACCGCCAGCACGTTGGGCAGGATGGCCAGCAGCCCGATGCGTGCCGACAACAACATGAGCGCCATCACCGCGAAGATGCCGAGCAGCGCCAGCGACACGCTCGCGATCTGGTCGAGGACCATGCGCGAGCTGGTGCCGGTGATCAGCACCAGACTGCCGGTCGGCACCACGCGCAGCCCGGCCGGGAAGTGCTCGCCGACGTAGTGGCGGATCTTGCCGAGCATCGCCTCGATCTCGCGCGACCCCGACACCTTCGAGCGCACGACGATGCTGGCGCGCGAGAAGTCGCCGCTGACCACGGCGCGGAAGGTGCTGGGGCTCCCGGCCATCAGGTTGAGAACCGGCGGCAGGTTGGCGGAGTTCTCCCAGAACGACTGCGGCGCCCCGCCGGTGCCCTCGATGATGTTGCCGTGCTCGTCGATCAACACATCGCCTTCGCCGGCTTTGTTCAGTCCCTTCTCCAGCAGCTCGAGGTAGTCGACCAGCGAGATCGAACCGCTCACCCCGTCGAGGGTGCCGATGAAGGTCTGCAGATCCTTGATCCTCTTCAGCACCTCCCACTGCCGCAATGTGCCCGGGGCGCCCCCCTCGATGATCAGGTAGAATGGATTGCTGCCGACGATCGTGTGGTTGATCAGCTCGTGGTCGTGGCGCACCGGCGAGCTGGGATCGAAGTAGGCGAGGAAGTCGGATTCGACGACGATGCGGGCCGTACCGATCGCGGCGACGGCGGCGATCAGCGCCGCCACGCCGAGCACGGTGCCGCGAGCCGCGTAGGCCTGGCCGCCTATCTTCACCATCAGGCTCTCGACCCGCGGCGACGGCGCGGTCTCCTTGCTGCTCGCCACCTGGGCCCACACCGCCAGGGCCGCCGGGAGGAAGCCGAGCGAGCTGATCGTCGACAGCAGCACGCCGACCACCGCCATCAGGCCGAGATCGCGCACCGCCACGATGTCGCTCACCGTCAGGGCGCCGAAGCCGACGGCGAGGGTGACGCTGGAGATCAGCAGCGGCGCCCACACCGCGTGCACCGCCTCGCCGACCGCGCCCTCGCGGTTCCCGCGCCGCACCTGCTCGTAGTAGGCCGAGATGACGTGCATCGCCTGCGCGCTGCCCACCACGAGGAGCAGCGGCGGCAGCATGAACGTGCCGAGGCTGACGGGGATGCCGACCAGCGCCATCACGCCGACCGTCCACACCACCGCCAGCGTGACCGTCACCAATGGCAGGACGACGGCGCGGAAGCGGCGGAAGGCGAACCAGAGCACGGCGACGACGCAGGCGACCGCGATCGGCGTGAAGCGCGCGAAGTCGCGGCGGATCAGGGTGACGGCGCTGCGCGTGATCCGCGACACCCCGGTGTAGAAGAACTGCTCCGGTCCCTGCGCGGCGGCGAGAATATCGGCGATGCGCTCGTCGAGCCGCAGGTCGGCGTACTCGGCATCGGTCATCGGCCGCAGGACGACATTGATCGCCGCCCCGTGCCCGTCCGGCGCGACGAGATTCTGCGCGTACAAGGGCGTCGCCGCGAGCTTGGCCCGCAGCGCCGCGATGTCCTCGGGACGCGGTGGGATCGACGGCAGCAGCGGCGGCGGATTGAAGACGTCGGCTGCCGGATCGACGGTATTGGTCAGGCTGAGCACCCGCTCGACGCCCGGCAGCGCGGCGAGCTGGTCGGTGACGCGGGCGATCTTGGTCAGCGTCCCGGGCGCGAAGATCTCATCCGCCCGCACCCCGACGACGGCGATGTCGTCGCTGCCGAACGCGGTGCGGACATCGTCGTAATACCGCACGCCGGGATCGTCGGCGCGCAGGATGCTGCCCATCGACGCCTCGATGCGCACGTGCCGCGCCGCGATGCCGAACAGCAGGGTCGCCAGCAGGCCGATGACGATGGCCGTGCGAGGGTACCGGACGACGATATCCGCGCTGTCACGCATCTCCGTCCGCGGCGTATAGCGCACGCGCGGGATCGGCCAAAGGAAACGCCGGGCTCTTGAATTGCGGGGCTTTCGCGATAATGAAAACCAAGGAGGAGCAATGGGCAACCCACCGTCCACCAACGCCCAGGTCCCGAATCTCCTGTTGATCGAGGACAGCGAGGACGATGTGCTCCTCACCAAGCGCGCCCTGGAACGGGCGCACATCGGCAACCACCTCTCGGTCGCGCGCGACGGGCAGGAAGGACTCGACATGCTCTACGCGTCCGCCCTCGAGGGGAACCGGCGCTACGGGCTCATCCTGCTCGACCTCGGGCTGCCGAAGATCGACGGCCGCGAGGTGCTGGCCAAGATCTGGGGCGACCGGCGGCTCCGCCATCTGCCGGTCATCGTCCTCACCGGATCCGACGAAGACGAGGACATGGCGCGCAGCTACAAATCGGGCGCCGTCGCCTTCCTGCGCAAGCCCGTGCAGGTGGATCAGCTCCTGCGCGCGGTCGGGGACCTGCCCGACTACCGCCTGCTGATCGCCCGCATCGACAACTGAGCCCGCCTGGGCCGCGGGTCGCGGGGTCCGCCCGGTGGGGCGCCGCGTCCCGCCCTCCGCCGCCGCGCGCCGGCCGGGCTCGGCCAATGGGCCCGGAGGCGACGCAAAGCAAGTCTTGACCGTGGCTGACAACTCAGCCTAGCTGGGTGGTCAGATCCTGCGGGCCGTCCTCCCGGGCGGTGTCCCGCGTCGAGGGAGATCCAACAGTGCGAGAGCAATCAGTAGTCCGCTCGGCCGGGAGGTGTCGATGCGCGGAGTGACACTGGCGGTGATCGCCGCCGGAGCAGCGGTTCTGCTCGCCATCGCCGTGCTGATGCGCGGCGGCGACGAGGGTACCAGCTCGGGCACGGACGCCGGCGTGGCGGCCCGCCCGCGTGCCGGGACGGGTTCGGCGGGGGCGAATGCCGATGCGAAGAGCGGCAATTCGCGGGTGGAAGACCGCTTGAACCAGCTCCGCGCCGACTACGACAAGCGCCAGGCCGACGCCCCCGGCGCCTCCAGGCGCGAGGCGCCGACCGCGTCGGCGAAAGCCGACAAGATGCGCGAGCGCGCGGAGCAGGACCTCGCCGTCGACGACAGCGACGATGATCCCGAGGAGCTGGCCGAGGCGCGCGACACGCTGCAGAACAACCAGGATCCCGACGAGCGCATCGGCGCCATCCTGATGCTCACTGGCGACGAGGGGCCCGAGTCCATGCGCCTCCTCATGGAGAGCATGGACGACCCGGATCCAGAAGTCCGGCTGGCCGCCGTCGAGGCCCTTGGCGACCGCGTCGAGGAGCTCACCCCCGGCCTGCTCGCCAAGCCGCTGCGCGACCCCGATGCCGAGGTCCGCTTCGAGGCGATCAGCGTGCTCGGCGACATGGAGGACCCGGAGGCCCTGGCGCTGGTGAAGGAGGCGCTGCACGACCCCGACGAGGACAATCGCAACCTGGCGGCGGGCATCCTCGACTTTGCCGACGACGACACCGACACCACCGCCAAGAATGCCGCCGCGCAGCCAACCGCCGCCCGCCCGTGATCTGGCGGCGCTGAAGGCGCGCGCCAGCGCCTGCATCGACGCTGAGCGCGCCGCGCTGGTCGATCTCAGCAGCCGCATCCACGCCCACCCCGAGCTGTGTTTCGAGGAGCAGCACGCCGCCGCCTGGCTGTGCGACTACCTCGAAAGCCGTGGACTCGCCGTCGAGCGCGGCGCCTACGGCCTGAAGACCGCCTTCGCCGCCCGAGCCGGCAGCGGCGAGCCGCGAGTGGCGGTGCTGTGCGAGTACGATGCCCTGCCCGGCATCGGCCACGGCTGCGGGCACAACGTCATCGCCGCCGCCGGCGCCGGCGCCGGGGCCGCGCTGGCGGCAGTGGTGGCCGAGACCGGCGGCAGCGTCGTCGTGCTCGGCACGCCGGCCGAAGAGGGCGGCGGCGGCAAGGTGATCATGGGGCGCGAGGGCGCCTTCGCCGACGTCGCGGCGGCGATGATGATCCATCCCGCCAGCCTCGAGCTCATCGGCATGAACGTGCTGGCGATCCACGCCGTCGAGGTCGAGTACCGCGGCCGCGCCGCGCACGCGGCGGCAGCTCCACACGCCGGAGTCAACGCGCTCGACGGGCTGGTCACCGCCTACCAGGCGATCGCCCAACTGCGGCAGCACATCCGGCCCAGCGAGCGCATCCACGGCATCATCACCGACGGCGGGCAGAAGCCGAACATCGTGCCCGAGCACGCCGCCGGGCTCTTCTACGTCCGCGCCGCCAACGAGCGCCGCCTCGAACGCCTGAAGCAGCGGGTCCACGACTGCTTTCGCGCCGGCGCGCTCGCCAGCGGCGCCGAGCTGTGCACGCACACCCACGGCGAGGACTACTCGGACATGTGGACCAACGCGGCGCTCGCCGCCGCGTACGAGGCGAACCTCGTGCAGCTCGGCCGTCGCGTCGAGCACGCTCCGCCGGAGCTGATCAGCGGCAGCACCGACATGGGCAACGTGAGCAAGCTGGTGCCCTCGATCCACCCGATGGTGGCGATCGCCCCGCCGCAGGTGGCGCTGCACACGCCCGAGTTCGCCACCTGGGCGGCCAGCGAGCGCGGCCAGCAGGGCGTCATCGACGGCGCGAAGGCGCTGGCGCTGACGGCGATCGACGTCCTCTGCGCCCCCGAGCTGCGGGCCGCGATGCGGGCATCCTTCGAGGCCGCGGCGTCGTGACCCGCGACCGGCGGGCGCGCGTCACGCGTCGTCGCCGGCTTTGATGCCGTACTTCTTCACCCGGTAGCGCAGCGTCTGCCGGGTCGTGCCGAGCATGCGCGCCGCGGCGCTCAGGTTGCCGTCGGCGCGGGCGACCGCGGTGGCGACGATGTGCCGGTCCATGTCGTCGATCGACATGCTGCCGTCGAGCGGCAGCACCAGGTGATCGCCCGCGACCGGCGGCGCGCCGACGGCCGCCGGGATCGCCGCCGCCGGACGGCCCGGGAGCTGCAGCCACTGCAGCGGGAACTCGTCGCCGTCGGCGAACAGCACACAGCGCTCGATGACGTTGCGCAGCTCGCGCACGTTGCCCGGCCAGGCGTAGGACTTGAGGGCCGTCCACACCGCGTCGGACACCATCCGCACCGTCTTGCGCGCCTTGGCGTTGTATTCGGCGACGATCAACGGCACGAGATCCTCGAGATCCTCCAGCCGATCGCGCAGCGGCGGCAGGCGCAGGCCGAACACCGAGAGGCGGTGATAGAGATCCTCGCGGAAGCCGCCCTCGCGCGCCTGCGCCGCGAGGTCGCGGTTGCTGGCGGCGATCAACTGGACGTCAACCTTCACCTCGTGCTCGGCGCCGAGCGGCCGCAGCCGCTGGTCCTCGATGACCTTCAGCAGCTTGGCCTGCAGGTCGAGCTCGAGCTCGCCGATCTCGTCGAGGAAGAGGGTGCCGCCGCTCGCCTGTTCGATCAGCCCCCGGCGCCGCTTCTTGGCGCCGGTGAAGGCGCCCGCCTCGTGGCCGAAGAGCTCGGATTCGAGCAGCTCGCGCGGCAGCGCGGCGCAGTTGATCTCGACCAACGGCCCGGCGGCGCGGGCGCCGCTGTAGTGCAGGATGCGGGTGGCCAGCCCCTTGCCGGTGCCGGTCTCGCCGCCGATCACCAGGGCGCTGAAGGGGACCTCGCTGAGCTTGCGCAGCACCTCGCGCACCGTGCCGGCGGCGCCGCTGCGGCCGACGAACGCCTCGACCGGATAGCTCTGGTGCTGCTGCCGCGCCGCCTCGGCGATCTGCCGCTGGGCGCGGGCACTGCGCGCCGCGCCCGCGACGATCAGGTCGAGGCGCTTCTGGTCGCAGGGTTTCTCGAGGAAGTCGTAGGCGCCGAGCCGCAACGCCCGCACCGAGTCGGCGACGCTGCCGTAGCCGGTGAGGAAGATCCACTCGCCGGCGCCGCGCCGGTCGCGCACCTCGGCGAGCAGGTCGAGGGCATTGCCGTCCGGCAACTGCATGTCGGAGACGACCACCAGCGGCGCCAGCTCGTCGTCGTGCAGCGCCCGCCGCGCCGCGGCGAGGTCGGGCGCCAGCACCACCTCCCAGCCCTCGCGCCGGAAGTGCCGCGCCAACTCCGTCCCGAGCAGCGCCTCGTCCTCGATCAGCAGCAGCGAGTCGCTCATCTGCCGGCCTCGTATCAGGGCCGCGCACGCCGTGCCACGGCGGCTGCTCGGCGCGCTAGTCGCGCAGCGGGAGCGTCAGCGTCACTTCGGCGCCGTGCGGGGCGCGATTGGCGAGCGCCAGCTCGCCGCCCATCTCGCGCGCGAAGCGGCGGACCAGCGACAGCCCCAGGCCCGTGCCCTGCTCGCGGGTGCTGAAGAAGGGGCGAATGCCGTTCTGCAGCACCTCGGCCGGAAAACCGGGTCCGTCGTCGCTGACCGTCAGGCGGACCCGATCGCCGTCGCCGCGGGCGGCGATGGTGATCACGCCGCCGCGCTCGCCGAGGGCGGCGCCGGCGTTGAGCACGAGATTCAGCAGCGCCTGGCGCAGGCGATCCTGGGGCGCGCGACAGGTGAGCTGCGGATCGACCTGGATGTCGATGCGCACGCCCGCCGGCAGTTGGTGACGGGTGAGCGTCAGCAGCTCCTCCACCAGCGTCGCCAGTCGCACCTCGCGCAGCGGCTCGGGCTGATGGCGCGCCGAGTCGAGCAGCGAATTGAGCAGTCGGGTGAGCCGGTCGACCTCGCTCAGCACCAGCTCCACACGCTCGCCGACCTCGCGGTCGTCGATCTCGGCCCGCAGGTTGGCGAGGGTCATCTGGATCCCCGCCAGCGGATTGCGCAGCTCGTGCGCCACCGACGCCGCCAGCTCGCCGGTCGCCGCCAGCCGTTCGGCGCGCGCCAGCTCGCGCTGCTGTTCGAGCAGGCGGCGGACGGCGACCCCGACGGCTTCCTCCAGCGACGCGGCGCGCGCCTGGTGCGCGGCCTCGAGCTCCTGCAGGCGCGCCGCGACGGCGTTGAGCTGGGTGTGCAGTGGCAGCAGGAAGGGATCGACGCCGTGCAGCGGCGCCGGGCCGAAGTCGCCGTCGGCCAGCCGCGACAGCCGCTCCGCGAAGGCGTCGAGCGGCTTGATGATGCGCCGCCGGGCGAGCGGCAGCAGCAGCACGCCGACCGCCAGCACCGCGATCGGCGCCGCCAGCTCGAGCTGCTGCTGGGCGATGTTCTCGCGCTGCAGCCTGGCCAGCACCGTCGCCTGATGTTCCTGCTCCGCGCTCTCGGCTTCGGCCAGCAGCGCCGTGCCCTCGGCGAAGTGGCTGGCGCCGCCGGTGTCGATGAGCTCGAGTCGCACCCGAACGGCGGCGAGCTTCTCGATCGTCTTCGCCGAGACGGTGAGGCCGATCAGCAGGTTGATCTTCTGCTCGGTGTCCTGGCGCGTCTCGGGATCGGGCGCCGGATCGACGCCGAGCCGCGTCAACTGCTGCGAGACGACGACGTGCACGCGCTGGAACTCGTGCAGGCGCTCGATCTCGGCCGCGGCATTGCGCAGCAGCCGCTGCTCGCGCACGGTCAACGCCGCCGAGACGACCAGGCCGATCGTCAGCAGCGCGAGGAACGCGAAGGTCGCCAGTCGAACGCGGCGGAAGATGGACGGTTGGGCCGGCACCGGGGAATCAAAGCACAGGGCGCCGCCAGAGGGCAGCGCGCGCGTGGTGGGTCGGCGAGGGAAACGGACGAGAGTGCCGCCGGTTCCTTCTCTGTCTGGATCGGCCACCGCGAAGTGGGGATCCGCCGGCGGCCCTCTCGCCCTGGCCCGCCCGCCCCTGCCCGAGGTGCGAGCGGGATCTCGTCATGCGGCCGTCTCGCCGCGTGGCCGCGCCGGCGGTGCGTACAGCGGCACGAGATCGCTGCCGCGCACCCAGCCGGTCGCGCCGTCGGCGCGCCGCACCTGCCGCCAGCCGAGGAAGTCGCCGCCGGCGATGACGAGGCTCCCCGGCGCCAGCGCCGGCGCGTCGGCGGCGGGCGCGGCCTCGGTGGGCAGGGGGTGGAGCGCGGCGGCGCGGGCCACCAGCGCGGCGCGCGGATCGGCGAAGGCGCCCTGGGCGCGCAGCGCGACGCCGGCCACCGCCATCGCCAGGGCGCCGGCGGCGAGCAGCAGCGAGCTCGGGCGCCGGCGACCGACGGCGATGCCCGCCGCCGCCAGGACCGCGCCGGCGAGCAGCGTCAACTGCCAGTGCGCCGGCGAGGCGAGCGCTGCGAGGCGGTGGTCGAGCAGCGGCGCCAGGGTCGCCTCGGCGCCGGGCACCGATGCCGCGAGGGCGCGCGCGTTGGCGCGAACCACCGCCTGTCGCGGCGCCAGCGCCAGCGCCGCGGCGGTCTCGCCGAGGGCGCGGCCGCTGTCGCCCGCCTGCGCTTCGGCCAGGCCGAGGTTGTAGCGCGCGATCCAGTCGAGGGGGGCCGCTTCGACCTGCGTCCGCAGCGCCTCCCGCTCGTCGCCCCAACTCGGCATGGCCAGCGCCAGCAGCAGCAGCGACGCCGTCGCCGCGGTCGCCACGAGCGGACGGCTGCGCCGCCCGCGCCGCGCCGCGCGCCCGCCGCGCGGTGGCGCGCACAGCGCCAGCGCCGCGGCATACCACTGCTCGGGCAGGCCATGGCCGCGCGCATAGAGGGCGCGCTCGCTGGCCGCCCAGACCTCCGCCCAGCGCGCATCGCCGATGCCGCGCACCTGCTCGGCGGTGGGCGCGGCGAGATCGATGTCGAGCAGCCGCGCCGCCGCGCGCTGCCAATCGAGCAGCGCCGCCAGCCGCGCCTCGACGCTGGCCGCGTCGCGGGCGGCACGGATCGCGACCTGCATCCGTCGCGCGGTGCGCCGCGCCCGGCGGCGCGGATGGTCGTGCCAGACCCGCCAGGCGCGGCGCGCCAGGCGCAGGCCGAAGGCGAGCGCGAACGGCGCGATCAGCCACCAGCGCAGCGTCGTCCATGGCAGGGGCGCGAGCGTCGGCGCCCGGCCGTCGAGCGGCGACCCGAGCGCCGGCGCCGCCAGGGGCGCCGGCTCGCTGCTCGGCGCCGCGACGGCGGCCGGCGCCGGGGCGGGCGCGCTGGCGGCTGGCAGCGGCGCGCCCGTGACCTCGAGGGTCGGTGGGGTCGCCTCGGCGGTTTCGTACCGGCCGCTGGTCGGATTGAAGTAGACGAAGCGCACCGGCGCGAGCGCCAGGGGTCCGGGCTGATTGGGGACGATCACCAGGTCCTCGGAGACCTCGCCGCTGAAGCGGCCGTGGTCGCCGAACGAGCTGCGCTGCTTCGGCTGCAGCGTGCGCAGGTCGGCCGGCACGGCGCGCGCCGGCAGGGCGACGCCATTGGGCCAGTTGCCGGTCCCCGACAGCGTCAGCGTCCAGGTCACCGGCTCGCCGGTTTTCGGATGGTCGGGGGTGAGCGTCGATTCGAGGGTGAAATCGCCGACCGCGCCGCTGAAGCCGGCGGGAGCCGGCTGCGGCAGCGGACGCACGTCGAGCTGGACGCCGTTGCTGCGCGCCGTCACCGCGGTCATCTGCGGGGCGCCGAAGAACGAGTCGAAGAGCCGGCTGCCGCCCATGCGCTGCATGGCGCCGAACGGATCGAAGTCGGCGAGCGGGTTGCGCCCCCGCCCGGTCTCCAACTGGACCTCCTGCTCGGCGGGCGCGACCTCGAGCCGCCCGGCCTGCGGCGCCACCGCGCGGGTGTGGAAGCGCACGGCGTTGCCGCCGCTGGTGCGCACCGCGTGTCCGTCGCTCCACGGCTCGACCGCCAGGCCGCCGGCGTCCCAGGTCGGCGCGCCGACCACCTGGCCGCTGTGGTTGCCGTCGAGGGTGATGCGCAGGTCGAGGTCGACGACCTCGCCGGCGTAGGGCGTCAGCGTCGACGGCGTCAGGCGCGCCTGCACGGCGTCCTCGAGCGCGCGCGCGGCGCCGCTGCGGTCGCGCACCATGGCGCGGCCGACCTCGAGGTCGAGCGCCGCGACGCGCTGCGTGCCGTCGCTGGTCTCGACGTCGAAGGCGGGGACGTGCAGCGTCCCGGTGCGCTCGGCGCGCACCGGATAGCTCAGCGTCAGGCTCGCCGAGCGGTGGCCGTTGACGATCGAGATGTCGCTCGCCTGGGCCGGCGCGCCGACGACGCGCAGGCCGTCGACGTGTGGCAGCGCGATCGGTCCCGCCGGCGCGGTGTCCTCGAACACCAGGTCGAGCGACGCCGTCTGCCCGGCGCCGATCGCGTCGGGTTCGAGCCAATGGACCCGCGCGGCGAAGGCGGGCGTCGCCAGGCCGACGAGCAGCGCGGCCATCAGGGCCGCGCGGCCGGCTCGCCATGCGGGGTGTCTGCCCGGCGCCGCGCCAGCGGCGGCCTCCGGGGCCTCGGTCGTGATCGAGCGGGGGCGATTCATCACCAGTTCTTCCCGTTGTTCTTCGCTTTCGGTTGGCCCTCGGCGCGGTTCATGCGGTCGAACAGCACCGCCGGGGCGTCGCCGTCCTTCACCTGTTCCATGCGGGCGAGCGCATCGGCGGTCGCCGGGTCGTCGCTCTGCGGCGCGTTGGCGACCACCTGGCCGCCGCCGATCAGGCGCGTGCCCGGCGGCGCCGCCTGCTCCTGGACGCCGGCCTCTTGCCGCGGCGCCGACTCGGGCTGCGGCGGCGTCTCGTCGTCGCCCAGCCCGGCGCTGTCCACCGGCTTGGCGTCCTGCTGCCGCTGCACCTCGCCGGTCTTCCGATCCTGGCGCGGCGACTGCGCCTGCTGATCTTCTCCACCGGACTCCGCGCCCGCTTCGCCCTCACGGCGGTCCTGGGCTTTGCCATCGTTGGCCTGTGACGAGTCCCCGTGGTCGGCGGGCGAGCGCTGCTCGTCCCGCGCCTGCTGCTGGTCCGGCGCTGACGATCCACCGCCCGACTGATTCTGCTGCCGGTCCGCCTCCGCGCCGCCGGCGCTCTGCTGGTTCTGCTGCGGCTGGTCGCTCTGGCCCTGCTGCGGCTTCTGGTTCTGCTGACTCTCCTGCTGCTGGCCCTGCTGCGGCTCCTGGTTCTGCTGATTCTCCTGTTGCTGGCCCTGCTGCTCCTGCGGCGGGTTCGGCGGTGGCTGGGGTGGCTGGCGCAGCGCCTCGAGCTGTTGCCGGAGCGCCGGCCAATCAGCGGCGTGGGCGTCGCGCTGCGCGCCGCGATCGACCGCCGCGAGCGCGTCGTCGATGATGCCGTCGCGCGGCGCGCCGCGCGGCGCCGCGGGCTGCGCGGCGAAGCCGATGGTGTCGGTGGCGAGGCGCGCATAGTCGGCGGCGTCGAGCGTCGGCCTGGCGCTCAGCTCGGCGATGGTCGCCGCCAGATCCGCGGGCGGGGAGATGGTGGCGGCGGACTGGGGAGGAGGAGTGTCCGCCGCCACCGCCAGCGCCTGGCGAGGAGGAGGCCAGGCGGCCAGCCCGATCAACGCCGCCGCGATCGCCGGGGCGGGGACCCGGAGCGGCCGGCGGCCGCGCGTGGAGAGCGCGCGGGCGAGTGGCGCGAGGGGGAATTCGAGCCAGTACGAGAGCAGGAACAGCAGCAGCGCCGGGGCGAGGAACCACTGGAAGCGGTCCTCGAGGCGGACGCGCCGCTCTTCGACGTAGGTGCCGGCGCGGCCCGTGGCGACGGTGCCGCTGACCAGATCGGCGATGTCGACCCAGGTCGCGGCGTCGCGATAGGTGCCGCCGGTCTGCTCGGCGAGCGCCTGCAGGGTCGCCGGCTCGAGCTTCGACAGCACGGCCTTGCCGGACTCGTCCTCGAGGATCCCGCCATCGGCGGCGGGAACCAGAGCGCCCTGCGGCGTGCCGACGCCCAGACCGATGACCCGGATGCCGCGCTGGCGCAGCGTCGGCACGAGCTGCTGCCAGTCGGTGTCCTGCGCCTCGCCGTCGCTCAGCACGACCAGGTAGCGGTCGCCGTCGCCCTGGGCGCCGAAGGCCTCGCTGGCGGCGCGCAGCATGGCGCCGTACTCGGTGCCGCCCTGCGGCAGGTAGGAGGTGTCGAGGGCGGCGAGGAATTCGCGCAGCACCTCGTAGTCGGCGCTGAGCGGGCTCTGCACGAAGGCGGTGCCGGCGAAGACGATGAGGCCGACGCGCTCGCCGTGCAGCGCGTCGAGCAGCGCGTCGACGAGCAGCTTGGCGCGCGCCAGCCGGGTCGGCGAGACGTCGTCCGCCATCATGCTCTGCGACAGGTCGAGGGCGATCATCACCTCGCGGGAGCGCGACACCGTCTGTTCGGGGATCTCGCCCCACTGCGGCCGCGCCAGCGCCGCCAGGGTGAGCAGCAGCGCCAGCGCCAGGGCGGCGCCGCGGCCGCGGCGCGACATCAGCGGCGCCGCGGCGTGCAGGCCGAGGCGGTCGGCCCAGCGGCGGGCGACGTTCGGCAGCCGCTCGTCGGTCGCCGCCTGGCGAGCGCGGAACAGCCACCAGGCGCCGGCCAGCGCCAGCGGGACGAGCACGAGGACGAGGGGATGCTGCCAGGTCATGCGGGCACCTCGCGGCGGCTGCCGCGACCGAGGGAGGTCGGAACCAGCGCCAGCAGATAGCCGGCGGCGATCAGGGCCATGCCCGGCCACGCCGCCCAGGCGTAGAATTCCTCGGCGCGCCGCGCCGCGCTGGCGTCGAAGGTGATCTTGCGTTCGCGATCGATCGCGGCGAAGGCCGCCTCGACGGTGTCGGAGTCGGTGGCGCGGAAATAGCCGCCGCCGGTGGCGTCGGCGATGGCGCGCATCGTCGCCTCGTCGAGGTCGGAGACCGCGTCGCGATAGCCGAGCTTGCGGCCGCTCGGATCGAAGACCGGCATCGGCACGACGCCGTCGGTGCCGGCGCCGATCGTGTACACCGGGATGCCCTTCGCCTTGGCGAGCGCCGCGGCTTCGAGCGGCGCCACCGCGCCGGCATTGTTGGCGCCGTCGGTGAGCAGGATGACGAAGCCGCCGAGCCGCTTGCCGTCCGTCTCGCGGGCCGGCTGGCCGAGGCGGGCGACGGCGAGCGACAGCGCGTCGCCGATCGCGGTGCCGTCCTCGATCAGGCCGACCTTCAGCCGCCGCACCTGCTGGTGCAGCCAGTCGTGGTCGGCGGTGAGCGGCGCCAGTGTGTAGGCGCGGCCGGCGAAGGGGACGATGCCGATGCGGTCGCTCGGGCGGCGCTGGATGAAGGCGTCGATGATCGGCTTGATCGCCTGCAGGCGGTTGATGCGCGTTCCGTCGTCGCGCGCGTAGTCCTCGGCCAGCATGCTGCCGGAGAGATCGATGGCGAGGACGATGTCGTAGCCGTCCTGCGTCACCTGCCGCTGCTCGTCGACGTGCTGCGGCCGCGCCAGGGCGACGGCGATCAACGCCAGGCCGGCGAGCACCAGTGCCTGCGGCAGGCGCGACCGGGTGACGAGATCGTGGCCGGTCCACTGACTGACGAATGGCACCACCAGCACCGGCCGGCCGCGGCGGGCGCGCAGCCAGGCGATGAGCGGCAGCGCGGCGAGCAGCAGCAGCCAGGCGGGCGTGGCGAGCGTCCAACCCGGCGTCATCCCTTCACCCCCTGCATGCGGGCGCGGAAGAATCGAACCAGGGCGCCGAGCAGGTCGTCATCGGTGCTGACGGTCAGGCAATCGAGCGGCGACGGGAAGAGCTGCTTGAAGTAGGCGTCGCGGGCCCGCACCCACATCGCGTGGCGGGCGCGGCTGGCGCGCGAGCTGGGATCGAACGGCACCAGCGCGCCGCTCACCGGGTCGACGGCGGTCATGCGGCCGCGCGCCGGTAGCACCCGCTCCCAGGCGTCCTCGACCCGCACGCCGACCATCTGGTAGCGGCGGCGCAGCGCCGACCAGGCGGGCGGCATGGGGCGGGGCGCGAAGTCGCCGAGCCACAGCACCACGCTGTGGCGCGGGAAGGCGAGGAAGAAGCGCTGCCAGTCGATCGCCACCTCGCCGCCGCGGTCGAGGTCCGGGATCGGCTGCGCGAACAGGCGCGCCGCGGTCTCGATGATCGCGGTGCGGCCGCGCACCGGCTCGCGCACCAGATGGGTCTCCGGCGTGGCGTGCCAGAAGCCGGCGCGGTCGCGGTTGCCGGCCGAGAGCAGCGCCAGCAGTCCGGCGAGCTCGAGCACCGCGGTCCGCTTGCTGCGCGCGCCGGAGCCGAACTGCAACGACGGGCTGTCGTCGAACAGCAGGACGAGGGTGAGCTCGCGTTCCTCGACGTACTTCTTGCGGTAGGGCTCGCCGCGCCGCGCCGTGACGTTCCAGTCGATGTCGCGGACGTCGTCGCCCCACTCGTACTGGACGACCTGGTCGAACTCGCGGCCGCGGCCGCGAAAGGCGGAGCGATACTCGCCGCCGAGCAGCGAGTCCGCGGTGTGGCGGACCCGCCACTCGAGCTTGCGGAGCAGCGATACGGGATGGGGAGCCGGCGCATTCATGTCGCGATGCTCCAAGGCAACGGTTGTGCCAGGTGCGGAACGGACCCGGCGGTGCGGCGATACGCGCGCCCATCGAAAACGCGGTGGCTCAAAGCAGCCGGCCGGATGGCGCGAAAGGAACCTGAACCGTCCACGGATCCGGCCCCGCGCTCCTCGGCGATGAAGACATCGCCAGCACGCCGCGCCGCCGAAGCGCGAAAAGAAAAAAGGCGCCCCGGCCGGGAGGGGGCCGGGGCGCCGTCGATCATCGCGGGCGCACGAGACGTGCGTGTCGGGGAGGGAGGGTGCGCGCGTGGGAGGAGGACGCGCGCTGGGTGCGTGTCGCCTCTGCGTTCCCGCGATGGGGGGAGGTGGTGGGAGGGATCAGGTGCGGGGTGGAATCGGCGTCGTGGCGAGGACGCGCTGCAGCACGGCGTCGGGGGTCACCTGCTCGGCCTCGGCTTCGTAGGTGAGTCCGACGCGATGGCGGACCGCATCGCCGAACAGTGCCTGCACCATCGCCGCGCTGGCGTAGTCCTGGCCGCGCACGTAGGCGAGGGCGCGCGCCGCCTGCACCAGCGCCAGCGAGGCGCGCGGCGAGGCGCCGAAGGCGAGCGGCGGAGGGCCGCCGTTCATCGCCGTGCCGCGGCCGTTGGCGAGGTCGCGCGTCGCTCGCACCAGTGCCAGCACGTAGCGCTGCAGATCCTCGCTGACGTAGACCTCGTCGACCTCGGCGCGCAGCGCCAGCAGCTCGGCCGGGGACGATACCGCCTGCACGGTCGGCTGGCGCGTCGTCTGGCTCCACCGTCCGAGCATGCCGTACTCCTCGTGCTCGGCGGGGTAGTCGACCAGCAGCTTGAAGAGGAAGCGGTCGGTCTGTGCTTCGGGCAGCGGATAGGTGCCCTCCTGCTCGACGGGGTTCTGCGTCGCCATCACCAGAAACGGCCGCGGCAGCGAGTGCGACTGGCCGCCGATGGTCACCTGGCGCTCCTGCATCGCCTCGAGCAGCGCGCTCTGCACCTTGGCCGGGGCGCGATTGATCTCGTCGGCGAGCACCAGGTTGGCGAAGATCGGCCCCAGGTGGGTACGGAATTCGCCGTGCTGCGGTTGGAAGACCATGGTGCCGACGACGTCGGAGGGCAGCAGGTCGGGCGTGAACTGGACGCGCTCGAAGTCGAGGCCGAGCGCCGCCGCCAGGCTCTTGACCAACAGCGTCTTGGCGAGGCCGGGCATGCCCTCGATCAACACGTGTCCGTCGGCGAGCAGCGCCACCAGCGCGCGCTCGATCACCGCGTCCTGGCCGACGACGGCCTTGTGGACCTCGTCGCGGACCCGCGCCGCCCATTGCGCGCCGCGCTGCGACGGCGCTGTCGCCGCCCCGGCGCCGCTGACGACGCCATTGACCACCTGCGTTTCCATCCAGTGCATGCCTCCTGCGCCTGGACGTATGGCAATGGACGTGCCAGCCGTCGCCCGCCGCCGTGTCGGGATCGATGGACGAGACGGCGGGAACGGTGGCGGCCCAGATCAGCCGCGGTGGCTCAACAGAGCCACGGCGACGGCCGGCATTCGCGGCCGCTCAGGGCCTCACCTCGTAATAGGCCTGCACCGGATTGCCGAAATCGCGCCGGGTGAAGCGCGTGAAGCCGGCCGCCGCGGTCATCTCGCGCGCCACCGGTTCCGGGAAGCCGAGCGTGCCGAGCCCGGCGCCGCCGGGTTCCGAGAGGCTCGACGACAGGCAGCTCAGGATCGAGAACCCGTACATCATCGCCGCCATCGGGTTGTCGCGCAGGTTCTCCTCGAAGCTCGGGCGGGCGTTGATGTCGGCGATCAGCCAGGTGCCGTCCGGGCGCAGCGCCCGCCGCACGGCGCGCATCGCGTCGAGCGGGTGGGTCATGTCGTGCAGGCAGTCGAAGGCGGTGACGAAGTCGAGGCTGGCGTCGTCCGGCAGGGGCTCGTCGCGCGGGTCGTGGAAGGTGACGTTGGTCAGGCCGGCTTCGCGCTTGTAGCGCTCGGCGTGGGTCAGGGCGTGGGTCGAGATGTCGTAGCCGCGGAAGCGCGAGCGCGGGAACGCCCGGGCCATCTCGATCACCGCGATGCCGGTGCCGCAGCCGATGTCGGCGACCGCCGCGCCCGCCTCGAGCTTGGCGACCACGCCGTCGAGCTGCGGCAGCGCGATCGGCACCAGCATGGTGCGGAACCACGGCTTCAGCATGCCCTCGATGCCGAGCGCGCCCTCGCAGCCGAAGGCGTCGTACGGCAGGCCGATGCCGGTGGCGAACGACTGGCGCAGCGGCGTGAGAATGTTGAGCTGCGCCGGCAGGGCGACGAAGCTGCCGGCGGCGAATGCCGGGCTGTCCTGGTTCGCCAGCACCAGCGCGCCGACGTCGGAGAGGGAGAACCCGCCGGCGCCGTCGTACTCGAGCAGCCCCGCCGCCGCCTGGCCGCGCAGCCATTCGCGCAGCCACCGTTCGTGCAGCCCGGTGCGCGCCGCCAGCGCCTCGCTGGTCGTCGGCCCGGCGCCCTCGAGCGCCCGGTACAGACCGAGCTCGTGGCCGAGGTGGATCATCCCCGAAACCACCAGGCCGCTCAGGTTGTCGAAGACGCGCTTGACGAAGTCGCCCAGCTCTTCCGCGAAATCGCGTTCCCCATTCGCCATCTCACCAGCTCCCGGTGTTGGGCATCGACTGCCACGGCTCCCGAGGGGGCAGCGGCGTGCCGCGCTGCAGCAGCTCGATCGAGATGCCGTCCGGCGAACGCACGAAGGCCATGTGGCCGTCGCGCGGCGGCCGGTTGATCACCACGCCCCGATCCATCAGGCGCTGGCAGACGGCATAGATGTCCTCGACCAGATAGGCCAGGTGGCCGAAGTTGCGCCCGCCGCCGTAGACTTCGGGATCCCAGTTGAACGTCAGCTCGACCTGCGCGTCGGGGTTCTCGTCGGCGCCGAGGAACACCAACGTGTAGCGGCCCTGCGGCACCTCGTGCCGCCGCAGCTCCTTGAGCCCGAGCTTGTTGCAGTAGAAGTCGAGCGACTCTTCCAGGTTCGTCACCCGGACCATCGTGTGCAGGTAGCGCATGGCGCAGCCTCTACCACGGGGACGCACCGAAACTCACCCGGCGCGCGACCGCGCCGATGGGCCCGAGCGGCGCGGGACGGAAGGCTTGCGCAGGCGGTGCGTCCTGTGCGGATAAGGCGGCGATGGCGAACGGGTTCATCCGGTTCTGCGGCGTGCTGATCGTCCTTCGCTCGCTCACCAACTTCGCCAAGCTCTTCCAGGGCGACGAGGCGACGCTGGTGGTCGTCGGACAGATCCTGCACGGCCGCGCCGCCTTCCTGCCGGCGGCGGCGATCGGGCTCTTCATGCTCGTCACCGGCCTGGCGCTGGTGGCCCTGCACCGTTGGGCGCTGCCGCTCATCACCGCCTACGCCGCGTATGTGGCGGTCAACCTCGTCGCCTGGACGGTGACCAATCCCGGCGAGCTGGAGCGCGTCGGCCAGCGGCTCAGCGGCTCCACCACCGATCCCGCGGCGCTGCGGCGCATCGGCGCCGCCGGCTTCCTCGGCTACTGCGCCGTCGCCCTCGGCACCACCGTCGGTCCCGCCTGGCTGTTGCGCCGGCGCCGCTGATCCCCGGCGCGTTCCGCGGACCCCGCCGCCCGCGCTAGGATGGTCGGCGATGCTGATCCGCGATCCCGTCCACGGCGACCTCTCGCTCACCCCGCTCGAAGCGGCGGTGCTCGATCTGCCGGCCGTGCAGCGGCTGCGCGGCATCAAACAGCTCGGCACCGCGTCGTACGTCTACCCCGGCGCCCTGCACACCCGCTTCGACCACTCGCTCGGCGCCAGCGCCCTCGCCCACCGCATCATCGCCGCCCTGCGGCGCGACGGCGTCGCGATTGCCGACGACCTCGCCGAGCTGGTGGCGATCGGCACCCTGCTGCACGACGTCACCCACGTTCCCTTCGGCCACACGCTCGAGGACGAGCGGCGGCTGTTTCCCCGCCACGACAAGGGCACGCGGCTCGGCCGCCTGCTCGACGGCGAGCTCGGCGCCGGCCTCGACCGGCTCGGCATCCGCGCCCCGATCGCCGGCCTGCTGGGCGCCGCGCCGAGCGCCCTGCCGCCGTGGGCGGCGGAGGTGATCGCGAGCACCATCGATGCCGATCTCCTCGACTACCTGCGTCGCGACGCCTACTTCACCGGCCTGGCGCACGACTACGACGATCGCGTCTTCCGCTACTTCACCGTCGCCGACGGCCACCTGGCGCTGAGCATGGCCAAGCACGGCATGGACCGCCCCGACGCCCGCTCGGAGGTGATCCAGCTTCTGCGCATGCGCTACTTCCTCACCGAGCGCGTCTACTACCACCACACCAAGGTCGCCGCCGGCGCGATGATCTCCAAGGCGGTCGAGCTGGCGGTCGCGACGGGGGCGCTCGCCGAGCCCGACCTGCTGGCGCTCAACGACTGGACCCTGCTCGATCGCCTGGCGGCGTGCGGCGCCGCCGCGGCGGCGCTGACCGCGCGCCTGGCGCGCCGCGATCTGCTGAAGCGCGGCTACGTGGTGTCGGCCCGTTCGGTCGACGGCGCGCAGCGGGCCGCGCTGGTGCGCCGCTTCCACGAATCGCGCGCCGAACGCCATGCCGCCGAGCGCCTGCTCGCCGAGCAGCTCGGCTGCGCCGAGGGCGAGGTGATCGTGTACTGCCCGGCGCTGACGGTGATGAAGGAGGCGAGCGCGCGCGTCGTCACCAGCCGCGGCCTCGGCGCCCTCAACGACGCCGACGAGGCCGGCAGCGCCGAGATCCGCGCCCTGCAGGAGCGCTACGCCCAGCTCTGGCGGCTCTACGTCTTCGTGCCGGCGGCGCTCGCCGAGCGCGCCGCGCCGCTCGCCGCCGCCGTCTTCGGCCACGCCAGCGAGCACTCCTGATGCCGCCGCTGGTCTTCGCCACCCTGCGCGACCTCGCCCGCCTGCCGTGGTTCGACCTCCACGACGGGCGCCTGGTCGTTTCCGACCGCGCCGTCGGACCGGTGATCGACATGCACGCGCACATCGCCCTCGCCTACCTGCTGCCGATGCGCGTCGACCTGCAGCGCCCGACGCCGCGCACCGAGCACTACCTGCCCGACTGCTGCGCCATCGACTTCGAGGTCTACCAGAACCGCAACTTCACGCCCGCGGCGCTGCAGGCGCTGAAGCGCGATCTCACCCTCGGCAGCCTGCGCCGCGGCGGCATGCGCGCCACCCACACGGTGCCGAACCTGGTGCGCGAGATGGACGAGCTCGGCATCGTCCACTCGGTGCTCTTGCCGATCGACCTGCCGTACCTGTCGCGCAACGCCGCGCACGCGCTGGACGCGGCGCGGCGCCAGCCGCGCCTGATCTCCTTCGGCTCGGTGCATCCGATCGTCGACCGCGTCGGCGTCCGCCTCGACGAGCAGGCGCACGACGGCGCCCGCGGCGTGAAGATGCACCCGGCGGTCCAGCTCATGGCGCCCAACCATCCGCGCGCCATGGCGCTCTACCGGCTGTGCGGCGAGCGCGACCTGCCGCTGCTGTGGCACTGCGGGCCGGTCGGCATCGAGCTGGCGAGCGGCCGGCGGCGCTCGCAGGTCGCGCTGTACGAGGAACCGATCGCCACCCACCCGCGCACCCGCTTCGTCCTCGGCCACGCCGGCGCGCTGCAGATGGAGCAGGCGCTCGACCTCGCCTGCCGCTACCCGAACGTCTGGCTGGAGCTGTCGGGGCAGTCGCTCGCCAACGTGCGGACGATCCTCGCCCGCGCCGATCCCGATCGCGTCGTCTACGGCAGCGACTGGCCCTTCTACCACCAGGCCATCGGCATCGCGAAGGTGCTGATGGCGACGGAGGGGAACGAGCGCCTGCGCCGCAAGGTCCTGCACGACAACGCCGCCGCCCTGCTGCGGCGCGGCTAGCGCGCGGCGCGCTAGCCGAGATCGCGCGGTCCGAACGCCTCGGGCAGCAGCTCGCCGATCGTCCGCACCGTGACCCGGCTCAGGTCGGCGTTGGCGGCGATGACGCGGACATCGGTGTTCGCCACCTGTGCCGCTTCGACGATCAATTGCCGGCACCGACCGCAGGGCGTCACCGGCCGCCCCGGCCCGCCGGCGCCGTCCAACCGCCCGCCGACTATGGCGATCGCCTCGACGGCGAAATCATCCGCCGCGACGGTCTGCAGCAGCGCCGAGGTCTCGGCGCATAGTGTCAGCCCGTAGGAGGCATTCTCCATGTTCGCTCCGGCGTACACGGCGCCGGAACGGGTGCGCACGGCGGCCCCGACGCCGAACCCGGAATAGGGCGCATAGGCGCGGCGCGAGACCGCCCGCGCCCGCTCGAGGAGATGGCGATCGGCCGCCGGAAGCTCAGCGAGCCCGACAAAGAGTTCCGATCGCGCCGGAGCGGAGGACGACACAGCGGCGACGCTATCAAAACACAGGATTTTCGCCACCACGATCAGGATCGTGGACAGAAACACCACCCCCGAGGCGATCGTCCATGCGCGGATTCGCGCATGTCGCCGGCAGCGCTGGTCGCAGATCAGCGCCAGGTTGCGAAACTCACTCCACATCGCCAGGTGCTTGGAGACGCCGACACGCTTCCCGTCCGTCAACGTGCATCCCGCCCCGCGCCAGCGCAGGAAGGTTCCGCCCTGGACGTGGAAGACCAGGAGGGCCCAGCCCGTGCCCAGCAGTGGCACCACGACGGCGAGGAGCAGCACGCTCTGCCAGGCGCGCGGGAGCCCGGACGCGAAGGACGAACCGGCCAGGAACACCTGCGCGGTGAGGACCATCATGTTGATGGTGAGGACGCTGTTCGTCTTCGCGTCGATGATGTCGAGGATCTGGTAGAGCGTCGTCAGGATCGCCGCGCGCTGCGCGCCAGTGAGGTCCTCACAACATTCTCCCTCGATGCCATGCAGGTCGAGAATCGCCTGCAGTTGACGGGGAGCGTCGTCGATCAGCGCCATCGCGCGCTCCTACCAGCAGGCGCCCACCGTCCGCCAACGCGGCGCGACAGCCAGAGGTCGCATCGAGCCGCGGCACGGGTGCCGTGCCACGCCGGGCAATGCGCTAGCTAGCGCGGCGGCCGGGCCAGCCGCGCTCCCAGTGGCTCGAGCAGGACGGCGCCGACGCTGCCAGCGGGGCAGACGGCACTCACCAGCACGCGCCGCGCGGCGAGGTACGGCGCCAGCGCCGCCGCCAGCGCGCTGCTGGCGCCGAAGGCGTCGCCGAGTTGCGCCTTGGGCGCGATGACGGGCGCCGCGCCGGCGCCGGCGGCGGTGAGCGCGGCAGCCTCAACGGCGTCGAGCGGCGTGCCCTGCGCGCTCGCCAGTACGAGGTCGGGCGGCGCGGTCATCGCCTGGCGCAGCACGCCGGCAATCCCGTCGGCGACCCGGGTCCGCCCGGTCAGCGTCGGCTCGAAGCCGGCGGCGTGGGCGAGCACGCGGGCGATCGCCGGCGCGCCGCGCGCCGCGGCGTGGTCCGCTGATTCGAGCACCGCGATCGCCGCGCCCTCCCCCGGCCACACGCCGGGCACCGCGTCGGTGAAGGGCCGCGACCGCGCCGGCGTCTTCAGCAGCCGCATGGCGCGCAGCGCCTCGACCAGGGCCGTGTCGAGGGCGTCGGCGCCGCCGGCGATGACGACGTCGGCGCGGCCGAGCCGGATGAGGTCGGCGGCATGGCCGAGGGCGCCGGCGCCGGCCGCCATGCCCATGTGCAGCGTCGCGTTCGGCCCGTGGATGCCGAGGGCGATCGACACCTCGCCGGCGGCGGCGCTCGACACGGTGTAGGCGAAGGCGCGCGGGCTCGCCGCCGGCGCCCCCTGCGCCACCACCTTCTCGTAGAACTCGGCGTCGCTCAGCAGGCAGCCGAGGCCGGTGCCGAAGACCAGCCCGACCCGCTCGGGCACCGCCAGTGGCAGCGGCAGCGCGGCATCGTCGACGGCGAGATAGGCCGCCGCAAGCGTCAGCCGGCAGACGCGGTCGAGCCGCCCGATGCGGGATCGCGCCGCCGCCGGCACGACCGTCAACGGGATCTCGGCCACCCGCGCCCCATCGCCATCGACCGCCTGCTCGCCGGCGGCCAGGCGGCCCGCCAGCTCCGCTGCCGAGCAGGCGAGCGGCGAGACGACGCCGCAGCCGGTGATGACCACGTCAGCGCTCATCGCGCCTCAGGACCACGGCGGCGTTGTTGCCGGCGAAGGCGGACGAGGTCGACAGGGCGACCGACGCGCGCACGCGCCGCGGCGCGCCGCGCACGATGTCGAGCGCGCAGGCCGGATCCAGCTCCTCGCAGCCGGCGGTCGGCGGCACGACGCCGTGGCGCAGCACGCGGGCGCAGAGCACCGCCTCGAAGGCGCCGGCGGCGGCGAGGGTGTGGCCGATGGCGCCCTTGATGCCGCTCACCGGTGGACGATGATCGCCGAAGACGGCGGCGAGGGCGGCCATCTCCATGGCGTCGTTGAACACCGTGGCGGTGCCGTGGGCGCTGACGACGTCCACCGCGTCGGCGTCGAGACCGGCGTCGGCGAGGGCGGCGCGCATGGCGCGCGCGGCCCCGGCGCCGTCGCGCGCCGGCGCGGTCATGTGCACCGCGTCGGCGGAGAGGCCGCTGCCGGCGACCTCGATCGCCGCCGTCGCGCCGCGCCGGGCCGCGTGCCGTGCCGACTCGACCACCACCAGCGCCGCGCCCTCGCCGAGCGCCAGCCCGTCGCGCCGGGCGTCGAACGGCCGCACCGCCGTCGCCGTGGTGGCGCGCAGGCAGGCGAAGCCGGCGACGACGAATTCGCACAACGCCTCGGCGCCGCCGGCGAGGACGACGTCGGCGCGGTCGAGGGCGACGAGGTCGCGCGCCAGCCCCACCGCCAGCGTCCCGGAGGCGCAGGCGATCGACGGGCTGAGCACCGGCCCGCGGACGCCGAGGGTGCGCGCCAGGCGCGCCGCGGTGGCGGCATACGGCATGCCGAGGAGGCGCCGGGCGTCGAACGCCGTGCCGCCCTGCCGGGCGCGCAGGTAGCCCTCGCCGATCGGCATCGCGCCGAGCGTCGTGCCGACCACCACCGCGATGCGATTCGGGTCGCAGCCCCCGAGCTCGAGCCCGGCGTCCGCCAGCGCCGCCCGCGCGGCGGCCAGCGCGTGCTGGTCGATGCGCTCCAGGTGCGCGCGCTCCGGGTGCGAGAGATACGCCGCGACCGCATCGGGCGGCACCTCGGCGGCGAGCACCCCGGCGAGACCGTCGACGGCGATGCCGCGCAGCGGCGCGACGGCGCTGCGCCCTTCGCACAGCGCCGTCCACAACGCCTCGACGCCGCCGCCGAACGGCGACACCGCGCCGCAGCCGGTGAGAAACGCCCGCATCGTTACGCCAGCCTTATCGAGCGCCGTGCCAACTGTCAGCCTCGGCCGCTGCGGGCGGAGCCGGATCCGCGACGAGTGGAGAATCCGGTCGCATGCGGCGGATGGGCGCGGTAGCCGTTGGCGATGGGCGAGGTGGTCATCCGCGCCATCGAGGAGGCCGACGTCCCCGGCGTGCGGGCGCTGTGGGAGGCGGTGTTCCCCGACGCGCGGGCCTGGAATCAGCCGGCCGCCTACCTCGCCCGCAAGCGCGCGCGGCGGGACGATCTCATCCTGGCGGCGGTGCGCGGGCGGCGCGTCGTCGGCGCCGTGGCGCTCGGCTATGACGGCATCCGCGGCTGGGTGTACCACCTGGCGGTCGCGCCCGCGGCGCGCCGGCGCGGCATCGCGACCGCGCTGATGGGCGCGGCCGAGGCGGCGCTGCGCGCCCGCGGCTGCCCGAAGATCAACCTGCAGATCGTCGCCGGCAATGACGCCGTGGTCGCCTTCTACGCCCGGCTCGGCTACGCGGTGGAGCCGCGCATCAGCATGGGGAAGGCGATCTAGGCTTGCTTCGAAAAAAGACTTTCACCACGGAGGCACGGAGACACGGAGAGTGCTGATCTCGAAACCGCTCAGCGTTCATCCCAAAGTTCATTGGAAATGGAGTGAGAAGAGGCCCCGCGCCTTCGCTATGGCACCGAGCCCTCCGTGTCTCCGTGCCTCCCTGGTGAGGAGTCTTTTGTCTCATCGAGACTAGGCGTGGTCAAAGCGATCTTCTTCGACAACGACGGGGTGCTGGTGGATACCGAGCACCTCTACTACGCCGCGACCCGCGAGGTGCTTTCGGACATCGGGGTGGAGGTCGGCGAGGCGCAGTTCATCGATCTCAGCCTGCGCCAGGGGCGCAGCGTCTTCGATCTGGTGCGCGACCGCTGCGACGCCGCCGCGATCGAGATCCTGCGGCAGCGGCGCAACGCGCGCTACGCGGCGCTGCTGTCGGCCGGCGTGGCGCCGCTCGACGGCATCGCCGAGGTGCTGGAGGCGCTGCGGCCGCGCGCCCGGCTGGCGGTGGTGACGAGCTCGAACCCGGAGCACTTCGACGTCATCCACGCCGGCAGCGGCCTGTTGCGATTCTTCGAGTTCGCGATCACCAACCGCGACTACGCGCGCAGCAAGCCGCACCCGGATCCGTACCTCACCGCGCTGGCGCGCGCGGGCTGCCGTCCCGACGAGGCGGTGGCGATCGAGGACTCCGAGCGCGGGCTGGCGGCGGCGCGCGCCGCCGGCGTGCGCTGCATCGTCGTGCCGCGCGGGATGACCCGCGGCGGGCGCTTCGAGGGCGCGCACCGCGTGCTCGCGTCGACGCGCGAGATCGTCGCCGCGGTCGAGGCGCTATTCTGAGGGCGCCGCCGCGGCCGGCGCGAGGACCCGGAGCGCCGCCGGCACGACCGCGACCGCCAGCGCGTCGGTGAGGCCGCCTTCCTCGCCGTCGATCTGCAGGCGCGTCGGCGCGGCGAAGCGGACCTCGAGCCGCGCGACGCGGCGCAGCGGCGGCGGCGGCACGGCGGCGCCCAGGTGGCGGCGCCAGGCGGTGACGAAGCCGCGCACGTAGGCGCCGGCGTCGGCGAAGGCGTGCAGGTCGAGCCGGCCGTCGGCGCTGTGGTCGGCGGTGTCGAAGCGGAACTCGCCGGCATAGAGCGCGATGTTGAGGATGAGCAGGTCGTGCACCGCCTGCACGATCGGCGCGCCGTCGTCGCAGGCGATGGTGGCCCGCACCGGGCGATGGCGCAGCAGTCCGGCCGCGCAGGCGAGCAGGTAGAGCGGGTAGCCACCGAGCGCGCGCCCGATCGGCCAGCGCGCACGCCAGCGGTTGCGGGCGGCGAGGATCGCGGCGTCCATCCCGGCGGCGCAGGAGCCGACGAACCAGGTGCCGTTGGCGCGCCCGAGATCGAGCGGGCGCGGCGCCGCGCCGCGCAGCGCCGCGGTGGCGATGGCGACGTTGCCGAGCCCGAGCCCGCGGGCGACGTTGTTGGCGGTGCCCAGGGGCAGCACGCCGAGCGGCGGTCGCGCCGCGGCCGGGACGTCCATCAACGCGCCGGCCACCGCGCGCACGGTGCCGTCGCCCCCGGCCGCCACCGCCGCGCGCGGCCGCAGGGCCGTGATCCAGTCGCGGATGCGCTCGCCGTCGGCGCCGTCGCCGACGGTCTCGCGCACCATCGCGCCGGCCGGCAGGGCCGCGCGGCGGGCGACCGGGTTGACGATGATCAGCAGCGGGCGGGGGTCCACGATCGTTCGATGGGGCGTGCCGTGCCGAGGAAGGCGTCACGGCGGCAGAGCCGGACGATGCTCGGAGCCACCGCGTTTCCGACCGCCGCCGTCGCCGCCGAGCCGCACGGGATCGCCGGAGGAATGGGCGCCGGTCGTGTGAATCGTTCGCTCGCCGGCGGGGGCGCCGCCCCCGGGGGACCGTGGGTCCCGTCTCCCGGGGCGGCGCCGCGCGCTCAGCCGAGCTTCATGTCGAAGAAGCAGAGCTTGTTGCCGTCGGGATCGCGCACGTAGGCGCCGTAGAAGACCGGCATGCGCTCGCCCGGAGGCCCCTCGTCCGTGGCGCCGAGCTCCATGGCCTTGGCATAGAGCGCGTCGACGCCCGCGCGCGAGCCGCCGGGGATGGCGACCATGTTGCCGTTGCCGACCTGGTGCGGATTGCCGTCGTACGGGATGCAGACGGCGAGCATCGGCTTGTCCATGCCGGTGCCGTAGAACTTGATCCGGTCCAGGCCCATGAGCTGCCGGGCGCCGACGAGGGCCAGCAGGCCGTCGTAGAAGGCGCAGGCGCGATCCAGGTCCGTGCTGCCGATGGTGACGTAGCCGATCATCAGAGTCGTTCTCCTCGCTGTGGGTCCGCCCCCGGCGCGCCGGAGGCGAGCCAGGGCGCCGCCGCGCCGGTCATGAGCCGCCGCCGCGCACGGCGCGGATGGCAGCGTAGCCGTTCTTGTTCAACACGGGAATGACGCCACCGGAGCCGAAGCCCACGATCCAGGCGTTGGTCGTGGCGTTGCCGACGGTGGTGGACGTCCAGTAGTCGCCCGTCACCGTGCACGAGCAGGTGAGGACGGTGCATCCAGCCATGCACCCGGCGTTGAGCGGCGCGTGCACCCACGGGCTGCCGCCGGCGCCGTAGTCCACCAGGCTCTGCAGCTCGTTGACGTTCGGCAGGCGCCAGTCGGCGTGGCCGGCGAAGACCGCGCTGTTCAGGGCGTCGATCTTGGCGAAGGCATCGACCCACGTCTCGTACGTGTCCTTGTCGTGGACGCTGCCGTCGTCGCTCAACTTCTCCCAGGTCAGACCGGTGCGCTGATCGGTCACCGTGCCGTCGCCGTTGTCCGAGAAACTCGCCGTCAGCCCCGCCTGCACCTCGCCGTCCTGGCCGGTGCCGGCGCAGGGGATGACGCCGCCGGAGCCGTTGTAGCAGGTGGTCTGTCGGGTCTTGGTCCGCTGGCCCCTCGGCTCCGCCTGACAGGCGGCGAGATCGTTGCCGCAGGTCGCCAGGTCGGCGGGACAGGTCGGCAGGCCGCCGCCGCCGAGCGCCGTCGCGACGTCGTCGGCATGCTGGCCGATGAACCCCTGCATGATGGCGAGGTCGCCGTTGGTCGGACACAGGCCGCCAGCCTTCGTCTCCGCCGCCGTCCACTTGGGGCCGAGCTTGGCATCGCACTTGGTGTAGTCGGCCGGCAGCGCCTTCTTCACCGCCTGCGACTCCGCCTTGAGCCGGCAGGCGCCGTACAGGGCGGCGCGCTTGAGCTTGTCCGCCTCGCACTTGTCGGCCGCGCTCAACCCCGGCGCGCGGCCGGCCGCCAGCAGGGCCACCGCTGCCGCGACGGCGATGCGCACACTACGATCGAATCGGATCATCCGGTTCCCCCCAGAAGACTGGCATTGGCCGCGCGCGACCCGCGCGGCACCGACTCCCGATGAGCCGGATGCCGCCACGACCATCACGGAGCGGGAGGATTTTGCAACCAAGCGCGATCGCCGCGTCGCTCTGCACGGGGGTGCGATCCCGTCAGCGTCCCGCGGTCGGTCGACGCGCCGTCGCAGAGAAGGGGTGTGGAAACGCACCGCCGACCGCGCAGGTGGCAGGTGGGTCATTTACGACGTATATGCCCCACATGCGAGACCGACTGCTCCGCGCGCGCATCGCCGCGGGCCGCAAGAGCGTGCTGCTGCTCGGGCCGCGGCAGGTCGGCAAGTCGACTCTCTGCCGCTCCCTGGACCCGGACTTCTACGTCGATCTCGCCGATGAGGCGGAGTACCTGTCGTATGCCAAGGATCCGGCGCGCCTGCGCCGTGAGCTCGCCGCCGGGCCGCCACGACGGCTGGTCGTCGTCGACGAGGTTCAGCGGCTGCCGTCGCTCCTCAATACCATTCAGTCGCTGATCGACCGCTCGCCGGCTCCGCGCTTCATCCTGACGGGATCGAGCGCCCGCAAGCGTCGAGATCAAGCACGGCCGGCAGGTGGGGCCCGCGGATACGCGCGGCCTGCTGTCGCTGCGCGCGGTGGCCGGCGACCGCAAGCCGGTGCGACTGTGGATCCTCTATCGCGGCGATCGACGCCAGCGCTTCGACAACGGCGTCGAGGTCTGGCCCGTGCTCGACGGCCTGCGCGCCCTGACCGGATCCTGACCCGAGGACGGGCGTCCGCGGGCGCGGTGCGCTATCCCCGATCCTCCTTCGCCAGGCGCGAGCGGCGGCGGGCGTTGCGGAACTGGCGGCGGCCGAGGTGGAGCAGGGTGCGCAGGTCGTAGCGCGGCCATTCGAGCAGGGCTTCCATGATGGTGATGGTCTTGCGTCCGTCGCCGCGCCAGTCGCTGATCACCGACGGCTTGTAGATCTTCGGCCCGCGGTACAGGGCGCTGCGGTCGAGCACCTCGTTGTGGCCGAGGTACTCGATGACCAGCGGCACGCCGAGGCGCTCGCGCAGGGCCCGTTCGGCGGCGGCGTCGCGCGCCGTCGAGGGGTCGCGCACCTCGACCAGCAGGTGCATGGTGCGCGGCCGCGCCAGGACGAAGAAGACGCGCGTGCCGAGCCGATCGGCGAAGTCGTAGGCGGCGTCGAGCAGCTCGTAGGGCGTGGTGGCGCGGTCGCCATAGGTGAATTCGTCGCCGGCGCGCCCGAACACCTCGCCCACCGGGCCGCCGTGGCCGCAGTCGCAGCCGGCCGGATCGAGGCGCACCAGATCGCCGGTGACGTAGCGCACCAACGGCATCACCTCGTGCACCAGGCTGGTGATGGTGAGCACGCCGCGCGCGCCGGCGGCGACCGGCGCGTGCGTCCGCGGATCCAGCACCTCGAGCTCGAGCAGCTCGTTGCAGAGGTGCAGGCGCCCGCGCGGGCAGCCGACGCCCATCAGCATGGTCTCGTTCGAGCCGTAGATCTCGACCACCCGCGCCTGCCAGTCGTGCTCGATGATGCGGCGCAGCGCCGGCGGCAGCACGGCCCCGCCGCAGAACACGACCTGCACGGTGCGGAAGACCTCGGCCGGGTCGAGGCCGGCGTCGGTCACCAGGTCGTGCAGCAGCACCGGCTCGAGCGGCAGGCTGGAGATGGCGGTGACGCCGAGGCGGCGGATGAAGTCGACGGCGCGACCGAACGGCACGTCCCAGCTCATGGTGCCGGCGGCGATGTGGCAGGCGTTGGCCTGGCGCAGCGCCTCCTCGAACACGAACGAGACCGGGGCGAAGAGCGGGAAGCGGTTCAGCAGGATGGTCTCGCGTGCCAGCTCCGGCACCATGCGCTGGACGATCGCCGCCATGGCGCGCAGCTCCGTGAGCCCGCACCAGGTGGAGATCGGCTCGCCGGTGGTGCCGCTGGTCTCGTGGTAGTGCCAGGCGCGGTGCGGCGGCACCGCCAGCATGCCGAACGGAGTGGCGTCGCGCAGGTCGGTCTTGCGCGTCAGCGGCAGGCTGGCGAGGTCGGCGCGGCCGCGCAGGGTGTGGCCGGCGAGATGCGTGGCGTAGAACGGGCTGCGGCGCGCGCGCTCGACGGCGGCGCGCAGCACCTCATCGCGGGGGACGTTCACGACGGCGGACACGGAAGGTCAGACAGGCCACCCGTCGCGCGAGCTGTCAACCCGTCCGCCGCATCAGCGCCGGCAGCGCGACGATCGCGGCGGCGAGGGCGAGCGCGAGCCCGACGACCATCAGCGATCCGAGCGCCGCCAGCGGTGGATAGGTGGAGAGCGCCAGGACGCCGAAGCCGGCGATGGTGGTGCCGGAGGTGACGCAGATGGCGCGGCCGCAGCTTCGCACGGCCGGGCCGGCGCCGCCGAGCTCGCGGCTGGCGTTCAGCACGTAGACGCCGTTGTCGACGCCGATCCCGAGCAGCAGCGGCGTGACCACGAGATTGACCGGATCCACCGCCATGCCGCCGGCCGCCATCAGCGCGAAGACGGCGACCACCACCAGCAACACCGGCGCGAGCACGGCGGCGGCATCACGCAGGTCGCCGAGCGCCAGCGCGAGCAGGGCGAAGTTGGCGACCACGGCGAGGGCAATGAAGGCGAGCAGCTCGCGCTCGAGCACGCCGCGCAGGCGCTCCTCGAGCAGCGAGCGCGCCGCCACCGCGAGCGGCAGATCGGGCAGGTCGGCGCGGAGGCGGGTCGCGATGGCGCTCCAGTCGTGTCCCGCCGCCGGCTCGGCGTAGCTCGCGACCATGGCGGCGCCGCCGGCGTGCTCGCGGACGTGGCGCTCGATCACCGGCGCGAACGGAGCGAGCGCCGGGGTCGCGAGGGTGACGATCTCGTCGCGCGGGGCGGCGAAGGCGGCCTTGAAGCCGGCGAAGCGCGCGGGGTCGAATCCGGCGGCGCGCAGCGCCGGGTCGAGGGCGGCCAGCGCGGCGTCGCGCGGCAGCGCATCGTACGCGGCCAGGCGGCGGCGCTGCACCGCGGCCGAGGGCAGCAGCGCGTCGATGGTCTGCGGGTTCGCCAGCACGCCCTCGTCGCGATAGGCGCGCAGGCGCGCCGCCACCGCCTCGCCGGCGACCAACGCCGCCTCGGTGTCGGCGCCGGCCACCAGCACCGCGCCGGCGCGATCGGAGCGGGTGAAGCGGGCGGCGATCTCCTCCTGCACGCGCAGCGCCGGCGAATCGGTCGGGCGCAGGCGCCGCAGCGACGGGTCGAGCGGCACCCGCAGCGCGCCGAGGACGCCGCCGATCGCCACCAGGACCAGGATGCCGCGCACCAGCGCGGCGCGGCGCTGGGCGGCGGCGGCCCAGGCGCCGAGGCGGGGCGTGTCGCGCGCCGGCGGCAGGGCGGCGCCGTGCCGCAGGAGCAGGAAGCCGAGCGCCGGGTAGAGCACGAAGAACTCGCCGAGGGTGATCAGCATGCCGATGGTGGTCAGGATGCCGAGCTGCTGGACCACCGCCAGGCAGGAGAGCGCGATCACCAGGAACGCCGCCGCGGTGGTGCCGGAGCCGGCGACGTTCGCCCAGCCGAGGCTGGCGAGCGTCTCGGCGATGGCGGCGCGCGCCTCGCCGGGGTGGCGCTGCCGCGCCTCCAGCAGGCGGCCGTAGAAGTGGATCGCGGAATCGATCGACAGGCCGTAGAGGATGGCGGCGAAGCTGAGCGACAGAGCGTTGAGCTGGTCGTAGAGCAGCAGCGACACGGCGAAGGCGAGCAGGGTGCTCAGCAGCAGCGGGTAGGCGACGAACGGCAGGACGCGCAGATTGCCGTAGCCGAACCAGAACACCGCCAGCACGCCGAGCAGGGACAGCAGCGTGTAGCGCTGGATGTCGGCCTTCAGCGTCGCCGCGTCCTCCTGGGCGAAGACGTAGCTACCGGTGAGGGCGACGCGGACCGGCGCGTCGGGCACGGCGGCGCGCGCGGTCGCGATGGCGCGGTCGACCCCCGAGAGCAGCCGGGCGGTGAAGGCGCCGTCGAACGCCGACCCCGTGGGGCGCGCAATGAGCAGCAGGGCCTCGCCGTCGCGCGCCGTCAGATACCCGCCGGCGAGGTCGGGCAGCGCGTCACCCGCCGCCGCCGCGAGGTGGCGCCCGGCGATGCGGCGCAGCCCGAGCGGGTCCTCGCTGACGGCGCGCGCCAGGCTGAGGTCGAACGGCGCCGCCAGCAGCGCCTTGTCGGCGGCGAGCTGCGCCGCGATGCCGTCGGGCGTCAGGCGCTGGCGCAGCTCGTCGTGGTCGGCGAGCGGAATGTAGTTGGCGAGATAGCGCCCGAGCAGCGCCTCCGCCGCGGTCGCGGTGTCGATCCGCCCCTGGACGCTCGCGATGCCGTCGACCCGTGCCAGGGCCGCGGTCAGCGCCGCGGCGACCTGCTCGCGCGCCGGCCGCGGCCCGTCGACCAGGATGAGCAGCTCGTCGAGCTCGCCGAAGTCGGCGACGAAGGTCTTGAAGTCGTCGAACGCCGGCTCGCCGCGCGGCAGCATCCCGAGCACGTCGACGTCGAGGCGCAGGCGCGTCAGCGACAGCGCCGCCGCCGCGCCGAGCAGCAACGAGGCGACGAGGACGGCGCGGTAGTGACGCTCGATGAGCGCCGCCCAGCGGGGCGCGCTCATGCCGGCGGCCGCGCGGCGGCGCGGTCCTCCTGGGGGGGCGGGACGAACTGGTCGTCGCGCAGCGGCGGGTTCACCTCGTAGCGCTCGACGGCGATGTCGACGGTCACGTTCGCGCGCGGGTAGTCGATGCGGATCCGGAACGGCAGCGGTTGGCCGTCGACCAGGCGGTAATCGGAGTACGCCCAGGTGACGAGCGGCTCGCCGTCGACGGTCTCGCCTTCGGCGCCGAGCGTGGCGGTGGCCGGATCGATCGCCACCCAGCGGGTCGGCGGCGCCCCGCACCAGTAGATCGTCTGCCCGTCGCGCGGCTCGGCGGCGCGACAGGCGCCGGCGCCGGCGCCGAAGAGGACCGAGTCGCCGGGACCGAAGCGCATGGCGCGCAGCGAGGTGGGGTCGTCGCCCGACGCCAGCGGCGCGGTGACGTACGTCCGGCCGCCGGTGCGCAGGCCGTCGAACACGGTCATGCCGAAGGGGGCGACCAGGCGCATGCGCGCATCGTCGGGCGGCCGCACCAGCAGGACGCCGGTGGCGCGGCGCTCGTCGGCGCCGACGTGGACGACGACGTCGAAGGCGGCGCGCAGCGTCCGCAGCGCGGCGGTGCGCTGGCGCAGGGCGGTCAGCGGGTCGCCGGGCGGCGCCGGCGGCGGCTTCGCCGGGCGGAGGCAGCCGGCCAGGAGGGCGAGCAGCACGGCGGCGGCGCGTGCTCGGCGCCGGTCACGGCTGGGCGAAGAGGGCATCCGGCAGATCGACGTTGTACGCGACGTCGCGCAGCTCGACCTCGAGGCGGTCGCCGAGCTCGTCGTCGAGGCGCATCGATCGCACCGTCGGCGCGGCGCCGGCGAAGCGCAGGGTGATGGCGCGAAACAGGCGCTGGAAGTCGGGGGCGGTCGGGGTGAGCGTCACCTCGATGTCGTCGCCGTCGGCGCGCGCGACGATGGCGAAGTGCGCCGGCGCGCGGTCGAGGTTGCCGGCGAACACCGCGCCGAGCTCGGTGAACATCGCCGCCATCGGACTGTCGGCGAGGGCGCGCTGCTCGCTGGGCGGCAGGCCGGGAATGGTCACCGCGCGGCCGGCGATGAGGATGGTGCTCGGGCGTGGGGTCTCGATGTCGAGCCGCACGTGGTCGGGGCGGCGGAAGCGGAAGCGGCCGGTGGAGATCAGCGGCTGGTCGAGCAGCGACACGTGCTTGGTCTGCACGAAGCGGGCATCGACGCTGCGCGTCGCCGCCTGCGCGGCGTTCAGCGCCGCGAGACACGTCGCGGTGGAATCGCACGGCGCCGCGCCCGCCGCGCCCGCCAGCAGCAACAGCAGCAGCCCGCCGCCGCCCCACCGCATGCGCCGCGGCTCAGCCGGCGCTGGCGATGAAGTCGGCCAGGGCATCGATCGAGGCGAAGGCGCGCTGGCCGACGTCCTCGTCCGGAATGGTGACGTGGAAGTTGTCCTCCACCAGGACCACGAGCTCGAGCGCGTCGATGGAATCGAGCCCCAGGCCCTCGACGAAGATCGGCGCCGCGTCGTCGATCTCCTCCGGCCGCTTGTCCTCCAGCTTGAGGCCTTCGACGATCATCACCTTCAACCGCTGCTTGAGCTGCTCGCGATCCATGCCCCTCCCTTAATCGACCGGCGCGAACAGCCGCAAGAAGGCCATTGCGCGCGGCGCGTGCAGGACGCGGCGGGCTCCAGCGTTGCCCGGCGCGCGCGGCGCGGACTCGGATCAGAACGACTGCGCCGAGCCGAAGAGGACCTGGACGTCGCCCTGGTTCCGATCGAGGCGGGTGGCGAGGTCGAGGTAGGCGGCGGCGGAGAAGAAGCCGAAGAAGTCGTAGGTGATGCCGATGCCGGCGCCGGCGCCCATCGCCCAGGTGGGCAGGTCGTAGATGCGCCCGGCGGAATTGCTCGTCTGCCCGGTGTCGAAGAGCAGGCGGGTGCTGATGCGGCGCAGGACGACGATGTCGTGCAGGTTGAAGTCGAGATCCGGGGTCAGCACCTGGCGCAGCTCGCTGCGCAGCACGAAGACGTTGCGCGCCAGTTGCGCCTCGGCGCTGATGCCGCGGATGGTGCGCTCGCCGCCGAGGCTGTAGAGGCCCTGGTTCGGCACCAGGCTGTTGAAGGGCTCGCTGAAGCCGTTGACGATCTCGGCGGCGGCGACGGTGCGGGGCGTGCCGAGCGGCAGCGTGGCGGAGGCGAGATAGCCCCAGTCGAGGTAGCCGTAGTCGCTGCCCAGATTCGTGTCGAACCAGTCGGCAAACAGCCGCAGCCGGCGCTGGCTGGTCGGCGCGTCGCCCCAGAAGACGTTGGTGTAGTCGTAGCGGGCGCCGATGCCGCCGAGCTGGCCGCCGGTGCGGACGTCGGGATGGCGATCGTCGGTGAACGAGCGGTCGAGCGACGTGAAGGTGTAGAAGCCGTAGAGGTTGTGGCGAAAGCGCGCGTTGTCCACCGGCTCGCCCCAGTGCAGGCGGGGGCCGACCGCGAAGCCGATGCCGCGGTTGGTGTAGAAGGCGGTGAGGCCGACGTCCTTGGAGTAGTCGTAGCGCAGGCGGGCCAGCGCCAGGGCGCCGATGGCGAACTCGGTGGAGGTCACCGCGACGTCGGCGGAGTCGACGACCACCTGCAGCCGCGGCAGCCAGGCATTGTTGGCGCGGTCGTCGTCGATCAGTTGGCGATCGGGATCGACGATCGCCTGGTAGACGTGGCCCTCGGTGGTCGCCGATACCAGGGCGACGTCGCCGGGACTCTTCCACTGCACGTCCACGTGCTCGCCGCCGATGGAGCGCAGGCGGATCGTCACCGGCTCGGGGAACGGGCGCGAGCTGACGCGGCGGACGGCGACCGTGTTGCGGTAGCGGTCGCCCTCGCGGACGTTGAACGCCGTCTGTTCCACCCGATAGTCGATCGCCGGGTACGGGCCCAGCCAGGTCTCGAGGCGTGCCGCCACCGGCTGGTCCGGCGCGCCGGCCGCCAGGCAATCGCGCAGCGGCTGCGGCGCGGAGAGGCAGCGGTCGAGCAGCGGATCGAACGCCGCCGGTCCCACCTGCGTCCGCAGCTTGCCGAGCACGACGCGCCCGGGCGGGCCCGCGTCGGTGACGCTCCACACCTCGGCGTGCATCGGGTCCGCCTGCTTCGCGTTCTCGAAGAAGGCGCCGGTGAAGGCGATGTTCGGCGTCGCTTCGAAGCGGTCGACGATCGCGAAGACGTTGAACAGCTCGATCCAGTCGTAGACCGAGCGGCGCTCCGGCAGGACCACGTCCATGTACCGGTAGGCGAGCAGGCGCGACACGCCCTCGCTCACCCACGGGTAGTCGCGCGCCGACTCGCGGCGGGCGAGTTGCGGGCGCAGCAGCTCCTGGTACACGGCCTGCGCCAGGTGCAGCTCGTGGAACGGCCGCACGGCGCTCTGCAGCTCGAGCAGCTTGTCGCTGACGATGACGTCGCCCTCGCCGTTGGCGTCGAGATCGACGCGCAGCGGCGCCGCCACCACCACCAGCTCGCCGGCCGGCGCCGGGACGACCGGCGGGCGCAGCGCGACGATGGTGCGCAACGTCTCGAGCACGACGTCGGGGAGCGACGGTCCGAAGGCGATGCGCAGGCCGCGCGCCGGCGGGCGGTAGTAGTAGCGGATGGTGGCGCCGTCCGCCTGCGCGGCGGCGCTGGCGAAGCGCGGCGCCGCCACCAGGGTCAGGTCGTGCACGGCGGGGACGGTGGCGTGGACGAGCGGCGCGCCGGCGGGCAGGTAACGGCCATTGAGGATGACGTCGAGGCCGGCGGCGGGCGTGAGCGTGACGTCGAAGTCGGCGAGCGGCGGCGCCGAGGCGATCGTCCAGGTGCCGTCGTCGGCGAGCGGGACGAGCGACGGATACCAGCCGCCGATTGCCGTGAGCTGGTCCTCGACGGCGCCGAAGGTGCCGAAGCGCGGTGGCAGGGTGGTGCGGAAGGCGAGCGTCAGCGTCCGCGTCTCGCCCGGCGCCAGCGGCGCGATCGCCACGCTGACGAAGGTGCCCTCGGGCAGCCCGGCCACCGGCAGCGGCGTGACCTGGGTCGGCACGCCGCCGTCGCGCACCTCGAGCAGCTCGAGCCCGCCGGGATGGAACTCCAGGTCGGGATAGACCAGGGAGCGGGTGAAGTCGTTGAGGTCGGTGTCGGGCGCGGCGAAGCGGTTGGCGAAGAGCAGGAAGACCGCGTCGTGGAGGGGGCGCGCGGCGTGGTTGGTGAACGCCACTTCCACGGTGCCGTCGAGCTGCGGCGCCGCCGGTTCGATGGTCGCGCGCACGGCATACTGGGGGCGCAACGACACCGCGCCGGCCGGCGGCGCCGCGGCGAGCGCGCAGGCGAACGCGAGGATGCAGCGCGCGGCGCCCACCGGATCGCGTCAGCGGCGCGCCGATCCGATGAGGGCGCGGACGGCGTCGTCGAAGCGCGCGTCGAGCAGGGAGGAGGGCGGAGCCTCGCTGACGGTGAAGACGGAGCTGGTGTTGGAATAGGTGGCGGTGTTGACCACCGTGCCGGTGGCGACGTCGATGAGCTCGAGGCGGACGCCGAGCTGGTCGGCGGTGAACGGCGGCGCCAGGCCCTCGACCCACAGGGTCACCGCCGGCGCGATGAGGTAGGCCGCGTGCGCCGCGGCGGCGTCGGCGAGCGCCGCGGCGCGATCGCTGCTGGCGATCAGTTGCACGTCGGCGTGGGTCTGCTGCAGCACCTGCACGACGCGGCCGGAGACGATGCGCCCGCCCTCGTCGCCCTGCGAGCCCGCCGGCGGCAGCATCACCCGGATCCGTTCCGCCGGCGAGTAGTCGACGCGCTCCGGTCCGTTCGGCTGGACGGTGTAACTGCCGCGCCCGCAGGCGGCGGCGGCGAGGGCGAGCAGGAACACGGCGGCGCGGCGCATGGCTTGCGGTGCTAGGCCGCGCCGCGCCGGCGTGTCAACCGTTCGACGTCGCGCCGTTCGACGCCGCGCGGCGCCGATGGGAAGATCGCGCCGTGAATCTCCTGCTGCTCGAGGACGACGATTTTCTCGCCGCCGACCAGGCGCGGCTCGACGGCCGGCGGGCCCGGCACGTGCGCGCGGTGCACCGCGCCGCCGTCGGCGACCGCCTGCGCGTCGGGCGGCTGGACGGCGGAATCGGCACGGCCATCGTCGCCGCGCTCGATGACGAGGCGCTGGTCCTCTCCGCCATCCGCCTCGACGCCGCGCCGCCGGCGCCAGCGGCGGTCCGCCTGCTGCTGGCCCTGCCGCGGCCCAAAGCGCTGCGCCGCGTGCTGCAGGGCGCGGCGGCCTTCGGCGTGAAGGACATCGTCCTGCTCAACACCTGGCGGGTCGAGAAGAGCTTCTGGGAGAGCCCGGCGCTGGCGCCGGCGGCGCTGCGCGAGCAGGTCGTGCTCGGGCTCGAGCAGGGCGGCGACACCGTCCTGCCGCGCATCGCCCTGCGGCGCCGCTTCAAGCCGTTCGTCGAGGACGAGCTGCCGGGGCTGCTCGCCGGATCGCTTGGCCTGGTCGCGCATCCGCCGGCCGCCAGCGCGTGCCCGCGCGGCGTCGCCACGCACGTCACGCTCGCCATCGGTCCGGAGGGCGGCTTCATCCCCTACGAGATCGAGGCCCTCACGCGCGCCGGGTGCGTCGCGGTCAGCCTCGGGCCGCGGCCGCTGCGCGTCGAACAGGCCGTGCCAGCGCTGCTCGGACGCCTGTTGTAGAAGCGGGCGGGCTGGCAGTACGCCACGGGTTCCACCACCGACGCCAACTATGGCTCGCACCCGGTCGGGCATGGCCGTGCCCCTGCCGGAGCAGGGGCACGGCGCGTCCTCACGTCCGCGCGGTGACGTCGAAGCGGTCCGCGTCCATCACCTTGCTCCACGCCGCGACGAAGTCGCGGACGAGCTTCTCCCTGCTGTCGTCCTGCGCGTAGAGCTCGGAATAGGCGCGCAGGATCGAGTTGGAGCCGAAGATGAGATCGACCCGGGTGGCGGTCCATTTCACCGCGCCCGTGGCGCGCTCGCGCACCTCGAACAGGCCGTTCGCGGCCGGCACCCAGGTGTAGCGCATGTCGGTCAGGTTGACGAAGAAGTCGTTGGTGAGGACCCCGACGCGATCGGTGAACACGCCGTGCCGCGTGCCGCCGTGGTTGGTGCCGAGGACGCGCATGCCACCGACGAGCACCGTCATCTCCGGGGCGGTGAGGCCCATGAGCTGCGTGCGATCGAGCAGCAACTCCTCGGCGCTGACGGCGTAGTCCTGTTTCAACCAATTGCGGTATCCGTCGTGAATCGGCTCGAGCACGGCGAAGGACGCCGCATCGGTCATCGCCTCGGTGGCGTCACCGCGTCCCGGCGTGAACGGCACGGTGATCTCGACGCCCGCCGCGCGCGCTGCCTGCTCGACCCCGACGTTGCCCGCCAGCACGATCACGTCCGCGATGCTCGCGCCGGTCGCCGCGGCGATGCCCTCGAGCACGGCGAGCACGCGGGCGAGGCGGGCGGGTTCGTTGCCCTCCCAGTCCTTCTGCGGCGCCAGGCGGATGCGCGCGCCGTTGGCGCCGCCGCGCATGTCGGAGCCGCGGAAGGTGCGGGCGCTGTCCCATGCGGTGGTCACCATGTCGCTGATCGACAGGCCGCTGGCGGCGATGCGCGCCTTCACGGCGCCGACGTCGTAGTTGGCGTTGCCGGCTGGCACCGGGTCCTGCCAGAGCAGATCCTCCTGCGGCACATCGGGACCGAGGTAGCGCGCCTTCGGCCCCATGTCGCGGTGCGTCAGCTTGAACCAGGCGCGGGCGAAGACCTCGGAGAAATACGCCGGGTCCTCGTGGAACCGCTGCGCGATCTTGCGGTAGGCGGGATCCTTGATCATCGCCATGTCGGCGTCCGTCATGATCGGGTTGCGACGGATCGACGGGTTCGCGGCGTCGACCGGCTTGTCCTCCTCGCGCATGGTCACGGGCTCCCACTGCCAGGCGCCCGCGGGGCTCTTCCTCAGCTCCCACTCGTGGGAGAACAGCATGTGGAAATAGCCGTTGTCCCAGCGCGTCGGATGGGTCGTCCAGGCGCCCTCCAGGCCGCTGGTGACCGCGTCGCCTCCGCAGCCCTTGCCGGCCGGATTGCGCCATCCGAGACCCTGCTCGGCGACGTCGGCCGCCTCCGGGCTCGGTCCGAGCCGGCTCGCGTCGCCGTTGCCGTGGCACTTGCCGACCGTGTGGCCGCCGGCGGTGAGCGCGACCGTCTCCTCGTCGTTCATGGCCATGCGCGCGAAGGTCAGCCGCACGTCCTGCGCCGTGCGAAGCGGGTCCGGCTGGCCGTTGACCCCCTCGGGGTTGACGTAGATGAGGCCCATCTGCACCGCGGCCAGCGGATTGTCGAGCGGATCGCGGCCCTTCCCCTCGTACCGATTGGCGGCGAGCCATTCCTTCTCGGCGCCCCAGTCGATGTCCTCTTCGGGATGCCAGATGTCCTCGCGGCCGAAGCCGAAGCCGAAGGTCTTCAGGCCCATGGACTCGTAGGCGATGGTGCCGGCGAGGACGATCAGGTCGGCCCAACTGATGCGATTGCCGTATTTCTTCTTGATCGGCCACAGCAGGCGGCGGGCCTTGTCGAGGTTGGCGTTGTCCGGCCAGGAGTTGAGGGGGGCGAAGCGCTGGTTGCCGGTGCCGGCGCCACCGCGGCCGTCGGCGACGCGATAGGTGCCGGCGGCGTGCCAGGCCATGCGGATCATCAGGCCGCCGTAGTGGCCCCAATCCGCTGGCCACCACGGCTGGCTGTCAGTCAGCAGCGCGCGCAGATCCCGCTTCAGCGCCGCCACGTCGAGCTTCTTCAGCTCCTCGCGGTAGTTGAAGTCGGGACCGAACGGATCGGACTTGCGGTCGTGTTGATGGAGGATGTCCAGGTTCAGTGTCTTGGGCCACCATGCGGTCACGGAGCTGCCGAGGGTGGTATTGCCGCCGTGCAGCACGGGGCAGGCGGCGGTCGCGGGATGGTGGTCGTCGGGGGTGGCGGATCTCTGCTCGCTCATGACGGGCTCCTCTTGCTCGGGGGTGGGGCGGCTGCGGCCGTTTCGGCAGGGGCGGCGGTCGGCTGCGCCAGGCATGTCGCGCACACGCCGCGCACCTCGACATGGGCGTCGGCGACGCTGCCGAATTCCTTCACGGCGTCGGGCACGTGCAGGGCGTTCAGATCGGCGCTCTCGAAGTCGCGCACGAGGCCGCAGCGCACGCAGATGTAGTGGTGGTGCTGGTCGAGGTTGGCGTCGAAGCGAACACCCTGGCGCTCCGGGCCGAGCGTCGCGACCAGTCCCAGGTCGTGCAGCATCCACAAGGTCCGGTACACCGTGTCGAGCGACACGGTGGGCATTCGCTGCTGCACCGCGCGGAAAATGGCGTCGGCGCCCGGGTGCTCTTCCGTGGCCGCCAGCTCGCGAAAGATCTCGAGCCGCTGATGCGTCAACTTGACGCCCGCCTGTTTGGCGACCGTCCGCAGGTTCTCGAGCCGCTGCGCGACCGTGCTTCGTGCCTTGTTCGCCATCGATTCCTAGTTGCGTATTACTCTTACTTAGGAATCTATCCGCAACAGCGAGTGGAGTCAACCGCCACCGACCCAGCCGCTTCCTGGATGCCGGGTGCACGCGCAGCCACGCGTCGTCAGATCCGGGGTTGCCGTCGCCGAAGGGCCGAGCGGGCCGCGCCCGCGCTGGTGCCTCGCGGCGTGCCTGGCTTGGCCGCGCCGCGCCCGGTCCGCTAAGAGCGGCGCATGATCATCGTCATGAAATCGGACATCCGGCCGGATTCGCCGGAGGTCCAGCAGGTCATCAAGCTGGCCGAGCGCTACCCGGGGATCCACGCCGAGGTGCGGCAGATCGAGGGCGCGACCCGGTCGCTGATCGAGATCTATCTCCTCGGGCCGACGACCCAGGTGCCGCAGGAGCCGTTCGACGAGTTCCCGGCGGTCGAGAAGACGATCCGCATCCGCGAGCGCTACCGGTCGATCGGCCGCCACGATGGCGCCGAGGCGTTCGGCTTCGAGTACAACGGCGTCCGCTTCAGCCAGGACACCTTCCACGTCTTCCCCGGCCTGTGCGCGGTCGATACGCGCGAGAACGTCGCAGCGATGTTCAGGGCGCTGCAGGCGGCGGGCATCCAGACGACGCGCGCCGGTGCCTACAAGCCGCGCACCAGCCCCTACGACTTCCAGGGCCACGGCAAGCAGTGCCTGCCCTACCTCTTCGAGCTCGCCGGCAAGTACGACCAGAAGGTGATCGCGATGGAGATCACCCACGAGTCGCAGCTCGACGAGATCCGCGAGGCGTTGCGCGCCTGCGGCAACGCCACCGGCGTGATGATCCAGATCGGCACCCGCAATGCGCAGAACTTCGAGCTGCTGAAGGTCGCGGGGTCGCAGCAGGACTTCCCCGTGCTGTTCAAGCGCGGCATGGGCATCACCCTCGACGAGTCGCTGAACGCCTGCGAGTACATCGCCTCGGGCGGCAACAACCGCATCATCATCTGCCTGCGCGGCATGAAGACCAACTTCGGCGACCCGCACCGCAACTTCGTCGACTTCGCGCACGTGCCGGTGGTGCGGCGACTGACCCGCCTGCCGGTGTGCATCGACCCGTCGCACTCGGTGGGCAAGAAGGTCGCGGCGCCGGACGGGCTGCTCGACATCCACCACGTCACCGCCCAGGGCATCGTCGCCGGCGCCAACATGGTGCTGGTCGACTTCCATCCGCGCCCCGAGGAGGCGCTGTGCGACGGCCCGCAGGCGCTGCTGCTGCCCGAGCTCGACCACTTCCTGCGCGACTGCGCCCTGGTGCGGCAGTGCTACCTGGATCGGATCGCTCTCAAGAAGTCGGTGTGATTCCTTCACCACGGAGACGTCTGTCTGCCTCCGTGCCTCCATGGTGACGGACTCCGCATGAGTCTTCCCGTTCCCCGCCGCGAGCTCGATCCGCTCGCCCCGATGCCGGTGCTCTTCGACGCGCTGATCGAGGAGGACGAGCACGGCTGCGTGTTCGAGAAGACGCTCACCCTCGACGATCCGGGCGTGCGCGAGCAGCGGACGACCCCGAAGTGGCCGCATCACCTGCCGGGCGAGCTGGTGATCGGGCTGACCGGCCAGGCGGCCTGCGTGTTCCTGCGCCGGCGCGGGCTGATCGACGCCGGCTGGCGCGGCCACGGGGTGCGCATCAGCGAGGCGCGCTACTCGGCGCCGGTGCTGCTCGGCGAGCGCTTCTTCACCCGGCTGACGGTGCTGCGTCGGCGCCGCATCGGCGGCAGCCTGCACCTGCGCCTGGCGTACCGGATGTGGAAGCTCGACGGCGGCGGCGCCGAGGTCGAGACCTACCGCAGCCAGCAGGACGCCATCTTCTTCCCGGGTTCGTGAGGCGGGGCGACCGCCCGCGCTCACGAGAGCCAGGCGAACGCCGACTGCATGGCGGCGTGGCCGCCGCTGTCGAGCACGTCGCCGTGGGTGACGACGATGCGGTCGAAGTCCCACTGCAGGAGGCGCTCGAGCGACGAGCGGGCGGCGTCGCGGTCGCGCACCCCGAGACGGATGATGCGGTGCGGGCCGAAGCCGCGTGCCTTGACGAGCCAGAGGAACACGCGGGCGCGGCCGGCGAGCGGCCGGGTGACGTTGAAGGCGAGGTCGGTGAGCAGCAGGGTGCGGGTCGGCGGGTGGAAGAACACCACCTCGTTCATGATCGGGGCGCCGCGGAACACGTGCTGCTCGAGCTGTCCCGCCCACTGCGGCGGCGGCTCGTCGTCGAGCACGGCGCCGAAGGGCACGTCGCGGCGCTTCTTCTCCAGGCCGGGCGCCGCGTACAGCGTCGCCTGCGGATAGGCGGTCCGGTAGTCGCCGACGAAGAAGTGGTGCACGAGGCTCGGCGCCACCACGGCACGCACCGGGCCGAGCGCATCGAGGGCCCTCCTCGTCGCCGCGTCCAGCGCCACCGGCGAGTGCAGGAACAGACTGCCGTCGCGCAGGCGGATGACCGTCATGCGAGTGCCGATGTCGCCGACGATCAGCGGCAGCGGCCGGGTGGCGACCCAGAGATCGGGCGCCAGCGCGGTCAACGCCTCCATGCCGCCGTCATCCATCATCTTTCGCCCCTCGTCCATCTTGGATACGGTCAGCGCATGTTGCGCGCGCTCGACGTCGCCTCCTCGCTCGCCGCCTCGGCCGCCCGGCTGGGCGGCGGCCTGTCCGTCGGCCGGCTCGGCAAACGCCCGGCCCGACTCCTCGAGCTCTACGAGTTCGAAGCCTGCCCATACTGCCGCAAGGTGCGCGAGGCGCTCTCGGCGCTCGACCTCGAGGCGATGGTCTATCCGTGCCCGAAGGGCGGCCCGCGCTTCCGCCAGCGGGTCGCCGAGCGCGGCGGCAAGGCGCAGTTCCCCTTCCTCGTCGACCCCAACACCAGGCGCGAGCTCTACGAATCGGACGACATCGTCACCTACCTGTTCGCCGAGTACGGCGACGGCGAGGTGCCGCTGCCGCTCCGCCTCGGGCCGCTCACCGATCTGTCGTCGTTCGCCGCCAGCGCCGTCCGCCCGGGCATCGGCGGCCGCTACGAGCCGGCGCGGCAGCCGAAGCGGCCGCTCGAGCTGTGGAGTTTCGAGGCCTCGCCCTTCTGCCGGCTGGTGCGCGAGCGCCTGAGCGCCCTCGAGCTGCCCTATCATCTGCACAACGTCGCCAAGGGCAGCCCCAGCCGCGAGGCGTTCGTGAAGCGCTCCGGCACGATGATGGTGCCCTACCTGGCGGACCCGAACACCGGCCGCGAGATGTTCGAATCCGCGGACATCGTCGCCTACCTGAATCGGACCTACGCCAAATGAGGAGACCGCCGTCGACCATCCGCCGTCGGCGGATCGCCGCGCGCCGCCCGCCCGCATGAACCGCACCATCGATCTCGAAGGCTGTCTCAACTTCCGCGACCTCGGCGGCTATCCGACCGCCGACGGGCGCGCCGTCCGCTGGCGACAGGTGTTCCGCAGCGATGCCCTGCACCACCTGACCCGGCAGGACGTCGCGCACCTGCGCGAGGAGATCCGGCTCGGCACCGTCATCGACCTGCGCTCGACCGCCGAGCTGCGCTCCGAGGGGCGCGGACCGCTGGCGCACGAGGCGGTCGCCTTCCACCACCTGCCGCTGTTCGACGGCCAATCGGTGAAGAGCGCGCCCTCGGAGATGACCCTCACCGATCGCTACTTCCTCCTGGCGCAGTTCGCGCAGGAGCCGATCGGCCGGGTGGTGACGGCGCTCGCTGCCAGCGATGCGCCGGCGGTGTACCACTGCGCGGCGGGCAAGGATCGCACCGGCGTGGTCTCCGCCGTGCTGCTCGGCCTGCTCGGCGTGCCCGATGCGGTCATCGTCGCCGACTACGCCGCCACCAAGGAGAATCTCGACGCCATCGTCGAGCGCCTGATGGCGACCAAGGGCTACTACGAGATGCTCAGCGCGCTGCCGCCCGACACCATGCACGCCGAGCCGGAGACCATGGCGGGTCTGCTGACCCGGCTGCGCGAGGCGTACGGGTCGATGCGGGACTACGCCCGCGCCGCCGGCGTCAGCGACGAAGCGCTCGACGGCCTGCGGGCGCGGCTGTTGGAGTGACTCGGCGCGGCGCCACCGTCGCCGTGGCGCCCCCCGGCCGACGGGCCCTTGAACCCCACCCCCCGGGGACGCTAGGCCACCCCCAATGAGCACCGACAACGGGTTTCTCCGCTTTCAGGGCACGGCCGGCTACATCGCGTCGCAGCCGCTGGTCGACGCGGTCAACTGCGCCATCGCCCTCGAGCGGCCGCTGCTGCTGAAGGGCGAACCCGGCACCGGCAAGACCGTGCTGGCGCGCCACGTCGCCGACGGCCTGTCGATGCCGATGCTGTCGTGGCACATCAAGTCGACCTCCAAGGCGGCCGACGGCCTGTACGTCTACGACACCGTGCAGCGCCTCAACGACAGAGGTTTCGGGCCTTTGTTGCCAGTTCTTCGGAGGGAGACGGGAGGTAGGCGAGGTCGATGTGGACTTCGTCCTCCCCGATCGTGATCCGATCCGTGATTGCCTCGACAATCCGGCGCTTTTCGTCGCGCTCCAGCTCCGGCCAGCGGCTGTAGAGATCGCGAGCTTCCGAGAGCACCTCGTCGCTCGATAGCCGCTGGATCTTCAGGAAATCGAGCTCGCCCTGGACCTCGGGGATGCGGTCGTCGAGCTGCTTGAGCCGCTCTTCGAGCGGTCCATACTCCCGTCCGAAACCATCCTTCGAGAGCTGGCCGTCGAGGAAGAGCCGCATGACCTGGCCCATGCGTCGCCTGAGGTCCGCGACGTCCTGGTCCAGGACCTTGAGTTCCCGTTCCCGCTCGGCGATACCCTCGTCGGCGCTGCTTAGGAAAGCGGCAATATCGTCTGGCGAGAAGACGAAGTTCCGAAGCTGCTCCTGGAAGACGGCTTCCAGGTCGTCCACGGGGATCTTGTTGCGGCACTTCTGGCAGACGTACTTCGGCGTGTTCGACGGCACGTACATCTTCTGGCCGCAGGCACAGAAGGTGGTGCCGGCGAAGAGCTGGACAGGCCGTCTGGCTGGCCGGCGGGCAGTCTTCTCCCGCTCAGTGAGAAGGGAGGCGCAGCGCTCCCAGAGCTCCTCGGAGATGACCGGTTCGACCTCGGCCAGCACCCAATCTGATTCCGGCTTCAGGATGACACCGCTTTCGCCACGCGCCGTGGTGTAGTTCAGGCGGTGCACTCCCTTGGCGGTCGGGTCGCCGAGGAGCCGCTTCACCGTCGTCTTCCCGAAGAGCTTGCCGGAACGGGTACGGTGGCCGGCATCGTTCAGGAGTCGGGCGACGGTTCCTACTCGGCGATGCTCCACGAAAAGCTCACACATGAGCTTGCGGACCGGTGCCTCGTGCGGATCGGGCACGAGCTGGTGACCCTGCCACTGGTAGCCGAACGGTGCAGCGCCGCCGAGCGACTTGCCGAGTTTCGCGCGCACAGGGACCGAAGCCGCGACACGGGAAGCGATTTCCTCGCGCTCCCACTGCGCCATTGCCGCGATCATCGTGTAGAAGAGCCGACCCGCGGGCGTTGACGTGTCGATGGCCTCTTCGAGGCTCACGAGGTCGGCGTCGTGCTCTCGGAAGAAGTCGGCGAAATCGAGTAGGTCTCGGGTGCTTCTCGCGAGCCTGGCGAGCTTGCTGAAGACAAGCGCCGAGATCTTGCCGTGGCGGACATCGTCCATCATCCGCTGGCACTCGGCGTGGCTCCGCACGTCTTTTCCACTCACGCCGTCCAGGCGGTAGACCGCATGCACTGACCACCCCTTCGACTCGGCGTAGTAGCGGGCGCGCGTCTCGTGGTGCTCCGGGCTTTCGCCACGGACCTGATCCTCAGTGGACACACGGACCCAGATACCGACTGCCGTGCTCGTTGCCGCTCGGGTATGCGCGGTCTCGGTAGTTGCAACTGCCATGGAGCGCTCCTTGGGGGCAGCGGAGTATCGCGCAGGCGCTCCAACTGCGGCAAGCGTGATCAGCTGGATGGCAGCCCTCGCGCCGGCGGCTTGCAGCTAGTCAAGCGGGCGGGTTAGGTGAGCCGTCTATGAGCAACGAGAACGGATTCCTGCGCTTCCAAGGAACGCCTGGCTACATCGCTTCTGCTCCCCTCGTCGACGCCGTGAACTGCGCGATCGCCCTTGAACGTCCGCTCCTCATCAAGGGCGAGCCCGGCACAGGGAAGACGGTGCTCGCGAGGCACGTGGCCGAAGGCCTCGGGATGCCGCTCCTCCAGTGGCACATCAAGTCGACCTCGAAGGCGACGGACGGTCTCTACGTGTACGATACCGTCCAGCGGTTGAACGATTCCCGCTTCGGAGGCGGGGAGGTTGCGGACATCCGGCACTACATCAAGCTCGGGCCTCTGGGGCGCACCTTCTCCGCGGCGGACCGGCACGTGCTCCTCATCGACGAGATTGACAAGGCAGATCTGGAGTTTCCGAACGATCTCCTCCGTGAGCTCGACGAAATGCGGTTCACAATCGTCGAGACCAGTGAGGAGGTGGTCGCCAGAAACCGACCAGTCGTGCTCATCACCTCGAACAACGAGAAGGAGCTGCCGGACGCCTTCCTGCGCCGCTGCATCTTCTACTACATCGACTTTCCAGATCCGTCGCTGATGCGGCAGATCATCGAAGTCCACCACCCGCATCTCGACGCCAAGCTGCTCGACCAGGTGCTGATCAAGTTCTACTGGCTGCGCGAGCAGAACGATCTGCGCAAAAAGCCATCGACCTCCGAGCTGATCGATTGGATCAGCGCCTTGCTCCGCTCTGGCATGAGCATTGAGAAGGTTGAGGCGCACATCCCGTTCGTCGGCGCGCTCCTCAAGACCGAGCAGGACGTCGATGCGCTCAGCCGGTACGACGAGAAGAGCGGCCGCTATCCGACGAAGTGGGCGGACTTGGGGCCGCGGTACAATCAGTAACTCCATATAGGAAGCGGTGTAGATTCAAACGCATGACTATGCGCTGCACCTGGGCCACGGTTAAAGAGGACCTCCCTGACGTTTCCGTACGACACAGAATCACCAGGACTCCGGTACCCTCTTCGCCTCCAATTTGCACCGTCAATATGAAAGATGGCGGCTCTAATCCCCGCGGCGCGCGTTTACCGCGACTCCCACTTCGCCTAGACTAATAGTTGTATGACCACACGAGCGATCTCGCATCAACTCGAAGACGATGCGCAATTTTTAGCTTTGGTCAGTCCTGTTTGGGACTACCTAGCTCTGAACGAACAGCCACAGCCGAGCGATGTAATCTTCGTGTTTGGCGGTCTCGATTTGGCGGTACCGACAAGGGCGGCAGAACTCTATTCGCTGCACTATGCGCCAATCGTACTTGTAACGGGAAATGCCGGTGCCCTCACCAAAGAAGTATTCTCGAAGCCGGAAGCCATCGTCTTTCGCGACCGAATGGTTGAACTGGGAGTTCCTTCCGGCTCTGTCATTCTCGAACTCACGGCAACGAACACCTATCAAAACGTTTCTCTTGGCATGCGCACATTGCGCCAAGCCGGTCGTATTCCAACCACTGCCCTCCTGGTTGCCAAATCCTTCCTAATGCGCCGCTGCTATGCGACATTTCTGAGACAATACCCCGAGGTCCAAACAAGAAGCTGTCCGCCACAGGGGTCGCTTTTGCACTTTTGCGACCGCCCCCGGCATGAATTCGCAGAGCGCCTTGTCGCAGAGCTGGAACGCCTCGACAGCTATTCTGTCAAGGGCGATATAGCTGCGTTGTGCATACCTGCTTCTGTAAGGGCCGCTGCATCAACGATAAGACAGGTTCTTACGGCTCTTGATCAGTAAAACGATTTCGTAGCGCAGGATCGACGCGTGCTCTTTCACGTACGTCGCGCTCTCCTCACAGCAACCTTCCTTCTGCTTGCCTTTCTCACGACCACCATAATCACAGGGCGGCTCCGCATCTTCGATCCGCCCCCTTCGCAACCGGAGATTCTTACGATTGCGTTATATCTGCTAAGCACTCTAGTGCAGAGCTTAGCTGCGATCATGGGAATTACGATTGCAGTTGTATTCATAACCGCCCAACTCGCTGTCCGGCCAAACTATTCACGAACTATAACGCAGGTCTATCGTAACCCGACTGTATTGCTTGTCTTACTGTGTTTCATCTCGGGAATTAGCCTCGGTGTGTATCTATTGAGCACCCTGCACTATTTTATTGCGGCTCAAGACTACCGCTACCTTGATTGTGAGATTGTTCTCGCAATCAGCTCCATCTTGCTTCTTGTCCCCTTGACCCTCGAGCAAATTGAGAACCTTGACCCATACCTCCTTGCTGCCAGATTAGCCCGACGCATAACAACGAAGGGCATCCGTCGTTACGGGTTGGCCGATGTAACACCTGAAGTCGGTTCCCCTCAGACGGTCGCGTACCGCCTAATCCTTTGGGGCCACCAGCATGGCGAGCAGGACCCGCTCGGCGCTATCCACGAGATCATTATGGGTGCCGTTGGTGCCCGCGATCGTGTGCAACTGATCTCTCTAGTTCGGCTGCTGCTGAAACGAATTGCCGGACAGGCAGGTGTCCCCTTCGGAAGGACACCTTCGCGTCTTACTCGTGGCCACCGATTTTCATGGGAAGTTGCCCGGGGACAAATCGCTTTAATACTCGGTCGAGAGAGGTGCATTCCCGATCAGGTGACGGTCGCGTTGCATATCCTTCATTATGTTGTAAGACGGACGGCAAACCTCCGCCGCGAGTGGGGGGACTTGGATGCTGTTCGTCAGGAGTTTCTGTGGACGCTTTGTGACCTCATTGCGGCTCTCAACATGCGTTCAGGAACGCAGCAAGTTATAGAGTTGTGCTTGTATGCGGTTATGCATATTTGCCTGAGCTATGGCAACGTGAGGCGGTACGGAAGACGGGAGCCGTTGGTAGAGTGCTATCGTCTTGTCTCCGATCTCACCGAATCAGCAAAGCCGAGACAAGCGGAACTCTGTCTGCAGATCGTCGCGTTATTGTCAGTGAGGACGCATCAACTCCCCGGAGAACCCCGGTTGCGCGGTGAGCGGATGCTAGCGCCTTCCGCCCTCGCAACTTATCAGGCCGCGCGGACCCTAGCCCTCGATCAGCCCGAATGGGTTCCCGGTAACGCGGACCGTGATCCATGGCGGTACCGTGTGGAGACGTACCGGGAATCGGCATAAGGGCTTAGAGCGAGCGCATCGAAGATGGCCATGCGCTCGTCCTCGCTCCTCCACGGCTTCCGCGGAGGCGGAAGGAACGTCGCCAACTCGGGAAAACGCTCGGCGAGAATGCGTGCGACAGCGTCCTTGTTCGTGGCGCCGAGCGCCGCGAACCGTGCACGTACGACGGCGGCCGGCAGCAGACGGGTACAGATCTCCAGCTTGGCTGCGGCAATGGCGACGCCACGAAGCAAACGGCGCACGCGCTGACTGCGCCGGCAATCGCGGTGACTGGTGTCCTCGATGACCAACACGTCGGGGGCGAGCCGGCGAATGAGATCGCCAACCCGCTTAATCGCAGCTGTGCCTTCACCGCTGCGCCACTGGGAAAGGCCCCAGTCGACCAGACGATCAGGCCCTTCGAGTACCACGTATCCGAACCCGCGATGGGTCGGATCGATCGCGAGGATGCGCCGCCTGCTGTGTCGGCGTCTCATCGGATCGGTTCATAGGTAACCTCCTTGGTGGACCGGTCGAGGATGGCGCCGACCGCGGCAAGCGGCCGATGGTGAGCCTGGCGTCTCAGAAGTCGCCGGCGGAGGCGAAGCGCCCGCTTCCTGACTTCGTGCTCGATGTCTTCACGAACGCCGGCAAAGAGATCGACGATGGGAACGCCGAGAATGACCTCGAACGCCATTGCCGTTTCCAACGCTGGACGGCGGGCGAAGCGTTCGTAGCGGGAGACCTTTCCGCTCGACTGCACGCCGAGCAGGTACGCCATGTCCGCCTGCGTGAGCCCCGCCCGCCGGCGGTGCATCCGGAGGTAGTTGGGAAGACTTGATGGTTTTTTCAAAGAGCGATGGGGATTGGTTTGTGTGAGACCTTTTCTTCATCGTACCGCTGCACGCGCGGCCGTCACGACGGAGAAAGTTGCCGAGAGTGGCAAGTCAGCTTCATCGGTCGCGATCGTGCCTACCACCACGGAGTCGCGCTCGATAAGGGAAATCCCGTAAGGGAATTTCCCACCTTGCCGACGGGCGCCAAGGAACGGCATCAATCCAGTGAAACTTACAGCTGGGTCCGACCCGATCGTCAGCGATGGACAACACGGCGCCTACAACAACTGATTCCCGAACGCGCGTCATCGTCCGCGAACGCACCAAGGGATGGGCGGGCCTCACTGCTCGCGCGGCGTTTGTCATTCTCGTCGGCGGCACGGCGGGCCTTGCTGGATACGTTCTCGCGAACAAACTCTTCGGCGTTGTTGCCGGTCAGGCCGGCAACCTCCTCCCCAACCTCCCGGCAGGCCTCTCGGCAGCAGCGATCTCGGTCGCCGCCATCGCGCTCAACCTGGAGCGACTCGTGAAATTCGCGATCGAGAGCGCCGCATTTGTTCTGAGGAGTACCGCGATCTGGAGTTTCCTCGACGATGCGACAAGCCTGGCCTATGCCACATTCGCCCTCACCCTCGGACTCGCCATCTATCAACACCCACCCATCGAGATCCCGGACCTTCCTACCACCGCACCAGTCATTTACCTGGAGACTCAGCCCGAACAGATTCGTGCATCGCTCGCCCCGCTCGTCTTCTTTGGAAAGGCGGGTTGGGACAATGGGGCATTCTTCCAGGGCGTGAGCCTAACCGACAAACAGCGCGAAGGAATCAAGGCGTTCCTGACCGAGATCCACCGGTGCGCAGGCGGGCCTGATCAGCCGATCGAGATCGGCCTTCGGGGATTCGCCAGCAGCGTTCCCTACTACGACCGGCGAGGACGGCAGCGAGATAACTCCGAGGAATTGAACCGCCAGGCAGCGAACCTTCGCGCCCGAGCGGCCTACACCGACCTGCTTGCCGCAAAGCAAGGTCTCCAATTTGGATCCGAACTCGTCATCACTGAGCCCGCGGAATGGAGAAGCTACGACGAGATGGCCAGACAACGGGACTCGTTGCAATTGCAGCCGGACTCCGTCAGGGCGGAGGCGAGTTGGCCGCACCGCGCAGTCATGATCGAACTAGTCAAGATGGGACGGTGTCGACAGCTCGAAACGCCATCGATCGACCTCGGGAGCACGGTTGCTCGGGTGGTGGTCGGTCCAAATCAGTAGCGGCGACACCGAGGTTTGGCGGACAAGTCCGGGGGACGTTGGGGGACATAGGGTGACGTAGCGACGGATCAGCCGCGGGGGCGCACGATCGTTCGGGAGGGAGAGAAAGGCGCCGCAATGACGGCGCCTGCCGACCACATCGCCCCGGCAAAGTCCCCCAACGTCACCCAAAGTCCCCCAGAGGGTCAGGAATCTGTTCAGGTGGCGGATCGGACCCGAGTCCGTAGCGCTCGGTGAGCCGCGCGATCTGCGGAAACGCCTCGCGCGGGATAACATAGGCCCCGTGCCGACGCTCGGTCGGCAGTCGCAACTTCCGCCGCAGGACGCCGCCGATCCACCGGGCGGTGACCTTGCGCTCGTACTCATCGCCGAAGCGCTCGGCGAAACGGGCAGTGATGTCTTTCACCGCCAGGTGAGGTTCGTCGGCTGCAAGCAGCGTTTCCCGGACAACTTCCAGCACCTGAGCCTCCGTCGTCAGTCCGCGATCGGCGACCATCTCCAGCTGGTACTGCCGCGCCAGCTCCTTCAGGTCGCCACGGACATCGGCATCTTCGACCACGCTCATGAGCGGAACAAAGATCTGATTGAGGCGCGGCTCGATGGAGCGATCGATGAGTTGGTCGGCGGGACCGCACCTCGCCAGGTTCCGGAAACGGAAGAGGAGCAGCTTGTTGCGAAGCGCGAGCGCTTCATCTGCGACACCGCGCGACAAGCTTATCGGCACGTCGACGCGCAGCTCGCGCTGTCCCATTTCCTCACTGAGGCACCGGCTCTCCAGAGCGCGGTCCTCGAAGAAGCCGCGCGTGGCGACAAGTTTCGGCCCGAAGACGTGGTATGCGCGCGGATCGTACTCGCCCTTGCCGGCGAGCTCACTCCGCAAGACGGGAAAGCCTCGCCCGTTGCCATTGTTCAGGATCTTCACCACCTCGGCGCGTTCGTCCGAGACCCGGAAGTCGCTCTCGTCGATGACGAGCGTGCCGCGGAAGGTGTCGAGAAGCCGGAAGAGCGGTGAGACCGTCGAGGCGCCGCTCGCGAAGATCGGCTTGTAGCAGAGGGAGCCGATGACGAGGAGAAAACGGGTCTTGCCGCTCCCGTAGTCACCGCGGACCCGGAGGTACGGCAGCTCATTGAAAGCATCGTAAACCCACGTGAAGAGCACGTAGTAGGCGGCGATCTGCTCGAAGAGCGGCGAGAGGTCGATGTAGCGGTGGATGTACGCCTGCACCTCGGCGACGAGCTCGGCCACGCTCCCATACTCCGCCGGTTCCGACGGGAAGACCACGACGCTGTTGGTGATCAGGTTATTCCGCGGCGAATAGGGAACGAGGCGAGCGCCGTCGCGCTCTACGTATGGCACTTCGGTCCAGCCGTCATCGCGCCAAACGACGAACGCCGTCCGCCGCTCCTCGGGCCGGTAGACCATCTCGACGAGAGAACCGTCATCGAAGGTCGTCGAGACGCACGGGATCCCGCGCGCCGTCTTCTCAGGCTGCTCGGCCATGGCGTTGGTGAGATTCGAGCGCTTCGAGCGCCTGGTAGAAGGTGAGGTGCGCCGCCTCCATGAGGAACCTGATTGCATCGCCGTGTATGCGGCAGCCGAAGCAGTGGAAGGTGCCGGTGGCCGGGTAGACGGTGAAGGACGGCGTGTCGTCCTGGTGGAACGGGCAGTGCCCGCGAAGCACACCGTGGCCGATGCGGAGGGTCACGTAGGGCTCGATCACCTCGACGATGGAGAGCGATGATTTGAGACGCGCGACGCGCCGCGCCAGCGGAGAGTCGGGTTCGTGAGCTCGGGGCGACCGATCACGTGGCGGACGCGAACTCTTCTGCGCCGGCACGGCCGTCTTGAGGAGATCCACGAAGTCGTCGTTCGAGCGTCCGAGGCGGACGAGGAAGTCGGTGATGTCACCGGCGGGGCCAACGTCGTCGGTCAAGCGGACGATCTTCGCGTACGGAATCAATTCCGCAACCCGCTGAGCACCGTCACGGCCCGGTTCGTCGTTGTCGAAGCAGATGTAGACCTCCCGGATCTCGGCAAACTCCTTCGCCCACTCCTTGCGGAAGACGCCGCAGCCGCCGGTCGAGGTCACAGCCGGAAAGCCACGGGATTCCAAAACCAGCCGGTCGAACTCCCCCTCGCAGATCACGAGCGGGCTCGTCTTCGCGAGTACTCGTTCCCAGCCGTAGAGCTCCACTGAGCCACCGGCGTTCACGAGCATTTTCGGAGCGTCGCTCGCATCCGCCGGGTCCTTGGCGAGCTTGAAGAAGGAGACGATTCCGTCGCGGTTCGTGATCGGGATCGTGATCCGTCGCCCGTTCCAGCCGAGGCGGTATCGGGAGATGATGCCATCAGGGATGCCCCGACCGTTCAGATACTCACGGATGCGGTCGGGCAGCGCTTCATGGAAGCCGACGGCCACTGCAGCCAAATCGTCGATGTGTGTCATGGGCTCAGCGTACGGCAGTAGCGAGCGAGGCAAAGACGGAGCGGCATGTACCTGGCGGCACATTCCGCCGTCTTCCCCGCTCACTGCGGACGGGTACGCTGTTCCGATGAACCTGAGCCGAGAAGCGGTCCGCGAATATCGGGAGATCTACGCCCGCGAGTTCGGACGGGAAATCTCCGAAAGCGAGGCAACCGAGCACGCCGGGCGCCTGGTGCGGTTGGTGGCGCTCCTCCTGCACGATGCGGTCGACCTAGTCGATGATCCACAGGTCGAACTTTGACAACGATTCGACTGCGCTCTTACCATGAGGAGGCAAGAACCATTTCCGATGACATGCCACGATTCTTCATTTACTGCCGCAAATCGACCGAGGCGGAAGACCGCCAAGTGCTCTCAATCGAATCGCAACAGGCGGAACTTGCCCGCCTTGCTTCCTCTCGGTCGCTCGACATTGTCGAGGTCCTGACTGAGGCGCGCTCGGCCAAAGAACCTGGCCGACCGGTTTTCAACGTGATGATGCAGCGAATCTATCGCGGCGAGGCGCATGGCGTCATCTGCTGGAAGCTGGACCGCCTGGCGAGGAACCCCATCGACGGCGGTGCCGTCATCTGGTCGATGAAGCAGCACGGGGTAGAGATCTTGACGCCGACCCAAAGCTTCCGCCAGGCCGATGACAACACCATCCTTATGTACATCGAGTTCGGCATGGCGCAGAAGTATATCGAGGATCTGAGCCGCAACGTGAAGCGCGGCCTGCGAGCTAAGCTCGAAAAGGGATGGTACCCGTCAGTGGCCCCGCTCGGCTACCTGAACTGGCGCTCTCCCGAGAACGGCGAGACTTGCATTGTCACCGATCCGGTCCGCCTTCCACTTGTGAAGCGCATCTGGGAAGCGGCGCTCAGTGGCCGCTACACGCCGCCCCAGATTTGGAAGCTCGCCAACAACGAATGGGGTTTCCGCACGCGACGCATGCGCCGCCTCGGCAATCGGCCTCTCTCTCGAAGCACCGTCTACCGCATTCTGACGAATCCCTTTTACTACGGTTGGTTCGAGTACCCGCAAGGGAGCGGAGCCTGGTGGCTGGGACGCCATACGCCAATCATCTCGGAGGACGAGTTCCGAATCGTGCAGGCCCGCCTGGGTCGGAAAGGTAACCCGCGAGCCCGCAAGCGCCAGTTCCCCTTCGCCGGCCTCTTGAAGTGCGGAACCTGCGGCGCGGCGGTTACCGCCGAGGAAAAGGAACAGCTCATCTGCGCGCAATGCCGGACGAAGTTCTCTCTACGTGGCAAGGAGAGCTGTCCCTCCTGCGCAGCGCGCATCGAACAGATGCCGCACGCGAAGCGCCTCATCTACACCTACTACCACTGCACGCGGCGGAAGACTCCCCGATGCGCCGAACGGAGTCTCACCGAAGATCAGATCGCGGAGCAGATCGCCGCCTTTCTTGGGCGGATCACCATTCCCGAATCCCTCAAGGAGTATGCGATCCGCAGGGCTCCCGAACTCTGCGCGGAGCTCGCCGCGATCACGGTCGCCGCTTCCGAGTCGCGCCGGCAGGCCCTCGGCGAGACCACGACACGGCTGCAGCAACTTCTCGCGTTGAAAACGTCGCCAGCCAATGTCGACGGCAGCCTGCTAAGCGACGAGGAGTACGCGGTTCAGCGCTCCGCTCTCGTGAAACGGAAGGAACGCCTTCAAGCAGCCATGCTGCGCGACAATCGGATTGCGGACGCGCGTCACCGCGCCCTCGCAACCTTCACCCTGGCTCAAGGACTGCAGAACCGCTTCGAGAGAAGCGCTCCACCAGAGAAGAAGGCTCTCGTGCTCGAAGTCGGTTCGAACCTGAGGCTCCAAGCGAAAACGGTCAGGATTGACGCGCGTGAGCCCTTCTCCTTCTTCGATGGATCTCAGGTTGCGGACGACGACCCTGGCGGCCCTCTCGAACCTACGGATTCTCGCGCTACGACTGGACGAGATCACGCGAGCGCGCTCGCTCGTCCCACTGGGCGGGGATTACGGGACGACGTTCGAACCTGGGATCGCATCATCCGGAAGGTGTGCGTGTGGCACTACTGGGACCTGAACAGAGAGGTGTTCCCAGATGTATCGAGCGTAGAGCGGTTCTTCCGAAGGAAAAGACGGAGGAAGTTGTCGAGGGCGGCATAGAGGGTCGTCATACCCACGGCGACGTAGCCCATCGCGCTAGTGGCGCCACAGGGACGTGGATTCGGAGGCAGAATCACCGCGACTTGCAGCTTAGTCTCGGACACCTCGCTTCAGGACGAAGAAGCCTCCGTTGAAGGTCCGCATATCTCGAACTACGTAATCCGATCGCAACAGAACCTTCCTCCTGTCTCAAACGCGATTGAGCATAACTACAGCCCGGTGAGCACTTGGCGGTAGGGAACTCCCCCCGCATGACACCGAAGAAATCCGCGGGAGGGATCAACGACGCCTTGACAGAACGCCACCCCGGCGAGCACCGGGTCATCGAAGACGACGAAGCGGGTGGGATCGTCGGGACAAGGCTGCACGGCAATCTGCCAAAGGCCACCGCCACTGACGCCGCCGAACTTCTTCGGAGGATCCTCAACTCCAGGGTACCGGACATCGATCTCGATGTATTCGTACCCATCACGTTCGAACCAGCGGCTGTGCGGTGGAACAAGACCCCCATAGTAGGTGCACAGGTTCTCCACGGTGACCTCGCTGAATCCGAGTTCCGGTTCGGCCTGACGTTCCTCTTCCTTCGCCGCACCGCAGATGGCGAAGATCCCATCAGCGCGCAGCGAAGCTTCGAGGCGTTCAGCAGTTCGATAGCTGAGACGATAGAACGATTTACGCGCTTCGATATCCTGGACCGACGCCTTGTTGCCAAGGCGGATCACCGCCAGGTCGGGACCCCGACATGGATCGGCGGGGTCGATCGGAAGGGCAATATCCGACACCCCGAGATAGCGCATCTCAAGCTCGAAACGATGGGCGTACTCGACGAGCGACAAGCCGAGCTTCTGACCACTGCTTGCCGAAAAGTCGAAGCGCCTGGCGGAGTCCAACGGGTTGTGCGGCACGTGGTGCGCGGTGAGGATGCCGAATTGATCATCCCACGAGATGAAGGTCCCCGACCCTGCCAACGCGCCGTCGAGGAAGAGTGGTGAGGTGTGGTTGCGGATGAAGCGCAGCGCGGCGTCGAGCGCCGCGTCCTCCACGTTCTCGATTCGCGGCACGACCGACTCCACCTCCCTTCTCGCCACTCGAAACCTGCTACACCATTTCGCTCAAGATTGTCCGGGAGGCAACGCCGTTGAGCCGTCTTTCTCTTATCACCGTTCTTGGTTTTCTGGTCGCGTGCGGGTTCAGCGTCACAGGGACAGCGCTGGAGTCCGCGTCTGATATCGATCTCTTCGCGCAAACACCCGGCGTCGTCTACGCCCTGTGGCCATGCACGGTCGACGGAGAACTCGTGGAGATTGGTGGCGACATCGAGCGCCTCGATGTGTTCGGTCTGGACCGGCCGGCTGTCTTTGGCGACCGCACCACTTACGACCGCTGGTTTGCCATGGCGCCAAGCTTCCCGTTTGATTTCAAAGAAAACGGCCGGCGACTCCTGGGGGAACGGCTACGGTCCAGCGATCTGGTTGTGCCGGAGTCGGTTCACGATTCGGAAGACAGTTGGGGGCCGTCGGTGAGTTTCTCACTGAAGGACCAACCTGACCTTGAACTCCGTCGCTACCCGCTCTTCGTCCTCGTGATCACCGATCGCCACAGGAATGCGTTTCACGATCGGGAGGACTATCAGCAGGAGACGAAGCGCCTTCTCGGGGTTGTGTCGGCCAATTTTCTCGCAGACTCTCCGCTGGCGATCCTGCTGAAGACGTTACGCGAGCCGTATGCGAGCATGAAGATTCCTCTCCTGCTCGCAACGCATATCGATGACCCCACGAAGTTCGAGTACTTGATGCACGAGTACGACGGCGCGGACATGACACAGTACTGGACGGCGAGCGATCTGGTCTCGATGGGCGTCCTCCCGCACGTCGATCACGCCTACTTTATGTTCAACGGCCAGACGTTCATTGCACATCCCGAGCTATCGGAGCTCGTCCGCGCAGTCGTTGCCAACAAGCCCCCGATTCTGCCCGACCCCCAGCGGTCGGTGTGGATGCTCCAGAATCCACTGAGTCGCGAGATAGAGCGCGTGGCCCGGTTCATTCTCTTCCTCCACGTCGTCGTCCCGCACTATCAGGCCGCCGCGCGCGCGTATTCGTGTGACGCGTTCGATGCCGACCTGCGCGCCCTGCGATCGGCTGAGTCGGGGGACGCGATTGCGGCTCTTGAGACCAACCTCGAAGAAAGGCTGGTGGAAGGAGAGAACTTGGAGGCAGCCGTTCGCATTTTTCGCGAGAAGACCAGTGACATGATGAAGGTCTTGGACGACGTGCCGGTCTTCGAGAAGAAGGGACGTGGTGCCGATGACTTCGTGGCGGCGACCGAAGGATTCCGCGAGCGTCACGGTGCGCACCTCTTGGAATCCGGTCTGTGGACGCAGTTCGTCAAGCTGGCCCTACGATACAATTTGGGTCCCAACGTCCCTTACGATACGAGCCGCGTTCTCCGCGCGGATCTCACGGAGCTGGACAATCAGTCGGCGAGACTGGAGAGGTGCCTGCAATTGGCGAAGGACCGGGTGGAACGGCGGCTCAGCCTGAAGACATCCCTGTACTCGCTGCAGGTCAGCATCAACCAGCTTTGGTGGAGCGTTCTCGCCGCTATCGTTTTCGGTTCCCTCGCGGCGATCTTTCAGGGAGACCTGCGGCGGCTTGCGGGAGATCTCCTCACATGGGTGCGGCAACGCGCAGGCAACTGGAGAAGAAATTGGTGACACTGAGCTTGGCCAGTGCCCGGACCGACGTTCCGGATAGGATTCGCTCGCAAAGAAAAAGCCGCGACACGGGGTCGCGGCGTGGTGCTCCGTCAGGCGAGGAGCATGCGCATCGGTTCAAACGTGCGCTTGAACGGATGAAGGACGAGGCCGAGTTCTTCGAGCGTCACGGTCCCGAGGAGCGCCTCGCCGCCCGGTTCGCCCAGGATGACCGGCGTGTGGCCGTCGCCTGGGGAAGCGCGATGTGATATTCGGAGCGGAGTGCCGTCGGCCAGACTGAAGGTGACGGTCCGTTTCGGGGTGAGATCGAGGGCCTTCCGAACATTGTGCGCAACGCGCGTGTAGACGGCGCCGCTGTCCACGAGAAACCGCAGGACGCCCTGGTTGCCCGTCGGGCCGGTGAGCGTCCCTTCCGTATAGGTCATCCCATCGGGTTCTCTTCGAGGGACTCCGATCAGTAAAGAGGCGGAAGTCGGAGGCCGTCAAGGAACGATCATCACGATGGAAGCCCGGCCTTTTGAAAGAGCATTCGGTTTCTCAGTCGGGCGTTGGCGAGCAACATATCGTAGTCGACAATCTCAACCCACGCCCGTCTGCTCTCGCTGTATCCAGAAAGCAATCGCTGGTCGATGCCAGGGCGGATGCCCAGCTCGCGAACCGCCTGCACCAGCTTCTGGTTTACGGTGGCGACAATATGGCAGAAGAACCGGATCGCGTCGTCGAGGTGTATTGGACGCTGGTCACGATCGAGCACCGTGCCGGTTCGGAGCAGGTCGATGTACTCATATACCTGCCACACCGGATTGTCCTTCTCGGTGTAATCGCTTCGCTCGGGCCGTTTGAACTCCACGATAGTCACAGAATGGAACGGTCGTTCACCTTCAGCGAATACTGCCGGCTCGTCAAACGTAATATAGATATCTGGCTTTTTCTTGCTAGCTACTTCGACATCACCGAATGAAGACATCGGCAAGTCGGATGCCAGAAATCGATGGTAGCTCAGCCGCTCATCGAGGAGCCATAGGTTCTGCCGGAGGTGTTCCGGGTCGTCGGAGGTGGCGAAGCGCGGACAGATGATCTGGTGAACCCGATCCTCATAGACGAACTTCCCATCTGGTTGACGACGAAGAGCCTGGTCGAGCAGGTCAAGGATCGCGTGCCGATGACGGACGTACTCGGCCAGGTCCTTTTCATTGATAGCCGTCAGCGTGTCGATCAACTGGGCGTAGTCGGCTTCGATTGTCGCGTCGGCCATCGCGCCGTCACGGCTCGTAATGGCCTTCACCTTCTGACTGGTGTCCTCCATGAGTTCGCGTGACACTTGGAAGAGAGCGGCTTCGAACTTCGGATCGGAGAGAGTGGGAGGAAGGCGGGCGAGGCGCTCCGCAGCATGGACGGTGAGGTAACGCCACTCCGGCACCGTTTGCTGAATGCGCTCGACGATGCCGTGGAGTTTGGTCTGACGCAGACTTTTCAACTCATCGGCCAAGAGTTCCGAAAGACGATTGGCCACCGCCTCCTCGATCTCCATCCAGGAAAGATCCTTGATCCCAAGGTTGCCGTCGATCGTCTTCTTGGGAATCGTAAACTCCGTTCGCTCGGCATTCACACGCTCGTCCAGATACCTGCTCGACACCAGGGCCACGGCAACGCAGGTCTCTGCTCCGCCGTCCATGAGCAGATTGCCGTCCAAGTCCTCAAGAAGAGCGTCCAGTTTTTCGGAAACCACTGGCCGGTTGTCCGCACAGTAGTGGATCGCGTGAGCCTTCCTGTCCCGGGAACGGAGGCGGATGAGCCGGACGGCGAACGTCTGGTCCTGAACGTCAAACTCGCCACCTTCGGATGAGGCGAGCATTTCGGCCAGCATCTGGTTCAATGAGAACGAGTCGCCATTCCACGTATCCCGCACCGTGAGCCGCGGGCACGAGGCGTCGAGAAGGTAGAGCAGGCAGTGCGCCAGCAGGTGGCGAGCGATTGTGTCTGCCTGCGCGGGTACGCTCATACCTTCGCGGAGTCCGATCAAGCGAACGGTCGTCGACCGCGGGCCGTCCGCCATCTCGGGGCGCTCGCCTCCCTGTACGGGATCGGATTGGAGAACAAACCGGAACTGGCGCCGGAGGAACGTCGATGCGCCGTTCATGAAGACGCTATCGACGGCAGCCTGCTCAAATGCCTTCAGCCACAGAAGGCGACCGACACCCTTCCCGCCCTTGGCCGCCTTCTGGTCGGTGTCGGTCGTGTTGAAGGAACGGAAGTGTTCGTCGGTAAAGCCGATGCCGTCGTCGCGGATCGTGAATCCGGTGATGTCGGGAGGCGGCGAGTTTGGCATGAGCGACGCCTGCGCTCCGCGGTCGATCATCACGTCAATCGTTGCATTGGACGGGTTCCCTGCCTCCTCGGTGGCATGCAGAGAATTCACCACCGCTTCGAAGAGCGGCGCGAGCGCCTTGGTCTTCGGAAGATAGGTGTTCCTCTGGATTCTCCAGACAAAGTTCTCGTCCATCGGCGTTCCGGAATACCACGACGGACCGATCCTTCTCCAGGAGCGAGGGACTGTGAGCTGGCGACCCTGCCCTGTATCCCACAAAAAAGAGCCAGGCGGCGTTTCGCCAACTGGCTCGTGGTGTTTCACGGGCGAGGAGCAACCTGGACCAGGGTCTCCTCGACCTTCGCCTGGTCGCCCAGACAGAGCGGCAGGAAATCGCAGTAGCTGCACCAGCGACCGGGTCGCTTGTAGAAGAAGCCGGCGCTGATCGCTTGGGCGATGATTTCCACCTTCTCCACGTATTCGAGGACCTGGTCGGGCTGGCGCTCCGAGACGAGCCAGTCGATCCGCGGCTCCTTGGTCTTCACGAACACGCAGAGCGCGCTCTGCTCGGCCTCGGGCTCAGCAAGCTGGTAGGCGGTTAGCTGATCCGATAGTGTGGCTTCGTGCTCCTGGTAGCCTGAGGCCGCGGTCTTGAAGTCGATTACGGTTCGCTTCTGGTTCAGGCGAGCGGTGAGGTCGATCACACCGACGAAGGGCAGACAGAGACTCGTGACCATGAGGCGGAACGGCTTCTCGCTCGCAGTCACGTCCTGGAGCTTGGGCAGTTCCTCGTCGACAAACCTCTGGAGGCAAGTACGTCCGATGTCCTTCAGCTTGGCCCATGATTCGCGCACGCCGTAGACGAGATCGGCGCTCTCCACTTCCGTCCAGAGCTTGGTGAAAGCATCCACCGGGTCCTCACCATTCTGGAAGAGGCCGGCAAGCGCCTGGTGGACCACCTGCCCGAAGACCAAGCTCGCATCCGGAATGCGGCGGCGAAGTCCCTTCACGTAGTAGAGTCGGTACTGCTCCGGGCAGTGCAGGTACTTCGCGACCCGCGAGTGCGAGAGATAGGGCAGTGCCTCGGCGCGCCTCGAAGGGACAACGTCATCAGTGGCCAGCGTCATTGGCGACGCTCCTCTGCCGGATGCACCTCGACGATGTTCAGATAGCGGCCGTCATCGGTAGGCTTGGCCACGACGCGGCAGCCAACATTGAGGCTCACGCCCTCGGCGATGTTTCTCACGAGGGCGGCGTGTCCGGCAGCGACGAGGGCGTCGCCGAGCTGCTTGCGGTTGCCGAAGATGCGGGTGGTCTCGCCGTCAACATCGACGGTGATGAAGAGTCGCCGGCCCCACTTGCCGGGCATGCCGCCGATCGCGAGGAGACGCGCCGGGACCGGATCGTTGCGCGAGCCGTTCCGATGCGTTCCGTTCCCAGGTTGAGAGCCGTTCGTTGGCTCCATCGGCGACTTCACGAACTCGCTGATGATGGCCGCTTGGAGCTGGAGCATGCGCCGGGCCGTCGTTTGAATCGTTCCTGATGGGACGTCGTCGACCGGACACGAGAACTCGACCGACAAAGAGTCGATCCGTCCGTCGGGGCTGGCACTCCGCTTCAAGAGCATCTGGGCGGCGCCCCCTGGCGGACGCGTGCCGTTGCCGTTCTGCGGACTTCCTTCGTCCTGGATCGCAGCCCGCTCGCGCGCAGCATGCGGATCGTGATCGGCACCGCTGCCGCCGAAGAAGCGGTCGTGGACAGCCAGAATGTGCCGGCATCGCCAGCCGGGTTCTCGGCGGTGCAGCCCGAACTCTGGACAGTTGCACTGCAGCTCCTCTGGCACGCCCGAGACGAGGTAGATCTTCCTCGGCTCTGCCGGAGCATGGACGCGGAAACCATCAGCGGTCCCCGCGATTACGAGCGCGGCGTTATGGGCGCGCTCATCCCGTGCTTCGTCATGGATCATCTCCATTTCCTCCTCTGGGTTGTGGAATCCGTCCGTTCAAAGGACTGTCTTCCACGGTAAGCGAGGGAGGAACGGGGCAAAGACGGAGCGAGTTGCCGCGCACGACAAAGGGCTCCGTCTTTCTGGCACCAGCGACGCCGGCGACGATGAGGGATGATTCCGCACGACCGCCTCACCTTCATCGGCCGCACCGACTTCCGCGACTCGAATCAGCTCTTTGGCATCAAGACCGCCGACCGGCGGTTCCATATGTATGTGATCGGGCAGACCGGCACCGGGAAGTCGTCCCTGCTTGAAACACTCATCCGTCAGGACGCCGCGCACGGCCAAGGCTTGGCGGTTCTCGATCCACACGGCGATCTCGTCGAGCGGATCGTACGCCATTTGCCCGCACATCGACGTGGCGATCTCGTTTACCTCGATGCGCCCGATCCTACGCAGCCCTACGGCGTTAACCCGTTGGCTGGCGTGCCGATCGTCAAGCGACCCCTTGCCGCCTCAGGACTCCTCGAAGTGATGAAAAAACTCTGGTCTGACTCGTGGGGCCCGCGCCTTGAGCACATCGTGCGGAATACCTTCCTGGCGCTCCTCGACCAACCCCACGCCACGATTGCCGATGCTATGCGGTTGCTCTCAGACGACGACTACCGACGGCATGCGATGACCGCAGTGCGCAGCCAGCCGGTCCGAGCCTTCTGGCTCAAGGAGTACGAGAAGTACCCGGCAAAGTTCCGGCTCGAAGCGATCGCTCCGATCCAGAACAAAGTCGGCGCCTTTCTCGCCAATCCGCTCCTCCACCGCATTCTCACCAGGGCCGAGCGGATGCTCGATCTCCGGCGGATCATGGATGACGGGAAGATCCTGCTCGTCAATCTCGCCAAGGGAAGAATCGGCGAGGATACGGCGACGCTCCTCGGCGCGCTCATCGTGACGAGCTTGGGAGTTGCGGCCATGAGCCGGAGCGATGTTGCCGAAGACGACCGCCGCGACTTCTTCGTCTACTTGGACGAATTCCACGCGTTCACCACGTTGAGCCTCGCCGGCATGCTATCGGAACTCAGGAAGTACGGCGTTGGCCTCGTGCTCGCGCACCAGTACCTGGCGCAGCTTGATCCGCTGGTCAGGGAAGCGATCCTCGGCAACGCCGGAACCATCATGAGCTTCCGCGTCGGGCCGGAGGATGCCGACCTGCTCGCCCAGGAGTTCGGGCCGACCTTCTCGGCGCTCGACATGATCAACCTCCCGAACCGGCACATCTACCTGAAGCTCATGGTGGACGGCGTGCCGTCGCCACCGTTCTCCGCCAGAACCTTCCGCCTCCCGGACTGACATCTCTCGGGGAGCCCGCCACCAGCGGTTTCCCGGAGGGAACTCACTCCCTCGCGCACCGGAGACGGAGGTCCCACATGGAACTTCTTCCACCCGAGCTCGCGGCAACCGTGCCGCAGCTCTACAGCCAGGAGGAGTGCGGCGAAGAAGCGCCGGCCCTGGTTAAGTTCTTCACACCCTGGACGAGCTGGACTTGGTACGCCTCGGAGTACGATCCCAACGAGCGGCTGTTCTTCGGCGTCGTCGTCGGCCACGAACGCGAGCTGGGATACTTTTCGCTCGACGAGTTGGAAGCGATCCGCGGTCCCGGAGGTCTACGCGTCGAACGCGATCTCTACTGGACGCCGAAGTCATTGAAGGAGTGCCGCTGATGGACTCCGCAGAACCACCTCACGATGGCGACGTCGTCAGAGACAGCGAAGACACGGTGCACTCGCGGCGGCGAACGAGATCGCTCGGTGAGTGCTCAGCCATGAGCGATGCCGAGCTACTTGCAACGATCCTCGGAGATCCGGCCCGAGTAGGGTTCGAACGCCTGCTCGCCGAGTATGGTGATCTCCGCCGCCTAGCAGCTGCGCACCCGCTCGACTGGCGCGAAGCTGGCATGCGCAAACGTGCCGTGCTCAAGCTCGGCGCCCTATTTGAACTCGCCAAGCGTTACGGCGAAACCGAGTGGCTGGCGGGCCAACCCTTTAAGGGCGCGTACGATGTCTATGCTCACTACCGCGAGCGGCTTGCTGCGGAGCCGGTAGAGTTCTTCATCGCCGTGCTCCTTGACAACAAACACAGGAAGATCCGCGACACTGTCGTAGGTCAGGGATCACTAACCGCGTCGATCGTCCATCCGCGGGACGTCTACTCGCGCATCGTCCGCGACGCCGCGGCTGCGGTAATCTTCGTTCACAACCACCCGTCTGGAGATCCCACGCCAAGCCGGGAGGACCTCGACATCACCCGCCGGCTGCGTGAAGTCGGCGACCTCATCGGCGTGCACGTCCTTGACCATGTAGTGATCGGCAAAGGGCGCTACGTCTCCTTCGTCGACGACGGGTACTGGTGAAGTCCACGCCCAACCACTCTTGAGTTGGGCGTTTTCTATTTCCGATGAAAAGGATCCACGTCAAAGTATCCGAGCTTCCGCTTTCTCTGCCGACGCTAACCGCCGGCGCATGGTGTTTGTAACTAAACCCGTCAGCCGAGGGGCACGTTACCGAGGGAACGCCAGAGGTACCAACACGCTACAGATCGGAAGGGTCGCCAGGCTTCCGCCAAGGTGTGCAGGGCGATTTCAGTACCGTAGTGTACTCGAACAGCGCGCAGCAGGCCCGCGTCGCCCAGTGGCAGTACATCGGGCTTTCGTAACACCAATATCTGAAACATGTCTCTCGTCCACGGACCGATGCCCCTCACGCCGCTCAATGCGTCCATGGCGTCGTCAGATCCTGTTGAAAAGTCCTCCGCAGTCATGCGCTGGACGAGCTGACAACAGCAATGCGCCTTTCGCGGGGAAAGCCCGCATTTCCGCAAGCGGGACCTTCTCATTCCTTCTCGCGGTCGATCACCGCTGAGAAGCTCCGGATATGCCCGGGCAACTCTCTGCGCGATAGTTGTTGCCGCGCTTGTCGATATCTGCTGAGCGATCACGATGCGGACCAAGCCCCACATCGGGTCCTCTGTGCGATCGGGGTTCCAACGATCGGTAGAAGCCTGAATGATGCGTCCGAGTACGACATCCCTGGAAATCAAATAATCCTCTGCCGCACGCACTCTCAGCTCCGGACGTATCTATGCTGAGCCTTTGATCGTTCCGCCCACGTTTCGTCGCCGGCTGGAGGAGAAGACCCACCCAAATGTCGCTGTAGAGTACACTGCGCGTGCGCCAACTCTATAGCTGCGATTGCCGCTTGTTGGTCAGAGGCCAATCGTATGTCCGCCGCGAGACGTTCGAACTCACCAAATGTCAACTCCGCCAACTTATCATGGATACCGGTACCCAAGTTTATGCCGAGACCCCGTAGCTTGTCCGCCACATCCTTGTGGTTCGCCATCTTCTCGCTCGTCGTGGGCGGCATCACCTGAAGAATAACGTCAAATCGCCCAGGACGACTGATCGCAAAATCGAAGTTATCGATATAGTTCGTCGCCAGGAGAAAGACCACGCGTCGCCGATCATTGATCCTGCTAAGCTTTGGCAGCATAGCCGTTGTGAGGAAGCGGGACTCCGCCTCTGATCCAGCGACCGAACGGTCCCGCACCATTTCATCAAATTCGTCCAAAAACACGACTACACGCTCCGCAGCCTCAATCATGCTGAATAGCGCATTCGCTTCCTTTTGGATCCTATCCATTCCCTCGCGAACCAAATGAGACGGGTCTACCTCAAGAAGTGGCCAGCCCAAAAACTCAGAAATATGCTTAGCTAACTGGGTCTTGGATGTTCCAGGTGGGCCAAACAATATGGCTGACATCTTCGTGCCTTTCGGCAGTGGCCGGCCCAGTTCGACCTCTGTGGCACCTCGCGCTATAGGCTCGACGAAACGCTCGAAGAGAGTTTTCTTAAGCGATTCCGTGTGCGCATCCGGGAAGGTTACCTCCGAATCCCACAGAAGTGGGGCGAAATCGGCGAAAGTCGGCTTCGGCCTAGATGGTTGGGTGTAGACGCGATCCAAATAGGTGAAGGTCGCTCGCCGAACTGCTTCCGCGATCAGACGATCAAGCGAGTATAGGAAGTGGAAGACCGATGCGGTGGACCATGACTCCGGTCCCTTTAAGTTTGGATGATGGCCGGAAGCCCACCCTCGGTTGAGATCGTCGTCGAGCTGGAATGCGCTCCGGGTAAGTGCATATGCAGCGTCTCTGAGGGAATGCATATGGCGCAACAGGTTTTCCTGCAACGCCGACGTCTCGAGCAGTTGTACTAGCATTTCGTATTCAAAGCAGTAGGCGTTACCCGCCCTCGGATAGTGAAACAACGGCCGACTTCGTGGCCAGCTTCCATCTGGAAGTTGGGACGCAAAGAGCTGCTCAATGGCAGTATCTACAATACGCTTTTCCTGCGGCGAAACCTTCGCAGGCTCAGAGAGTGCTGCAAAAAGAATTGTCGCATACGCGAGCGTATACACATCCAATGCGCTGCTCTTACTCAGAATCAGCGCGATTTGCATGGTTATTTGGGTAAGTGCCCATTCCCGGACGCGGTCGGCGTTCTCAAGCTTCTGGCGGCGCACAAGCACACGGACCGCCAGCTGCGTTACGTAAGCTGACGCGGGGTAATCTTCGATTGCGGCACTTCCATCCTCCAATGAAGCGACGAGGATCTCCTCAGCTTGACTGATCCGTTGCTTGGCTTTTCCGTCAAGGCGCAGGTCTATCCCGGCATTCTCCAAGGCGGTGATGGTCTCAAGCACCCATGCAACGCTAAACACGTTGTTGGCGGCCAACGCCGCACTGGTCCACTCTTTTGAGAGTATCGCGGCAGCGAGTTCGGGGGCGTCGTCGTGCCACGGTGCCTCCTTGTCGTTCCAACGCCCGGTGGCCAGCAACGCAACCACACAGGTGCCGGTACTGGCGATGGACGGGGAGGTCTTATTTTCGCCGCCGGTGTGCTGAAACCCGTGTATGTCGGGATTGAAGTACCGCCTTAGGGAGCCGGACTGTCCTTTAAGAATCTCAGCAACGAACCGCCTCAGCTCCTCGAGCGCGGCAAAACCTAGCTCCATGGCTCAGCATCATCCGGCGAACGACGAAGAAATCCCGCGAGGAGTCCAAACTCTAGCTCTATATCGTGGGCGGGGTCATACGAATGGTCTCGCCGCGCGGTATCGAAATGATCGGAGAGGCGCTCCAGGCTTTCATGGGCCTGTTCGATGCTCGCGTGTGGATCGATAAGGAACCCATTCGGCTGTCGCCGATACGTCGGCGACGCGACTCGGCCGATCGAGAGTGCTGCGCGTGCGCTGGATACCTGGTGCACATACTGGCGCAATGTCAAGTCGGACGGCAGGGTCGTGCTCAGTACCGGAATGCCGCGCGCGATCGCGAATCCAATCTCAAGCGATGCCGATTGGCCAACGTATCCGTCCGGGTCGACCAGCCAGAGAAAACCCGATGCCTCGATCGCCTGTAGATGTCGATCCTGCACCAGCCGTACTGACCGAACTCGATCGCTGGCAACGAAAAGAAATTCCCCGTTCGCGCCAACGATTCTGGGATCTGCCGGAGAAAGCACGCGGACCCCTAAAGCCGTCAGTTCGAGCACCGCCGATTCGATCGCGTGCAGGTGTCGATGAAAGCTTCCTGAAACCGTCGCCGTAATCATGGCAGTCCCTCGATATCGCCCAAAGGCACTAAAACGTTAGTGCAAGCGATTTGGCCAAAAAGAAACCGACCAATAGCTACTTGAATTATGGCAGTTGGCCTTTGGCATTGTTGATAAAACATCTGTTTAATTATACATCCTTACGCGAAGGCTGACAGCACCTCAGGGCCCAGTGCGGATACTTTGACCAGCACCTGCCGCTCTCGCTCGTGGGCGCGCTATTGTGGGCGTGCGCTTCCGTGCGCGTGTGGTGCCGTCAATCGTTTTCTGGAGATCTGTTGAGACTAACTCGATCCGGACAAATGCCAGCGCGTATTGTCCATCTGCGGTGAGATCTTCGAGCGTAGTGCCGCTCTTGAGGTAAATCGTTCTGCCATCCGTGATCAGGGTCTGCGCGGGTAGTGACCTTGGGTCACCGAAGTCGTGTTCCTCCCGCAGAGCGCGAATTGCTTTTCGGAGCCGGGCCACTGTTACCCCGCACTTCAGCAGCTGCCCAAGAACCCGCAACAGAACCAGATCTGCGAACGTGTATCGCCGCCGTCGACCCTTACCGCGATCGCGGCGGCCCCGAGGTACCACCATGTCCATTCGACAGAGGTAGTCTACCATTCCCGGCGAGAGTTCCGTGAGGCGAGTGACCTCTCGCAACTCGAACCCATCCGCTCCGACAACGTTCCTGTTTGCGGCTCTTGGCATAAAAACCAGTATCGCTAATGCGCGATACCATTTTTTGCGCCCCCTTCCAAGGTCAATCGGGGCAGGAGGAGGACTGCTTGCTCGCGGGGGGCGACGTTTGCTGCGCGCGGTGCTCGGTGCCGTCGTCGTACGCTCGAGGGCGGCGCTTCGAGCGTGTAATCAAGCCGACAGGAGGCCCGGATCCGTCGATACGATGCGAGACGATTACGCCTCGCGCGATTTCAGCAAAGCCAGCATCTCCCGCAGCCGCTCGCCTTGCGTCCGGTCGGCAAGTGCCTTGATTTTTCGACGCATTTCGGCGTCTGAGAGCTTCAGCCACGCGTAGTTGAAGAGGTCGACAGGTTCGACCTTAAGAGAACGGGCGACGTTGAAGAGAACTTCCAGCGTCGGGTTCGCCCGGCCCTGCTCGATGAACCCGAGGTACTTGGCGTTCACGCCCATTCGTTCGGCAAGTGCTTCCTGAGAGATGCGCCGCGCCAACCGTAGCTCCTGAATCCGCTTCCCCAATAGTTCCCGCTCGTCCATCGCCGCCCTCCTCATGAGCCTCGGTCAGCCACCATGATCGGGGAACCAGAGGGCGCGCGGCCACAGGCGGTGAAACAGTGACACCTCGCCAGGACTGTCTACCAAACAGACTCGTCCTTGCCAGTAATAAGGAAACGCGGTACCTCTCTGACTCACAGATAGGATCACCGTCCGTGTTCGCTCGCGCATGGAGGGAGCATGAAGATGCCGCTTGTCGTCCGGCTGTGGGCCAGCATTGCCGTTCAGCTCGTCGTCGTAGTGAATACCGCGCCTGCTTCACCCGGCCCGGCCGTAACGGTTCCCACGGAGTTCCCCACCATCCAATCCGCCATCGACGCTGCGGCGGACGACACCACCATCCGCGTAAAGCCTGGCAGTTACCGGGAGACGCTCGCACTGCGCGGGCGCACACTCATCCTGCAGAGTACCGATGGGCCCGACGCGACCCTGATAGACGCCCAGGGCAGCGATAGCGTGGTCTCAATCACAGACGGCGCCTCGGTGACCATTCAGGGATTCACGCTGCGCAATGGCCAAGCGGCTCGCTCTCCGGAACAGCCCTCGAGTGGCGGCGGCGTCTTGGTCGACGCTCGGAGCGGCACCGTGGTCAATGTGGTTCTCCGCGGAAACGTGATCACCGACAATCTGGCAGACTACGGTGGTGGTCTTTCCGCCGTTGCGGAGAGTTCATCTGCGGTGACCCTTCTTCTTGACGGCAACCTGTTCACGCAGAACGAGGCGACACGCAGCGGCGGGGGCTTGGCGGTGAACGCGGATACCGAGGCCACGATAACGGTGACCTCCCGGAACAATCATTTCGAGCTGAACACCCGCGGCAACTGCGGAAGCGAGATGTTCCTGAACCCGGTCGCCGAATCAGCAACGGTGCGGTTTCAATCGTCGAGCGACGAAATACGTTCGGCCGACCGTACTGGCACACAGGAACTGTGCGGCTACGCCATCCGGGGCCATTTGGATGTCGAAATGACTGACGCGCTTCTCCACGTGCCGGTCGGAGGGATTGGCGCATGGGTGAGTGGGGTCAACGGAGCTCGAATTCGCCTGGCGTTCCTCAATAGCCGCGCGATCGGGATCATGGGACCAGGCGTGTTAGATTTCGCCAATACCGCGCTCTATAGCGACGCCGATTCCGATTCGGAGATGACTGTCGAGCTTGAGGATAGCTCCATCATCGGAGCTGGCAGGCCAGAGGTGCTTGGGCTCCCCGGGGCACCGGCAGTCACTCTGAACAGCTCGGGCCGCGCGTCTGTACTTCTTCGTCAAAACAGCCTGCGCGGCAATTTCGGGCCAGTGGCACGGGTGTCGAACCATGGAACGATGAACCTAGTCGTCGCCGCCAATGCGGCTGTTCAGAACTATGGAGGCCTGCAGGTCGAAAACACCGGAACTCTCACCGCATTCTTCACCAACAATCTGGTGGCGGACAACGAGATGGATGCGTTGCGTGTCTATGACCAGGGAACCGGAGAGCTGCGTTTCGTGAACAATACCGTCACGGGAAACCGCGGGGCTGCGGCATTCTTCGTCTCCTCGGCCGGACAGACGTCGGCTGTCATTACCAACAGTATCCTCTTTGGCAACGACGGTGATGATTTCTATAGCGATGGCAATCTGGCGGAGGTGACGATCTCCCGGTCTAACGTGGGTACGACATTTGGGCGGTTCACTGATGGCGGCGGCAACTTCAGCGCCGACCCACGTTTCCAGAATCCGACCGGTCAGGACTACTCACTCATGCCGGACTCTCCCTGTATTGACGCGGGCACCTCAGAGAACGCGCCCGCAGACGACCTCGAAGGACACATGCGTCCCTTCGGAACAGCCGTGGACATCGGAGCGTTTGAGTTCGGTTACGCCACACCGACCCCGACCGCTACCGATACGCCACCCGCGACCCGAACGCCATCAGCGACGTCAACTGCCATTCCGACGAACACCGCGCGGCCCTCATCGACGCCCGACTCGACCGCCACTCCGACGATCCGCCCAACAGAGACTCCTCCCATAACTCCCTGTATCGGCGATTGTAACGGCGACGGGCGAGTCACAATCGGAGAGCTTGTCCTATCCGTCGGCATGGCCTTAGACCGCAGGAGCGCGCAGTGTGCGGCAGTCGACCGTGACGGGAGTGGCTCTGTGACCGTTGATGAACTGGTCGCGGCGGTGGGCAGTGCCTTAGCCGGATGCGCGAGTAGATGAGGCAAACACTCGGATGGCCCAGTGGTACACCACCTCCTGCGACGACTGCGGCGACGACCTCCATATCTGCGAGGATTGGGATCGGCCGCCGCGGTTCTGCAAAGCGTGTCGCGAGCGCCGCGCCGCCCTCTGGTACGACATCGCGTGCAGCCAATGCGGCGCCGCGTTCCGTGCCTGCCGTGAGTGGGAGCACGAACTGAAGTATTGCCGCGACTGCCGTCAGGCCATTGCCGACCGATGGTACGAGAAGGAGTGTGCAAAATGCGGCGGCACAATGCGGGTCTGCCGCGACTGGGATCAGATTCCCGACTACCACTCGGAGTGCGCCTGGTACGAGCGCGACTGCGAGATCTGCGGCGAGCCGATGCGGATACACCGCGCTTGGGATTACCCGCCGCGGGTTCACAAGGAATGTCGGGTGGCGATGGCCGCCAAGTGGTACGAGGTGGAGTGTAAGCACTGCGGCCACGCAATCCCCGTGAACCGCGACTGGAACCGAGTCCCCGAGTACCACAAGGAGTGCGCCTGGAAGGAAACGATGTGCGAACTGTGCGACCGTACTCTCCGCATCCATCGCGGATGGGAGAAGCCGCCGCGCTTCCACAAGGAATGCTGGCAATCTGTCGCGCCACAGAGCGTCTCGTGCGCCGACTGCGGCAACACCTTTGTGATCTCGGCCGGTACCCAGATCTTCTGCAAGAAGAACGGCTACCAGTTGCCCCGCCGCTGCCCCGAGTGCAAGCACGACGCGCTGCTCATCAAAGGCGCCGTCGGTGCGCTCCGCGACCAGCTCCCGTTCGCCCTGGAAACCGAAATCGAGCAGCGCGGCATTGTCTTCACCGACAAGGTTGCCGTCGTGCGGAACCGCCGCAGTGGAGAGATGGTAGCCGAGGTGACGATGGATACCGAAGGGCTGATCTCGCCAAGGCGAGTGGCCGTCGCCACCGACAACCAGAGCAGTGACGTCCTCGGGAAGACGCAGGACGGTTCACAGGGCATCATCTTCCGCCGGCGCACGGCGGACACCTACCGGCCCAATTCGCGGCAGCGCACCCATCGTACCAAAATGGTCGAGAGGGGAAGCATTTTCCCAGACACGGTTGCAGAGACGACGCGGACTGACCGAACCGGGACGACTATTGTGACTCGGACGAGGGACATCGGCCTTCTCTGTCGTAAGTCTGTAGCTGTGACCACTCGCGACCCTCCAGGATCGTAGCATCATGGCCGCGGCAAACGAGCAAATCACGAAAAGGTAGCGTTCTGTGCCGTCGTCGCGGCAATGGGTCCTTCAATCCATTGGTGGATCCTCAGCACGTGACGCTTCAAATCTGTCGCTTGGCGGCCCAGAGCGGCGGTATATCCCCGATAAGACACGAGCCGATCATCGCCGCGGGATTTCAATTCATCAAGCGCGCGAAAGTGCGCAACGATCACCGCCTGCCATACTATTGAGCATGAATGGATAGATAGTAATCCCTGCTCTAGAGCTCCAAGCCGGACGTTCAGATGAAGGCACCGAACCAGCGCCAAAATAGAGATTCCTACATTCATCAACAGTGACGCCAAAGCGGCTGCGTTATCACCCCGCTGATGATATTGCACCGTCATCCAATAGAACGGAACAAAGGCAGCAGCGATCATGATATAAATGATGCTCAACATCGTGCGCAGATAGCTGCCCGGGTAATAGGTCGCGCCCCCGCTTTCCGCCAAAGCTCGCGGTTCAAACCACCGCTCCTCTTTCGGCAGTTCACGGTATTCACGCCGCAACCGGTTCGGACGGAGCGAACCGGTGTCGTAGAGTTCTTCGAAAACGGTCCCCTGCACTACACGCCAGGCTCGCATAGCCTCTTCCCATCCGATTTCGCGCATCGTGGTCCGCCAGCCCCGACCACTTCCAGGAGCTAGGCGGAAGGTTCGATACAGGTGAAGTTCGTAGCCCGCGTTGCGGTTTGCAGTTCCATATTTGTATGTTCCAATCCTGCCGATCGTCAGTAGGATGAAGACGACGAGGACGCTTGCTATGCCGACGAGTGGCTGCTTCGGCTGGAATTTGATTATGAATCCGAATACGGCGCTCGCAAAGAGTATTCCCTGAAAGGTGAACGAGGTGAAGCACTGTTTGACATCTCTAGCCTCCTCGCGAATCGCATTGACCAGTTCCGACTCGTTCATGTTATACCCCCGTTGGCAGAAGTGAGCCCAAGCCTATCTGCGCGTTCGCCCGAGCACCTTCGCAATCGCCTGCTTCCTCAGCTCGGCTTGCTCCGGACTGACTGGCTGGTACCGCCGTTTCACTCGGTAGCCACGGACCGTCGTTTCGCCGCTCGCCTCGCCGGCGGCGAGCTCGTCGAGGAAGAGCACCAGATCCTCCGGCTGCAGGAAGCGGACACGAGAGAAGGTTTCCGGCCCGAGGACGGGTGCCGCGCGTTCCTTGAGTCGGCGAACGACCTTCGCATCCGACGAGAGCGCCACGACCGTTTCATACCCGCCGGCCAGGCACTTCTGGATGTTGTCGATCTCGTGATCGGTCTCGGTCGTGACCGAGATCTCGCAGGCGATCCGTCGCTCGCCCTTCTCCAGAGACACGTCGACGCTGCCAGCGCCGGCAAGGATCGGCTGCTCGATCACCGCCCGGTAGCCGCGGTCCTCAGCGAGTCGCTTCACGAGATGCTGGAGATACTTGTGCTGGCGCCCTCCGCGACCGAGCAGCGGCGTGGAACTGGCAGCAGAAGGCGGCGCCTTCTTCTCGGCACTTGGACGCACCGGAGTATCTACCGGCGTCAGTGTCGGAGCAGGCGCGGATTGCGACGGCACGGACCGCGGCGGTTCCATCGGGGCGGGTCGCGGTGGTCGGTTCGGCACATTTGCTGCCTGTGCTTCGGTCCGTGCAGCATCCAAGAGCGCCTCGACTTCGGCGCGGGGTCTGGCGTATCGCGCTCTCGACCGGCGGAGGATCTCCTCGCGATGAGCCTCCGCAACCGACGGCTCCACCGTTGGCGGCGGAGGGGTCGTGAGTGTGAAGTCATGCTCGGCCCGCTCGACGCGGCAGATCGCTTCGCCGACGCCGAGACTCTGGAGATCAGTCGCGGTAAACGACGAAAACCCCTCGGCGAGCTTCTTCGCGTCCCAATCGCCGACGCGGAAGCAGATCCGGGTGCAGGGGTTCGTGAGGACGGCGCTGCCGACTGCTGCATCCTGGTCCCAGAGCTGCCGCATCTCCTGATGGGCGAGAACCAGCCCCAGCCGGTACTTCCGTGCGGCGGAAAGGATCGAGGCAACACTCGGCGTCACGAAATTGTGGAACTCGTCGATGTAGAGCGTGAACGGTCGCCGGCCGGCTGCTGCCATCTCCTGCCGCCCCATCGCGAGCTGGTGGAATTTGGTGACGAGTAGCGCGCCGAGCAGATGCGAGTTCTCCTCGCCGATCAGTCCGTGGGAGAGCTTGGCGAGGAAGATCTTCCCGCCGTTCATGATCGTCGAGAAGTCCAGTCCTTCGCGTTGCGCTACCATGTAGCGGATCGGCTTCGGGCGCAGGAAGGTATTGAGGCGCGTGAGGATCGGCGCCTGAGGTGAGCCCTTGAGGAGCGAGAACTCGCGCTGGAAGTAGTACTGGATCTCCGGATCCGTGACGCTCCGGAGGTACTCGTCGCGGAATGGCTTCTCTACGAGGAAGCGGCGCAGGTCGAGGAGCGTGCCGCCGCGGTCGTTGTCGAGGATGGCGAGGATGGCGTTCGAGAGCACCGCCTGCATCTGATCGCCGAAGGAGGTCGAGAAGCGCCGGAAGATCGCTGCCAGATCAGAGGCGAGGAGCGTGCGCTCAAGCTCGGAGTGCGCCGAGAGGATGTTGAACCCGACCGGGAACTGATCATCCGACGGATCGAGAAGGACCACGTCGTCGTAGCGCTCCGCAGGCACGAGCCCGAGGACGGCATCGATCAGGTCGCCGTGCGGATCAAGCACGCCAATACCCTGGCCGCTCCGAAGATCCTGCGCGATGAGATTCAAGAGCAGAGTCGACTTGCCCGTGCCCGAGGCGCCGATCAGGTATATGTGCCGGCTGCGCTGCTCGGCACTCAGAGTGACCGGCATGGCCTTGCCGGCATGCCGGTTCTCGCCCAGGAGGAGCTCGTGACCAACGACCGTCGCCGGCGCCGCCTTGGTCTTCCGCCGCTCGCGATCGAGCTTCGCGAGGCGGATCGATGCAGAGGGCGGGTGCACGAGACCAACCAGCTCCTCCGTGTTCAGGATCATGCCGCTCCGGTGTGAGTGGCGGTGCAGGAGGTCTCGCTCGTGCGCCTCATGGGCATAGTTGTCGTTTGTAAGTGGGATAAGCCCGTTCGAGGTGGGATCGGCGAACTGCCCAAGCGCGCGCGCGAGGCCGCGCATCAACTTCTCGGCGCGACCACGGACGCCGCTCTTCGCCCCAGCACGGATCAAAACCGCGGTAAGCGGTCGGGAGATCTTCTGCTTGGCGAGCGGGAGCATCTCTGGCGCATCGAGGAAGAACGAACCGCCCTCCCCGTCCGCCACGGAGCGGAGAATACTCGGACTCCAGGGATGCTGACACGACCGGAAGAGCACCTGAAGCACGGCAGCTTCGCCGCTTCGGGTATCGCCCAGTGCGCCGGCAAGCGAGATCAACGGGTCGACCGAGAAGTTGCGGAACGTCTTCACCGGCCGCATGAACTCATCGGAGAGCCCGAAGTCGACGAGCAGCTCTTCGTACCAGGCGGCACGGCGCCAGGCGCGATCGAGAAAACCACAGCGCTCCTCAACGATGGCATCGGGAAAATAGGCGCCGACCTGCTGCATCACCACATCCGCTTCGGCCTGGTGACAGGCGAGCTGGACGACGATCGCCTCAGGCGTGCCGATCATCTCGAAACTGATAGGCGACGGGCAGGTGCTGAGCGAGACCACGAGCTGTTCAGCCGCTTCGCGATTCACGTCGCAACCGGCGGGTAGGACGACCGCCAACTCTGTCCATCGCGTGTCGAGGTCGAGGTCGTATTCGACACCCGCCGGCTCCTCGTCGCTCGCGACGGGCGTTACAGGTGCCGCGGGCGCGTTCCAGTACTCCCTCAGCCTCTCCGCAATCGTGGTCAGCCAGGTTGCCTTGCGCCCGTCGTCGGGCGGACGGGTGCTCCCAGCGTTTGCGAGTCGACGGAAGAAGGGCGTGAACGGCGGCTCTATGGAGACCGGGCTGTCGTACAGATCCCAGCCGCGCCCGCGGCGCTCCCAGCCGTAGAACTGGAGCGTCAGGAGCTCGGTCGCAGTGAGGCGCTCAGGCGGCAGCTGGTCCGGGTCCGACATAGGCGGCGGCGCCGTAGTCGCGCATTACGGGCCGTCGCTCCGCCTCCGTGAGCACTCGTACTCCGTGCGTGCTCCGGAGGTTCTCGATAACTTGGAGCACCGCCTGGTGGATCGCGGAGTAAAACATCTGCCCGGTGTCGACGCGGTAGTAGGTGAGCCGTGGCGGGAAAAACAGCGGCCGGACGATCCCGAAGGTGACAATGCCACAGAAGAGAAGCCCGAGGAGCCCGGCAAGGAGCGATCCGAGCACGCTGCGCTGCGTGGTGACTACGAACGCTAGCACGGCAAGGCAGCCGACGGCGTAGCCGATCGCATTCACGAGGCGCGGGGGCGGAACGCAGATCCAGGACGACGCGAAGAACGAGCGGCCGAACGGCGCCCCGCAGATGTCGACCACGTACTCACGCCACTCGACGCGGCAGTACTCTCGCTTGTACGAGGCGAGGCCGGCTTCCGACCAGTCGACCCGCGAGAGGTGGCACCCCGGAATCTCACGCCGCGTGACCTCTGCTTCGACCGCCGCATAGAACTCCTGCGGGGAGATATTCACTTCGCCCAGAGGCTGGGCCCAGTGGCCAATCGTGGTTTCTACGCCGCCTTTGGGCATGCCCATCCTCCGTCGTCGCGGCCTCGAGAACTCCAGCCTAAGGGTGGTGCGACAATTCCCGGGATTAATGGAGCCGCAGTGCGGATTACAACTAGGGAAATACCCTTATGACCCTCTGCCTTTTGTCACGGAGGCGCAACGTACCGGCGCTTTGCCACCGCCGCACACATCCATGCGCGCAGGGCACTCTTGCCGCCTATGCGCTTCGGAGTACGGGGATTCCCTAACTTCTTGGAGGCCGCCCACTGGTGTACAGGCATGGCACACGCATCCCTACAAACGACGAGTCGATCGCAACACAGCCATTTTAGAAGGAGGAGAGCCACATGCCGCTGCTGCACGTGTACGGCAGAACACTCGTCGCCCAAGACGAGCTCGACGCGGTGATTCGCCAAAAGCAGAAGCCCTTTCAGACATTTGCGCGCGCACTTCACGCGAAGGAAAACGCAGGGAGGTTCGACTTCAGTAGCGGAGCGGTCGCGGTCACAGACGTCCTCGATCTCCGCGCCGAGGACAACACACCGATCAAACCCGTTGCAATCGGCAGTCCCGCAACAGTCCTTCTCCGCCACGTCTATACCGGACGATTGCCTCACGGCACTATCTTCAGCAAACGTAAAGACTTACTCCTCACGTCGGCAGTCCGTGATGTAATCACAACGTTCAATTCCGCACCGCGGGCGGTCAACCTGCTAAAGCAACGTGTTGGCCAACACACGAACATTGTGGGCCCTGACGCAACGGAAGATGGCGCGCTGCTAGTATATTATTCGCCCGCATTAACCATGCAGTCAACAACTGTCACCTTCGATGTTGCATTCGACGATTTTCCGCAAGAACTCGTGGACAAGATCGGAAGTGCAATCTCGTCTGCAGGCAGCATTCCGGTTTTCGGCCCTTATAGTGGGGTGCTTATAGCGGTCGGGGCCGCGATCAAGCTGTTGGCACCGCTTGCAGACGCGCTGGTCGATGCCAAGCCAGATTTCTCGGTTACGGAACGTCTTGAGTTCGAGATTCCCGGTTCGCCTCTACCAACAGCAGGGTTCAAGGTCCTGACCTCACCAACCTTTGACCACACTGCCTTCGAATTCGAGCTCGGGAAAGGCTTGATCCACAAAGACACGCACTCGGTGTATGAGGGCGATGAGCCGTATATTGTCTTCCTGCTGGACGGCACTAAGAACGACGCGTTCGAAAAGTTTACGCCAACCGCTGCCAGCGCGGCGCTCCTGTCGCGCTTCCTGACGCAAAAGGAAGGGTCCGAACTGCTGCTAAACACGATCGTTGACGCAACGAAACTGTACAACGATTTCAAATTTAGGAGCGAGGCGGATCGGCTAGAGGAGAAGATCAAGCAGACCCCCGAAGGGCCGGAGCTTGAGGAACTAAAGAAGAAGCGCAAGGCCATGATAGATAATATCCTTACGGACCTGTTGAAACCCCGACCGTAATTAGGTCCACACTGGACAATGTGCTAGCGCCGCACAGTGCACGGTTGGATAGCTATGCCGATCAGCGGTTCGGGATGGGAGCTTCATATTGTACGCATGGTGGAGCAATCGCGCCGAAGCGACGGCAAGCGTCGAACGGTCGCGACGTACAAGGTGTTTCACGACGGCGTAGAGCAATCAGGCGTCGACCTTCACGGCACTGTTGCCGAGAGCAGAGGCCCCGGTGCAAACAGGCCCCCACAGAATGGCCGACGAGTGGAACAGGGAGTCTACCCGATATCCACGCAAGCCGGGACAAAATATGTCACAATCGGCTTCGTAACAAACAACAGTACAAGCTCAGTGCCAAAGCCGGGGATCGAACTCAGATCGACCGGCGAGCGGACAGAAATCTTGATCCACCCCGGGCGCGGCTTCCTTTCGAGCGTTGGCTGCCTAAATCCTTGTACCCTGCTGCCCACGGAGGAGGAGATGATTGACTACGTCGGCAGCCGCCGGCGCACAATCGCGTTGATAGAGAATGTGAAGGGTTTCTTGCGCTCCCAGTTTCCGACCCGTAACGGGCGACCAATTCCGCGCGCTCATGTGGTTATCGATGGCGAGCCGGAGGCTTAAATAGCGGCCAGTGTCGGGTCTGACGCGCTTACCTCGCGAGGATGCTCTACGCCAATTGCTGTCGTCATGCCTTAGTTCTGGGCACGGGTCGCCTTCCTTAGGTTACGGGTCGGTTCAAGAACCTTTGAGGCGGATGATTGCGACGACAATCCCTCAACGAACTCAGATGCGTGCATCGGCTCCGAGCCTGCTTGAGCGGAGTGTTCAGTCTCTGCAATTATCCCAGAAGGATCCGGTCTCGCCGTGCACGGGGATGGTCTCGGAAGCCGGGCACCCTTCCGTGAGCGGAGTCACTGCCGTATTCAGACCGCCATCGGCCCTGGTTCCCGCCTTACATGCGGTGCCCACTCCGGGTACGTGAACGCTTTTCCGGTTCGGCGTTGCGGTGCACAATTCGGCGCTGGTCACCGACTCCATTAAGAGATGACGGCTCCGATCTCGAAGAGATGACGGCCTCGATCTCGCCTGCAGAGCGTGATAAACGCCCCCAATCCAAAGGGGGACCTCATGGGAGCGCGCAATGGCAACAAGACGGTGAAGCGGGGTCAGAAAGGCGAGCAGATCTTCGCCGAGGTCGAGCGCCTCACAGCCGGCGGTGCGATGAAGCGCCTCGCCGCGTTCGAGGAGATCGCCAAGCGAATAAGCGGCCAGCCGGGAACGGTGGCGGCGAACTACTATCGCATTGCGAGGACGCGCGGCGCCGTGCTGCAGAGGCGGGGGCCGCGTCGATCGGGCGGTTCCGCTAATGCGGCGCTCGCGGCGTTGGGGGATGCGCTCAAGCGGATCGAAGCGGTATTCGGTGAGCAGCAGCGGGAACTCGAGCGGCTACGCAAGGAGAACCGCCGGATCGAGTCGCTGAGGCGCCTATTAAGAGCCTAGCGAGGCGAAGACGCATTCGGCCTTGGCGGGCAAAGGCTATGGTTTTGGCAGAGGACGCCGTGGTCCGCGATCCAGGCGCCGCGCTGCAACGCGCTTCCTCTCGACAACCACGGCAAGGGGTTCGTATCGACATCGTGTCCGATCGATCAAGATAGCGCGAGGCGCTGCGCGGTGGTTGGGCATACAATGGAGGAGCCGTGTCGCCTCGATCCGTCTCACCATCGCCGCGTCGAAACGAATGAACATCTTGCTCCTTGTCGTTGACTCTTTGCGTGCTCAATCTCTCGCTCCGGAGGCGCAAGAGCGGCCTAAAACACCATTTCTGGATTGGCTCGGGACTCAGACCGTTCACTTCAGACGCGCCTATGCGACCGAATGTTGGACGTTGCCAACACATACCAGCATTTTCACCGGGTTGCTGCCTTCTGAGCACGGCGCGCATTTCCAGACGATGGCGTATCGGTCGCCCGCTCCCACGATCGCTGAGATCCTGTCGGCAGCCGGATGGCATACTGAGATCGTCACCCGAAACTTTATATTCGATGGTACGATTCCAGGGATCACACGCGGTTTCCGGCGGAACACGCAGATCTTGTCTGATACGGGCCGATTGAATCCTTTTGCACTGTTCCTCGCGCTCGCGAAGCCGCGCTTTCGCCGCCACGTGCGCGAGACCGGCTTTTTCCATCCAAAACACCAGCAGAGCCGTCGGTTCCTGACGACGTTTGCTCGCGCGATGCTTCCGGCCGACGCGCACTCGCTGGAGTATGTATTGCGGCAGGCATCGTCACTGCACGCGGCTAATCGGAAATTCTTCATCTTCTCCAATCTATATGACGTTCATGCGCCCTATCCGCCGCGCCCCGACTCGATCCTCCGGCCCTCACTTTCGATCGATGGTGTCCGGGAAAATTTGACGCTACCACGGATAATGTCGAAACTTGGCGCACACGAATATCTGCGCGAAGGATTTCGGATCCCTCCGGCGGGTGGCGCAATGCTTCTGGCCCGATATCATCGGGCGATCGAGCTCATGGATACAAAGCTCGAGCGATTCTACAAGCAGGCCAGAGATGCCGGCCTTTTGGAAAACACCCTCCTGATCATCACTAGCGATCACGGTGAGGCGTTTGGCGAGCACGGCCTCTACCTCCACGACGCGTCCGTCTACGACACCCATTTGCATGTTCCCTTGTGGGTTCACCATCCTGGACAGCCGGCGGCGGCGATCGATGATGTTGTAAGCACGCGTGACCTGTTTAGCCTTATGAAAGCGGCCGCCTTCGATTCGTCAGTCGCGCACACGATCTTGGACCCCGGATATCGGGACGAGCGCCCTGTGGCTCTCGCGGAGCACTTCTACTATCCGCACATTCCGGACGCTCGGCCGATCTACCGCTGCAACCTAACGGCGGGGGTCAGCCGCGACGTAAAAATCATCATAAGGCAAAGCGCTATGGAGCAGTACGATGTCTCATCGGACGCGGCGGAACTTCATCCGATAAACTACGCGCTTCAAGATCTGTCTTCCCATGGCGACTCGCCTCCGCATCGAGTTGTTTTCGACCACATAGCGCGGTGGCGAACCGCAGCGCCATTCGAGGACAGGGCACACTGACCTATATTTCCAGGTAGTTCGCTTCCGGGCAGACCCTACCGGCTTAAACCCAGGCCGCTCGTAGGGCCTGAGAGGCGTGTCAATGTGGGTCTACGCCCGCCATTGCATAAATCGGGCGCCCCCGCTCGACCACGCCCCGCCAAGACACATTCGCACAGTCGAGGCCGATCCGCGCGTGCCTTGGCGCGCCTGCAGAAATCGCAAACATTTCTTTTCACTGTTCCGAATGGCTGCGATGCACCCAAGAAACTCACGAATCGTGACTTGACCGAGCATCTACGAGTTCAGTACGTCATCCTCTACACCCGAGGATACCCGCATCGCCGAGGCTGCGCACCTCCTGAGGTGGCGCGCCGCTTTCGAACCACGCGTATTGCATCATAGATGGAGGAGCGAGTGACTCTACACTATCGCCAACCGTATTGGCCTGCACAGCTGTTGCTTCTCCTCGCAACGATATCATTCTTTCATCCAGACCGAGCGATCGGCCAGGCGCTTGATGTCGACGCCGATAATTCCACGGAGCACGGCTTCGCCTTGGGAACAGCAAATCGGCAGCTTCCGGATGCGGCCGGCGGAACGGCCAATCCTGGATTTGGCCTCTCGACGCCATTAACGGTCGATCCGCTCTTTGGAAGTTCTACGACGAGCGTTCCAATCATCGTACCCCCGGGCCGGAAGAATGCCACACCGGAGGTCATCCTCCGCTATTCCAGCAGCGCGACCAACGGGCCCTTTGGCGTAGGTTGGGACCTTTCGCTCGGTGCGGTTCAGCGCGACACGCGAAAGGGCGTCCCCATCAGCGGGACGTCATACGATGATGCCTATGGCTTCGTTCTCACCTTCCCGCGCGGAACGATATTGCTCGACCGTTGCCTGGACGGGCAGCAACCTTCCCTTTGCAACAGTTGGGGATCCCAGGTCGAGGAGATCTGGGTCTCTGCACAGTTTGACCGAGCCGCGAATCAATGGCGGGTCAAAGACAAGAGCGGCATCCAGTATACCTTTGGCGCGACGGGGGCGCGCACTGGCTGGAACGTCAACTCGAATGGCGGCACATTCGGTTGGTTCCTCACCCGAATAGACGACCCAAACGCCAATCGGATCGTCGTCCAGTACACGTCGCCAGATCTGGTGTCCGGCGCCAATCCGTTCGCCTATCTGGATCAAATCGACTACGGCGGAAACAGAGCCGCGGGGTATTCCGACATATTCCATGTAAAGGTGACGTACCAGAGCGGCCGTCAGGACGCCCCCGCGAGCTACAAAGGCGGCTTCGCGGCGCGCGCTACTATGCGAGCGGACAGCATCAAGGTGTGGGCGGATACCGGATCCTTCTCGAGTACCAATCCGAACCGCAAATACCGCCTCGCGTATCAACAAGACCCGGACACGGGCGTCTCGCAACTGTATTCCGTCGGACTCGATGTACCTGGAGAAACATCTCCTCCGGACACGACGTTTACCTACGAAACAAAGCCGAATGGCCTGAACGGAGCGGCAAATGCAGTGTTTGATTTTATGCCCACCGTCAAAGCTCGATCTGTCCTACAGCAGTTCGAAGCCAACCCATCGAGGATAAAGTCCGGGTTTCTCGACGTAAACGGCGACCATCTGCCAGATTTCCTTGACGGCTACAGCGGAAATGAGGCGGCCGGTCTCGTCCTCTATCTCAACAAAGGCGGATATACTTTTCAGCGTCAGAATAATGGTGCAGTGTGGACGAGTCTCACCCATAGACTTTCCTATGACGGGAGCTCGACAGGATTCGAACGTTTCCTGGACATCACTGGCGATGGGTTACCAGACCTTGTAACCCAGGGTTCCGGAACGACGGCGTGCACGACGAGCGCCACAAACCAGACATGTTCCTGGTCTGTGTACCCCAACATCGCGGGCCAGATCTCACCAACCGCACTGTCCTGGCCGGGAGTCCCGACTGCTCTCTTGGGAAAATTCCCCAACCCGATTCAAAGGACGGCTGCAGCCAGTCAGCAGGCACAGCTTATTGACCTGAATGGCGATGGCCTTCCTGACCTAATCCACTGCGGCGCCTGGACCGCAGCGCAACCCTATTGCGACTTCCGCAGGAATCTGGGGACCACGGGGTCGGGTGGGACACTTGTCGGGCTGGGCTTCGCCGCCGCCACATCCTGGTATGTTCCAAACATCCCCTCCGAGTGGTTCGACGATCCGTTGAACAAGATGGCTAGCGGTCCTAACGACATTTGGGACACGCTGCGCTGGGGCCCGCTCGCTGCTTCCGTCGGCGACGGCCAGAGCAACCAGGGCGGAGCCGATTTCAACGACAACTGCTTCTTAAGCCAGATCTATGGGTACCATCTGCTGAAGACCATTGTAGACATCAACGGCGATGGGCTGCCCGATTTGGTCTCGAGCGGTGAGCCCACTCAATTCTGTATACCGTGCACGACCCAGTGTTGTGGATTTCCAAACTGTGCCTCAGGGCGGACGTGGTCCTATACGAACTCGCAATCGCTCCTTCCGTGGCAGGTAGCATACAACACCGGCGCGGGTTTTACCGACGTGGACCCCGCGGGGTGGCAAGGCACGGAACGCCGTTCTGACATTCCATACCTCGACTATACGCGCTTCACCAACAGCGGGACTGTGAGCCTACTTGAGGACGTCAATGGGGATTCGCTTCCCGATTACGTTAACTTCATAGACAACAATCAGGATTGGGAGGTGGGAATCAACACAGGAGATCATTTTACCGGCAACTCTAGCTCGCGGCCGACATGGTCGAATATCGGGAGCAATCGGGCGCTAATCGATAAGGCGCCCCCAACGGGAGCTTACGATGGCAAGGTCAGGTCAACGCTCCTCGACCTAGATGGTGACGGAATCATAGACCGCGTAACGGTCGTCGGGACGACATCGGTCTTCTTTCAGGTGCAGCCCGGTAAACCGCCGCGTGCAAACCTGCTCAAGCGAATCGACACGGGTGTTGGCAGCTCTTGGGAAGCTACTTATGTAGCTGCCGCCGAGTCCGGTGCCGCTCTTCCATTCCCGGTATGGACGGTAAACGCTCTAACGGCGCGCTCTGGACTAACAGGTAACGGCCACGTTCTTACGACGAACTATACTTTCACGGGTCCCTTCTTCGAAGCTGCAACGCGGGAGTTCCGTGGCTTCCGCGCGTCAACAGAAACCCGCGTTGGCGATGGGCGGAAGACTGCCCGGTCGTTTGACCAGCCTCTTCTCCCGAATGAAACCGGCCCTTTATCGCTAGCCCCGTTCAAGCTCCTTTCCCAGGAGACTCGCGACTCGACGTCCAAACTGCTGCTCGACAATTCCACAAAGTGGACGAGCGTTACGGTAGCTACAACGGGCGGCGTTCGGCAGCGGATTCGCCCCCAAACGAGTACTCGGACGGTGTACGGCTCGACGCCGTCGGCGTACTCGCGTCAAGTCCGAACGTTCGACGCCTACGATCAGTACAACAACGTAACGTCGGTAACTGTCACCGGCTCGGTGTCGAGAGGAACGGTCGATACTAGCACTCTCTCGACGACAGTCGTGACGTACACTACCGACATAGCGAAGGCGATTCTCGACCGGCCGCTGACGGTTACCGTGAAGGAATCGGTGAGCGGCAGCTTGGTTCAACGTGCGAGGCGCGAGTATGTCTATGACCCTAGCGGAAACGTCACAGATGTTCTGGACTGGCTGGACAACGACGCTCAGAGAGGTGGCGGCGCCCGTACAGTGACCTCGATGCACCTCGCATACGAGACCGGTCTGGACGCGGCGGCGACTACCGGACTGCCCACTCTGATCCAGACGGGCTGGGGCAATGGTCAAAGCGTTAGCACTAAGGTTCGGTACACGTGCAATAGCGGACTGTACCCGTGCACCGTCACGAACGCTTTCGATCACGTTACGTCTCGAACCTACGATATCGTCCATGGCGGCGAACTCTCGATAACGGACCCCAACGGGGGCACTACCACCTATGCATACGACGGATTCGGGCGGCTCAAGTCGGTAACGGAGCCCCTCGACCCTGTCGATGGCGCCGTCCCGGATGGGCCGCAGCGCGAATCGACCAAGCTCACCTACGTCTCCGGCGCTGGGGCAACCCCCGGATATGTGAAAACTCAGCAGCGCGAGCCTGGCAACGCAACCGGCTACAGCACCGAAGTAGAATTCTTCGATGGACTCGGCCGGCACCTAGAGACGAAATTGGAAAACGAGGTGGATGGGACCGCGGAGGTGACCACGACGGGAGCGGTCCTCTTCGATGCTGCGGGGCGGATTCGGCGCCAAGCTGTCCCATTCATGAGCATGACTGCCCTCACGGCATTCGATTCTGTGGCGGATACGCAGGCTGCCGTTCAATTCAGCTATGACAGCGCGGATAGGGTGAGAACGACTATCACACCCGACGGCAATTCGGCCGAGACCCTCTACGACACCGGGGGAGGTGTGGAGACGCATGACGGCAATTATGTCGCTTGCGCAGCTGATCCACTCGCGCCGAATGCCAGCTGTCCCGGGAAGAAGACCATTCAATTGTACGATCCCTTCGGCCGCGTTGTGGAGAGTAGTGTCTATCGCGGCGCCTCGACTCTGATTCGAAAAGTCACGAAGGCCTACGACGTACTCGGCCATCTGACCAGTGACACAACGAAAGACAGTGCAGGGAATACGGGACAATCCCAGATCACGTACACATATGATTCTCTTGGCCGTCGACTCACGATGAGCGAGAACGACTCGGGACTCTGGCGCTACGTCTACGACGATGCTGGGAATCTCATATCCCAAGACGATCCTCGGACGAGTCAACACGTAGAGGTCTGTTTCGACCAGTTGAACCGGCCGGTTGGCGAAAGTGCCGTCTCGACGGACACCTTCTCTCAGAACCCGTGCGCCCAAACTCCCAACCGCGCGCAGTATCTATATGATGGAGCGACGAATGGAAAAGGGAGGTTGTGGGAGGCTCTCGGCCCGAAAACCGTGATTCTAAGTCCAACGCCTGTCACCGCTGCCACCACAACCGTTCTCGAATACGACAAGCGGGGTCGGGAGGTCAGACTGCGAAAGAGTCTGGCGCCCGGAGGCGGTACGGCGCGCTCGTTTACCTGGACGTATACGTATGATGTAAACGATCGCCTAACGAAGGTGAATTATCCCACAGACTCCGTCGATGAAGACCTGTTCCTGTTCTACAATTCCGTAGGGCGTCTGCGCTCAGCCTACACCGTCGGCAACATTTACCTACAAAACGCGGTATACGATCGATTCGGCAGAATCCTGCGCCAGCAGTTCGGCGACGGATCTGTGCAGGACAAATGGGTGTATTCCGATACATCCGCAAACCTGCGACTGAATCAGATACTTGTTACCAATGGTACGGCCCCCGCGCTGCAGGATTTCCAGTATGGCCCGTATGACCGCGCGGGGAACCTGCTCAAGATAACCGACCAAACGACGACTTATACGGCCGAAAGCGCCCGCGACAACGACTGGACGTACACATACTGGGGTGAGGGGCGACTGAGTACCGCGAAAAAGGGTACCTCAGGTGTAACCGCCTCCTTCACGTATGACTACCTGGACAATATGACAGCCGGGAATCTAGGGTTCCCCGCTCCCGGGGCAAGCCAGTCGATGCCCGCAAGTAGTACGAAGCCGCACCAAATCTCATCCGTCACCCCGCCCGGTGTCGCACCTACCTATCAGGCAAACGGAGGCCTGAAATCACGACCGGCTACCGTGACCGGTGATCTCGGAAAAACGCAAATCGACTACGATGCAGCGGGCCGCGTGGAAAGAGTTACCATGTCCGATGGCACCGTTGTAGAGTACGCGTACGACCACGAGGGACAAATCGTAGCCAAAGCCGTCAACGACACAGATGTAACGCTCTACTACGACGGGTTGTTCGAGGTCCGGGGTGGTACGCTCACGCGGCACTTTTATTCCGAGGACCGGCGAATCGCCCTGAGCATTACGAACGCACCCGCGGGCTTGACCCTCGCGGCCAACTCAGGTGGCACCGCGCCAGGAAGCATGTTGGCGATAGGGCCCAGCGGGTCCCCCGTCAGTGTTGTCCTCTCAGGAAGCATCATGGCGGGGCTTGCGGCCATTGGGACCGCATTCCTCTTTGCGATGTGCTGGGGCGCAGGGCCATTGCGCGTGTCCTTTGTCGGCAAAGTGCGTCGAGGGTGGGTAGCGAGCTTGTGCGTAATTGTCACTATTGACATAGTGGCGTCGCCCATCGGGTTCGATCGGTTGGGGATGCATCCGTCTCGCGCTGAGGCCTCGTGTACCGGTGACGGCGGTGCCACAACTTACTCCGCATACTTCGTGCACCCGGACCATCTGAATTCCGCAAGCATGTTGACCGCCTCCCGCAAAGCTCCTGATGGGAGTCCCGTTACTGAGGGGGCACCGGTCGAATACTACCGATACGGTGCCTATGGAAAACCGGCAGCGTACACGCCGGCGGGTACAGCGGTGACCTCAGGAAGTGAGAAGACGGACGTGTTGTATACCGGGCAACCATGGGATAGCCGCGCCCAATTGTACCGTTTTCCGGGACGGCTCTACGATCCTCAGTTGGCGCGCTTCGTAAGTCTTGACGCTGTGGTGGAAGGCAGAAACTCATACGCCTACGTGCAATGGAATCCGGTGAATCGGATAGACCCAAGTGGGTTCGTTGACATCGACAATTATCAGTGTGGCCCCCTGGGCTCGGTCACGTTCTGCGGCGTAATTGATGGCCCGAGCTATCCATTTAGCCCGGCGTTTCCAATAGGAGAGCCGGGTCGAAACCGAGAGGTAACCTTCGCGCAAAGCATCGACACCACGCTCCGAAAGTTTCATGGCTATTTTGAGAACCGAGCAACCATGAACTTCGAGAATGGAGACTATCCCGGATATGCGGTAGATCTGATCCCCCTTAGTTTCATCCCTGGAGATTTGCGATCGCTGCAGATCGATCTTGTGCTGACGGTAGCGACGGTAGGACTGTCTGAGGGCCTACGCGCAGAATACCGCTACGCCAAGGCCGTTCAATCGATACGACGCGCAGCGCGGCTGGGCAGAGAAGGCGAGGAGGCAGTAGTTGCAGCGGTAGGCAGCATCGGGCGCAAGGTGAGGATCCCGGGAGTGGGTGTCCCGGACGGTTTAACGAAGACAGTACTCAGCGAAGTAAAGAACAAGGCGAAGCAAGGGTGGACGAAGCAACTGAGGCAGTACGCGGAGTACGCCCAGGAAAATAAGCTGCGCTTTGACTTATACGTGGACCCTAATACGATACTCTCGCGCAACCTGTTGGAGGCGCGAAATAGGGGCCTCGTAAATATAATTGATACAATTCCTCTGAGACGCTAATGGGGCACAAGAGAACATCAAAGAAGGGCATGACCCTTGCTGAATGGGACGCGAAGCTCAAGGCGGAGGGCCGTTACGATTCCGTGCAGGCATCCCTTCGAGCGCAGGAGGAGGACCGCCAACGTCATGCAGCGGAGTGGCAGCGAGCGGAAGCGCCACTCGTTGAGGATTTGGCGAAGGTTGGCGTTCACGTCTCGTCGGCATGGGATCTGGTGAACTCGAGCGCTCCGTACCCGCGGGCGGTCCCCGTGTTGCTTGATCATTTGACCCGCAACTACCCCGAGCGCGTGAGGGAAGGAATAGCGCGCGCCCTTGCGGTTCCGGAAGCAATTCAGGGGTGGAGAACGCTAGTCGATCTCTTCCAAAGGGATGATGACCGCAGCGGGCTAACATGGAAAGGAGGGCTTGCGTGCGCGCTCGAGGTCGCCGCGACCGACGAGGTGGCGGACGACATCATCTTGCTCGCGCGCGATCCGAAGCACGGCATCAATCGAGAGGTCTTGATTGATGCGCTTGCCCGACTATCGTCGGACGAGGCAGAAAGAGCGCTGCGAGACTTGGTGAATGATCCCGAGGTCTCAACCGCCGCGCGTCGCGCCCTCAAGAAGCGGCACATCATTAAGCACTGAGCACCAGAGCGGACGAGGCGGGGGACGGTGCGTCCGATTCACGACTCTGAAGGGATTCGAAGATGCGTAATATGAAGGCGATGTCGGCAATGCTCATGATCGGCGCGCTCGCGTTAGTCGCACCATTAGCGCGGAAGCTAGTCGCTCAACAGCGTGACGGGAATGATGAGCATGCGGAACGTCCGATCGTCCACAGGCTTGCAGGTAGCGGTTCATGGCAGGGCCGCATGGCCAATGCGGACGCACGTTGGAAGGAAGGCTCGGGGCGTCCATGGTTTATCCATGCAATTGAGCGGGATGACGGCTCCGTACGCGCGAAGCTCAGCGTCCCTGGGGTTCCTGGGTTCGATGACCTGACCGTTGAAGGACAGCTCGATGGTGACGATGCGTTCGGTGTATTGCTGAACGAGAAAGGGGTGCAGGTCGGGACCTTCAATGCCAAAATGGCTCGGGACGGCAACGGCGGTACCTTCATCCTGGGAAGCGGCGAATCCGGGTCATGGAGCTACGATATGAATACCGGCAACGAAATCCGCAAGGCTGCAGATTCGGGCATTGCAGGTCGGGAAGAGTAGTTGATCGGGGTGGCGTAAAGGAGCCGCGACATTGTACCCCCTGCTGTTCGGAACCTGTCCGACATACGCGATATCACTGGGGATTGCAGTCGTGGTGGGCAGCCTGGTCGCGAAACGTGCGTGGCAGCGACTCGGGCTTCCGAAAGCGTCGGGGACTTCTCTTGGGTTGTTCTTCGTCGCTGCGGGAATTGTTGGCCTTACCGGAGCGAAGGCCGACTCGCTGTTGGAACGCGGAGGGTGGCAAGGCGTGATATGGGAGCTGCAGAATGGTTATCGGTATCCGGGTGCGGTAATCGCCTTACTTTCTATGGTCCCGCTACTCGCTGGATTGGGGGGTCGGCTCACCAAGTCACTGCTCGATCTTGGTGACGCTTGCGCCGGCGCAGCTGGATTCGCAATGGCTATTGTTCGCATTGGTTGCTTCTTCGCGGGCTGCTGCCACGGAACCGTTACTTCCGTTGCGTGGGGAGTAGCGTTCCCTCCGGGCAGCCCTGCCTGGCATAAGCAGTTGGGTTCCGGGTTACTCCTGCCGGACGCACCCGCAGCAATTCCCGTGCACCCTCTTCAGCTGTACTTCGCATTGTGGTCTTTGTGTCTTGCGCTCTTAGTTTGGTGGTGGGCGCCGCGTCGGTCGTACAGTGGCCAGGTCCTCTTGGTCTGGATAGGCGCAGATAACTTGGCAAAGGGAGTACTAGAGTCGCTACGCGATCCACCGGCTCCTCACCTGCAATTGATGTCCTTCGCACTTGGGGCTGTAGCGTGCGGGGCTCTCGCTCTATGGGGGTTCCCCGGAGCCCGCAAACTACGTGCTGTCGGCCATGAACGACCTGCGTGAAGGGTTCGCCCGTGTGGGCGTACTCAATTGGCTCCTAGCGCTGGCCGTTGCCGTCACGAGCGTTGGGGCTGGTTGTGGTAGTGACAGCGACGACGGCTCTCCCGGTCCGGCGCACTTCGAACTGCTTCAAAGCGGGCGCGGAACATTCGTCCCTCGCGACATTTCACGTGATGGCAGGACCGTGGTCGGGGGGATCGAGGGCGCTGACCTCGGATCGCTTTGGCGCCATGGGAGTGGGTTCGTGTTTCTCGAACGTCTCGTGAGTGATGCATCGACTGGAGCGGCGGCGCTGTCGGTCACGGGCCACGTTGTCGTCGGCACCAGCGGCGATCGAGCGTTTCGGTGGCGCCAGGTGGGTGGGATGGTCGCACTGCCTACTATTGGCGGCGCGCCTTCGTCCGCCTGGGACGTTACGCCCAATGGGGCAGCTATAGTCGGCTCGGTCGCCAGTGAAGCAGCGATCTGGGCCAACGCGCGTGCGCCGCGAATGCTTGGCATTCTTACGGGTGGCACTCAGAGCGTGGCCACCAGCGTTTCGGACGACGGCAGAACGGTGGCCGGTCACAGTTCTACGGGAGATGGAGTTCAGGCATTTCGGTGGAGTGCGTCCACCGGCATGGTCGGATTGGGCGACGTAGCTGGAGGGAGCGGACAAAACGTCGCTTGGTCCATTTCCGGCGACGGCCGAAAAATCTGTGGTCGAACGCTGTTGCGGCGGCAGAACGTCGCCAGTGGAATCGAGTACACGTGTGCAGTTCCAACGTCGCCTTTCTGCTGGACGGAGAGTACGGGCATGACCCTCCTGGCGGAGGTTCCATTCAGTCCGACGCCGAACCCGGACAACTGTCGCACAGACAGTGTCTACTGGGGACCCATGGATGTCAGTTATGACGGGTCAACCGTGGTTGGATATGTCGGGGACGGCGGGCTCGGTGACGTTGCCGTGATATGGGACACCGCCGGTCCACATCCGATTTCGGAACAACTCGCAGAAGCAGGGATCGATCTTAATGGCTGGCGGCTGTTGAATGCGTTCGCCGTTTCGGCGGACGGGAGGAAGGTCGCCGGTACTGCGGTAGGACCCGACGGCCAGATCGATGGTTGGGTTGCCTGGATGCCCTAACTCGCGCCCGAGTTGGGGAGGAGTCGGGATCGCCACGGAGGCCGGGACACCTGCGCCGCCTTGGAGTCGAAAATCAGCCGCCGCACGCTCAGGCGCGTCTGCCTGTCGCGACCGGAAGCATAGACGCGCTGTACGATCCCGATGCGAAGAGATCCGACAGATTCTGCGCAATCGAAGTGATCGCCCGGGCGCGCCGTCGGCAGATCCCCGCGCCGTTTACGTCCAGCTGGCACGGTCACTAAGCGGTCTGCGACGTCGGAGAGGCCGGGGCGCGACTGGGAGCGCGTCGCGGCGCTCACCAATCCCTCCAGCAGGGATGCGCGCTCCAACGCTCCGCGCCGCCACCGACCGCTCCTCCGGTCGCTCGAGAGGAACGTTCTGGGGACGCATCTTCCTTCAGAAACTCCTCGATTGCGTGGCAGAACCGCAGCTGAGGCGTCAGATGTCCATTCTCCCATGCGTTCAGAGTTGTTCTATGTACCCCCAGCTTCTTGGCGACGTCCGATTGCCGGAGTCCCAACTCGCGCCGTCGTTGCCTCAGGTGATCGCCGAGTGTTACGACACTGCCCGAGTATGGAGAGCCGCCCAACTTTCGCCCCGTTAGCCGCACCCGGCAAAATGGGACCGAACGAAAGCCGCTTCGGCACCGGCGACGTGGCGGACATCAATCGCTACATCAAGCTCGGGCCGCTCGGCCGCGTCTTCAAGGCCGCGCAGCGGCACGTGCTGCTGATCGACGAGATCGACAAGGCGGATCTCGAGTTCCCCAACGACCTGCTGCGCGAGCTCGACGAGATGCGCTTCACGATCACCGAGACCGGCGAGGAGGTGCAGGCGAACCACCGGCCGGTGGTGCTCATCACCTCGAACAACGAGAAGGAGCTGCCGGACGCGTTCCTGCGCCGCTGCATCTTCTACTACATCGACTTCCCCGATCCGCCGCTCATGCGGCGCATCATCGACGTGCACCATCCGCACCTCGACGCCACGTTGCTCGACCAGGTGCTGATCAAGTTCTACTGGCTGCGCGAGCAGAGCGACCTGCGCAAGAAGCCGTCGACCTCGGAGCTGATCGACTGGATCAGCGCCCTGCTCCGCTCCGGCATCAGCATGGAGCAGATCGAGAGCCACATCCCCTTCGTCGGCGCCCTGCTCAAGACCGAGCAGGACGTGGACGCGCTCAATCGCTACGATCAGAAGAGCGGCCGCTATCCCAACAAGTGGGCCGACCTCGGTCCGCGGTACAATCAATGAAGAATTTCACCGCCGAGACGCAGAGGCGCGGAGGTCACGCGGACCAGTGCTCCGCCTCCGCGACTCTGCGCCTCTGCGGTGAAAGATTCTGATGTTCCTCGACCTCTTCTACGGCCTGCGCGACGAGGGCGTTCCGGTCGCCATCCAGGAGTGGCAGGGGTTCCTGCGCGCTCTCGAGCAGGGGCTGCACGGCTGCAACCTGCTGCGCTTCTACCACCTCGGGCGCGCCTGCCTGATCAAGAGCGAGACCTACTTCGACGCCTACGACCGCGTCTTCTCGCGCGTCTTCAAGGGCGTCGAGGGCGCCTTCGGCGACGACGTCACCGCCCAGGTGATGGAGTGGCTGAAGGATCCGAAGAACTTCCCGGAGCTGTCGCCCGAGGACTGGGCGGCGCTCGAGCGGTTGTCGTCGGACGAGCTGATGCGGCGCTTCCTCGAGCGCCTGCAGGAACAGACCGAGCGCCACGACGGCGGCGACAAGTGGGTCGGCACCGGCGGCAAGTCGCCCTTCGGGCACGGTGGCCAGCATCCGACCGGCATCCGGGTCGGCGGCCAGAGCAAGAGCCGCTCGGCGATGAAGGTCGCCGAGGAGCGCCGGTACAAGGACTACCGCACCGACGACGCGCTCGACGTGCGCTCGGTGAAGGTGGCGCTGCGCCGCCTGCGCCAGCTCACCCGCCAGGGCCAGCAGACCGAGCTCGACCTCGACGAGACGATCGACGAGACCTGCCGCAACGCGGGCGAGATCGAGATGGTCTTCCGCGCGCCGCGCCGCAACAACGTGCGACTGCTCCTGCTGCTCGACGTCGGCGGCACGATGGACCCGTACTTCGAGCCGGTGAGCCGCCTGCTCACCGCGCTGCACGAGGACCACGGCCTGCGCGAATTCCAGCCGTACTACTTCCACAACTGCATCTACGACCACGTCTACACCAGGGCGCGGATGATGCGCGCCGACGCGGTGCCGACCGGCGACATCCTGCGCAGGCTCGACAGCCGCTGGAAGTGCGTCATCGTCGGCGACGCCGCGATGCACCCCGCCGAGCTGCTCGAGGCCTACGGCAACATCGACCCGCGCCAGGGCGCCGCCACCGAGGGCATCGTCTGGCTGCGCCGCATCGCCGAGCACTTCGAGCGCAGCGTCTGGATCAATCCCGACGACAAGCCGTACTGGGACGGCTCGCACACCGGCCGCCTCATCCAGCGCATCTTCCCCATGTTCCACCTCAGCGTCGACGGCATCGGCCAGGCCATGCAGGCGCTGGTCGGGGCGAGACCGGCCGCGGCCTGATCCCGCCCCGGCTGCGGGACCGCTGGTCGATTGGCGCCCGTCTGGCTCGGTGACACGGGTCTCCCATATGAAGACCACCATCGATCTTGCCGATCCGCTCCTGCGCCGCGCCAAGCAGCTCGCGGCGCGGCGCCGGACGACCCTGCGGGCGGTGATCGAGGAGGCGCTGCGCGCCGCGCTCGAGCGCGACGCGCAGGCCCGTCGCCCCGAGCCGCTGCGGACCCACGCGGTCGATGGCCGCGGGCTCCAGCCGGGGCTGTCGTGGGACGACTGGAACACGCTCAGATCCCTGGCGTACGAGCAGCGCGGCGGGTGATCGCGATCGACACCAACCTCTTGCTGTACGCGCATCGTCGAGACTCCCCCTGGCACGAGGCGACGGCGCGCTGCCTGGCCGAGGTGGCGCGCGGGCCCTGGGCGATTCCGTGGCCGTGCGTGCACGAGTTCCTGGCCATCGCCACGCACCCGCGGGTGTTCGATCCGCCGCCGCGCTGCGCGCCGTCGAGAGTTGGCGTGCGGTCGGCACGCTGGTGCTGCTCGACGAGGCGGACGGCTACTGGGACGTGCTGGCGCGGGTGCTGCGCGACGCGCGCGTGGTTGGTCCGAAGGTGCACGATGCGCGCATCGCCGCCCTCTGCCTGCAGCACGCCATCAGCGAGCTCTGGACCGCCGATCGCGACTTCTCCCGCTTCGCGGGCCTGGCGACGCGCAATCCCGTGGCGTGAGCAGGCGAGGCGTCGCCGGCGCCCACTGCGGCACCGCTCGGCGGTGAACGTTCCGCTCAGAAGAAGAGGTCCCAGCTCACGCCGCCCTCGACCCAGCTCTGGTCGAAGTCGCGGTTGCCGCTGACGCCGCCGCGCAACGCCATCTGCGGGGTCAGGGTCAGGCGCAGGTCGAGGCCGCCGCGGTACCACTGGCTGGTGTCGCCGAGCACGAAGCCGGTGACGCTGCCGTAGAGGTGGGCGCGCCAGCGATCGCTCGCCGGCCCGGCGTAGACGCCGATGGCGCCCTGCGGCCCGATCGCGTGGTCCTCCGCGAGCGACGGGCTCCAGTCGACGATCGCCTGCGCGAAGCCGTAGAGCAGAGCGCGCGGCCAGGGCGCGATCGCCACGCCAGGCCCGCCGTGGGTGTGCCAGACGTAGTGTTCCCGCAGCGCGTCGTGGGCGTCGGGCAGCAGGCGGTTGTCGAGGCCGGTGCCGACGGTCCACGAGATCGGGTGGAAGAAGGCGTCGAGCGGCGAGAGCGAGGTGATGTCGACGAGGGTGAAGCGCTCGACGCGCGGGTCGCGGTCCTTCGTGTAGTAGCGGAACAGCAGGTCGCCGGCGCTGATCGCGGCGCCGGGCGTGTACCCGCCGCCGGGATCGAGCAGATCGTGGTAGGCGAGCCGGGCGCCGGCCTCGACGTAGTACTTGCCGTCGCGCGCCCCGCTGCCGAGGCTGGCGCGCATGCTCCGGTGCCCCTCGTCGGGCCGCACCGCCGGCGTCGGCACCGGGTCGAGACCGCTGCCCGCGTACGGCACCTGGCTGCGCGCCAGCAGGATGGCGCGGGCGCGATGCTGCTCCTCGGGCGTCGCCTCGCGGTCGGTCAGGTAGCGGTAGCGGAAGAGATCGAAGGCGGTGTTGAGGACGGCGGCGCGGGCCGCGTCGTCGGGCAGCGCCGCCAGCGCCGGGTCGTCGGGCGGCCGCGTGCCGTCGGCGATCGCCGCGGCGAGCGCGTTGTCGGCGTGCGGCATCGTCGCCGCGGCGTGGCGCAGGCGGGTCGCCGCCGACGGTCGGAAATTCGCGCCGGCGATCAGGCCGGGGGTGTCGGCGACGGCGCGCACGGTCTCGGCGGGGACGACCAGGCCGCGGAACTGCCCGCTGCAGGTCGAGGCCGGGGCGGGCCGCGTCGAGCAGCACCAGGATCTGGTAGGAGCAGTTCTCGTCGAAGAAGTAGTAGTCGAAGGTGACGCCGCGCAGCTCCCAGAGATGGGCGAGCAGCAGGTCGGTCTGCGCCGCGTCGAGGGTGAGCGGGTACTCCCAGATGTCGCGCTGCTCCCAGTCGCCGTACTGCTTGACGATGTCGTAGTACGGGTGGATCGAGAAGCGGCCGTCGTAGTAGCCGAAGATGCCCTTGAAGGCGAAGGCGATGCCGCCGTCGCCGCCGACGTCGGCGGAGTAGTTGCTGCCGTAGGCGAGGAGATCCTTGCCGGTGGCGGAGTCGATGCGCAGCAGGGTGTGCCCGAACATCGACGACGGGTTGTTCATGTAGGCTTCCGGGAAGACCAGGGTGACGCCGGCGGGATCGATGGCGGCGCGCCAGTGCTCGAAGGCCGGGCACGGCTGCGGCGGCAGGCGGCTCGGGTCGAAGCGCAGGCGGCGGTCGAGCCAGAGGTAGCGGCCGCGCAGGGCGCACTGGGGCGGCTCGTCGTCCTTCAGCGTCGCCGCCGGGTCGAAGAAGCGGGCGAGGGTCGCGTGCAGCTCGGCGCGCGGGTCGTCGCGGCCGTCGGGGGCGAGCAGGAAGTCGGGCGAGTCGGCCGTGCTCTCGACCCGGCCGCCGAGCCGGCGCTCGACGTGCAGCAGCGCCCACCACTGCGGGTCGTCGGCGAGCCCGAGCGCGTCGGCGCGGGCGGTGAGCTCGGCGAGGTACTCGGCCGCTTCACCCGGCGGCGTGGAGGGCGGCGCTCCGGCGCGGGGCTCGCAGCCGGCGGCGACGCAGGATGGAGCGGGCGTTGGTGGTGAGGCGCCGGCGTCGCGCGGCGGCGCGGGAGGGCGGCCCTCCAGGGCGGCGGTGGCGCTGGCCACCAGGACGCTGGCCGCGATCAGCCAGCGAAGCGAACGCGGACCGCGGCGTCGAGCCACCGGGGGCGTCGGCCGCGGTCCCGCGCGTCGCTCACGACACGTACTGCGCCAGCAGCGCGTCGGTCGCCATCAGGCCCTTCAGCGCCGTGAGCAGCTCACCGGCGGTGACCTGATCGGCCGGGAACAGGGCGCCGAAGTTGCGCTTGGCGAAGGCGAAGAAGGCAGGCTTGTCGGCGTCGGCGACGCCGATCAACTGCGCCAGCGTGTCCAGCGACTCGCCGCGGCCCGAGGCCATGTCGCTCGCCAACTGGTCGATGTTGGCGCTGGCGTACATCTGCAGGCGGGCGTCGGCGGTGACCGTGCCGCCCTGCTTGCAGCCGGCGGTGCCGGAGCTGATGCCGAAGGTCTGGTTGCCGAGCGACGAGTTGGTGGTCGCCGCCAGCACCTTGGCCGCGACGCCGGTCTGGCCCTTGAAGGCCATCGTCCCCCAGCCGCATCCCACATCGGGATCGGCGAGAGCAACTCCACCGCTCAGCATCACCCCGATCGCCGCCAACACTAGAGTCCTCTTCATAACGACCCTCCTGGTTCGATGATGCGGGACGCATACGTGCGCTCCCGGCGCGTTGTCAACGCGCGGCCCCATGCTGCCACGAAGCGACGAATTGTCGACCCGTCGACGGCGAATTTCCCTCATCATCCGGCGACCATCCCGGCATCGCGTCGCCGGGCGATTGGTACGCATCTTGGTGTCGTTCCTGCCCGATGACGACTCGCCACGACCAGGCACCCGCGGCGTCGACCGCGCACCCGCGGCGCCGCCTCGGGCTCGCGCTGCTGCTGGCGCTGGTCGTCGCGGCGGCGGTCGCCGCGGCCGCCGACCAGGGCAAGAGCACGGTGTACATCTGGCGCGACGCCGGCGGCGTCGTCCGCTTCAGCGCCGCGCCGCCGCCGCGCTGAGCGCCGCGGGCGCCGGCGGCCGGAATCGGCTATAGATGCGACCCATGCCGCTGGTCGCCACGCTGTTGTTCGTACTCGCCACCGCCGCCGCCGCCACCGCCGCCGCCGCGCCGCTGCCGTCGAGCGGCTGCTCGCGCACCGACATCGAGCACGGGCGGCGGTTGACGCGAACCATCGACGTCGCCGGCACGCCGCGTCAGGTGATCCTCGACGTGCCCGACAGCGTCAAGCCGGGCACACCGGCTCCCGTGCTCCTCGACTTCCACGGCTTCGGCCACAGCGGCGCCGGGGTCTGGAACGTCTCCGGCTTCAAGGCGCTGGCCGAGCGCGAGGGGTTCATCACCGCCTACCCGGAGGGCCTGCCGGTGCAACTGACGCTGCGCGGCCAGGACGTGACCGGCCCCGGCTGGCGGATGGACGCGATCGCCGGCAATCGCGACGTCGCCTTCACCGCCGCCCTGCTCGACCAGCTCGAGCGCGACTACTGCGTCGACCGCCGGCGCATCTACGCCACCGGCTTCTCCAACGGCGCCTTCTTCAGCCAGCTCCTCGCCTGCGCCATGGCCGACCGCATCGCCGCCGTGGCGCCGGTGAGCGGCGGCACGCTGCGCGTCGACTGCGCGCCGGCGCGCCCGGTGCCGATCCTCATCCAGCACGGCAGCGAGGACGATCTCATCCCGGTCGCCTTGGGTCGGGAGGTGCGCGACCGCTGGCGCGCCCTGGACGGCTGTACCGGCGAGGCCGAGGCCGACGGCCCGACCTGCCAGCGCTGGCGTTGTCGCGACGGCGCCGTCGTCGCCTACTGCGAGGACGCCTACCCGCACCGCTGGCCGGCGGATGCCACCGAGCGGGTGTGGACATTCCTCTCGGCGAAGACCCTGCCCTGACGCGTCTCGACGCGAAGGCGCGAAGCGAGACGAGCCCGTGCGAGCTTCGCGTCCTGGATGGGTGGGGAGGGCGCTTGTGACCAGCATGCTGCTCGCCTACGCTGCGACGCGATGGGCTCCAGCTTCGGACAGCTCTTCCGGCTCAGCACCTTCGGCGAGTCGCACGGCGGCGGCGTCGGGGTGGTGGTCGACGGCTGCCCGCCGCGCCTGCCGTTGACGGTCGAGGAGATCCAGCGCGATCTCGACCGGCGGCGGCCCGGGCAGAGCCGCATCACCACGCCGCGCGACGAGGCGGACCGCGCCGAGATCCTCTCCGGCCTGTTCGAGGGCCAGACGCTGGGCACGCCGATCGCGGTCCTGGTGCGCAACGAGGACGCGCGCTCCGCCGCCTACGAGGCGTTCCGCGATGCCTACCGGCCGTCGCACGCCGACTACACCTACGAAGCGAAGTACGGCATCCGCAACTGGCAGGGTGGCGGCCGCGCCTCGGCGCGCGAGACCATCGGCCGGGTGGCCGCCGGCGCCATCGCCCGCAAGCTGCTCGCCGACCTCGCCGGCGTCGAGGTCGTCGCCTGGGTGCGGCAGGTGTGGACGATCGCCACCGAGATCGCGCCGCCGGCGGTGACGCGCGACGCGGTGGAGGCCAACATCGTCCGCTGTCCCGACGCCGCCGCGGCCGAGCGCATGATCGCCCGCATCGACGAGGCGCGACGCGCCGGCGACTCGCTCGGCGGCATCGTCGAGTGCGTCTGCCGCCGCGTCCCCGCCGGGCTCGGCGAGCCGGTGTTCGACAAGCTCGAAGCCGACCTCGCCCGCGCCATGCTCTCGCTGCCGGCGTCGAAGGGGTTCGAGATCGGCAGCGGCTTCGCCGGCGTGTCGCTGACCGGCATCGAGCACAACGACCCCTTCACCGCCGAGGGCGGCCGCGTGCGCACCGTCAGCAACCGCTCCGGCGGCGTGCAGGGCGGCATCAGCAACGGCGAGGACATCGTCTTCCGCGTCGCCTTCAAGCCGACGGCGACGATTCGCCAGGCGCAGCGGACCGTCGACCGCAGCGGCCAGGCGGTGACCCTCGAGGGCAAAGGCCGTCACGATCCGTGCGTGCTGCCGCGCGCCGTGCCGATGGTCGAGGCGATGGCGCTGCTGGTGCTCGCCGACCACTACCTGCGCCAGCGCGCGCAGTGCGGGACGCTGCCATGAAGCACGCACCGGGATTCCTGGCCATCGTCAACGACGCCAAGACGCGCATCCGCGAGTGCGGCACCGATGACGTCAAGGCGATGCTCGATCGCGGCGACCGTTTCGAGCTCATCGATACCCGCGAGGACGGCGAATGGGCGCGCGGCCACCTGCCCGGCGCCCTGCACCTCTCGAAGGGCATCATCGAGCGCGACATCGAGCGCGTCGTGCCGGACAAGGGCGCCCGCATCGTGCTCTACTGCGGCGGCGGCTTCCGCTCCGCCCTCGCCGCCGACGCGCTGCAGAAAATGGGCTACCGCAACGTCTGCTCCATGGACGGCGGCTGGCGCGAGTGGACCGAGAAGCTCTACCCGGTCACCAAGGCCTGACGACGTGCCGGCGAGAACCGGCACCGGCGGCCGCCGGCCGCGTCAGTGCAGCAGCTCGCCGTCGTCGTCGCTGCTCGGGCGGACGACCCCGCCGGCCTGGTGGTGCAGCAGGCGCCAGGCGCCGTCCTCCTCGACGAAGACGTTGGTCGCGACCAGCTCGGCGCCGGGAAAGCGCTCGGTGCAGATGACGATGGCCGTCGCGCCGAGCACGTGCGCGACGGCGTCGCTGCAGCGGATCGGTGGCGAATTGGGATTGCTCAGGATGTCGCGCCAACTCGCCAGCACGGCGTCGCGCCCGTGCAGCGGCTGCCAGCCGGGATGGATGCAGGCGACCCGCGCGCGCTGCGCCCACAGCGCCTCCATCGCCTCGACGTCGCGGGCGGCGAACGCGGTGTAGAACGCCTCGTTGGCGGCCAGCACCCGCTCGACATCGCGCATGCCTGCTCCTAGCGCGTTCGCCCCGGCCGCCGCCACCCCTTTCGCGGCTCGGACGTTGAGCGTCCGGGGCGCGCGGGATACAGAGAACGGACACCCGACACTGCAGGAGGTCGCATGGATTTCGTCTCGTTCGTCGCGCTGCTGGCGCTGATCGAATACCTCGCCATCTCGACGCTCACCGGCCGCGCCCGCGGCCAGTACGGCGTGGCGGCGCCCGCCACCACCGGACATCCGATGTTCGAGCGCTGGTACCGGGTGCAGATGAACACGCTCGAGCAGCTCATCGTCTTCATCCCGGCGCTGTTCCTGTTCGCCCGCTACGTCAGCCCGCGCTGGGCCGGACTGCTCGGCCTGGTGTTCGTCGCCGGGCGCGCCATCTACGCCCGCGCCTACGTCGCCGATCCGGAATCGCGCTCGCTCGGCTTCGCGCTGACCTTCGTCCCCAACGTCCTGCTCATCCTCGGCGCGCTGCTGGCGGTGATCTTCTGACCGGCCGCGCGTCGGTCCGACGACGGCCGTGATCGTCCGGCGCCGCGACCGCCCGACGCCGATCCCGGCTACGAGCGGCGCGGGCGGGGCGGGCGCTCGCGGCGCTCGACGCCGACGGTGCGCGTTTTCATCTCCGTCTCCTCGGCGAGCAACACGTCGGCGATCATGGCGTCGAAGTTGAAGAGGTCGCGGTACTCCGGCAGCCGCTTGAAGGAACGGTCGATCAGCAGGTGCTGACCGTCGGTGTCGGCTTCGAGCACGAACGGTCCCTGATCGCCGGCGCGGATCAGGTCGACGGCGCCGATGCGCACGCCGAGCGCCTCGGCCGCCCGGCGCGCCAGCGTCTCGGCGGCATCGCTGACGGCGCGCACGAAGTGGTAGCGCGCCCCGAAGGCGGCGCTGATGATGAAGTCCGCGGGGCGGCGGATCTTGTCGCGCCGCCGCTCGCTCCAGAAGGCGATCTGACCGTCGACCACGTAGGCGCGCAGGATCTGGCCCGGGCGCAGCACGCCGCCGCGGCCGACGTCGGTCACCAGGCGCTGCAGGTAGAACGGCGGCGGACAGCTCAGCACGCCGTGCCGCACCTGGCGGCCGATGCCGGAGCGCACCGGCTCGACGACGTAGCGGCGCCCCGGCACCTCGCCGCCGATCGTCCCGTCGCCGTCCGCGAACAGCACCACGTGCCCGTGCCCGCCGGCGGCGCGCGGCTCCTTGAGGATGGCGTGCTGGTGGTGGCGGACGAAGGCCCGCGCCTCGTCCGGATCCATGGTGATCAGCGTCTCCGGCATCGCCACGCCGCGCTCGTGCAAGCGCTGCGCGGCGGCGATCTTGTCCCAGCACAGCGCGTGCGCCGCCATGGCGTTGACCACCTCGGCGCGCGGAAAGAGGGCGCGGATGAGCAGCGTCCCGTCGAGCGGCAGGTCCTCGGGCACGTCCGCCGGCACGTCGAACGGCAGCACGTACAGCCGCCGCACGCTCTGCCACTCGCGCGGCGCGCGCAGCGCCGATTCGAACGTCAGGCGCACGATCTCGCCGCCGCGCGCCTCCGCCGCCGCCTGGATGTCGCTGGCGATGGGGCCCACCCAGGGTTCGGCGGCGGCTCCGTGGAGGATGGCGATCATCGGTGGGACGGCGGATTGGGTTCGGCGGACTGATGACTGGACGGGGTTGCGCGGTTAGGGGTTAGGCGAAGACGAGTGGGATTGCCAGTCACCCGAGCGGGACGCGCAACTCTCAACCCCCTACGAATCCCGTTGCTTCCCCCGGGTGGCAACTGGCGATCTCTCGCAGCCGCTGTCGCGCCTCGGCCTTGAACGACGGCGGGCAGAGTGGGTCGCACGGGTGACGCCAGAGCAGGCCCAGCAGCACCGCTCGGCTCGACGCCAGCGGCCTTCGCGCCCACCACGGCTGCAACGTGCTCGGGTGCCCGTGGCGGATCGACTTCTCGCGCGCCGCATGCCGGCGCACGTCGGCGATCGGGAACTCCACCTCGGCGACGCGCTTGCGGGCCTTGGGGATCACGCCGATGTTCCGATCAGGCGCTCAAGACCCGCAATAGCCCGGCGCAGGCTCTCGGAGCGCTGCGCCGCCACAGCCGGCCGCCATCGCGTCTCGGCGTACTCGATGAGCCGCGAGGTGTAGGCCGGGCCAACGGGTCGCCCACTCCCTTGGCGGGGCACCATGTCCCGGCGTATTGCGGCGCGCCGGGAGCGGCGGGCGACATCTACCATCGCGACCTTCGCGTTCCGAAGGCGCTCCGGGTCCTTGGGAATCTGGGATCGCGCAACGCCGGCGTATTCCGAGAGCGCCTCCCCATCCGCGATCAGCCAAGCCTCGACCTGTCGCACGGCGACACGGAAGCAAAGCAACCGGGCCGGCGAGGGCAGCCAGCTCGCGCGCAATAGGGGAGCACAATCCTGCTCGCCGTTCAGGTCCACCAAGACCATCCAGGGCGCGTGCCTCGCCGCATTGTTGAACCCGTTGAGCTGGGTTCTGAGGGCGGACTTCCCGTTCTTGCCGTACACGGGACCCGCTTGGCCGCCGACGCTGGCGATGAGCCTCCGTACGACCGCCTCGTCCACGATGCCCTCCACCGCCGCCGAGATCACCACGGGCTGCGCGGCCATCAGGCGTCTGCGAACAGCGTGAGCTGATTCGCTCGGTCGGGCCGCGTCCTGGGGATCACGACGTCAGCCAGCGACAGGCCGCCCTCCAGCAGATCGCGAATGTCGCGATGTGAGCCAGCCGTCGATACCTGCGTGCCCTCGCTCCCGGGGACGAGCAGCAGCACCTCGTCGAGACCGATGCCCTCATCGTGAAGGAGGTCCGGCGAATGCGTGCTGAGAAAGATCTGCCGGCCGGTGCGGCGCTGAACTCGTGCCAGCATCGAGGGTAGGACGCGCACGATCTCGGGGTGCAACGAGAGCTCGGGCTCCTCCAGGAGCAGGGGCCCCTCTCTGTCCATCGTCACCCACAGGAGACCCATGAGCCGCAACGTTCCGTCGGAGAACTGCTCTTCCGTTTGCCAGGCTCCCTGCGGGCGCCAGTGCTGGTATTTGCCCCGCAAGTGGGGGGTGCCGCGCGCGTCGCGCCACAGCTCGACCTCCTGGAGCTGTGGTACCGCAACGCGGAGGGCTTCCTGGATCCGCCGCAGGCGGGCGTTGCGCGTCCGCTCCTGTGTCTTGGCGACCTGCTCCAGGAAGTCGCCGCCGAAGGGATCATTCGAACGGCCCACGGAACGGTCGGGCTCGCGCACGAGTTGCGGCACGATGTGCAGGTAGCGAATGGACGCGAAGAACGTGACGATGTCCCTGAAGTCCCGGTTGACGTTTACCTGCTCTAGGAAGGTCTGCGTCAGCCGGGCCGGATCGCCCTTGTCCTCGCGATCCGGGCGATCGAGGAGCTTACCGCTGGGTCCCGAGACACGTTCCTTGCGTAGCTGGGGCCGCCGCTGCGAGTCCTGATTGAAGGCCAACTCGTATGTCCAACTCGGGCCGTCGTCTCCATCCTGGAGTTCGACGCGGATCTCGACGTCCGGGTAGCGGCGGGCCGCCAAGCACCGAATCGCGGAAACCCCCGAACGCCGCGCAACCGCTTCCTGGAACCCGCCACCGGTGGACGCCAAGTCACGGAGGAACCGGAACGCGTCGAGGAAGTTCGACTTGCCGGATGCGTTCGGTCCGACGAGGAACACGCGATCATGGATCTGCGCCTCGGCGTCGACGAAGTTCTTCCAGTTCTTGAGCGCGATCTTGCGAATCTTCATCGATTGTCTCCGGATGACGGCGGCGTCTCGCGCACCTGCATCTGGTGCGGGAGCGGATCGATGCGCGAAATGGAGAGGCCAAAGTACGGATCGAACTCATAGGCGATGCCCAGCGCATAGGCCTGGAGACCCAGGCGCAGGAGGCGCCCGTCGCCGTCGAACGAGCTCCGTGCGTGCAGGAACGAGAGGCGATCGAGATCGGCAGCGGTGAGCGTCACCTTCCGGAGGCGTTCTGATTGCAGGCCGAGTCCCACGACCCAACTCGCCGCCCCGTTCGGCTGAACCGTCTCGACGCGCGTGGGCTCGCTGAAGAGCGGACCAGTGAAGATCTGGCCCGGTTGTAATTCAGCCCGGACGCTGATTTCGGGGTCGTTGTCCATCCTCACCTTCCGCAATCCCCTGGCCTGCTGCTACACGTCGACACCGCTCCCACCGCAGCGGCCTCCGATCAGCCACTGCGGAATCGAGACCGGCGGCATCGGTTAGCTTCCGAGGCGTTTTTGCGTCAACGGAGCGCTCGCGTCCAGCGCCGATCGGCGCTCCTCGTGGGGACAGCGAGGCGCGTCGCCTTCTCGTCCTCTGCCGATCAGAGCCGACGAGGAATCGCCGCATAGCTCAGCGTCCACGTGCTTGAGCTGGATGACGATTCGGAACCGCGACAATTCCGCTTCATTTGTTCCTTCTTCCCACCGACGCCGCGATGTACTTGCGCGCCACCGGCGAGTGGTCGTCGGGGTCGAGGATGATCTCGATCAGCGCCAGCTCGCGGCGGCGGCCGGCTTCGGCGAGGGCGTCGCGCAGCGCGGCGACGGTCTCGACGCGGGCGCTCCAGCCGCCCCAGGCGCGGCCCAGCTCGGCGTACGGCCAGGGCGGGATGGCGAGCAGGTCCTTGCGGTCGGCCACCGGGCGGAAGATGCCCCAGCCGGCGTTGTTGAGCACGAGCACGATCGGGTTGCAGCCGTGGCGCGGCGCCTGGGCGATCTCCTGGCCGGTCATCTGGAAGGCGCCGTCGCCGCACAGCACCAGCGGCCGCAGCCCGGTGCCGATCTGGGCGCCGATGGCGCCCGGCACGCCGAAGCCCATCGACGCGTAGTAGCCCTGCGCCAGGTACGGCACCGGGCCGTTGGCGCGCACGTCGAGGCCCCCGAACAGGGCATCGCCCGCCTCCGACACCACCATGACGTCGCGGCGGCCGGCGAGGAAGCGGTTGACCTCCCACAGCACGTCGCTGACCCGCACGGCGCGCGCCGTGCCGCGTTGCTGCGGGCCGAGGTTGTCGGCGTAGACGACGCGCTGGCGGCGCCGCGTCAGCGGCTCGCGGCCGAGCGCGGCGAGGAAGTCGCGCAGCGTCACCTGATTGTAGGAGTGGAAGCTGACGTCGACGCGGTCGTCGACCGCCGAGATCGCCGCCGCCGCGCCAAACGTCGGGCCGCGCCCCATGAGGTTCATGTCGGTCAGCAGGGTGCCGAGGCTGAGCACCGCGTCGGCGCGCGCGATGCGCTCGCGGATCGGTCGCGGGCTGATGGCGCCGAGGTAGACGCCCATGTGCTGCGGGTGGTCGACCGGGATCGCCCCCTTGGCCAGCACGGTGGTGGCGCACGGCGCGCCGGTGCGCTCGACCAGGCGCAGCAGCTCGCGGGTGAGGTGGTAGCGGTGGCACTCGATGCCGGCGATCACCACCGGGGCGCGCGCCGCGTTCAGCCGCGCCGCCGTCTCGCGCGCCGCCTCGCGCACCTTGCGCGCATCCGAGCGGCGCTCCGGCAGGCGGCCGGTCCAGTCGAGCAGGCGCGGCGGCACCGCGACGGTGCGCTCCACCATGTCGCGATGGATCTCGAGATAGCCCGGCCGCCGCTCCGCCCACACCGTCTGCACCACCTCGTCGATCTCGTCCGCCGCGCTGCCGACGCGGTCGATCAGCCGCGCCGCGCAGGTGATCTCGCGGTAGATGTGGAGCTGCGACGCGATCTCCTTCGCCTGGTGGTGGATCAGCGTCCCGAGCTTGCGCTCCTCCTCGCCCGGCCCGCCGCTGATGATCAGCAGCGGCACGCGCTCGGCGAACGAGCCGGCGACCGGATTCACCATGTTGTGGCCGCCGGCGCCGTAGGTGACGCAGACGACGCCGATGCGGCCGGTGGCGCGCGCGTAGCCGTCGGCGGCGAAGCCGACCCCCGGCTCGTGCGACATGGTGACGATGCGCAGGCCGCGCTTCTGCCCGAAGCGCAGGAACAGGCGCATCACCAGGTCGCCGGGAATGCCGAAGAGGTGCGTGACGCCGACGCGCTGCAGATAGGCGACCAGGAAGTCGCCGAGCGCCATGCGCGGCTTCATCGTCGCTTCGCCCCGCGCGCCGGCCGCCGGGGAGCGCGTCGGGCGATCGCGCTCACGCGAAGAAGGCCTCGGCGTCGCCGCCTTCCACCACGACCTCGCGCACCGCGTCGTCGCGGAAGACCTTGAAGTGGATGCGCTCGCCGGGGCGGTGCGCCCAGACGCGCGCGTAGAGATCGCGGCGGTCGGCGATCGGCTGCTCGTCGACGGCGACGACGACGTCGCCGGGCCGCAGGCCGGCGCGCTCGCTCGGCGTGCCGGGGAGCACGCCGGCGATGATCACGTGGTCGCTCAGCACGTAGCAGTAGAAGCCGACCCAGGCGCGCGGCGGCCGACTGGTGCGCCGGCCGTGCCGCAGCAGCTCGTCGGTGTGCGCCGACCAGTGCTCGATCGGCACCGCGAGGGTGAAGCGGCCGACCTCGTTGAGGTCGAGCGACACGATCCCCGCCAGCTCGCCGGCGCGGGTGAAGAGGCCGCCGCCGCCGAGGCCGGGGTTGCGCGCGGTGGTGACGATGCCGCGTTCGAGCGAGAACTCCCAGAAGGCGTCGAAACGGTCGAGCGACATGATCGCGCCGGTGTTGACGCGCCGCTGGCTGCCGCCGGCGGAGGCGACGATGAACACCTCGTCGCCCAGCGCCAGCCGGTCGGTGCCGCCGAGCCGGGCGGCGCGGTAGCTCTGCTCCGGGATCTTCACCGCCGCCAGGCCACTGTAGAAGTCCTGCGCGATCACCTGGCCGGAGAGCCGCGTCTCATCGAGCAGCGTCACCTCGACCGTCTCGGCGCCGAGGACGACGTAGTTCACCGTCAGGACGATGCCGGCGGCGTCGACGATCGTCCCCGACCCCATCCGCTCCGCGCCGAGGATCTGCGCCGAGGGGTGCGCGATGTTGATCCGCACCCGCAGCCCGACGCTGGTCGGCAGGACCGAGTGCAGGAGCTGGAGGGTGGCGTTCATGGCCGAGGTCGCCGATCAGAGCGGACCGCGCCGCTTCGAGCTCCGAGAACGCAACCCTCGCATGGTGATCCGCATCGTGCCGCGCGGCGAGCCGTGTTGCGCCTTGGCCGGACGCTCGGTACAACGACAGCTCTGCCCAAAGCAGGAAGCCCATGCCGACGCAAGGAGTCGCGCCCGCCATGCGCCCCGCGTCGCTGGTGCGGCGCGGCGGCGATCGACCCCACCGGGTGCTGTTCGACGGCGACGCGGACGCCTGGGGCGACGGCACGGTCCGCTACAGCGACACGCCGATCGCCACCCTGACCTGCCACGCCTCGGGCTGGAGTGCGACGACCGCGGGCGGCGGCACGCGCTGGCGCTGGGGCGATCCGTGGGCGGCCTGGCAGGCGTTCCTCGATGCCCACCGCGCCCGGGTGGGCGAGGGCGGCGGCATCGCCACGGCGCTCGCCTACGACCTCAAGCACGCCGGCGAGCGCCTGCCGCGCCGCCTGCCGTGGCCGCAGACGCCGCTGCTCTTCGCCGCCGCCTACGACTGGAGCTATCGGGCGGACCGGCGCCGCGGCCGCGCCTGCCTCGCCGCCGCCAGCGACGCCCGCCTCGCCGCGGCGCGGCAGTGGTACGCGGCGCCCGACCCGCCGCTCGCGCCGCTCGTGGCGCCGCCGGCGCTGCGGCCGCTGCTCGACCGCGAGCGCTACTCGGCGCTGGTGGCGCGCGTGCAGGCCTACATCGCCGCCGGCGATGTCTACCAGGTCAATCTGGCGCAGCCGTTCCACGCCGCCCTGCCGCGCGTCGCCGCGCCGGCGCTACTGGCGGCGTGGAGCGAGCGCTACCCGATGCCCTACGCCGCCTACCTCGACGGCGCGGGATGGACGCTGGTGTCGAGCTCGCCCGAGTGCCTGCTGCGCCTCGACGGCGATCGCATCGCCACCCTGCCGATCAAGGGCACCCGCCGGCGCGCCGGCTCACCGGGCGCGCTGGTCGACGACGCCAAGGAGCGCGCCGAGCACGTGATGATCGTCGATCTGGAGCGCAACGACCTCGGGCGGGTGTGCGTCACCGGCAGCGTCGAGGTGGCGGATCTCTTCGCGGAACGCGCCTACCCGCTGCTCGTCCACATGGTTTCCGAGGTGCGCGGGCGACTGCGGCCGCGCACCGCGCTCGCCGACGTCCTGCGCGCCCTCTTCCCCGGCGGCTCGATCACCGGCGCGCCGAAGATCCGCGCCATGGAGATCATCGAGGAGCTCGAACCGGCGCCGCGCGGCTTCTACACCGGCGCCATCGGCTGGACCGAGCCCGACGGGCGCAGCGTCTTCAACCTCGCCATCCGCACGGCCGTGCTCGACGCCACCGGCCTGTGCTATTGGGCCGGGGGCGGGATCGTGGCGGACTCGCAGGCGGCGCGGGAGCACGCCGAGACGCTGCTCAAGACGGAGGCGTTGATGCAGGCGTTGCGGGGGATGGAAAGGATGCGGGCATGAGAGACGGCTACGTGTTCCTCAACGGGCGCATCGTCGAGTCCAAGCGGGCGATGATCAGCGTCTACGACCGCGGCCTGTTGTACGGCGACGGGCTCTTCGAGACCATGCGCGGCTACAAGGGGCGCGCCTTCGCGATCGAGGAGCACTTCCACCGCCTGCGCACCTCGGCCGACATCCTCGGCCTGCCGGTCCCCGATCTCGATTGGCCGCAGGTGATCAGCGAGCTGCTGCAGCGCAACGGTCTGCAGCGGCAGGACACCTGGGTGCGGATCACCATCACCCGCGGGCCCGCCGAGCCGCGCGTGCTGCCGCCGGACATCGCCAAGCCGACGACGGTGATCATGGTCCGCCCGCTCGATCGCGCCATCGCCACCCACCAGAAGCGCGGCGTCAAGGTGTCGCTGCTCCCCTTCTCGCGCCACGGCTTCATCCCCGAGCACAAGTCGATCAACTACCTGCCGGCGGTCGTCGGCAAGGTGCTGGCGTCGTACCACGGCGCCTACGAGGGCCTCTTCGTGCGCGCCGACCACGTGCTCACCGAGGGCACCACGACGTCGGTGTTCGTGGTGCGCGACAAGACCCTCTACACCGCGCCGCAGGGCGGCATCCTGCCCGGCGTCACCCGCGGCCTGATCATCGACCTGGCGCGCGCCAACGGCATCCCCGCCGTCGAGCGCGAGATCACCACCACCGACCTGCGCCTCGCCGACGAGGCCTTCCTCACCTCGTCGATGATTGAGATCGTCCCCATCGTCCACGTCGACGAAGCGCCGCTCGCCACGGGCAAGCCCGGCCCGCTCACCGCCCGGCTGCGGAAGCTCTACGCCGCGGCGGTGCAGAGGTACTTCAAGCGGCGCTGAGCGAGGAGCGGGCGGCGAGCGCGGCGCGGTCGAGCTTGCCGTTCACGTTCCGGGGCAGGGCATCGAGCACGACGACGCGCACCGGCACCTTGTACTCGGCGAGGCGTTCGGACGCGAAGGCGCGCAGCGCCGCCGGCGTCGCCGCGGCGCCGGGATGGAGCTGGACGAAGGCGACGGGCACGTGGCCGTCGTGCGCGTCCGGCGCGCCGACGACGCCCGCGGCGGCGACCGCGGGATGCTGCGTCAACACCGATTCGACCTCGCCCGGCGCGATGTTCGAGGCGCCGCGGATGATGATCTCCTTGCGCCGGCCGACGAACCAGTACCAGCCGTCGGCGTCGCGACGCGCCAGATCGCCGGTGACGAGCCAGCCGTCGCGCAGCGCGGCGGCGGTCGCCGCGGGATCGTTCCAGTAGCCGCGCGCCATGGCGTCGCTGCGCAGCCACACCTCGCCCTCGTCGCCGTCGCGCCCGTCGGCGCCGACCAGGCGCAGCGTCACGCCGTCGGTCGGCAGGCCGAAGGAGCCGAGGCGCTTGGCGCCAAACGGGGGGTTCATCGCGTAGTTGTAGGCCTCCGTCATGCCACAGGCCTCGGTGAGCGGCAGGCCGGCCCATTCGGCGAAGCGGTGGTGCAGCTCGGCGGCGATGCGCTCGCCGCCGGCGATGGCGCAGCGCAGCGTGGCCAGCGCGGCGCGCGCCGGCGCCGGATGCGCCAACAGGTCGCGCAGATCGGCGGGGCCGGTCTGCAGCCGCGTCACGCCGTGGCGCGGGATGGCGTCGACCACCGCCGCGGGATCGCCGTGCGGCAGCAGGATCACCCGGCCGCCGAGCGCGAACGCCGTCAGCAACTGGCCGGCGAAGGCGGCGATGTAGGCGATGCCCATGAAGGCGAGCTGCACGTCGCTGGCGTCGAGCGCCTGGCTCACCACCTGGTGGCGCGCCGTGCGGCGCAGCGAGGCGTGGGTGTGAGTGACGCCCTTCGGCTTGCCGGTGCTGCCGGAGGTGTAGAGGACGACGGCGGGGTCGTCGGCGGCGACCGCGACCGGGGCCGGCAGCGGCGCGGCGTCGAGCAGGCGGGCGAACGGCTCGGTGCCGGTCGGCGCCGGACCGCCGGCGACGACGACCCCGGCGATCCCGAGCGCCGCCAGGCGCGCGCCGTCGAGACGGTCGAGCAGGGCGGCGTCGGCGATCAGCAGGCGCGGCGCGCAGTCCGCCACCGCGTGCTCGACCTCGGGGCCGCGGTAGCGCGGATTGAGCGGCACGGCGACCAGCCCGGCGGCGAAGCAGCCGAAGTAGGCGATCGCCAGCTCGGCGCAGTTGGGAAGGAAGAAGGCGACGCGATCGCCGGCCGCGAGCCCGCGCGCCCGCAACGTCGCGGCCAGCCGCGCCGCGGCGTCGGCCAGCGCGCCGTAGGTGTGGTCGCGGCCATCCGCGGTGAGCGCCACCCGGTCGCCGTGCCCGAGGAGGAGATCGAAGAGCTGCACGGCCCGGAGCTTGGGGCCCAAACGCCGTCGCTGCAAGATCTTTCGCTGCCCGCCGGGGCGGATGCAGCGGCGCGCGCTGCGCGAGGAGATCATGGCCCCAGCAGGGCGCGTCGTTCGTTCTCGCCGCCGCGCTGCTGCTGGCGGCGATGGCGCTGGCGGCGCGGGTGACGCGGCGGCGCTGACCCGACCGACCTCGCTCAGTTGCCGCGCCGGACCTGCCGGGCGCCGTGACGGACGAGCCAGGCCGCGGCCGCATCCGGACGATCGCCCTGCAGCACGACCCGGCCCGCCTCCACCCACGAGCCGCAGCCGAGCGCCTTGCGCAGGGCGCGCGCCAGTGTGTCCATCTGCGCCGCCGGCAATGCCAGGCCGTCCACGACGGTCACCGTCTTGCCGCCGTGGCCCTTGCGCTCGCGGCGGACGATCACCTTGCCGGCGCGGCTGAGGTCCAGACCCGCGGCGGGCGACGTCGCCGGCGATGCCGCCGCCGCCGGCGGCGCTGGCGCCGGAACGGCGGGCTCCCCGACGCGGACGCCGCGCCGGCGCAGCAACTCGCCGAGCGAGCCCAGCGCCGTCGTCTCCGGTGGGAGGGGCTTCTTCGCCATCGCGCCACACCCTGCCACACTCTCGCGCCGCCGTCGCGCGGGGCCGCCCTTTGCGCTGCCGCCGGCCGATCGTTCACCATTGCGGGCGTGCAGGAACAGCCATTCACCCCGGACGATGTCTACTGCGTGTACTGCCAGGCGCCGGCCGCCGGGATGTGCGCCGACTGCGGCGCGCTGTGCTGCGGCGACTGCGTCGAGGTCGTGCTGCGCCTGACCAGCCGGCGGGCGGTGTGTCGGATGTGTCTGCGCCACGCGCCAACGCCGCGGCGGCGCCGCTGGTGGTGGGTGGCGGCCCTGGCGGCGCTGGCCGCGGCGGCGCTGCGCTGGCTCAGGCCGGGAGGGTGAAGCGGAAGGTGCTGCCGCGGTCGGGATTGCGCGTCCCCCACAGGGTGCCGCCGTGCGCTTCGATGATCGAACGGCTGATCGACAGGCCCATGCCGAGGCCGCTCGACTTGGTGCTGTAGAACGGCGCGAACACGTCCGCCGGCGGGTCGGGTAGGCCGACGCCGGAATCGGCGACGGCCACCTGCACGGCGTCGCCGGCGAGCGCGGTGCGCACCGCCAGCGCGCGCTCGCCGTTGTCCGCCGCCTCGACCGCCTCGACGCCGTTGAGCAGCAGATTGAGCAGCACCTGCTCGATCTGGATGTCGTTGCACGACACCGCCGGCAGGTCCGGCGTCAGGTCGAGGTGGAGCGCGACGCCGCGGGCGCGCGCCTCGGGCTCGATCAGCCGCACCGACTCGCGCACCAGGTGGTTGACGTCGGCCGGGCTCTGCCGGGCGGTGTCCTTGCGGATCAGATCGCGCAGGCGGCGGATGATCTCGCCGGCGCGCAGCGCTTCGCCGCCGATCTCCTCGACGATCGGCAGCAGGGTGGCGACGTCGGCGGTGCCGGCGCGCAGCCGGCGCGCGCAGCCCTGGGCGTAGTTGGCGATGGCGCCCAGCGGCTGGTTGATCTCGTGCGCCAGGCCCGATGCCATCTCGCCCATGGTGCTGAGCCGCAGGACGTGCGCCAGATCGGCCTGGTGCTGGCGCGCCGCCTGTTCGGCGCGCTTGAGGTCGGTGACGTCCTTGCTGAACACGGTGGCGCCGATCACCTCGCCGCGGGCCCGGATCGGGTGCAGCGAGAGCAGCTCCCAGCGCGGACCGTCGGCGGCCATCTCGGTGCGCTCGAGCTGGACGTGCTCGCCGGCCAGCGCCCGTCGGAACAGCGCCATGAACTCCTCGCGCAGGGCCGCCGGAACATGGGCGCTGGCGTCGTCGCCATAGGTGGCGCCGTAGCGCTGGGCGAAGCGCGCCCGGGCGCTGCCGTTGATCACCGTCACGCGGGCGTCGCGGTCGACCGACCAGATCGCGTCCGGGGTGTTCTCGATCACCGCCGACAGCGCGGCTTCGGAGCGGCGCAGCTCGGCCTCGGCCTGCTTGCGGTCGGTGATGTCGGTGCCCAGGCCCCAGATGCCGGCCGGCGCGCCGTCGCGGCCGGCCCACAGGAACTTCACCGTGATGAAGGTGCGCCAGCCGTCCGGCAGCGGAAAGCTCTCCTCGAACTGCAGCGAGCAGGAGGCGCGCAGCACGGCGCGGTCGTTGGCGCGCACGACGGCCGCGACGTCCGGCGGCAGCAGCTCGTCCATGGTGTGGCCGATCACCTCGTCGGCGCGCCGGCCCCACATCCGCAGCAGGTAGCGATTGGCGAGCAGGTAGCGGCCGTCGAGGTCGCGCAGGTAGACGGCGACGTCGGCGTGGTCGAGCACCGCCTGCAGGCGGCGCTGGCTCTCGCGCAGGTCGGCCTCGGTCTGCCGGCGCTCCTCCGCTTCGCGCGCGAGCTCGCGGCTGGCGGCGGTGAGCTCGGCGGTGCGCTGCTCGACCCGGCGCTCGAGCTCGGCGTTCAGCCGCGCCAGCGCCGCTTCGGCGTCGCGGCGACGGAAGTTGTCGTCGAAGAGCCGGATGTAGTGGCGGCGCATCTCGCCGGCGAGGATTGCCGAGCAGGCCAGGCCGAGCCCGACCGCCGCCGTCGCATGCCCGGGCGGCGGCCCGAGGTTGCCGAGCACGAGGCGCGAGCTCACGGCGAGCATGGCGGCGAGGGCGCTGGCGCCCAGCAGTTGCAGCCAGAAGCCCCAGGGCAGGATGGCGGCGGCGGTCACCGCCATGACGACGAAGAAGATCGCGGTCGATGCGACCTCGCCGTGCCAGACGCTCGCCCAGGCGCGAATCGCGCTGCCGATCAATCCGAGGCCGAGGCAGATCGGCGCCATGTGCCGCTGCACGAATGCCAGTCGGGTGGCGAGCAGCGCGAGCCCGATCAGGATCGTCAGCGCGCCGTTCATGGCGTCGCTCCACAGCGGCGGCGGCGAGAGCGTCAGGTGATTGATGGCGCCGAAGACCGCCACGGCCGCGAGGCCGAGGAGCAGCAACAGGCGGCCGCGGCGGACGGTCAGTCGCGCGAGCGCCGCCCGCACTTCGGGCGACGACCGGGGAGGCTCCTCACTGGATCGCAGCATGGCGCGCGCTCGCCAGCATAGCCGAATTTGCTCTCGGACCGACAGACAAAAGCGGGCGCCGCGGCACCCGGTCCCGCCTTGTGGGCGGGCGTGATTCTGTCAAAAGCGGAGCAGAGGTGGTGATGGAAGAGACCCGGACCGACTCGCAGTCCACCCTGGTCAGCTTGGCCGACGAGCAGCAGGTCGCCGCGCTGGTCCGCGAATCGGTGCTGCGGCTGTGGGAGGTGGTGAACGCGCTCACCCGCCTGCGCCCCTCGCGCCGCGACGATTTCCGGGTCACCCTCTTCGGCTCGGCACGGATTCCGCGCGATCACTGGGTCTATGGCGCGGTGCGCGACCTGGCCGCCGAGCTGGCGCGCATGGGCTGCACGGTGATCACCGGCGGCGGGCCGGGCCTGATGCAGGCGGCGAACGAGGGCGCGGCCTCGGCGGGCGTCGGCGCCGCCGGGCAGTCGGTCGGCATCCGCATCCACCTGCCGTTCGAGCAGGACACCAATCCCTTCGTCGACGAGGTCTACGAGCACGGGACCTTCTTCTCGCGCCTGCACCACTTCGTGATCGCCTCCGATGCCTTCGTCGTCGTCCCGGGCGGCATCGGCACCGTGCTCGAGCTGGCGATGGTATGGCAGCTCCTGCAGGTACGGCAGCTCTACGGCACGCCGCTCATCCTGGTCGGGCCGATGTGGCGCGAGCTCGTGGAGTGGGCGCGCCGCTACCTGCTGCGACCGGACCTCGCCCTCGCCAGTCCCGCCGACCTGGACATCCCGCACTGCGTCGACACCGCCGGGGAGGCGATCACCCTGCTCCGCGATCAGCACGCGCGGTGGCTCGCGCAGCGATGACCGCCGCCGCGCCGCGCTCGGCGCCGGCGTCCTCCGCCCGGCCGCGGGAACGCCTCCTGCAGCGCTATCTCGAGCCCGCCGATCGGCTGAACGAGGTGTTGTTCGGCCTCATCATGGTGCTGACCTTCACGCTCACCGCCGGCTTCGCCGTCGGCGACGGACCGCAGGCGACCCGCGGGCTGCTGATCGCGACCATCGGCTGCAACATCGCCTGGGGGTTGATCGACGGCGCGATGTACCTGACGACGTGTCTGCTCGAACGCAGCCGCTCGCAACGCCGGCTGCGCGCCCTGCACGCCGCTCCCGACGAGGCGACGGCGCTGGCGGTGGTGGACGACGCGGTGGAGGACGCCGTGGGCGGCGCCGTGACCGCGGCGGCGACCCCGGAGGAGCGCGCGCAGCTCCTCGCCCTGGTGCGCGGCGCCGCCCTGCGCGTCCCCATCGGACGCTTGGGATTGCACCGCGAGGACGTCTACGGCGCCATCGCCAGTGCCCTCCTGGTGATGCTGACCTCGGTGCCCGCCGCGCTGCCCTTTCTGGTGATCGATTCGCCGACCCGGGCATTGCGGGTGTCCAATCTCCTCCTGCTGGGCGGCCTCTTCGCCGTCGGCTATCAGTGGGGACACTACAGCTTCACCAACCGCTGGCGCGCCGGGTTCGCCTTCCTCGTCGTCGGCCTCGCCCTGGTCGGCACCGCGATCGCGCTCGGCGGCTGAACGAAAGGAGCACGCGATGGCACGACCCACAGGAGCGCCGGCGTCCCCGTCCGCGCGGCGGCCGCGCGCCGCGCGACAGGTCGGGAAGGCGGCGGCGTCCCCGCCGCTCCGCCGGCGCGCCACCGGCGGGCCGCTGTCGCCCGACCTGCTGCGCCGCACGCACGCCTACTGGCGGGCCGCGAACTACCTGTCGGTCGGCCAGATCTACCTGCTCGACAACCCACTCCTCCGCCAGCCGCTCCGGCGCCAGCACATCAAGCCGCGCCTGCTCGGCCACTGGGGCACCACGCCGGGGCTCAACTTCATCTACGTTCACCTCAACCGGCTGATCGTCGCGCACGACCTCGACATGATCTACGTGATCGGCCCCGGCCACGGCGGTCCGGCCCTGGTGGCCCAGGCCTGGCTCGAGCACACCTACAGCGAGGTCTATCCGAACATCACGCCGGACGCCGAGGGCATGCAGCGGCTGTTCAAGCAGTTCAGCTTCCCCGGCGGCATCCCGAGCCACGTCGCGCCGGAGACCCCGGGCTCGATCCACGAGGGCGGCGAGCTCGGCTACGCCCTCTCGCACGCTTTCGGCGCCGCCTTCGACAACCCCGAGCTGATCGTCGCCTGCGTCGTCGGCGACGGCGAGGCCGAGACCGGCCCGCTGGCCACCGGCTGGCACTCGAACAAGTTCCTCAACCCGGCGCGCGACGGCGCCGTGCTGCCGATTCTCCACCTCAACGGCTACAAGATCGCCAACCCCTGCTTCCTGGCGCGCATCCCCGAGGACGAGCTGCGCAAGTTGCTCGAGGGGTACGGCTACCGGCCGCACTTCGTCACCGGCCACGATCCGGAACCGCTGCACCAGCAGATGGCGGCCGCCCTCGACGCCTGCCATGCCGAGATCCGGGCGATCTGGGCCGCGGCGCGGGCGCCGCGGGCGATCGTCCGCCGGCCGCGCTGGCCGATGATCGTGCTGCGCACGCCCAAGGGCTGGACCTGTCCGCCGCGCATCGATGGCCTCAAGTGCGAGGACTACTGGCGCAGCCATCAGGTGCCGATGGCGGACATGGACAAGCCAGAGCACGTCCGCGTCCTCGAGCGGTGGATGAAGAGCTACCGGCCGCAGGAGCTCTTCGATGCCGACGGGCGCCTGCGCCCCGAGTTGGCGGCGCTGGCGCCCAAGGGCGAACGGCGGATGAGCGCCAATCCGCACGCCAACGGCGGCCTGCTCCTGCGCGACCTGCGGCTGCCGGCCTTCGCCGACTATGCCGTGCCGGTGCCCAGTCCGGGAGCGACGACCGCCGAGGCGACGCGCGTCCAGGGCGCGTTCCTGCGCGACGTGATGAAGCTCAACCTGCCGAGCCGCAACTTCCGCGTCTTCAGCCCCGACGAGAACAACTCCAACCGCTGGCAGGACATCCTCGAGGTGACCAACCGCTGCTACGTCGCCGACATCTACCCCGACGACGACCACCTGGCGCCCGACGGCCGGGTCATGGAGGTGCTGAGCGAGCACCAGTGCCAGGGCTGGCTCGAGGGTTACCTGCTCACCGGCCGGCACGGCTTCTTCAGTTGCTACGAGGCGTTCATCCACATCGTCGATTCGATGTTCAACCAGCACGCCAAGTGGTTGAAGGTCTGCCACCAGATCCCGTGGCGGCGGCCGATCGCCTCGCTCAACTACCTGCTGAGCTCGCACGTGTGGCGCCAGGACCACAACGGCTTCTCGCACCAGGATCCGGGCTTCATCGACCACGTCGTCAACAAGAAGGCGGAGGTGATCCGCGTCTACCTGCCACCCGATGCGAACTGTCTGCTGTCGGTGACCGACCACTGCCTGCGCAGCCGCAACTACGTCAACGTCGTCGTCGCCGGCAAACAGCCGGCGCCGCAGTGGCTGACCATGGACGAGGCGGTGAAGCACTGCACCGCCGGCATCGGCATCTGGGAGTGGGCGTCGAACGACCGCGGCGGCGAGCCCGACGTGGTGATGGCCTGCTGCGGCGACGTGCCGACGCTGGAGACGCTGGCCGCGGTGGACCTGCTGCGCGCGCACGTGCCGGAGCTCAGGGTGCGGGTGATCAACATCGTCGACCTGATGAAGCTGCAGCCGCCGAGCGAACATCCGCACGGCCTCACCGATCAGGACTTCGACGCGCTGTTCACCGTCGACAAGCCGATCATCTTCGCCTTCCACGGCTATCCCTGGCTGATCCACCGCCTCACGTACCGCCGGAGCGGACACGACAACCTGCACGTCCGCGGCTACAAGGAGGAGGGCACGACGACGACGCCGTTCGACATGGTGGTGCGCAACCAGCTCGATCGCTTCTCGCTGGTCAGCGACGTGATCGATCGCGTGCCCCGGCTGGCGGCGCGCGCCGCCTACGCCAAACAGGCGATCCGCGACAAGCTGCTCGAGCACAAGCAGTACATCGCCCGCTACGGCGACGACATGCCGGAGATCAGCGGCTGGCGCTGGGGCCGGCGCGGCGGCGCCGCGCGCCGGCGTCCCGACACCGCCGGCGACAACGGGTGAGGCGGGTCGATGCATGAAGGCGCGGGGCGAACGACGACGCGAGCCACCGCGCCCGACAACGGAGGGAGAGTCATGGGTCTGAAGAAAGTGCTCACGGAACGGATGGATGCCCGCGCCGGCGCGATGGCCAAGGCGCCGGAGGTCGACCTCGACGCCCTGGTCAAGCGGGCGCGCAAGCTGATCGAGACCTTCCGCGTCGACGACGGCGACCGCTTTCGGCTGAAGGACGTCGATCCGGGCGACACCCTCGGCTTCACCTCGGAGGACAAGCCGCGCGCCAAGGAGGCGCTGGCGGTGGGCGTCGAGGCGCTCGCCGAGCTGCAGGACCGCCTCTACGCGCAGGATCGCTGGGCGGTGTTGCTGATCTTCCAGGCGATGGACGCGGCCGGGAAGGACGGTGCCATCAAGCACGTCATGTCCGGCGTCAACCCCCAGGGCTGCGAGGTCTATTCGTTCAAATCCCCCTCGGCCGAGGACCTCGACCACGACTTCCTGTGGCGCTGCCTCAAGGTCCTGCCGCAGCGCGGCCGCATCGGCATCTTCAACCGCAGCTACTACGAGGAGGTGCTGGCGGTGCGCGTGCACCCCGCGTTCCTCGCCGCCCAGAAGCTGCCGCCGCAGGTGGTGACGAAGCACATCTGGAAGGAGCGCTACCAGGACATCCGCAGCGTCGAGCGCTATCTGACGCGCAACGGCGTGGTGATCCGCAAGTTCTTCCTCCACGTCTCCAACGCGGAGCAGAGGAAGCGCTTCCTGCAGCGCTGCGAGAACCCGGAGAAGAACTGGAAGTTCTCGGCCAACGACATCAAGGAGCGCGCCTTCTGGAAGGACTACATGCGCGCCTACGAGGACATGATCCGCCACACCGCGACGGCGGACGCGCCGTGGTACGTCGTTCCGGCGGACAACAAGTGGTTCACCCGCGTCGTCGTCGCCGCCGCGGTCGTCGACACGCTGGCGTCGCTCGACCTCCGCTATCCGACGGTCGACAAGGCGAAGCTGGCGGAGCTGGCCGCGGCGAAGAAGGCGCTGCTGGCGGGCAAGGCGTGACGCACCGCCCGCCACCGCATGGGCGAGGGGATGCGGCGCAGGTCACGGCGCGCGATGTTCGGCGTTCGCGGCGCGTCCCTGGCGCTCTGCGCGGCGCTGGTCATGGTCATCGCCCATGACCAGCGGGCCCGCGCCGCCGAGGCCGAGACGCGCCTGCAGCGTCTCGAGAAGGAGTTCTCCGATCCGCTGACGACGCTGCCGCAGCTCTTCCTGCAGGACGCCTACACGCCGGTGAGCTACGGCACCGAGGCGCCGGCCAACCGCGTCGTGGCGCGCGCCATCATCCCGCGCATCCCGCGCCTGCCGCTGCTGCCGTTCGTGCAACTGGTGCGTCCGAGTCTCTTTCTCGTCACCGCGCCGACCGGTCGCGGTGGCGCGACGCGCACCGGCCTGGGCGACCTGCAGCTCTTCGACGTCGCCGTCCTGCCGTGGCCCGACCCGTCGCTCGGGCTGCGCCTGGCGCTCGGGCCGCTGTTCATCTTTCCCACCGCGACCAACCGCTACGCCGGCCAGGGCGCGTGGCAGGTCGGCCCGACGTTCGGCGCGATCTACAAGGGCGTGCCCTGGCTGCTCGCCGGCTGCCTGCTGCAGAACCCGGTGTCGTTCGCCTACACGTCGCCGGACCGCGCGGCGCTGAACACGCTGCTCTTCCAGCCCATCCTCCTGGTGAGCGTCGGCGGCGGCTGGTACGCGAAGTCCGCCGACGCCACCTGGACGATGGGCTGGCGACGCGGCGACGCGACCGTGCTGCCGCTCAGCGCCGGCATCGGCCGCGTCTTCCTCAGCGAGGACACGCCGCCGATCAACGTCTTCGTCAGCGGCGAGTGGACGGCCTACCGCCAGTTCGCGCCGCTCGCGCCACAGACCACGGTCCGCGTCGGCGTCACGGTGGCGTTCCCGGACTTCCGTCCCTGGGACTAGCAACGATCCGACGGAGCATCGTCAGCGCGGAACCCAGAGGAGCGATGTCGTTCGCCGGCGGCGGCGAGCCGCCCGTTGTCGAGGGCGTTGGCGAAGCGAGAACGAGGCGTGCCTCGAGGGTGGTCGTTCACTTGCCGGACGCCGGCGACTGCTCGAGGACCGGGATCGACTCCGCCAGGTCGTAGCGCAGCACGGCGTCGATCTTGTTCTCGATCTGGTAGAAGCGCGCCACCGTGCGGCCGGGGAGGATCTTGGCGAACTCCGGCAGGTAGCTCTGCCGCACCTTGAGGCGCTCGGCCTCGGCGGCGAGATAGTCGGTCATCAGCTCGAGCGCCTTGTCGTTCGAGAGCTCGGCGTAGTGATCGACGTAATCGGCGACCACGGCGAGGCCGCGGTCGCCGATCGCCGTGATCTCCGTCTGATAGCGATCGTACAGCGGCCAGAACTGCGCCGCCTGCTCGCTGCTCAGGTTGAGGTTCACCGCCACCAGCGCCCGCCGGTTGGCGCGAACGGTGTTGACCAGCAGGGCGCGATCCGCCTCCAGGGTGGCGCTGCCGCCGCGCTCGGCGGCGTGGACGGCCAGCGCGCCGGCGAGCAGCGCGGCGCAGCAGGACAGCAGGGCAATCGGTCGCAACATGGGACGCTCCTTCGCCATGGATTCAAAGCCGGCGCGGCCGGTCAGTCGCCGGTGCGGGTGATCTTCGAGCCCTGGATGCCGAGGCCCCCCATCAGGCCCTTCTGATTGAAGATGAAGGCGTAGACGTCGTTGGTCAGGGTGGTGCTGGTGATCGACTTGCCCATGCCCTCGTCCACCACCACGATGCTCGGGCCGACGCCCACCTCCCACCCGCCGCTCTGGTTCAGGTACTCGAGCGCGGCCGGGTTCATGAAGAACATCGCGTAGCCGAACGTCTGGCCGCCGGCCTGGAGGCCGTAGGAGGCCGCCACCGAGTTGTAGGTGCCGACGGCGCGGCCGCCTTTGAAGAGCACGCCGTCGCCGATCTGGCCGCCGAACAGGAACCCGGCCTTCAGCATCCGCGGGAACACCAGGATGCCCGTCGCCTTCTTGCGCAGCAGCGCCGCGGCGCTGTTGCCGGCGCACAGCTTCTGCAACGCCGCGGCGGCGTCGCGCCGCAGCTCCTCGTCGGCCCGCGCCGGCCGCGCCGCCGCCGGCAGTAGCAGCGCCAGGGCCAGCAGCAGCATCGTGAGTTTGGTCGTCATGCCCGCCTCCCGACCGCTGTGTAGCGCGCCACGTCATCGGGCGACAGGGGGCGTGATCCCGTCCCCGCTGACTTGACACTCCGCGGCGCACGAAGAATGGAGCTGCGGGGTGGTGGGAACAGCGCCGTGCTGACCGTGCTGATCGCGACACACAATGGAGCGGAGACCTTGCCGCGCGTGCTCGATGCCCACGCGCGGCTGCGGCCGCCGCCCGGCGGCTGGAAGCTGGTGGTGGTGGACAACGGCAGCGACGACGGCTCCGCGGCCGTCGCCGCCGGGTTCGCCGACCGCCTGCCGCTCCAGCTCCTGTCGGAACCGCGGCGGGGCAAGAACCGGGCGCTCAACCGCGGCCTGCGCGAGCTGGCGGGCGACCTCGCCGTGTTCACCGACGACGACAGCCTGCCGGCCCCCGACTGGCTGATTCGCCTGCGCGCCGCCGCCGACACCCATCCCGATTTCGGCATCTTCGGCGGCCGCATCGTGGCGCAGTGGGACGCGCCGCCGGCGCAGTGGATCCGCGACGCCGGCCGCGCCGCGCCGCTGTTCAGCGAATCCGACCCGGCGGCGATCGAGGGCCCGTGCGAGGCGAACAAGATCTGGGGCCCCAACATGGCCGTGCGCGCCGAGTGGTTCCATCGCGGCCACCGTTTCGACGAGCGCATCGGGCCCGACCGCACCGCGACCTACGCGATGGGGGGCGAGACCGAGCTCACCCTGCGCCTGGCGATCGCCGAGCGGGTCCGCTGCTGGCACTGCCCGGACGCGCTGGTCCACCACATCGTCCGCCCGCGGCAGCTCACCCGCGCCTGGATCCTGCGCCGCGCCTTCCACCTCGGGCGCTGCGTGCGGCGCGAATCCCGGCAACAGGCGCGCGCCGGCCGCCCGCACGTGCCGCGCGGCGCGGCGGCGATCGGCCGCGGCCTGGCGCGCAGCGTCGTCGGACTGGCCGCCGCGCGCCGCGCCGCCGACGCGCGCCGCGCCTTCGACGCCCGCTGGGAGCTGAACCTGTGGCTCGGCTGCCTCTACGAGGCGTTGGCGCGCGGCTATCGACCGCCGGCGCCGCGCGGCGATCGCGGCGGCGAGGACTGATCGACGCCATGCCCACCGTCGGCATCGTGCTGCCCACCTACCAGCGGGGCGAGCTCATCGGGCGCGCCATCGGCAGCGTCCTGGCGCAGACCTACGACGACTTCGAGCTCGTGGTGGTGGACGACGGCTCCACCGACGATACCGCGGCGGTGGTGGCGCGCTTCGCCGATCCGCGGCTCCGCTACCTCCGCCTCGACGCCAACCGCGGCGCCGCCGCGGCGCGCAACGCCGGCATGCGCGAGATCGCGGCGCCCTTCCTCGCCTTCCAGGACTCGGACGACGAGTGGCTGCCGCGCAAGCTCGAACGCCACATGCGGGTCTTCGCCGCCTGCCCGCCGCGGGTGGGTGTCGTCTATTCCGACATGGAACGCGTGCTGCGCGACGGACAGGCGCTCCATCATCGCTCGCCGGATCTCACCCCCGGGGTGCTGCTCGCGCCGGCGACGCGCTTCTACCAGGTGTGCGGCCTCGGCATTCAGTCCACCGTCATCCGCCGCGAGCACCTCGTCGCGGTCGGCGGGTTCAACGAAGCGTTCCCGGCGCTCGAGGACCTGGAGCTGTTCATCCGCCTGTCGCGCCGCTGCGCGTTCCACCACCTCGAGGAGGCGCTGGTCCGCTACCACGAGACCGACGGCCTGTCGCGCAACATTCCCGCCAAGGTCGCCGCCCGCGAGCTGCTGCTCGAGCTCTACGGCAGCGACCTGGCGCGCGACGACGCCGAGTTCATCGCCCGCGAGCGCGCCGCGATCGTCGCCGCGGCGGCGCGCGCCCGGGCGCAGCCGGCGGACCGGCCATGATCGACGTCAGCATCTGCGTCGCCACCTTCCGCCGGCCCGCGGGCCTGCTGCGGCTCCTGCGCTCGCTCGGGCGGCTCGACCCGGCCTCGCCGCGCCATGAGATCATCGTCGCCGACAACGACGCCGCCGGCAGCGGCGAGACCGCCGTCCGCCAGGCGCGCGCCGAGGGCATCGCCGTCGAGTACCGCGTCGAGCCGCGGCGCGGCATCGCCCAGGCGCGCAACTGCTCGGTGGCGCCGGCGCGCGGCACGTGGGTGGCGTTCATCGACGACGACGAGGAGGCCGATCCGCGCTGGCTGATCGACCTCCTGGAGGCGGTGGAGCGCCACGGCGCCGACGGCGGCGTCGGTCCGGTGCTGCCGCGCTTCCACGACGCGACGCCGCGCTGGATGATCGAGGGCGGCTTCTTCGACCGCCCCCGCCGGCCGACCGGCACGGTGCTCCAACGCGGCGGCTTCCGCACCGGCAACGCGCTCCTGCGGCGCGAGCGCCTGATGGCGCTTCCCGGCCCGTTCGACGAGCGCTTCGCGCTCAGCGGCGGCGAGGATACCGACCTCTTCGTTCGCCTGTGCGCCGCCGGCGTCCGCATCGTCGCCGTCGACACCGCCCTGGTCTGGGAGCATCTGCCGCCGAATCGCACCACCGTCGGCTGGTACCTGCGCCGCCGCTTCCTGGTCGGCATGAGCTCGGCGCGCTATTACGCCGCCGACACGCCGGACCTCCGCCCGAGCGAGCAACTCCTGCGCTCGCTGGCGACCGGGCTCGCCTGGGGGATGAGCGGCCTGGTGGTGTTCCCCGCCTCGCGCGCCAATGGGCTGACCCGGCTGGCGAACGCCGCCCGCTACCTCGGCCACTTCGCCTTCTACAGCGGCTACTCGTACCATCCCTACGCGCACGACTCGTGGCGCTGAGCCATCATCCGCCGAGCGCGCGACGGGGAGCCGGCCGTCATCCGCGCCCGGACGGCGTGACGGGCCACGGAACCCGCCCGATCTGACCGACGCTCTGCAACGGCTCCGCGTCGACAATTCGCATGCGAGCGGTTGATCGGACGCGTGCTTTCGGGCCTACAGTGCACCCCATGTCCCTGCCGCTCGACGCCGACGCCGCCCTCCCCCCGACCGCCGCCGCGGCGGTGCCGCGCGCCTCCCGCTGGGAGCTGGCGCGCGCCCTGCTCGGCGGGCGCAGCGAGCGCATCGACATGCTGTCGCGGCTGCGCCGGATGCACGAGCGCTACGGGCCGGTGGTGCTGCTCGACCTCGGCCTGATCCAGTACGTCAATCTCTTCGGCCCCGACGCCAATCGCTTCGTGCTCCTCGACAAGGAGCGCCTCTTCTCCGCCCGCCGGCCGTGGATGCAGATCATGGGCCGCATCTTCCCCAACGGCCTGCTGCTGCGCGACGGCGATGAGCACAAGCAGCACCGCAAGATCATGCGCGAGGCCTTCACCCGGCCGGCGTTGCGGCAGTACGGCGAGCGCATGAACCCGCTGATCGGCGAGGGGCTGGCGCGGTGGGCCGGCGGGCCGCGGCCCTTCCCCGCCTTCCGCGCCTACAAGGAGCTGACGCTCGACATCGCGGCGCGCATCTTCGTCGGCGTCGAGCTGGGCCCGGAGACGACGGCGATGAACGGCGTCTTCGAGGATCTCGTCGCCGCGTCGATGTCGAAGCTGCGGCTGCGCATCCCCGGCCTCGAGTTCTACCGCGGCCTGGTCGGACGCGAACGGCTGGTGCGCTACTTCTCCGGCCTGCTCGCCGCCCGGCGCGCCGGCCACGGCGGCGACATGTTCAGCCGCCTGGTGCGGGCGCGCAGCGAGGACGGCGCGGCGCTCTCCGACGCCGACATCGTCGACCACATGATCTTCCTCATGATGGCCGCGCACGACACCACCACCAGCACCCTGACCTCGCTGACCTACGAGCTGGCGACGCACCCGCAGTGGCAGGAGCGCATCCGCGAGGAGAGCCGCGCCCTCGGCCGCGCCGAGCTCGCCTACGAGGATCTCGACCGGCTCGAGGCGATGACCTGGGCGATCAAGGAGACGATGCGCCGCTATCCGCCGCTGCCGGTGATCCCGCGCGTCGCCACCCGCGCCTTCGACTGGGCCGGCTACCGCATCCCGGCCAACGCGATGGTGGTGATCTCGCCGATCCACACCCACCACATGGCCGAATGGTGGAGCGAGCCGACGCGCTTCGACCCCGAACGCTTCGCGCCGGACCGCGCCGAGGACCAGCGCCACACCCATGCCTGGGTCCCGTTCGGCGGCGGGCCGCACCTCTGCCTCGGCATGCACTTCGCCGACCTGCAGATCAAATCGATCCTGCACCAACTGGTGCTGCGCTACCGCTGGTCGGTCCCCGCCGGCTACACCATGCCGGTGCAGCAGGCGCCGATCTCCAAGCCGCTCGACGGCCTGCCGATCGACCTGCGGCCGCTGTGAGGGGTCGGGCGCTCGCGCCGGCGCCCGACACGGCGCCCGCGGCGCTGGCGACGGCGGCGCCGGCTCGCTAGACACGGCGCGTGTCCGAGACGCAGCAGGCGCGCAGCGAGCCGGGCGCCGACCTCAGCGCGGCGGTGACGGTGTTCGTGACCACCGTCGGCGCGCCGTCCTTCGCCGACTGCATGGCGCACCTGCGGGCGCAGGATTGCCGTTTCACGCTGCAGGTGATCGACCACGTCGCGCCGATGCACGCCGCCTTCCAGCGCATGCTCGACGACTGCCGGACGCCCTACTACGTGCAGGTGGACGAGGACATGCTGCTCGATCCGCCCGCCGTCCGTACCCTGCACGACTGGATCGACGGCGCCGGTCCGCAGACGGCGATGGTCGTCGCCTATCTCTTCGACGTCCATCTCGGCTGCCGCCTCCGCGGCGTCAAGATCTTCCGCCACGCCGTCACCCGACGCTACCCGTTCTCCGCCAACGACAGCCTCGAGGTCGAACAGGTGGCCGCGTTCGTGGCCGACGGCTACGAGGTGCGGCGGGTGAAGGCCGGCGCCGGGTCGGGCGAGGTCGACACGCTCGGCCGGCACGGCGCGCACTGGACGCCGGCCTCGCTCTACGAGCGCTATGCCACCCTCGAGCGCCGGCGGCGCACGGCCAAGCAGATGCGCTGGTTCGAGCCCTACGGCGCCGAGCTCCTCGCCCGCTTCCGGCGCGCGCCGACGGAGGAGAATTTCTTCGCCCTCATGGGCGTCGTCGCCGGCGTGCTCGCCAGCGAACGGGGCCCGGCGCCGGCGAAGGACTTCCGCACCTACGACGCCCTGCCGGGCTTCGCGCCGCTGCGCCAGTTCCTGGCCGACGTCGGCGGCACCCGCCGGCGCTGAGCGTCCGCCGCGCCGCGGCCCACCGGCGTTCGCGCTCCGCGCCGCGGCCGTGTAGACACCGCGCGTGCGCGGCCAGCGACTCGCCGGCGGAGCCGGCTTCCGTCCAGGCGCTCCGGGGCGCGCCGCCCAAGCGGTCCATCGGGCATGAGGATCCTCGTCACCACCCCGGAGCACGCCCACCTGCACCGCGGCGGTCTCGCGCTCTCCGTGGCGCGCATCACCGACGGCCTGGCGCGGCTCGGCCACGACGTGACGGTGGTCGTGTTCGACGGCGCCGGCCCCTACCGCGAGGACGCGCAGGTGCCGGCGGAGCGGACGACGCTCGACCGCGCCGGCGTGACCCTGGAGCTGATCCCGCACGCCGACATCCTCACCGCCGCCCTACCCGAGGAGCTGCGGACGACCGCGCGCCGGCTGGAGAGCGCCTACCTGCGCCTCACCCAGCTCGCCGACGAGCACCGGCCGGAGATCATCGTCTCGCTGTTTCCGTCCGCCGCCGGGTACCCGAGCGCGCTGGTCGCCAGCCAGCGCGACGTCCCGCTCGTCCTCGGCTTCCGCGGCAACGACGCCGGCCGCAACCTGCACGACGCCCGCTGGCTGCCGCTGTTGCAGCACTGCCTGCGGGTGGCGCGCGCCGCCACCTTCGTCGCCCGCGACCTCGAGTCCCTGGCGCGCGCCGCGGCGCCGGTGATGCCGCCGACCGCCATCATTCACAACGGCGTCGAGCCGGAAATCCTGCAGCGCCGCTGGCGGCCGCCGGCGGCGCGCGCGCCGCTGTTCGGCGCGGTCGGATTCTTCCAGCCGAAGAAAGGCATCGAGCTGCTGCTGCGCGCCGTCGCCGATGCCCCGGCGTTGCGCGATCGGGTGCGCCTCTTCGGCGCCTTCGTCAGGAGTTGCACCGATCCCGGCGCCCATGGAGTCGCGATCCGCGGTCCGTTGCCGCGCGCGGAGGCGCTGAACGCGCTCGAGACCCTCGACGTCTTCGTCGCGCCGAGCCTGGCCGACGGCTGTCCCAATGCCGTGCTCGAGGCGGCCGCCGCCGGCCGCGCGATCCTCTGCACCCGGGTCGGCGCGATGGCCGACCTGTTCACGCACGGCGAGAGCGCCTACGTTCTGCCGGCGTGGACGCCGGCGGCGCTGCGCAGCGGGCTCGAAACGCTCGACGCCGACGCCGGCCTGCGCCAACGCCTCGCCGCCGGCGCGCGGCGGGTCGCCGAGTCGCTCACCCTCGAGCGCGAGCGAACGGCATGGGACCGCTTGCTGCGCCAGGCCGCCGCGCCGCGCTGAGCAGCGGCGGCGCGGCGCGATGCCGCCGCCGCATCGCCGGCCTCAGCCGTCGCGCCACGGCGCGCGGCGGGAAGCGCCGTCAGGTGGACAAGCAGGTCGTCGAATTCCGCAGCCAGCAGGCAGCGCGGTCCCCAGGTTGCCCGCAGCTCGGCAATCACAGCCCGCGTGTCTCCGCCTCGGCGCGCGTGCGTGCCGGCTGAACGCAACCCTCCCCCACTGGCATCGAAGCCAGCCGTGGTCTTGACAGAGGAGGATCAACGCGGAGGCGCAAGAGCGTCGAGGGACGCAGAGAATCGGAGCCGGTCGCGCGGTTCGCCAATGCCAACCGCAATCGGCGTCCGGCGGCGAACGCCAGGCCCCCTCATCCTGGGATCAGGTCTTCGCGTCTGCGCGTCGAGTCTCCATTGCCCCATCGAAGCTACCCTCGCCGCCGCGCCGCGCGCCAGCGTCGGGCCGCGATGCCGATCAACGTCGCGAGCGCGAAGCCGCCGCCAAGCGCGGTCATCGCCGGCGCGGGGGCGACGTTCGAGACCAGGCCCGAGCTGCCGCCGGTGGCCGGCTGGTCGCCGCCGCCGCCGCTCGCCGTGGCGGTGTTGACGATCTCCGTGCCGGCCGGAAAGGTGACCTGGGTCTCCAGCGTGATCGGCGGCGCCGCGGACTGGGCCGGAATGCTGGCGGCGTAGGTGCAGGAGACCGAGGACGGCGGGCTCGAGGCGGCGCAGTTCCACCCCGCGCCGCTGACCGAGAGCAGCGTCAGGCCGTTGGGCAGGGTGTCGGTCACCACCACCGAGCTGACGGTGGCGCGCGTTCCCTGGTTGCGGACGGTGATCAGGTACGTCGCCGTGCGGCCAGTGACGATCGGGCCAGCCAGCTCCTTGGTCAGTCCGAGCTGCACGGTGCCGGCGGGCGTCGCCGTCTGCGTCGGCGTCCCCGTCGCGGTGGCGGTGCCCGTGGCCGTGGACGTCGCCGTCGCGGTGGCCGTGCCGGTCGTCGTGGAGGTTGCCGTCGCCGTGGAGGTCGCGGTCGCGGTCCGCGTCGCCGTCGCCGTGTCCGCCTGGGTCTGCGTCGCGCTCGAGGTCGGCGTGGCCGCCTCGGTCTGCGTCGCGGTCCAGGTCGGCGTGAACGTCGGCGTCGCGCTCGCCGAGGCGGTGGGCGTCGCGGTGCTGGTGGCGGTGTTGGTCGCCGTCGGCGTCGGCGTCGGGGGAAGATAGGTGTAGGCGGCGCACACCACCGCGCTGGCGGTCGTCGCGACCTGGGTCGCGAGGTTGCCGGCGCCGTTGGCCTGGAAGTTGGCCTTGGCGGTCACCGGCATGCTGACCGTGCCGGTGCCGATGAAGTCGGCGAGCGGCGTGTAGGACGCCTCGGTGGCGGTGTCCGACGCGGTCTGCGTCGGCGCCGTGATGCCGGAGGGCGGCTGGAAGTCGAACGTGCCGTCGTAGGCGGCCAGGTTGTAGCTCTGGGTGTAGGTGGGCAGCGCGATCACGTGCGCCATGTCGGGCGTGGTGAGGGTGATCGTCGCGCCGCCGGTGACGCCCACCGTGACCGCCGTGGCGTCGAGGTTCTCGAGCTTGACGTTCTGCTCGATGGCGCCCTCGACCGTGATCTTGATGTTGACGAGGGTGCCGACGGCCGGATCGAACTGACCGATCGTCAGCGTGTCGCTCCAGTCGGTGGCGGTGAGCGCCTTCTCGTCGCAGAGGACGATGGTCGAGAAGGGGGTGGCGGTCGGGGTCGAGGTGATGGTCCCGGTGGCGGTCGCGGTCCCGCTCACCGTCGGCGTCTGGCTGACCGTGCGGGTACTGGTGGCCGTCGCGGTCAACGACGCGGTTGGCGTGCTGGAAGCCGTGCGCGTCGCCGTTCGCGTCGCCGTGCTCGCGGGCGTGTTGGTGATGGTGGGCGTCAGGGTGATGGTCGGCGTGTTGGTGACCGTGCCGGTGTGACTCGGCGTGCGGGTGTGCGTGGGCGTGAGGGTGCTCGCCGGCGTCGGAGTGATCGAGGGGGTCAGCGTCACCGTGGTCGTCGGCGTGATCGTCGGCGTGGTGGTCACCGTGCGGGTCGCCGTCGAGGTGCGGGTGAGGGTGACGGTGGCCGTGGGGGTCGGCGGCACGTAGGTGTACTGCACGCACACCGTGGCGCCGGCGGTGGTCGTCACCTGGGTGATGACATTGCCGGCGCCGCCGGTCGAGAAGCTGCCGGTGGCGCCGACCGGCAGGGTGATGCTGCCGCTGCCGACGAAGTCGCTGACCGGCGTGTACGATGCGATGGTCGCCGTCTTGGTATTGGTCAGTCCGCTGTCGGTGCTGCCCGAGGGCGGCATGAAGTCGACCGTGCCGTCGAAGGCGCTGTACATGTGGGTGACGGCATTCACCGGCGAGACGCTGAACGCCGTCGGCGTCGGCAGCGTCACGCTGATCGTGCCACTGCCGGTGCCGGTGACCGTCTGCGGCGAGCTGTCGGTGCTCTCCATCTTGATCGTCTGCACCAGCGTGCCCTCGAGGGTCAGCTTCACCACCGTCAGGGTGCCGAGCGACGCGTCGAACTTCGGCAGCATGACGCTGAGCGCGTAGTTCGTCGAGGTCTGCGGAATGGTCGCGCACTGCGGATCCGCCGTGATCTGCGCCGCCGCCCCGCCCGCGCCCCACAGCACCACGCCCGCCGCGAGCGCAACGGTCCATCGAACTGCCGCCCCGTACACCATTTGTCGTCTCCGATCCGAACCACCATTCGCGGCGGCGTCGTCGTTGCGCTCCCGCAACGCGCGTGCGCTGCTACCTGACGAGCGGAGCGCCCGCAACAACGATTTTCGCGTTCGAGCGAAATTCCGCGGCGAATGGCCCGCGCCGCGCCGTCTGCGAATGGGTGGCATCAGAAATCCTGCTGCGGCGAGGCGTCCGCCGCGTCGCCTGACGCGGCAGGCGCTGCGGCGGTTCGCAGGGCCGGACGCCGGCGGCGCGGCGCCGCCTCAGAGGCGCAGCGAGCCGAGCAGCGGCAGCGCGCCGACCGGGACCGTCGGGGCCGCGGCGCGCAGTCGGTCGACGAGGCGCGGCATGCGGATCGCCGGCAGGGCCTGGACGCCGCGGTCGAGGCCGCGCAGGAAGTTGTCCCAGTGGTGGAGCAGCACCATGCCGGGCGACAGCGCCGCCAGCAGCCGTTCGGGATAGCGCTCGCTGGCGGTCCATCCCGCGACGCAGGCGAGGACCAGATCGACGGCGCCGACGCGCCAGCCGCGCTCGACCAGCTCGGCGCTGCCGACGTGGAACAGCCGGCGGCCGCCGACCTCGATCTCGAGCCCGAACACCGCGCCGCAGCGGTACCCCTCGGCGCGCAACGGGACGTCGGTGCAGTCGGCGATCTCACCCGGGAAGGGCACCCGCCCGAGCAACAACGCCGAGTGCGCGCTCGGCCAGAAGCGCAGCCGGAAGGGACCCACCTCGGCGCGCTGCGGCGCGCCGCCGGCGGCGGGCTCGACGCACGCGAGCTGCGCCTCGGGCACGCCGTGGGCGCGGCACAGGTGCAGCGCCGAGCGCGAGCCGAAGACCCGCGCCCCGGTCTGGTGGGCGATCAGCGGCGCGTCGAGGGCGTGATCGAAGTGGGTGTGGGAGAGCACGATGGCGTCGGCGCGCGGCGTCACCCGGCGGGCCAGCGCCGCATCGGCGCGTAGCGGCGCGAGCAGGCAGCGGGAGAGCGAGGCGCGGGTCAGGTACGGATCGAGCAGGAGCACGTGGTCGCGGTGCTCGATCGCGAATCCCGCCGTGCCGAGCCAGGTGACCTGCACCGTTCCGCGCCCGCTCGCGGCGGGAAGGAAGATGTCCTCGGGACGCCACATCGGTCGCGGATCAGAAACACGAAGAACACCGATGACGGGACGGAACACCAAGCGCTTCGTGTTCCTTCGTGGTCATTGGTGTTCCCGGTGGCCCAGCGCTACGGGCAGGGCGTCCCCGGCGCCGGGATCCGGCGGGCGTAGATGTTCTGCCAGCGCCAGGCGATGACGAGATCGCCGGCGGCATCGCTGGCGAGCGCGAGATCGTCGATGAACGTGTCGGCGATCGGCAGCGGCTGGCCGAGCGAACTGCCGTCGGCGGCGAAGCGACGCAGCAGCAATGGGTTCTCGCCGTAGGCGACCGCGAAGCCGCCGTCGGGCTGCACGGCGACCGCCGGCGGTGCCGTGGTTTGCAGAGTGGTGGCGATCTCGAGCGGGCCGGCGATCGGGGTGCCGTCGCTGGCGACGACCTGGGCGATCAGCCGGCTGCGGCTGCTGCCGGCGAGCGGCTGTCGCCACACGGCGGCGATGCGGTCGCTCGTGGCGGCGGCGGCGACGCTGCTGAACGGCGACGCCGCCGAGGCGAAGTCGAACAGCGGCACGATCGCTCCCTGCGCCAGCGCGAAGGCGCGCAGCGCGATCTGCTGCGCCGGCCGCACGTCGAAGGCGACGCACACCGCGCCGAGCCGGGAGCCGTTGGCCAGCGCCACCGGATCGCCGAAGCAATTCAGCGCCAGCGGCGCCGCCAGGCCGGAGGGCCGCTGCTGGCGCGCCATCGCCTGGAAGGCGCCGCTGTCCTGGAGATCCATCCAGGCGATCAGGGCATTGCCCGACGGGTCGGCCGACAGGCTGGGCGGATTGAAGGTGTGGCCGGAGGCGGCGCTCGCCGCCAGGGCGACGCCGCCCAGCGGGTTGCCGTTGGCGCCGAAGCGGCGCAGCGCGAGGCGGGTGATCGGCGACTGGAACTGGCGCGGGCTCGCCTCGCCCCACGCCGCCATGCCGCCGCCGTTGGGCAGCGCGGCGAGCGCCGGCGCGCGGATCACCTGCTGGCGCCGGGCGAGCAGCGTGTCGCCGAGCAGCACGTCGCCGGCGCTGTAGCGGTACACGTGCACCTCGCCCTGCGCCTGCGACTGGGCGCCGCCGCTGACCACGGTGCGGCCGCTGGCGACCGCGAAGGCGCCGCCGGGCTGCACCAGCAGGCCGGGTCCGGAGAGCACGGTGGCGCCGCTGTCGGTGGCCACCGGGATCGTCGGACAGAGCTCCGGCGGCTCCGGGCAGCCGGCGAGCGCCGCCTGCGCGGCGAGGATCGCGTCGCCGATGCCGACGCTGCCGTCACCGCCCGCATCCGCCGCCGGACAGGCCGACAGCGGCAGGCTGCCGAGCGCGATGTTGACGACCGTGACCACCTCGGGAATCGTCACCGCGCCGTCGCCGTTGCAATCGCCAGGGCAGGTCGCCCGCGCCGACCCCGCCGCCAGCACCACCGCCACCACCACCCATGCGCGCATCACGCGAACAGCACTACGGCAGGCGGCGCGATCAGACAACCGGTGACGGCGCCGGTCCGGCCGCCGCCGCCTCGGCCTCGGCCGATCTGGAGGGCCGCGCTCCCGCGCGGCCGCCCGACGCGGCAACATCACGACCGCCGCCCGGACACGGCGACGGGAGCCCGCGGATCGCTCGCGGGATATCGCCGCGTGGGAGCGGGCCCAGGCGGGACCCGCAGGTAGGGGTGCCCGCGGGCTGGGGGAAAACCCGATCAGGGGAAGTCCGAATTGTCGCCCCGCGGCCGCATCGATTACCAGAAGGCGCTCTCACACCACAGGAGGCGTCCGATGGGGAACGACCGCTCACTCGTCCTGCTCGTCGCCATGCTCGTCATCGGCGCCTTCGCCATCGCGCCCTCGGCCACGGCGCCGGGCGGGGCGCAGAAGAAGGTCGCCGGCAAGGCCGCGTCCACCGCCAGCGGCGAGAGCTCCGCCGACGTCGTCACGCTGCTGCGCGAGCTCTGGGACCTGGATGAGTCCTGGGTCCTCGGCCCCGCCAAGCCGGAGCAGCGAGACCTGCAGGAGAGGTTCAAAACGACGCGTTCGAGCGTCATCATCGCCACCGTCGCCGATCCCAACGATTCGCACATGGCGATCACCTTCGACGAATCGGTCGAGGCATTCGTGCTCGCCGCCTCAGCGGCGGGATACACGCTGGACCGCTACCGCCTGCCCTGGTCGACGAGCGGGCAGCCGGAGGCGCTGAGCGCTCGGATCGCGGTCGACGGACGCGAAGTGAAGCTCTCGTCCGCGTCCGCTGCCGCGGGGTACCGCGAGCGCCCCGGCGCCCTGCTGTTCCGCGACGGCAGGGAGCCGGAGCACGCCCTGCTGGACGCTGCAGATGACTGCGAGCGCCCGCGCCGCGGGCTCCGCGACGACATCAAACCGGATCGCGCCCTGCTGGTGCTGCTGGTCGGTGAAACCGCCACCAGCGGCGTCCACGGCGCCGCCCTGCAGGTCGCGCTCGACACCGCGGCGGCGCTCGGCGGTCCCGCCAAGCCGATCGCCATCGTCGGACCCTCGTTCTCGGGCTCGGCGCCGACGATGAGGAATGCGATCGAACGCTGGCGGCGCGGGGGCGCGACGCCAGGCGAATGGCCGACCGCAGCCAGCGGCCAGGAGAAGGAGAATGAGTGCGAGAAGTCGACCGCGACGAACCGCCAGAGGATCAGCCTGTTCAGTGCCGGCGCCACGGCTGAGAACCTGCCGCAGCGTCTCAACAGCGCGGATTGCGATGGTCAGTGCGCCACCCGCTTCCGCGCCCTCAGTTGGTCGTCGCGGGCGACGCAGTGCGCGATGGAGCAGTTCCTCGCCGACCATGGCGCCAGCGCCGACAACACCGTGCTCTTCTACGAGGCCGGCACGGCGTACGGCGCCACGGGCCGCGGGTCGGCGAACTGTCCGGGGCGGCAACAGAACCCGCCAGCCACGACACGAAGGTCGCCGTTGCGCGTGCCCTATCCATTGCACCTGGCGCAGGCGCGCTCGGCGTGGGCGGAGGCCGGCCTGCTGGCGGACGAGAAGACGCTGAACAGCCGTGCCCGCTCGTCGCTGACCCTCGCCTTCGACGACGGCCAGCAGCGCCGCGACGTGCCACCGGTATTCGCGGCGGCGGATTCCGCCAACACCGCCGATCTGCAGCTCTCGACCGTGCTCGCCGACCTGCGTCGCCGCAACGTCGCGTTCGTCGGCATTCTCGGCTCTGACACGCGCGACAAGCTCTTCCTGGCGCGGCAGATCAAACGCGAGCTGCCCGACGTGCAGTTGTACACGCTGCTCGCCGACGTCACGTACCTGCACCCGCGCTGGCTGCGCGACCTCGACGGCATGTGGGTCGCGAGCAGCTACCCGTTGACCACCGCGACCCAGAGCCGCGACATCGTGCTGCCCTTCGCGGCCCACGGCCAGCAGGCGACGTACAACGCCGCGCTGGCGGCGCTGGCGGAGCTGGCGTTGGCGGAGGAAGATCGCGACGCGGCGGCGACGATCGTTGGCAACATGATTGACTATCGCCTGCGGGGCGACGACACGGGCGGCCCCTACCTGTGGATCAGCGCCGTCGGCAACGGCGAGTTCTGGCCGATCCACTGGCGCGATCCCCGCGACGAGGCCAGCCTGCGCGGCTCGGCGGCCCGGAACTTCCTCTGGTCGCCGTTGATCAAGCCGGCATCGCCGCCGGCCGCCGACGGCTGCGAGGGGGCAGCCGGGCCAACCCTGAACATCGGGCAGGCGCCGCGCTCGCCCTTCGCCGTTACCGCGCTGGCGTGGGCGGCGCTGATGGCCGTCACGCTGTACCTGCTGTTACCGAAGGCTTGGCTCCCGTGGGGGCACTCCTCGACGCTGCGCTGGGTGCTGTCTCCCGTTCCCGTGCTCGACCGCCGCATCGCGCTCGCCGCGGCGTGGTTCGGGGCCCTACTGGCGCCGGCGCTCTATTGCCTGGCGGTGAATGCGACGCGCTTCGATCCGCGGCGGGGCGAGCTTCAGACCTGGCTGGCCCTGGTCGGCGGGAACGCCGCACATGCCGCCACCGCCGCCACCAGCCACGACGTCGTCGGCGCCGCGCTGGCGCGGGCGTTGGATTTCCGCAGCGGCCTGTCGCCGCTCGTGCCGACGGCGTGGCTGGCCGTGTGCGCGCTGCTGCTCACCTACGGCGCGGCGCGGCGGCAACAACTGCTGCAGCACGCGCGGAGCATGGCGGCGGTGGTGCGCGACACCCCGTTCGAGCCGTTGGAGGATCGCCTGCGCCAGGCCCTCGGCGAGGCGGGATCGCCGTGGACCGCCGACCGCATCGCACCGTACCTGGTGGCGATGATACCCGCCGCGATCGCCGTCTGGGCGGTGCAGTCGAACGTTCGCGCCCTGAACCCGCAGTGGGCCGACGCGGCCCGGTTCGTCTTCGTCGGCCTCGTGTACGCAGTGGGAGTCGCCGGATGCCGGTTCTTCCTCGTCTGGCAGCGGCTGCGGGCGCTGCTGCGCGCCGTCGGGCGCACGCCACTGCTGCACGCCTTCGAGCGCCTGCCAGACCATTGCGCCGAGGCGCTCGGCTTCCGCTCGTCCCGCGGTCCGGCGCAGCTCGGGGAGCTGCGAGACTCGATCGATCGACTCGAGCTGCTGCGCACGCGCAGCGCGGAGACCGCCTTCGCGGGCACGGCCGCGGCGGCGCCGGAGATCGCCAGCACCTTCGACTCGGAGGTCAACGCGCTCGCCGGCCACGGCGCCTGGGCCTACGGCGCCTCGGCGCAGAAAGGCCTGGCGGAGGCGGCGGCGCGCCTGCTCCGCCAACTGCCGAACCGGTGGGACGAGGATCTGGCGGCTCCCGACAACGCGCCCAGCGCCGCGCCCACCGCCGACGGCGGCAAGGAGAAGGGCTACCGCGACGAGCTGGGCCGGCACCAGACCCGCCCGAAGCCGGCGCTGCCGCAACTGCGGGTCGCCGAGGAGTTCGTCGCCGCCGAGCTGACCCGCTACTTCGGCTACGTCTTCCTGCACCTCCGCATCCTGCTCACCGGCGCCATGCTCGGGGCGTTGTCGCTGTGCTTCGCGATCATGTCGTACCCGTTCCACCCGCAGCAGACGCTGCTGCGTCTGACGATCGGGCTGGTGCTGGCGCTGGTCGTCGTCTTCGCGACCGTGCTCCTGCAGAGCGAGCGCAACACCCTGCTCAGCCTCGCCGCCAACCGGCGGCCCAACCACGTCGACCTCGACGCCCGCTTCTTCCAGCAGGCGGCGACCTTCGTCGGCCTGCCGCTGCTCACCCTGCTGGCCACCCAGTTCCCGGCCCTGGACGAGCTGGTGCAGCGGTTGCGCGGCTACTGAGCGCGTTCGCGGAGGCCATCATGTCGAGCGCGCACGAGCCCGCCGGCCAGTCCCGTCGGTGGGTGTGCGCATGCAGCCGATACGCCGGCGGCATCCCGGTCATCAGACGCTCGAGATCGCCGGGGTGCGCGCCGATGAGCTCCGGCAAGGGATCGCCTGTGTGATCCCGTTCGCCGACAAGACGCCGTCGGACCTCGAGGCTGCATGGATGAAGTGCGACCGCAGGGCTCCGACAACCCCGACCCCGAATGGTTGTCGGGGGTCGAACGCAATGACGCAGTGAGACCCGCGGAATGCTGATGCTCAGGTGACCCTGAGCCGCTGCACGGCATGGTGCACCAATTCGCCGCAGGCCGCGGCGGTGGCGCGGAAGGGTGTGGACACGTGCGGATCGTCGCGCACGCGCATCCAGTACGCGCCGGCCATCGCGGCGGCGGTGGCCCACGCGGCGTGCAGGCGGGGCGGCGCGACGTCGATGTCGAACCGGCGATCGGCAATCTCGCCCGCGGCGGTCGGGCGGAAGTGCATCGGAAGCATGTCGTAGACGGGCGCCAGCGCCAGTGGACGCCGGTCTTCCAGCAGCAGGCTGACATTCGCGAAGTGCTGGTCGGCGTTGGCGATGAGCCGCCCGAACCACCACAACACCCGCAGCGTGTCGGCGTCCTGGGCGGTCAGCCAGCGATCGCGCTCGAGCCAGTCGGCCGCCGCCGCCCAACTGTCCAGCGTGGCGCCGGTCGCCATGGCGACGGCGAGCAGCGAGACCACGCCGCGCCGGCCGTGCTCGCCGAGGCGGTCGAAGCGGGTCACCTCGAGAAAGACGCGCTCAGATCCCGCGCACCACGCGGTGTGACAGGCCGCGATGCCATGGTCGCGCAGCACCTCGGTCGCCAGGTGCTCGCAGCGCAGCAGATCCGCCCACCGCTGGCCGGCGGCGGTATCGACCGGCGGCGAGAACTTCACCAGCACATGGCGCACGCTGCCGTCCGCTGCCCGGCAGACGGTCGCGAACTTCGGCTGCTCGCCGCCTGCGGACGAGCCGGCCACATCGCCGGCCAGTGCCGCCACCGCCAGCGACTCGTAGCGTGCCGGACGCTCCGCGTCGGGTACCGCGGCGGCATCGCTCAATCGCGCGCGCTGCAGGGCGGCGACCGCGCGATCGCCGATGACGAGATCGCCGGGCAAGTCGTCGCCGAGGGCGAGGAGCGCCACGAGGACCTCATCCGCACTCCACTGCTGGGGATCCTGGCCGAGTCCCAGCGCCGCGGCATGCCGGCGCGCGAAGGCCCGACCAAGAAAGCCCTGCGGCCGCAGATCCTCGAAGAACCACGGCAGATCCGGGAAGACGCCAGGGGCAACGTCCCCACCCAGCCACTCCGGCGGGGCTGGCGTCTGCCACCACCACCCGCGCGGCGCCAGCGCGTGCAGGGTGGCGACCTGGTCGATGCGCCCCTCGCTGCGCACCCGATACGCGGCCCATGCGCGACCGAGACCGCGGATCTCGCGGCTGGCTGCATAGCCGCTGCGCCGCGCCCTGCCGATGCGGGTGACGTCGGGCCCGGCGGCGCGAACGAGCCGCGACAGAGTCGGCTGGCTCACTGCCAGGCTGCGCTGCAGCTCGCTCGCCCGCAACGGCCCTCGGCGCCTCAGTTCAGCGACCAGATCCCGGGTTTCGGCGCGCGTCATGAATGATGAATGAATGGATACAGAATTGATTCGCGTCCTACAAGTAGCTGATTTAACGCTATTCTATTGGCAGCGTCGACCTACGGAGTGAATATATGAGCCGGCGTCGAAGGCCGGGCGTGAAACTGGGTAGGTGGCGCGCTGCTTCACGGCCGCGAGAGCGCGGCGGCGCGGCCGCGAAGGTCCGTGGGAGCGCTTCGGGTTGTCGCTATGGGCGCGCGGCGCCCGTGTTCAGGAACTGCCGCAGGAACTTCGCCGTGTGCGAGCGCCTGGCCCTGAGGATCTCGGTCGGCGGGCCCATGGCGACGACCTCGCCGCCGGCGGCGCCGCCTTCGGGGCCGAGGTCGATCAGCCAGTCGGCCTCTTTGATGATGTCGAGGTTGTGCTCGATGGTGACGATGGTGTTGCCGCGGTCGACCAGGCGGTGCAGCACGTCGATCAGCTTCTCGATGTCGGCGAAGTGCAGGCCGGTGGTGGGCTCGTCGAGGACGTAGAGGGTGGCGTCGCGCGACGGCTTGCCGAGCTCCCAGGCGAGCTTGATGCGCTGCGCCTCGCCGCCGGAGAGCGTGTTGCTGCCCTGGCCGAGGGTCAGGTAGCCGAGGCCGATGTCGGCGAGCAGGCGCAGGGGCTGCGCCACGCCGGGCACGGCGGAGAAGAACGCGGCGGCCTCGTCGGTGGTCATCGCCAGCACCTCGCCGATCGAGCGGCCGTTGTAGGTGACGGCGAGGGTCTCGGCGTTGAAGCGGGCGCCGCCACAGGCATCGCAGGCGACGTAGACGTCGGGCAGGAAGCTCATCTCCATCTTGATCCGCCCCTGCCCGGCGCACGCCTCGCAGCGGCCGCCCTTGACGTTGAAGGAGAAGCGGGACGCGCTGTAGCCGCGGCTGCGGGCGTCGCCGGTGAGCGCGAAGAGGCGGCGGATCTCGTCCCAGAAGCCGACGTACGACGCCGGCGTCGAGCGCGGCGTGCGGCCGATCGGCGTCTGGTCGACCTCGACGACGCGCTGGATCGTCTCCCAGCCCTCGAGCGCCGTGAAGGCGCCGACGCGCCCGCCGGCGAGGCCGAGCCGGCGGCGCAGGCCGGCGAACAGGACGTCGCGCACCAGCGTCGACTTGCCGGAGCCGGACACGCCGGTGACGCAGGTCCAGGCGCCGAGCGGCAGCTCGACGTCGATGCCCTTCAGGTTGTGCTCGCGGGCGCCGCGCAGGCGCAGCCGCGGCAGTCCCTGCACCGAACGCAGGGGGCCCAGCCGCGGGCGCGTCCGGCCGAGGAAGCGGCCGGTCACCGAGCGCGCCTGCGCCGCCAGGCTGGCCGGCGGGCCCATGGCCACCAACTCGCCGCCGCGCGCCCCGCCGCCGGGTCCGAGGTCGACCACCAGGTCGGCGGCGGCGATGGTCGCCTCGTCGTGCTCGACCACCAGCAGCGTGTTGCCCTTCGCCTTCAGCCCGCCGAGCGTCTCGATCAGCATGGCGTTGTCGCGCGGGTGCAGGCCGATGGTCGGTTCGTCGAGGATGTAGCAGACGCCGCGCAGGTTCGAGCCGAGCTGCGCCGCCAGGCGGATGCGCTGCGCCTCGCCGCCGGAGAGCGTGTCGGCGGGGCGGTCGAGGGTCAGATACGGCAGCCCGACCTCCTCGAGGAACTGCAGCCGCGGCATGATTTCCTTCATCACGTTGGCGGCGATCGCCGCGTCGCGGGCGCCGAAGTGCCAGCGGGCGAGGGCGCGCCGGGCGTCGGCGACCGAGGCGGCGGTGACCTCGCAGATGCTGCGGTCGAGCACCCGCACGGCGCGGGCGCGGGCGTTGAGCCGTGTGCCGCCGCAGCTCGGGCACGGCCGCTCGCCGAGCAGGCCGGACAGCGCCTCGCCGACCTCCGCGTCCTCGACGATCAGCTCCTCGAGCGCGCCGCGCAGCCCGGGCGCGCCGTTGCCCTCGAAGAACGCCGCGCGCTGCTTCGCCGTCAGCGCGCCGAGCGGCTTCTTCAGCGGCACGCGGTGGCGCTTGGCGACCTCGCGGATGACGCGCCGGGTCGCCAGTCCGCCGGCGGCGAGCGCCGCCTGGAGCGCCTCGCCGAGCGGCCGCTCGGGGTCGGCGATCAGGGCATCGACCTCGAACGTCGCCTCGCTGCCGAGGCCGTCGCAGGTCGCGCAGGCGCCCTGCCGGCTGTTGAACGAGAACAGGCGCGGGTCGAGGGCCTCGTAGCCGACGCCGCAGCGGCCGCAGTACAGGCGCTCGCTGTAGAGCCGTTCCCGCGCGCCGGCGCGCGCGATCACCGTGCCGCTGCCGAGGCGCAGCGCGGCGGCGATCAGCTCCGGCAGGTGCGGCGCGCCGCGGGCGGCGAGGTCGACGGCGCCGACGACGATGTCGATGTCGTGCTCCTTGTAGCGCGCCAGCGCCGGTAGGGGGTCGAGGGCGAGCAGCGCGCCGTCGATGCGCGCCTGCCGGTAGCCGAGCTTGCGCGCCGCCTGGAAGAGCTCCTTGTAGATGCCCTTGCGGCCGCGCACCGCCGGCGCCAGCAGGCTCACCTCCTCGCCCTTGAATTCCTTCCGGATGCGGGCGGCGATCTGCTCGCGGCTGAGCGGGCTGAGCGCCTCGCCGCAGGTGACGCAGTGCTGGACGCCGATCTTGGCGTAGAGCAGGCGCAGGTAGTGCGAGATCTCGGTCACCGTCGCCACGGTCGACTTGCGCGAGCCGCGGCTCAGGCGCTGCTCGATGGCGACGGTCGCCGGCACGCCGGCGAGCAGGTCGACATCGGGGCGCGGCAGGACCTTCACGTACTGGCGGGCGTAGGTGGAGAGGCTGTCGAGGTAGCGGCGCTGCCCCTCGGCGTAGACGATGTCGAAGGCGAGCGTCGACTTCCCCGATCCCGACAGCCCGGTGACGACGATGAGCTGGTCGCGCGGCAGGTCGAGATGGAGGTCCTTCAGGTTGTGCTCGTTGGCGCCGACGATGCGCATCAGGCCGGCGCCGTTGCCCGCCGCCGCCGCTTCGCGCACCCGCGGCGCGGGCGGCGCGGCGCTCGGCCCGGCGAGCGCGGCGGCGAGATAGCGTCCGGTGTGCGAACCGGGCGTGGCGGCGACGTCCTCGGGCGTGCCCTCGGCGACGACGCGGCCGCCGCCGCTGCCGCCGTCGGGGCCGAGGTCGATCACCCAGTCCGCCGCCTTGGCGACCTCCATGTTGTGCTCGATCACCACCACCGAGTGGCCGCGCTCGACCAGCGACTGCAAGGCCGCGAGCAGCGTCTCGACGTCGGCGAAGTGCAGGCCGATGGTCGGCTCGTCGAACAGGAAGAGCGTGTGCCCCTTGGTCGGCTGGCCGATGGCGGCGGCGAGCTTGAGGCGCTGCGACTCGCCACCGGACAGCGTCGTCAGCGGCTGGCCGAGGCGCAGGTAGCCGAGGCCGACGTCGAGCAGCGGCTGCAGGCGAGCGGCGGTCTCGCAGTCCCCGCCGAAGAAGGCGACCGCCTCCTCCGCGGTGAGCTCCAGCACCTCGCGAATCGACCGGCCCCGGTACGAGACCTCCAGCACGTCGGCGCGGAAGCGCGCCCCGTTGCAGGCCTGGCAGGTGACGTAGACGTCGGAGAGAAACTGCATCTCGACCTTCTCGTAGCCCTCGCCGCCGCAGGTCTCGCAGCGGCCGCCGGCGACGTTGAAGGAGAAGGTCGCGGCGGTGAAGCCGCGCAGGCGGGCCAGCGGGGTGGCGGCGAACAGGTCGCGGATCGGGTCGAAGGCCTTCAGGTAGGTGACCGGGTTGGCGCGCCGCGTGGTGCCGAGCGGCGACTGGTCGACGAGCACGACGTGGCCGACGCGGTTCCAGCCCGCGATGTCCTCGTGCGCGCCGGGCACGCCGTCGAATTGCCCCAGCCGCTTGCGCAGGCCGCGGTAGAGGACGTCCTCCATCAGCGTCGACTTGCCGGAGCCGGAGACGCCGGTGACGCAGACGAGGCGGCCGAGCGGGATGTGGACGTCGACGTCGCGCAGGTTGTGCGCGCGGGCGCCGCGGATGATGAGCTCGTGATGGCGGATCGGCCGCCGCCGCTTCGCCGGCACCGCGATGCGGCGGCGGCCGGTCAGGTACTGCGCGGTCAGCGACCGGGTCTCGGGCAGCAGCGCCGGATAGGGCCCGGCGAAGAGGACCTCGCCGCCGCGCTCGCCGGCGCCGGGGCCGATGTCGATTATGTGATCGGCCTCGCGGATGATCTCCTCCTCGTGCTCGACGACGACGACCGTGTTCTCCTTGGCGCGCAGCTCCTGGAGGATCTTCACCAGGCGCTGGCTGTCGCGCGGGTGCAGGCCGACCGAGGGTTCGTCGAGGATGTAGAGGGTGTTGACCAGCGAGGAGCCGACGGCGCGGGTCAGGTCGACGCGCGCCAGCTCGCCGCCGGAGAGCGTGCGCGACTGGCGGTCGAGGGTCAGGTAGTCGAGGCCGACCGCCAGCAGGTAGCGCAGGCGGTGGCGGATCTCGCCGAGGACGAGGTGCGCGATCTCCTCCTGCACGCCGGAGAGGCGCAGGTCGGCGAAGAACGCCGCCGCCGCGGCGACGCTCATCCGGTTGACGTCGACGACGGTGCGGCCGTCGATGCGGTAGAGCAGCGCGTCGGGCGTCAGCCGGCCGCCGTCGCAGGCGGGGCAGACGCGGTAGCTGCGGTAGCGGGCGAGGAACACCCGCACGTGCATCTTGTAGGTGCGGCCCTCCAGCCACTTGAACCAGCCGCGGATGCCGAAGTACTTGCCCGCGCCGTCGATCACCGCCGCGCGCTGCGCCGGCTCCAGCCGCTCGAACGGCACGTGCAGTGGGATGCCGGCGCGGGCGCAGAACTTCCGCAGCTCGCTGCGCTCCCACTCCGTGGAGGGCGTCGACCACGGCTTGATGGCGCCGTCGGCGAGCGACTTCGTCGCATCGGGAATGATCAACTCGAGGTCGATGTCGATGACCCGGCCGAAGCCGCGGCACTGCTCGCAGGCGCCGAGCGGGCTGTTGAAGGAGAAGAGGTTGGCGGTCGGCTCGCGGTAGGCGATGTGGCAGCGGGCGCACTCCAGGGCCTCGCTGTAGGGGGCGCGCGCGCCGCCGTCGTCGGGGAAGACGAGCGCCAGGCGCCCCTTGCCGAAGCGGAACGCCTGCTCGATCGAATCCACCAGCCGGCGCTTGTGCTCGGCGCGCGCCACCACCCGGTCGGCGACGATGGACAGGGAGGGCGCGCCGTCGGCGCTCGCCATCTCCTCGATCTCCCGCACCTCGCCGCCGAGCAGCAGGCGGCGGAACCCGGCGGCGACCAGGCCGGCGCGCACCTCGCTCCAGGGCAGGTTCGCCGGCACCGACACGTCGAAGGTGACCAGCGCCCGCGTGCCCTCGCCACGCGCCAGCAGCTCGGCCGCCACCGACTCCGCGGTCGCGCGCTGCACCGGTTCGCCGCACTGGCGGCAGTGGAGGACGCCGATCTTCGCCCACAGCAGCTTCAGGTGGTCGTGCAGCTCGGTCATCGTGCCGACCGTCGAGCGCGAGGTCTTGACCGTGTTGCCCTGGCCGATGGCGATCGCCGGCAGGATGCCGTCGATGCGCTCGACCTGCGGCTTGTCCATGCGGTCGAGGAACTGCCGCGTGTAGGCGGAGAAGCTCTCGACGTAGCGGCGCTGCCCTTCGGCGTAGAGCACGTCGAAGGCGAGGCTGGACTTCCCCGACCCCGAGACGCCGGTGATCACGGTCAGGGCGTTGAGCGGGATGCGGACGTCGACGCCCTTCAGGTTGTTCTGCGTCGCGCCGACGATGTGGATGAGGTCGTCCGCCATGCGGGGAATCGCCGGACTATACCCGAGGGGCGCGGCGGCGACAGTGGGGGGCGCGGCTCAGCCGAAGCGCGCCACCACCACCAGCGCGGTGCTGGCGACCAGGCCGGCGATGAAGGCGAGGTAGGCGAGGCGCAGGTAGCGGTACTTGCGCTCGGCGAGGAAGCGGCCGAGCGTGTAGACCTCGCGCACCTGCATCTCGTAGGTGCGGCTGGGGTCGTTCATCACCGCTTCCATGGCGTCGTGGAAGGCGCCGTAGTCCATGCGCACGAAGTCGCCGAAGAAGAACAGGTTGAAGCGGCTGTCGGCGAGATCGGCGCCGCCGCTGGCGATCACCGGCACCTTCGGCATCGCGGCGTAGGTCGCGAGCCCGATGGTGAGCAGGCAGCAGGCGCCGAGCACCAGCACCGCGGTGCCGAACACCGGGTCGGCGACGTAGCGGCCGGCGAGCGTCAACACCACCGACGACAGGGTCAGCAGCATGCTCGATTTCATGTCCGCCATGCTGCTCAATTGGATGAGGTTGCCGCGCGTCTGCCGCATCATCTGGTCGAGGTGGCCCCCCGGCTGCTGGATCTCCATCGTTCCCCCTTTGTCCGTTCGCGCCGGCGCGCGATGCCGGGCGATCACAACGTCATCCGTCGCCGCGACGCAACGGCGGCGGGCGCTCGGCGGCCACGGCGCCCCGGGCCATGCTTTGCGGGCCGGGGGCGCTTCCACTACTCAGCACCCGTGGCGGAGGTCGTCTTCGAGGCGCGGAACCTGTCGAAGGTCTACCGCATGGGCGACGTCGACGTGTACGCGCTGCGCGACGTCGACCTCGACCTCTACCGCGGCGAGCTGGTCGTGCTCCTCGGTCCGTCCGGCAGCGGCAAGTCGACGCTGCTCAACATCCTCGGCGGGCTCGACGTGCCGTCGAGCGGCTCGGTTCGTTTCCTCGATCACGATCTCACGGTCGACGACGAGGAGCACCTGACGCGCTATCGCCGCCAGCACGTCGGGTTCGTGTTCCAGTTCTACAACCTGATCCCCAGCCTGACGGCGCGCGAGAACGTCGCCCTGGTGACCGAGATCGCGCCGGCGCCGATGCGCCCCGAGGAGGCGCTGGCGCTGGTCGGCCTGGGCGAACGCCTGGACTATTTCCCCGCCCAGCTCTCGGGCGGCGAGCAGCAGCGGGTGGCGATCGCGCGCGCCATCGCCAAGCGCCCGGAGGTGCTGCTGTGCGACGAGCCGACGGGCGCGCTCGACTACGAGACCGGCAAGCTGGTGCTGCTGGTGCTCGAGCGGGTGAACCGCGAGGTCGGCACCACCACCGCGGTGATCACGCACAACGCCGCCATCGCCGCGATGGGCGATCGCGTCATCCGTCTGCGCAGCGGCCGCATCGTCGAGACGCAGGTCAACGCGCGGCGCGCCCGCCCCGAGGACCTGACGTGGTGACCGGCGCGCCGGCGCGAGCCGCATGCGCGCCCTGAACCGCAAGCTGGCGCGCGACCTCTGGCACCTGCGCGGCCAGATGGTCGCCATCGCGCTGGTGGTGGCCTGCGGCGTGGCGGTGTTCGTCTCCACCCGCGCCGCCTACCAGTCGTTGCAGATGTCGCGCGACGCCTACTACGCCGCGTACCGCTTCGCCGACGTGTTCGTGCACCTGAAGCGGGCGCCGAACGCGCTGGCGGCGCGCCTGGCGCGCATCCCCGGCGTCGCCGCGCTGCAGACGCGCATCGTCTTCGACGTGACGCTCGACGTGCCCGGCCTCGCGGAGCCGGCGACCGGCCGCCTGCAGTCGATCCCCGAGCGCCGGGTGCCGATCCTCAACGACCTGCACCTGCGGCGCGGGCGCTGGGTCGAGCCCGGCCGCCGCGACGAGGTGATCGTCAGCGAGGCGTTCGCCAGCGCCAACCGGCTCGCGGTCGGCGACACCCTCGGGGCGATCCTCAACGGCCGCTGGCAGCGCCTGCGCATCGTCGGCATCGCGCTGTCGCCGGAGTACGTCTACGAGATCCGCGGCAGCGACATCTTCCCCGACAACCGCCGCTTCGGCGTGCTGTGGATGAGCCGCGACGCGATGGGGCCGGCGTTCGACATGGACGGCGCCTTCAACGACGTCGTCGTCGCCCTGGCGCCGGGCGCCAGCGAGGCGGCGGTGATCGCCGAGCTCGACCGCGCCCTGGAACGCTACGGCGGCCTGCGCGCCGGCGGCCGCGACACGTGGATCTCGCACCGCTTCCTCTCCGACGAGATCGCCCAGAACCAGGTCTTCGGCACCGTCCTGCCGGCGATCTTCCTCGGCGTCGCGGCGTTCCTGCTCAACATCGTGCTGTCGCGCCTGGTCGCGACGCAGCGCGACCAGATCGCGGTGCTGAAGGCGTTCGGCTACGCGCACTGGGCGGTGGCGGCGCACTACCTCGGCTTCGCGCTGGTCGCCGTCGCCGGCGGCAGCCTGGTCGGCAGCGGGCTCGGCATCTGGCTCGGCATGCTGGTCAACCGGATGTACGTCGACTTCTACCGCTTCCCGGTGCTGCGCTTCGAGGCCGGCCCGAGCGTCATCGGCCCGGCGATCCTGATCGCCGGCGGGGCGGCGCTGCTCGGCGCCTGGGCGGCGACGCGGCGCGCCCTGGCCCTGCCGCCCGCCGAGGCGATGCGCCCCGAGTCGCCGCCCGAGTTCCACGCCGGGCCGCTCGAGCGCGCCGGCCTGCGCCGGCTGCTGCCGGCGCCGGCGCGGATGATCCTGCGCAACGTCCTGCGCCGGCCGGCGCGCGCCATGGCGGCGATCGTCGGCATGGCGTTCGCCGTCGCCATCCTGATCGTCGGCCGCTACTTCGTCGACGCCATCGAGTATCTCGCCGAGGTGCAGTTCCGGCTGGTGCAGCGCGACGACGCTACGCTCGGATTCCAGGAGGCGCTTCCCGAGCGGGCGCGCTTCGCGCTCGCGCATCTGCCGGGCGTCCGCCGCGCCGAGCCCTTCCGCGCCGTCGCCGCGGAGCTGCGCTTCGCGCACCGCTCGCGGCGCGTCGGGCTCACCGGCCTCGATGCCGGGAGCGAGCTGCACCGCCTGATCGACGACCACCTGCGCCCGGTGGCGGTGCCGGCCGACGGCGTGCTGCTCACCAGCATGCTCGCCGAGGTGCTCGGCGTCCGCACCGGCGACCTGCTGACCGTCGAGGTGCTCGAGGGCAGCCGGCCGCGGCGCCTGCTGCGGGTCGCCGGCACCGTCGACGAGCTGATCGGCTTCAACGCCTACATGGACCGCGGCGCGCTGCACCGCCTGCTGCGCGAGGAGGGCGGCCTCTCGGGCGCCTTCCTGACCATCGATCCCGACCAGTCGGCGCGCCTCTACGGCGAGCTCAAGCGCATGCCATCGGTCGCCGGCGTCTCGATCCGCGAGGTGGCGCTGCGCAGCTTCGAGGACACGGTGGCGCGCAGCATGGGCATCTTCGTCACCATCCTGGTCGGCTTCGCCTGCGTCGTTGCGGTGGCCATCGTCTACAACGCGGCGCGCATCGCGCTCTCGGAGCGCGGCCGCGAGCTCGCCAGCCTGCGCGTCCTCGGCTTCACCCGTCGCGAGGTGGCGGTGCTGCTGCTCGGCGAGCAGGCGTTGCTGACCGTGCTGGCCGTGCCGCTGGGCTACCTCATCGGCTATCAGATGTGCATGGCCCTGGCCCGCCAGTACCAGTGGGAGCTGTTCCGCATGCCGATGGTGGTGCGCTTCGAGACCTACGCCTTCGCGCTGCTGGTGCTGCTCGCCGCCGCCGTCGGCTCGGCCTGGCTGGTGCGCCGTCGCCTCGACCGCCTCGACCTGGTCGAAGTACTGAAGACGCGCGAATGAGCATGACCGCCAAAGGATGCACGCGGAGACGCGGCGGCCCGGCGCGCGCTGGGGCGTCGGAGCCCGGGCCGTCGCTCGGCGTCTCCGCGCGCGATTCCCCCTGGAGCTGGTGATCGGATGCAGGCATGGAGACGGCGCGCCGCCGCGGGCGCGGGGCTGGCGCTGGCGGCGGTGCTGGTGTGGCTGGTGTTCCGGCCGGCGCCGGTACGGGTCGAGGTCGGGCACGTGGAGCGGGGCCGGCTGGTGGTGACCGTGGACGAGGAGGGCGAGACGCGGGTCCGCGATCGCTTCGTGGTCGCGGCGCCGATCGCCGGCCGCCTGGCGCGCCTGACGCTCGAGCCCGGCGACCCGGTGCAGCAGGGGACGGTGGTGGCGCGCATGCACCCGGTGCCGCTCGACCCGCGCACCCGCGCCGAGGCGCTGGCCCGCCTCGAGGCGGCGCAGGCGGCGCTGCGCGAGACCAGCGCCCAGGTGGAGAACGCCGAGGCGGCGTTCGCGCAGGCGCAGCGCAGCGCCAACCGCGCCCGCCAGCTCGGCAGGTCGGGCACCATCGGCAAGGAGGAACAGGAGCGGGCCGAGCTCGACGAAACGCTGCGCCACAAGGAGCTCGAGGCATCGCAGTTCGCGGAGCGCGCCGCCGCCTTCAACCTCGAGGCGGCGAAGGCGGCGCTGATGGCGCCGGGCGCGGACGGCAACCAGGCGATGGTCGCCGCCTGCGAATCCGGCGAGCCGGGCTGCATCGAGCTGCGGGCGCCGGTGACCGGCCGCGTCCTGCGCGTGCCGCAGAAGAGCGAGCGGGTGGTCGCCGCCGGCGAGCCGCTGGTCGAGATCGGCGATCCGAGCGATCTGGAGATCGTCGTCGATCTGCTGTCGACCGACGCGGTCAAGGTGCGGCCGGGGGCGGCGATGCTGGTCGAGGAGTGGGGCGGCCCGACGCCGCTGGCGGCGCAGGTGCGCCGGGTCGAGCCGTCGGGCTTCACCAAGGTGTCGGCGCTCGGCGTCGAGGAGCAGCGGGTGAACGTCATCGGCGATTTCACGGCCGACAGCGGCGGGCTCGGCGACGGCTATCGCATCGAGGCGCGCATCGTCGTCGCCGAGGCCGACGACGTGCTGCTGGTGCCGTCGAGCGCGCTCTTCCGCCGCCAGGACGCCTGGCACGTGTTCGCGGTGGCGAACGGCCGCGCCGCGCTGCGCCGGGTCGAGGTCGGGCGCGCCACCGCGCAGCAGACCGAGCTCCTCGACGGCCTGGCGCTCGGCGACGCCGTCGTGCTCCACCCGAGCGATCAGGTCGCCGACGGCGTGCGGGTGGCGCCGCTCTGAGCCGCGCCAGCAGCGCGTCTCCACCGCATCCCCGGGCGCCGAACGCGGCGGCGCCGGCCCCCCGGGCGGCGCCCGGGCGTCAGGGCGACAGGGTGCAGATATGGCCGGCGGCGGGGTCGACGCGGCCGTCGACCATGGCGCGGTAGAGGCGCTCGACGGCGGCCGGGCCGCGGTGCTCGACGATGCGCAGCCAGGCGCTGGCCGTCAGGAAACGCTGCAGGGCCGCGTCGAGGCGGCGCTGGAACGGCGCCGGGCCCCACTCCTGCAGGCGCCGCTGCAAGTGGGTCGGCGCGAAGAAGAAGGCCGGCGCCGGACCGGGGAGCGCGGCCGGCGCGGCGATCCGCTCCCAGTGGGTGACCCCGACCTGGGCGCTGCGGCGGAGGCGGTCGCCGAGGTGGCGATGGACGCGCTCCCGCACCGCGCCGTCGCCGGCGAAGTCGACGAACACCGTCGGCGCCGCCGGCAGCGTCTCCACCGCGTCGTAGGGGACGACGCGGTCGTAGTATCCGGTCTCGTCCACGAAGGCGGCGTTGGCGGGCGCGGTGAGGCCGATCACCCGCGCGCCGCCGCGCGTCCGCAGCAGGCAGGCGAGCCCCAGGGCCGTTTTCGACGAGGCGCTGCTGAGCACGACCTGGCGGGCGCCGAAGGCGTTCTCGCCGGCGAGGAAGTCGTCGAGCAGGAACGCCGTCGCGAACAGGGGGCGGAAGAGGGCGATGTACGGCTCGCGATCGCCGGAGTGGAGCGGGTCGGCGGCGCAGCGGGTGTACTGGTTGTAGATCGGCGGCAGCGCGGCGCGGTGCGGCGCGGCATCGACGAACGTCGCGGCGGTCGCCTGGTCGGGCGCCAGCAGGACGTGGGTCGACATCGGCAGGTAGCCGTAGAGGCGCTCGCCGCTCGCCACCGCGTCGTGGCGCGACGCCAGCACATCGGCGAAGCCCCACACCGGGATCCGACCCCAGCCCGCGCGCGCCGGGAAGAAGTCCCAGTAGCCGATCATGTCGCCGACCGCGCCGTAGGTGACGTTGTTGGCGGTGAACGCGAAGCGGTCGATGCGCAGCAGGATCTGCCCGGTCGCGAGCGCGGTATCGCCGGCGACGCGGCCGGGCTCGACGGCGCACTGGCGCAGGTCGGAACGATTGACCACGAAGTCGAGGGCGTCGCTCATGCGCCCCACCTCACCACAGACGAGCGGCGATGGGGAAGCGCGCGGCCGGCCAAGCGGCGGCGCCTCGCTAATCCGCTGGCCGGGGCGATTCGCGGGGTGCCTCCGGAGCGGACGACGTCGCGGGCAAGGTCAGAGTGTCGGTCAGCGCGGAGGCGGCGAGATCGATCGTCAGGAGATAGGGGCCGACGAACACGCGCTGCAGGACGCAGGCCGGCCAGCGGCCGGAACCGCAGCGCTCGTCGTCGTACATGTCGACGCCGAGGATGACGTCGATGCGCACGCCGCCGTACGGCTGCCGATACGGCAGGTCCGGGATGTCGGTGTCGTTGTAGAAGTTGCGGAAGGTCCCGCACGACGCCGCCAGCGCGCCGGCGACGACCAGCAGCAGGCGCTTGCCCATCGATCGCACGCTCCCTCCGGCGCCGCCCGCGCTCGGACTCACTCCGCGGCCGGCAGCGCGCCGGCGTAGCGGGCGCGCGGCCGGATGGCGCGGCCCTCCTGGTACTGCTCGAGGCCGTGCGCGATCCAGCCGACGACCCGCGCCACGCCGAGCAGCCACAGCGGCGCGCCGGGCGGCAGCCCGAGGGTGCGGCAGAGGGCGACGACCGCGAAGTCGATGGTCGGCCGCTCGTTCATCGCCGCGCCGACGGCGTCGACCAGCGCCCGCGCCCGCGCCACCTCGGGCGACGACGGCCGGTGCGCCGCCAGCCGTTCCAGCAGGTGCGCGGCGCGCGGATCGCCGTCGGGATACTGCGGGTGGCCGAAGCCGGGCACCGCCTCGCCGCGGCGCAGCCGCGCCGCCAGCGTCGCCGCCGCGCCGCGCGCGTCGCGCACCTCGTCGAGCAGCCCGGCGGCGCGCTCGCAGGCGCCGCCGTGCTTGACGCCCTGCAGCGCCGCCAGGCCGGCGGTCACCACGGCGTAGGGCGTCGACCCGGCCGAGGCGACGCAGCGGGCGGTGAAGCTCGACGGATTGAGGCCGTTGTCGGCGTACAGCGCCAGGGCCGCGTCGAGCAGGCGCGCCGCGCCGGGATCGCGCGGCGCCCAGCGCCGTTGCAGCAGGCGCGCCACCGGCTCCGTCGTCGGCCGCGTTCCCGCCGCCGCCGCCGCGAGGACGCGCAGGATGCGGCCGCCGGCGCGCTGCACCGCCAGCGGCCGCAGGTCGAAGGCGTGCGGGTCGCGCGCCGCCGCCAGCGGCAGGAAGAGCTGCAGGCCGTCGAGCGGCGCCACCCGCCGCGCCAGGGCCGCGGCGCTGCGCCACTCGACGGCGTCGCTGGCGATCGGCTCCGCCGGCAGCGGCGAGTCGACGTCGCCCGACCACAGCAGCGCCGCCACCTGCTCGATGGTCGCCCGCGCCGCCAGCTCCACCGCGTCATGGCCGGCGTAGTACAGACGCCCGCCGTGGATCACCGAGAGACGCGACTCCAGCACCGGCATGCCCCAGTGCAGCGCCTCCCGCGCCGCCCGCGCCGGATCGCGCCGGCCGCGCTTGTGCGCGTTCAGCAGCCAGACGTCCTCGGCGAGATACCGCCGCTGGCGCGCCGCGCCCTCGCGCTCGGAGCGGATCTGCCCGCGGCTCACGTACGCGTACAGGGTCGCCAGGCTGACGCCGAGCTCCGCCGCGGCCTCGCGCGCGCTGAGATAGGTCGGCATGCGCGCCCGGTATCACTACATTGATTGAGCAGTCAATCATGTAATTACCAATCAAGATTGACAGCACAGAATCAATTGATGAGCATCCGGTGGCGCGCCGCAGTGGCGCCGGGAGGGCGGATCATGGACGACATCGCAGCGGGACTGGAGGGCGTGGTGGTGGCGGCGACGCGCTTGAGCGAGGTGGACGGCGAGCGCGGTCGGTTGATCATCGGCGGCTACCCGGTCGAGGAGCTGGCGCCGCACGCCCACTTCGAGGAGGTGCTGTCCCTGCTGTGGCACGGGCGCTTGCCGAGCCCGGCGGAGCGGACGGCGCTGGCCGAGGCGTTGGCGGCGCGGCGGGGGCTGCCCGCGGCGACGCGGGCGCTGCTGCGCGACGCGGCGCGGCGGGCGGTGCCGGCGATGGACGCGCTGCGCATGGGGGTCGCGAGCCTCAGCCTCGGGGCGCGCGGCGGCGGCGATCGGGCGGCGGCGCTCGACGACGCCATCACTCTGGTGGCGGCGATGCCGACCGTGATCGCGACGTACTGGCGCGAGCGGGCCGGGCGCGGGCTGCCGGCGCCGCGGCGCGATCTCGGCCACGTCGCGCACTTCCTCTGGCTGCTCGACGGCCGCGAGGCGGATCCGGCGGTGGTGCGGGCGTTGGAGACCTACTGCAACACGGTGGTCGACCACGGCATGAACGCCTCCACCTTCACCGCCCGGGTGATCGCCAGCACCCAGTCCGACCCGTGCTCGGCGGTGGTCGGGGCGATCGGGGCGCTGAAGGGTCCGCTGCACGGCGGCGCGCCGGGACCGGCGCTGGACATGGTGTTCGCGCTGCGCGCTGCGGCGGCGCGTTCCGGCCGCACGTTGGAGGCGGAGACGGACGCGTACGTTCGCCGCGAGGTGGGCGCCGGGGCTCGCATGATGGGATTCGGGCATCGCGTCTATCGCGTTCGCGACCCGCGCGCCGACGTGCTCGGGGCCGCGGCGCTGGCGCTCGGCGCGCGCGGCGGCGACGGGACGTTGATCGCCGACGCGCGGATCGTCGAGGCGGCGACGCTGCGCGTGCTGCGCGAGCTGAAACCGCGGCGCCGGCTGGACACCAACGTCGAGTTCTACACCGCGCTGCTGCTGCACGGCGTGGGGCTGCCGGCGGAGCTGTTCACGCCGACCTTCGCGCTCGCCCGCGTCGGCGGCTGGACGGCGCACATCCTCGAGCAGATGGAGGCCAACCGGCTGATCCGCCCGGCCGCGCGCTACGTCGGCGGCCGCGACGGTCGTTGGCCGCGCGCGGCGTAGCGCCGGCGCGCGTCAGCGATACAGCAGGACGTCGTCGCGTTCCGCCGCCCAGGCGATCTCGTCGGCGGCGGCGAGGGCATCGAGGTCCTGCGGGGTGGCGGCGGGGTCGTCGACCCACTCGCGCAGCAGCGGACCGCCGTTGATCAGGTCGATGGCCAGGCGCTCGTGCTCGTACTCGTAGGCGAAATCGCGCCACAGCGGGTAGTCCGGGCGCAGCGCCCGCAGCGCCTTGCAGGCGAGGGCGACCAGGCGCCAGGGGCGGAAGGCGTCGTGGGCGTAGGCGCCGTCCTCGACGTGGATCTGGACGCCGGCGCAGAGGTGGCCGGCGTGCTTGTGGAAGGTGGGGTCGAACCAGCACGGGCGCAGGCGGCAGCCGGCGAGCCAGGCGGGCGCGAGCGCGGCCATGCGGGCGAGCAGCGCCTCGGGGTCGAGGTCGGGGGCGCCGAACAGCTCCAGCGGGTGGGTGGTGCCGCGCCCCTCGCTCAGCGTCGTGCCCTCGAGCATCACCGTCCCCGGATAGGCGCGGGCCATCCCGAGCGTCGCGGCGTTCGGGCTCGGGTTCACCCAGGCGCGCTCGCCGAGCGGCCAGCCCCAGCCGGGCGGCGCGGCGGGATCCCAGCCGCGCATCTCGACCACGGCGCAGTCGAGATCGAGGGCGAGGTGGCGGACGAACCAGCGCGCCAACTCGCCGAGGGTCAGCCCGTGGCGCATCGGCAGCGGACCGGCGCCGACGAAGCTCTCCCAGCCCGGGCGCAGCAGCGGACCCTCGACCGGGCGGCCGATCGGGTTCGGGCGGTCGAGCACCCAGACCGCCTTGCCGCGCGCCGCGGCCTCCTCGAGCACGTAGCGCAGCGTGGTGACGAAGGTGTAGATGCGGGTGCCGACGTCCTGCAGGTCGACCAGCAGCACGTCGAACGTCGCCATCATCGCCGCCGTCGGCCGGCGCACGTCGCCGTAGAGGCTGAACACCGGGATGCCGTGGCGCGGATCGGTGAAGTCCGGCGACTCGACCATGTTGTCCTGCTTGTCGCCGCGCAGGCCGTGCTGCGGTCCGAACGCGGCGCTGAGGCGCAGGTCGCCGCAGGCGGCGAGAGCGTCGAGGGCGTGCGTCAGATCGGCGGTGACCGACGCCGGATGCGCCAGCAGGGCGACGCGCCGGCCGGCGAGGGGCGCGCGCAGCGCCGGCTCGGCGAGCAGGCGGTCGAGGCCGGTCAGCATCGCGGGTCCTCGCCCGCGGGCAGGTGGAGCGCGAAGCTGCCGGCGTGGTGGAAGTCGGGGCGCGGGCCCGGGTGGCGCAGCGCCCAGTAGGCGTGGGCGCCGGCGCGGGTCTCGATGACGGCGGAGAGGCCGAGGCGGAGCGGCGGCGCCATCGGCAGCACGGCGTTGAGGAGCAGGCGATCCGCGTCCCGCTCCCAGGCGGTCGACGGCGCCAGGGTGGCGCCGTCGCGGCGCTGGCGGTAGGCCGCGAATCCGTACACTGCCCACTGGCCGGACGGCGCGAAGTTGAATTCGTAGTACGGCTCGCCCTCGCCGGGGGCGGCGAACGCCTCGAAGCAGGTGTGGCGCCAGAGCTCGTCGGCGGGGCGCGGCGTGGTCGCGGCGGGAATCGCCAGGGCGTCGAGGTCGCCGCGCAGCGTGTAGGCGAGGCGGACGCTGGCCCGGGCGGGCTCGACCGCGACGGTCAGCTCGCGCACCGCCGGGGACGGCGTGTCGGGATGGGGCACGAGGCGCTGCAGGATCATCGCCGCCCTTCTAGCCCGGATCATTCATGAATTCGCTACCGCCCGCGCCGATCGCAAGCCATCGCCGGCCGCGCGCGCTCCGCCCGCCTCGACGGACGGTCGAGTCCGCCTGCGTCGGTCGTCGCTGCGCCGGGCCGGATCTGGCGCCGGCTCGGCGCGCTCGCGACGCGAGCTCATGAATGAGCCGGGCTCGCGCGTCGCGCGGCGTCCGTGGAGAGCGCCGCTGCCGCGGCGCGGCTCGCCGCGGGGCGGCTTGACGGCGTGGCGGCGCGACGCGAAGAGAGGGAGCACAACCCGGGTGCGTTGGGCAGGCATCCCGAGCCGGAGTGGATGCGATGAGCGAACGAAAGCGGTTGGCGATCCTGGTCGGCGGTGGCCCGGCGCCGGGCATCAACAGCGTCATCGGCGCGGCGACCATCCGCTCGGTGCTCGAGGGCGTCGAGGTGCTGGGCATCGAGGACGGCTTCGAGCACCTCATGCGCGGCCGCACCGACCACGCGCGGCCGCTCACCATCGACTCGGTCAGCCGCATCCACTTCCGCGGCGGCTCCTGCATCGGCATCGCGCGCGCCAACCCGACCACCGATCCGGCGCTGCTCGAGACCACGGTGCAGACGCTGCAGACGCTGGGCGTGTCGCAGCTCATCACCATCGGCGGCGACGACACCGCCTTCTCGGCGATGCGGCTGGAGGCGCAGTCGCGCGGGCGGCTCAAGGTCGTGCACGTGCCGAAGACCATCGACAACGACCTCGACCTGCCGCCGAGCATCGACACCTTCGGCTTCCAGACCGCCCGCCATGTCGGCGCCGAGATCGTGAAGAACCTGATGGTCGACGCCCACACCACCTCGCACTGGTACATCGTCATCTCGATGGGCCGGAAGGCGGGGCACCTGGCGCTCGGCATCGGCAAGGCGGCGGGGGCGACGCTGACGCTGATTCCGGAGGAGTTCGGCAGCCACGGCATCCGGCTGCAGGAGATCGTCGACACGCTGGTCGGCGCCATCATCAAGCGGCGCAGCCTCGGCCAGAAGCACGGCGTGGCGGTGGTCGCCGAGGGGGTCGTCGAGGGGATCCGCCCCGAGGACCTGGCGGAGCTGGAGAGCGTCGAGCGCGACGAGCACGGGCACGTCCGCATCGCCGACATCAACATCGGCGAGATCATCAAGCGCGCCGTGCAGGAACGGCTGCGGTCGACGACGATCAAGACCAAGATCGCCGCCAAGGACATCGGTTACGAGCTGCGCTGCGCCGATCCGATCCCCTACGACATGGAGTACTGCCGCGACCTCGGCTACTGCGCGGCGAAGTTCCTGATCGCCGGCGGCCACGCGGCGATGGTGTCGATGCAGGGCGGCAGCTTCGTGCCGATCCCCTTCGCCAACCTGCTCGATCCGACCACCGGCCGCACCCGGGTGCGCCTGGTCGACATCCACTCCGCGCGCTACGCGATCGCCCGCCGCTACATGATCCGCCTGCGGCGCGACGACTTCGACGATCCGGCCGAGCTGGAGCGGTTCGCGGCCACCGCCGGAATGGATCGCGACGAGCTCACGCGCCAGTTCGCCTATCTGATCGAGCGCGAGCCGCCGCAGTTCCAGATCGAGCCGCTGGAGACGACCGGCCGACCGGTCGTTTGATTTTTCTTTCCCCTCCGGCCACACAGGCGCAGGCTGCTGGTGGGGCGCGCCCACCGCGAGCGGTGGGCCGTCGTCCACCGGCCGCGCCCGGCGCGGCGCAAGTCCAACATCGTGGGGGTACGGAGATGAAGATCCAGCGACTGGCCTGGCTGCTGCTCGTGCTGGCGGGATGCCGCGGCCAGCACCAGGGACCGGGGGAGATCACGGGTCCGGCGATTCCGGCCGCGGTCGTCGCGGCGCGGCAGGCGACGCAGGCGAAGGCCGCGGCGGCGCTGGCGCCGGGCGCGCCGCCGGCCAAGCAGATCCTCTTCGGCGACCTGCACGTCCACACCACCTTCTCGCCCGACGCCTTCATGCGCAGCCTGCCGTTCCTGAACGGCGAGGGGACGCACCCGCCGGCGGACGCCTGCGACTTCGCCCGCTACTGCAGCGACCTCGACTTCTGGAGCATCAACGACCACGCCGAGGGCGTGTCGCCGCAGCACTGGCGCGAGACCAAGGAGTCGATCCGCCAGTGCAACGCGGTCGCCGGCGATCCGAAGAATCCCGACATCGTCGCGTTCCTAGGCTGGGAGTGGACGCAGGTCGGCCAGACGGCGAAGGACCACTACGGACACAAGAACGTCATCTTCAAGGACCTCGACGAGGACAAGGTGCCGACGCGCCCGATCAGCGCCCTCAGCGCCCAGCTCGTCGGCGCGCTGCGCTCCTCGCCGCCGCTGTGGCAGCGGATCCAGTTGCCGCTCTTCGACTTCGCCCACCGCCAGCAGTACTTCGACGTCGCCACCTACCAGCAGGAGCTGCGCGAGACGCCGCTCTGCCCCGAGGGCGTCGACAGCCGCGAGCTCCCCGCCGACTGCCACGAGTCGGCGCAGACGCCGGACGTCCTCTACGAGAAGCTCTCGCAGTGGGGCTTCGACACGATCGTCATCCCGCACGGCACCACCTGGGGCCTCTACACGCCGCCCGGCAGCGCCTGGGACAAGCAGCTCGTCGGCGCCATGCACGATCCCGACAAGCAGACGCTGGTCGAGGTCTACTCCGGCCACGGCAATGCGGAGGAGTATCGCAACTGGCGCGACGTGATCTTCGGCGACGACGGCGAGGCGATCTGCCCCGAACCAACCGCCGACTACCTGCCGTGCTGCTGGCAGGCGGGCGAGATCATCCGCGGCCGCTGCGGCGACACCCCCGCCGACGAGTGCGAGCAGCGCGTGCAGGCGGCGCGCCGCAACTACCTCGCCGCCGGCGTCGCCGGCCGCCACACCGTCCCGGGGAGCACGATCGACGACTGGAAGGACTGCGGCTACTGCCGCGACTGCTTCAACCCGGCGTTCAACATGCGCCCGCTCAGCTCGACGCAGTACATGGCGGCGATCGGCAATTTCGACGATCCGAACGCGCCGCCGCGCCGCTTCCGCTTCGGCTACATCGGCTCGAGCGACAACCACACCGCGCGGCCGGGCACCGGGTACAAGGAATTCGCGCGCCGCGCGTTCACCGAGGCGGCGGGGCCGAAGGACGCGACCTGGGCCGACCGCATGTTCCCCGCCGACACCCGCACCGGCGACGAATCGATCCCCTTCGACCCCAACGGGGTCAGCGGCATCCAGGGCTTCCAGATGGTCGACCTCGAGCGCCAGGCGTCGTTCTTCATGACCGGCGGTCTGGTCGCCGTGCACAGCGAGGGCCGCGATCGCGATGCCATCTGGAACGCGCTCAAGCGGCGCGAGGTCTACGGCACCAGCGGCGAGCGCCTGCTGCTGTGGTTCGATCTGCTGAACGGGCCGCAGGGCGTCGCGCCGATGGGCGCCGAGGTCACCATGCACCAGACCCCGCGCTTCCGCGTCCGCGCCGTCGGCTCGTTCAAGCAGCTCCCCGGCTGTCCGGACTATGCCGTCGACGCGCTGGCGAAGGATCGGCTCGAGCGGCTGTGCCGCGGCGAGTGCTACAACCCGAGCGACGAACGCAACCTCATCACCCGCATCGAGGTGGTCCGCATCCGCCCGCAGCGCGCCAAGGGCGAGCCGGTGGCGAACCTGATCGAGGATCCGTGGCGGCGGTTCGAGTGTCCGAAAGATCCCGCCGGCTGCACCGTCGAGTTCGACGATCCCGACTACCGCGTCGCCGAGCGCGACGTCCTCTACTACGTGCGCGCCATCCAGGAGCCGACGCCGGCGGTCAACGCCGGCGCGCTGCGCTGCGAGTACGACGCCGCCGGCAACTGCGTGAAGGTGCACCCCTGCTTCGGCGACTACCGCACGCCCTACGACGACGACTGCCTGAGCATGAACGAGGAGCGCGCCTGGTCGTCGCCGATCTACGTCAACCAGTGACGCGACCCCTGGAGGGCGCCGCGGGAACGGCGCCCTCCAGGCGGAAATCGGATCGCGCGCGACCGCCTGCCCGCGCCACCGCGGGTCTGGCCGGCGATGGCGCGCAGCCGGCGGGGTTCAACCCGCGCCGCGAGGCCCGGCGCTACTTCAACTGCTTCTGCGCCGCATCCATCCCGGCGAGGACGGAGGCGGGGTTGCGCTCGTCGTAGAAATACTTGAACTGCTCGCGCGGGGCGTGGATCTCGGACAGCGTGCCGGTCGACGAGAGGAAGTAGGTGCGCGGGATGTAGCTGCCGTCCACCGCGTACTTCTCGCTCAGCTCCTTGTTCTGGTCGGCGTCGAGCCGGATCATGACGAAGTCCTTCGACTTCGCGACCACCTTCGGGTCATGGAAGACGCCGCTGTAGTTCTTGCAGTGCGGGCACCACTCGGTGAAGAAGATGAGCATGACCGGCTTCTTGGCCTTCTTCGCCTCGGCGAGCCCGTCGTCGTAGCTGCGCCACTTGATGTTCTGGTCGTTCCAGTCGCCGCCGGCGACCGCGGTCTCGACGGCGCCGAACGCCAGCAGGGCGGTGAAGGGGACGAGCATCAGCCAACGCGACATGGGGATCCTCCTGTCATCGGTCGGCGACTGCTAGCCGGCGCCGGGGGAGAGCGCAACCGGGCGCGCCCGGGTCTCGGCGCCGAGGAGCCGTCATCCCCGCCCGTCGGGCGCGGAGCCCCCGGGCGTCAATCCAGGTAGGCGGCGATCTCGGAGTCGTCGACGCCGAGCAGGCGGGCGACGTGGACGGCGGCGGCGACGGCGCGCTGACCGCTGGCGCCGACGATGTCGCGGTGCACCGGCAGGTCCCGGCCGTCGAGCGCCAACGTCGTGCCCGCTGCGCCCGTCCGCAGCTCCTGGGCGGAGAACGTGCGCGCGCCGGGCAGCTCGGCGGCGAGCGCCGCGAGCATCGGATCGTCGCCGCAGAGCAGGACCGCGGCGCCGCGCTGGCTCGCGTCGCGACACAGCAGGCCGATCTCGGCGCGCAGGGTCTTCATCGCCTCGAGGTCGTCGGTGTAGCTGGCGGCGACCGGCGTCACCACCACGACGTCCGGGCGCACGATCTCCAGGTGGGCGCGCATGTCGCCGCGGCGGCGCACGCCGAGCTCGAGCACCATGACGTCGAGCGGGGGGACCGGTCCATAGGCGCGCCACGCCGCCCGGGCGAAGGCGGCCGCGATCGCCAGCGGCCGGCGGGTGTCGAGCTCGGCGTCGAGCACCGCCAGGGGCAGGCCGATGGCGGTGTTGTGGGAGAGCGGGTTGGCGTGCACGCGCAGGCGGCGTGCCAGCAGCTCGGCCAGGGTGCGTTTCAGCACCGTCTTGCCGTGCGTGCCGGTGATCGCCACCACCTTCGGCCGCATGCGCTGCAGGCGGCGGTGCGCCAGGCGGCGGAGCAGCGCGACGCCGCGGCGGCGCAGCGCGAGCCGGGCGGTCGGCGCGCGCGCCGGCAGGGTGGCGGGCACGGCGACGCGATCGCGCGCCGGGCGGCCGCCGAAGTACTCCGTCAGTCGATCGAAGGCGAGGTCGACGTCGGCCGCGGGCCGCGCGTAGCAGAGCCGCAGGTGGGCCTCGCCGGTGGGGCCGAAGGCGACGCCGGGCACCAGGGCGACGCGCGCGTGGTGCAGCAGCTCGGCGGCCAGCCGCCGCGAATCGCGCGCCAGGGGAACGGTGTCCTTGACGCGCGGGAAGGCGAAATACGACGCGTTCGGCTTCTGGTAATCGAAGACCTGCGACAGGGCGTCGAGGCGTTCGACGACGTGGTCGCGGCGGCGCCGGAACTCGGCGGCGAACTCGGCGATGAACGCGCCGCCCAGCTCGAGCGCCGCCAGCGCCGCGTACTGCGACACCACCGGCGCGCAGGTGACCAGCGCGTCGTGGACGGTGAGGACGTCGGCGACGCGCTCCGCCGGTCCGTGCAGGAAGCCGACCCGCCAGCCGGTCATCCCGTACGCCTTCGAGAACGAGCAGACGCGGATCACGCGCTCGCGCGCGCTCGGCTCCATGGCGGCGCTGAAGATGCCGGCCTCGCCGTAGACGAAGTCCTTGTACACCTCGTCGGTGATCACCAGCAGGTCGTGCGCGGCGGCGACGCGCAGCATGCGCAGCGTCTGGGCGCGCGAGAAGACGGTGCCGGTGGGATTGTTGGGGTTGCACAGGAGCAGCGCCCGGGTGCGGCGCGACACCGCGTTGGCGATCGCGTCGGGGTCGAGGTCGAAGTGCGCGTCCTCGTCGAGCGGCACCCAGCGCGGCACGCCGCCGGCGAGGCGGATCGCCGGCAGGTAGGAGGCGTAGGTCGGCGACACCACCAGCACCTCGTCGCCGTCGTCGAGGTGGGCCAGCAGCGTGGCGGCGATGGCCTCGATCGAGCCGACGGTGACCAGGACCTCGCGGTCGGGGTCGTACGGCATGCCCTCGCGCGCCAGCGCCTCGGCGATCGCCTCGCGCAGCGCCGGCAGGCCGGGGCTGACCGAGTAGCGGGCGCAGGCGCCCTCCGCCATGCGCTCGGCCGCGAAGCGTTTGATCGGCTCCGGGGTGTCGAAGCTCGGGATGCCCTGCGCCAGCGAGACGACGCCGGGGATGCGGCTCGCCTGCAGCTCGACGTCCTTGATCGGCGACAGGGTGAGTCCGCGCAGCCGCTCGGCGGCGCGCCCGCGGCGTTCGCGCACGCGCGCGGCGCCGCCGGCGAACAGGCGGCTCATGCGCTCGCCTCCGCGACGTCGGCGAGGTGGTCGAGCGCGTTCAGCCGCTCGGCGCGCCAGCCGGCGCCGTCGCGGACGAGCACGTGGATCGAGCCGAGGCCGATGTCGAGGACGCGCCGCGCGGCGGCGTCCAGGCCGAGCAGCTCGCTCAGCGCGACGGCGATGACGCCGCGGTGCGCGACCAGCAGCAGGCGCGCGCCGGGGGGGTCGGCCAGCAGCGCGGCGAGCCCGGCGGCGACCCGACGGTGGAAGGCCTGGCGGCATTCGCCGCCCGGATAGACGAAGCGCTCGGGGTCGGCCTGCCAGCGGGCGAACGCCGCGGGCGCGCGGCGCGCGATCTCCTCGCGCGTCCAGCCCTCCCAGTCGCCGAAGCTCACCTCGTCGAACGCCGCCACCGGGCGCGGCGCGTGGGCGGCGCCGGCGATCAGCGCCGCGCCGCGCCGCGCCCGCTGCAGCCGGCTGGCGTAGACGGCGTCGAACGCCTCGCCCGCCAGGGCGGCGCCGGCGCGCCGCATCTGCGCCTCGCCGAGCGCGCTCAGCGGCACGTCGGTGGCGCCGTAGTAGCGGACGCTCGACTGGCCGGTGGTTTCGCCGTGCCGCACCAGCACCAGACGTCGCACGCCGCTCATGGCAGCACCGCCGAATCCTGCGGCCTCGCGCCACCTGGCTGGCGCGCGGCCGTCGCCGCGCGCGCCGGGCGCGGGGCGACGCGATCATCCATGCGCAGCAGCACCGCGGCGGCGACGATCACCAGCAGGACCACGCCGGCGAGACAGCGCAGGGCGTGCGCCAGGCCGCCGATGCCGTCGGCCCAGCCCACCAGCCACACCGCCAGCGAGCCGACGCCGAAGGTGCAGACGAACTTGAGACCATAGATCGCCGCCCGCCGGTGCGGCGGCGCGTAGTGCGCCACCAGGCTGTTCTCGATCGGCTGCATGCCGAGGCTGAAGAACACGAACGCGGCGGTGCTGACCACCAGCGGCATGCCGCCGAGCACGCTCATCAACAGCAGCGGCAGCAGGCTGCAGGCGTGGAAGAGCAGGTACAGCCGGCGCTGGTCGTGCCGGTCGGCGAGCAGACCGCCGAGGTACTGGCCGCCGACGCCGAGCAGATAGGCGACGGACACCGCGGCGCCGAACCAGATCTCGCTCACCCGCTCGGCGAAGTAGGCCGGCTGCAACAGGGTCGTGCCGCGATAGCTGACGCCGGCGAGGGTCGCCGCCACCAGCAGCACCAGCAGCGGTCGCCAGGCGATCGGCGTCCCGGCGGCCTCGGCGGCGACGGCGCGCGGCGCCGGCTCCTGCACCGGCAGGAAGGCGCAGCCGACCGCCAGCGCGCACATCGCGTAGCCGACCAGCCGGTAGGTGTCCTGCCAGCCGAAGTGGGCGCAGAGGGTGGCGGTCACCACCGGCGTCAGGGCGATGGCGAGATTGCCGAAGATGCCGTTGATCCCGAGGGCGCGGCCGCGGGCGTCGATGGTGCGCGAGATCAGGCTCATGCCGAGCGGGTGATAGACGCTGGCGAGCGCGCCCATGGCCGCGAGGCAGATGATCAGCGCCCGCGGCGACGTGACCTCGCTGGCCGCCAGCGCCGCGACCCCGAGACCGAACAGCGCCGCCAGCAGCGGCAGGCGGGTGCCGACGCGATCGCCCAGCAGACCCGCTGGCAGCGCCCCGAGCCCGAACGCCAGATAGCCGAGGAAGCTCCAGCTCAGCACCTCGTCGATCGGCACCTGGCTCTGCCTGGCCAGCGCCACCGCCAGGGTGGGGAACATCAGCTCGAAGAAGTGGGTGGCGAAATGCCCGACGCCGGTGAGCAGGAGAACGTTGCGCTCGTTGCTCGCCGGTACCGTGTGCATCGCCGGCGGCAAGCTATCGGAGCCCCCGCGCGCCCACAAGCACGGGTTTGCCGGCGCGGCCGTTCGCCGCGACGCGGCGCTCAGCGGCGGGCGCGGCGCAGCACGGCCGGCTTCGCGGCGGGCTCGCCGGCGCGCGGCCGCGCCGCGCTCGGGCTGGGCGGGGCGTCGAGCGCGGCGGCCGTGCGATTCACCCGCTCGCGCTCGTCGCGGGGCACGCCGATGGTGCTAACGACGCGGGCGGCGTGCAGCGACGCGCCCTCGAGGTTGGCCTTGTACAGATACGCGCCGTCGAGGTGGGCGCCGCCGAGGTCGGCGCCCTGCAGCGAGGCGCCGCCGAGATAGGCGCCGGCGAGGTGGGCGCCGCCGAGATCCGCGCCCTCGAGGCGGGCCTCGACCATGTACGTGCCGTCGAGATGCGCCTCGCGCAGGTCGGCCCCGCGCAGGTCGGCTTCCACGAGATCGGCGTTGTCGAGCCAGGCGCCGCGCAGGTCGGCGTGCGCCAGACGCGCCGCCTGCATGGTCGCTCCTTCCAGGTGCGACTCGAAGAGGTTGGCGCGCTCGAGGTTGACGCCGTTCAGGTCGGCGCCGCGCAGGTCGGTGCGCCGCAGGTCGAGGCGGAACCCGCCGCCCGCCTCGTGCGCGACGGCGCGCCGGCCGAGCACGGTGAGCACCGCCTGGACGTCGGTCGCCAGGCGCGACGGGGCCGGCCGCTCGGGCTCCCAGGCGGCGCGCTCGCGCAGGTAGGCGCAGAGCACCTCCATCGCCGGTTGGTGCTGTTGCGCCGACTCGTTCGCCACCTGCTCGAGGGCGTAGATGGCGCCCAGTCGGACCTCCAGCCGATCGTCGGCGAGCTGGCCGACGGCGCGGGTGAAGCGCTCGCGGCGCTGGCTGTCCTCGGCCAGGCGCACGGCGTCGCTGGCGGCGCGCTCGCTGGCGCCGACCCGCCACCAGAGGAGCGCCAGCCCGGTCAGGAAGGCGCCGGCGCCGAGCAGGATGGCGAGCGTCTGGCGCACCTGGTTCTCGAGCTCGAGCTGCTCGCGCGGCGAGAGCACGCCGCGCCACTCCGCGGTCTGCCACTGCGGCACCTGCCACAGCACCAGCCCGATGAGCAGCGCCGCGGCGGCGCCGAGGAGCGCGTGCCCGAATCGTCGCATGGGGGTCGGGGCGGCCGTCAGGTGCGGCTGGCGGGCTCGCCGCTGATGGCGCGCGCCCGCGCTTCCCACGCCGCCGCCTCGCGCTCGTTCTGCGTCTTGCGCAGAAAGGCGGCGTAGTTGCTGAGGCTCGCCGCGAGATCCGGATGCTTCGGCCCGAGCAGACGCTCCTTGAGCGTCACCGAGCGCTGGAAGAGCGGCGCCGCTTCGCCGTAGCGGCCCTGCGCCAGATAGACGGTGAGCAGATTGCCGACGACGCTCGCGGTGGCCGGATGCTCGGGTCCGTGACTGCCCTCGGCGAGCGTCAGGGCGCGCCGGCAGAGCGGCTCCGCCTGCGCGTACCGCCCCTGCGCGCGATACACCAGCGCCAGGCTGTTCAGCGGCCGCACCAGGGCGCGCGCCGGCGCGCCGGGCAGGGCCTCGAGCAGAGCGATGGCGCGATTGAAGAGCGCCTCCGCTTCCTCGAACCGCGCCTGGCCGCGATAGAGCTCGGCGAGGTCGACCATGGCCCGCGCCACCGCCAGCGTTCCGGGGGCCTGGCGCTCGCTGCGCGCGAGCTCGGCGCTCAGCAGGCGCTCGGCATCGCCATGGCGCCCTTCCTGGAAGGCCTCCAGTCCCTCGCTCGCCGGCGCGGGCGCGGTTGGCCTGCCGCGCAACCACCGCTGCCAGAAACCGCCGCGAGTCTCGTCGGGTCGAGCCATGCGCTGCCACCACCGTCGGGCCACGTCGTCGCCGGCACCCTGCCGGCGCCGAGGCGCGCCGTTCCCTGCGTCTGCCAGAAAGGATGAACGACTGAGGATTCTGCTGTGCTACGTGTTCGGTAGCGTCGTCGCCAGCGCGAAGTCAACGAAAATGTTGTGCTCGCATGCGAGGTGGCATGTCCCGACCGCGTTGACGGCCCGCAATGTTGGCGGCCCGTAACTTGTCAGCCCGCCACGGGGCCCCATAGAGTGCGCGCGATCGGCCGGGGCCGGGCCGATCGAATCGGCGAACAGGAGTGCTGGGATGGCGATGCCGCTCGACGGAATACGGGTGATCGACTGGACGATCTGGCAGCAGGGTCCGGTCTGCTCGGCGATGCTCGGGGATCTCGGCGCCGACGTGATCAAGATCGAGGAACGGGTCGGCGGCGATCCCGGCCGCGGCATGGCGAAGATGAGCGGCATCGACATGTCGGACAAGCCGAATTTCTATTTCGAGGCCAACAACCGCAACAAGCGCGGCATCACCCTGGACCTCAAGAAGCCCGAGGGCCGCGAGATCGTCTACAAGCTGGTCGAGACCGCCGACGTCTTCGTGCAGAACTTCCGCAAGGGCGTCGCCGAGCGGCTCGGCCTCGGCTATGCGCAACTGCAGCCGCGCAACCCGCGCCTGATCTACGCCACCGCCACCGGGTACGGGCCCGAGGGGCCGGAGAGCGGCGATCCGTCGTTCGACCAGCTCGGTCTGGCGCGCTCGGGCATCATGCTCGCCGCCGGCGAGCCCGACATGCCGCCGCTCGCCATCGCCGGCGGCATCGCCGACCAGATGGGCGCGATCATGCTCGCCTACGGCGTGCTGGCGGCGTTGCTGGCGCGCGAGCGCTTCGGGGTCGGCCAGGCGGTGGACGGCTCGCATCTCGGCAGCATGATGGCGCTGCAGGGCCTGAGCGTCTCGGCGCGCCTGATGTGGGGCTTCGCCATTCCGCGCATGCCGCGCAAGTACCAGGCGAATCCGCTGTGGAACCACTATCAGTGCCAGGACGGGCGCTGGATCTGCCTCGGCATGCTGCAGCCCGATCGCTACTGGGCGGACTTCGCCCGCGCCGTCGGCCGGCCGGAGTTGGCGACCGACGAGCGCTTCGTCGATCTGCGCGTCCGCGCCGCCAACGCCGGCGCCGCCATCGAGATCCTCGACGCGGTGTTCGCCAGCAAGCCGTTGGCGGAATGGCTGCGCATCCTGCGCGCCGGCGGCGATTTCATCTTCTGCCAGGTGAACGCGGTCGACGACCTGCCCAACGATCCGCAGGTGCAGGCCAACGACTACGTCGTCGACTTCGACCACCCGCGCTTCGGGCCGACGCAGGTGATCGGCCTGCCGGTGCATCTGAGCGAGACGCCGGGCAGCGTCCGCCTGCCGGCGCCGGAGTTCGGCGAGCACACCGAGCAGATCCTCACCGAGGTGCTCGGCTACTCGTGGGACGAGGTCGCGGCGCTGAAGGATCGCGAGGTCATCTGATGGCCCCCGAGGCGCTGGCCGCCCGGCTCGCCGCGCTCGAGCGCGCACAGCGTCGGCACCGGATCCTGCTCGTCGGGCTGACGCTCGTGCTCGCCGCCACCCTGCTGGTCGGCGCGGGCGACGACGGCGTGCTCAGCGGGCGCACGCTCAAGCTGCTCGACGACCAGGGCCGCGTGCGCGCCCTGCTCACCACCAACAGCGGGCTCAGCTTCTTCGACGGCGCCGGTCGCCCGCGCGCCAACATCGGCCTCGAGGCCGACGGCACGCCCGCCGTGGTGCTGAACGGCGAGGCGAGCCGCATGATCCTCAACGTCACCGGCGACGGGCCGGCGCTGACGCTCACCGGCGGGCGCGCCGCGCTGCGCGCCGTGCTCGGCCTGGTGAACGACCAACCGGGCCTGGTGTTCTTCGATGGCCAGGAACGCGAGCGGGTGCGGATCAGCGTCGCGGACGGCAGCGGCCGCGGCCTGCTGCGCGCCGCCGACGGCGCCACCACCTGGCAGGTGCCGAGCCGCCAGTGACGCCGGCGATGGAGTCCCCGCGCGCCTTCTCCGTCGCCGGTCGCATTCGCTCCTTCGCCCATGCCTTCACCGGCATCTGGACGATGTTGCGCTCGCAGCAGAACGCCTGGATCCACGCCGCCGCCACGGTGGCGGTGTGCGCGATCGGCCTGCTGCTCCGGCTCGCCACCGCCGAGTGGTGCTGGATCGTGCTGGCGATCATGTCGGTGTGGACCGCCGAGGCGCTCAACACCGCCTTCGAGTTCCTCGCCGACGTCGCCTCGCCGGAGTTCCACCCGCTGGTGAAGCACGCCAAGGACGTCGCCGCCGGCGCGGTGCTCATCGCCGCCATCGGCGCCGCCGTCATCGCCGCGCTGGTGCTCGGCCCCCACCTCGTCGGCTGACGCGGCGCCCCCTGGCCCAGCCGGGGGGTCCGTACCAGTGGAATCGGTCCCGGCGTGCCGATGCGACCTCGTCGCGCCGTCTCGCGGCTGGTCTGGAGTCCCCCGGGGCACCTCCGCCGCGCCGCGGGTCCCACCTGGGTCGTACGGCCCCTCCGCTCGCCCAGACCGCGCCAGCCCTAGCGGTCCGTTGAAAAACAGGCGGCGTAGCGAGGGCGAGGGATTGTGCGCCAGATCGAGGCGCCGAACCGGAGGCAAACCGGTCGGTTTTGTCGAGGATTCGGCAACAAAGAGCTGGCGCACAAGACCTGCCCGCAGTAGCCGACCTGTTTTTCAACGGGCTGCTAGCGGCGGCCCTCGCGGAGCTGGCGGTCGGTGATGCGATCGATGGTGCGGAAGACGGCGAGCAGGCCGCGCGCCGCCAGCCAGAGGAACGGCTCGGGCGGTAGGGTCGGCGCCGGCTTCGGGAAGACGCGCGCCCATTCGTTGTCGCGCCCGAGGATGCCGTCGGCCAGGATGTCGCCGACCGCCGTCGCCTGCGCGACCCCGTGCCCGTTGTACCCGAGCGCGTGCCAGAGCGTGCCGTCGCGGCCGACGCGGCCGATCGACGGCAGGAAGCTCAGCGTCATCGCGATCCAGCCGCCCCAGAAGTGGGCGATCGGCAGCTCGGCGAGGACCGGAAAGCGAGCGCGGAAGGCGGCGGCGATTTCCCCCTGGCTGCGCGCGTGCGGCCCGCCGTGAGTGCCCGGCCGGGCGCCCCAGGCGTAACGCGGCGCCTTGGAGCCGCCGATGATGGTGCGCGCGGCGCTCAATCGATAACTCTCCAGCATCTCGTGCGCCGTGTAGATGCCCTCGCGGCGTGGCCAGCCGCCGAGCGCGGCGCGCTGTGCGTCGCTCAGCGGCGCGGTCTCGAAGAGCGTCACGTAGAGCGGCAGGATCTTCGCGCCGGGGGCGCCGATCTCGCGCGTCCAGGCGTTGCTCGCCATCACCACGTGCTCGGCGCGCAGCGTGCCGTGCGGCGTGCGCACGGCCGGCCGCGCGCCCGCCCTCACCTCGACCACCCGCGTGCCCTCGTGCAGCCGCACCCCGGCGGCGCGCGCGGCGCGGCGCAGACCGAGGACCAGCTTGCCGGGCTCGAGCGTGCCGCCGGCGCCTTCGAGCACGCCGGACCGGAACGCCGGCGGCAGCCCGCGCGCCCGCATCTCGTCGGGCTCGAGGAACCGCAGCGGCGCGCCGACGCGGCCGGCGAGCGCGGCGGCGCGGCGCAACCGCCGTTCCTGCTTCGGATGCACGACCGCCATCACGTTGCCGGACGGCGCGTAGTCGCAGTCGATGCCGTGCTCGGCGATCAGCGCTTCGGTGCGCCGCACGCAGTGGTCGGCGAAGCGCACGATCGCCGCCGTGCGCGCCTCGCCGTGGAGCATCAGCAGCGTCGGCAGGTCCTTGCCGATGGTCGGCGTCAGATGTCCGGCGTTGCGGCCGCTGGCGCCGAAGCCGCAGAACTCGCGTTCGAGCACGGCGACGTCGACCCCGGCCCGTCTCAGCGCCAGCGCCGTCGACAGGCCCGTCAGGCCGCCGCCGACGATCGCGACGTCGGCGCGGGTGTCGCCGGCCAGCGCCGGGGCGCGATCCGACGGTGCCTCGAGGGAGCCGCTGATCGCCAGGAACGGCGCGGCCAGGTCCGCGTTCATCGCCGCTTCTCGACGCGGGCGGTCCCCGGCATCGGCGCGCGCCCTGGTGGGCCGCGCCGCGCGACGCCGGCCGGCGCGCTATTGCTGCCGATCGCAGCCTCCCGCGCTCTGCGGCTCGTCGCGGAGGTGGACGTAGGCCTTGCCGTTCCAGTGCCACAGCGGGAAGCAGAAGCCCGGTCCGCCGATCAGCAGGTCCGGATAGCCCTTGCCCCCCTTGGCCGGGCGCACCTCGGCGATCACGCCGGGGAAGCCGAGCTGGCTCTGGTAGCGGCCCGACTTGTCCTTGATGAACATGATCACGGAGGTGCCGGCCATGCCCGACAGGCAGGTGTTGCCGTAGGTGATGAGCACCTCGTCGACGCCGTCACCGTCGAGGTCTTTCACCTCGACCTCCGACGAGACCTCCTGGCCGCAGGCATCGTCGACCAGGCTCTTGCCATCCTTCGCCACCTTGAGGTCGAGCTTCCGGTAGATCGCCAGGCGGTCGCCGGCGCTGAGCGTCCCCGGGTTCTTGGCGAACAGCAGCGCGACGCCGGCCGTGTCATCGGCGGCGGCGGCGCCGGCGAACAGTCCCAGGACGAGCAGACCAGAGACGAGCAGACGCAGGTGGACGGACGGCACGGCGATCCTCCTCTCGCGCGGCGGCAACGTCCTCTAGCGCGGGCGACGCCCCGGAGGGAAGCGCCGCGCTACCTGCCGGCGTCGATCGTCCCGGCGAGCGCGTCGGCGGCGCGGGCGTCGTTGCGACGGCCGCGCCGCCGCAGCGCCTCGATCACCTGGGCGCGCACCGCCGGCGGCCGGTTCTGGCCGAGCTTGAACTTGACCTGCGCGCCGGTGATGGCGAGGCGCACGGCGGCGATGACCCCGATGGCGCCGCGGTAGAGCGGATCGTCGGGCGCGACCGCGCGGAAGCCCCCCTCCGGCTGGTAGCGCGCCAGAAGGCGCGTCTGCTGCGCCGCCAGCGCGTCGCCGTCGAGCGAGACCGCCGCCGCGCACTCGAAGATCACCGTGCGGTGATAGGCGGTCGCCATCACCGCGTTCTCGGGATGCACCCAGTACGACGGGATGGTGGCGAGGATCTCGTCGACCTCGAACAGGCAGCGCGCCCGCGCCGCCAGGTCCGCCAGTTGCGCGTCGGCGCGATGCAGATGGATCTCGACGGCGTCGCCGTCGTAGGCGAACGGATAGAGCCCGATGCGCGGCGCGCCGTCGGCGCCGACCGTCACCAGGCGTCCCATCTCCTGCTCGCCCACGAACGCCTCGAGCACCTCGCGCGGGATGTCGGCGTAGTAGTCGTAGTGGATCACGGTCCCGGCCTCCTGCCCGCCTGCTACCGCGGCCGCGACGGCTGTACCAGCTCGTCCCACGAACGGGGGAACTGGCGACCCGGACCGGACGGCGCGTCAGCGGCGCGCCGGGACGGCGGGCGTGCGGTTCCTGCGCCAGGCGGCCGCGCCGGTGCGCGGTTCCGCAGGCGGTGACTCGAGGGGCCCGGTCGCTTCAGGCGAGCGAACGGACCATGAACAGCACGTGCATGCGCTCGCCCGAACGGGTGCGCATGCCGGGAGCGAGCTGCGGCTCGCCATGGGCCGCGAACCCGTGGCGCTGGAAGAAGGCCACGGCGCGGCGGTTCTCCAGCATCGTGCCGAGGTGGCAGCCGGGCGAACCGAGCGCGGCGAGGCGGCGCAGCCAGGCGGTCATCAGCGCGCTGCCGGCGCCGGCGCCGCGCCCCGCCGGGGCGAGGTTGATGTGGAGGTGCGCCGGCCAGCGTCGATCGCCGGCCAGCTCGCGCGGCGCCCCCTGGCGCAGCGAGTCGACGACGCCGCGCCACAGGAACCGCGCCGTGCCGGGGCGCACGAACAGGCCGTAGCGCAGCGCCGCGCCGCCCAGCGCCTTCGCGGTCGTCGGCGCCCGCTGGCTGTCGACACAGCCGGCGAGATAGCCGACCACCGCCTCGTCGCGCACGGCGACGAAGCACGAGTCCGGCTCGCGGTCGGTGTAGTAGCCCGACCAGATGTCGGCGAAGCTGTCGGCGTGGCGCCAGTACCAGTCGGCGGGATCGCCCATGAAGCCGGTCTGATGGCAGATCCGGCGCACGGCGGCGCGGTCGCCCGGCTCGTACGGGCGGACGACGACGGCGCTCAACCGGGCGCGCGCTCGAAGGCCGGCACGCCCTCGGGAACGTGGTGGAAGGCCTGCTTGTCGATGGTGAAGATCACCATCTGCGGGCCCGGGAAGCGGCTCGGATCGTCGAAGCTGCCGACCTTGAGCAGCACCGCGCCGGGCAGGTTCGGGCTCCTGGCGAGCAGGTGCGTGCCGCACTCGGGGCAGAACTCGCGCGTCACCGGGCGCGGCAGATCGTCGCGGCGGAACTGCTTCGGCGTTCCCTTCGTGTAGGCGAAGCCGGCCTCCGGCATGCCCATGACGACGTTCGGGTGGCCGCCCGAGATGTACTGGCACTCGCGGCAGTGACACTGGCCGCTGAACAGCGCGTCGCCGGTGGCCTGGTAGCGCACGGCGCCGCAGTAGCATCCGCCCTCGATCTCCATCGCCTGTCCTTCCTTTCCGCCGGGGTGGGAGTCGACGGCACCATAGTGCCACGCCCGCGCGGCGGCAACGCGAGCGCCGGGCTCAGGTGAGTGGGAGCCGCGTCACGACGCCGGCGAGCGAGGTCTCGTCGATGGTGACGTACAGGTGGCGGTCGGTGACCACGAGCGCGAACGTCATCCGCCGTTCGAGGCGCTCGCGGAGTGCCGCCACCAGCGCGCGGTCGACGGCGTAGATCTCCAACGCGTCGGCGCGGTGGATGCGCGCCTCGGCCAGCAGCCGCAGCCACGGCGCCGGATCCTTGTGCGTGTACACCACCACGCGCGCCGCTGCCTTGCTGGCTTTGTGCAGGCGCGCCGCGTCGGGCGTGCCGATGTCGATCCAGGTCTGCAACGCACCGGTGAGGTCGCGCACCGCCAGCGCCGGTTCGTCCGGCTCGGCGAGGCCGCCGGTGAACGCCAGGCCCTCGCGATACTCGAGACAGTAGGCGAGGACGCGCGTCAGCAGGTACTCGGCGGTTTCCGACGGCTGGCAGGCGGCACGCAGCGACACCGCCTCGTAGACGCCGCGATCGACGTCGGAGAGCTGGATGTCGAACGCGTAGACGGTGGCGGTCGCCATGGGGCGGAGGTCACTGCCTACAGGGCGGCTGCGGGCTCATGGCGGCGGCCCCGTCCCCTCGTTCAGGATCGCCAGATAGCGATCGTAGGCGAACAGTCGATTGCGCCGCTTGCCGGTCAGCTCGCGGGCGATGCCCAGCTCAGCGAGCAAATCCATGGCCGCGGAGGCGGCGGGGAAGGAGAGGCCGGTCTGTCGGCAGACCTGCGGCATCGACACGATGGGGCGTGTCTTGAGCGAATCATGGACGCGCAGCGCCGAGCCGGCGCGCCGGCCGCGCGGCTCGATGCGTCCGCGGTCGCCGCGGAACAGATCGGAGAGTCGCTGTGCCGCCGACACCGCGGCGTCTGCCGTCTGCCGAACCCCCTCGAGAAAGAACCCGAGCCAGGCCTCCCAGTCGCCGTCGCGGCGAACCTGGTCGAGCAGCGCGTAGTACTCGGGGCGGTGCTGCTTGAAGTACAGGCTGAGGTACAGCAGCGGCTCGCGCAGGACGCCATTGTGGCAGAGGAGGAAGGTGATCAGCAGGCGGCCGACGCGGCCGTTGCCGTCGAGAAACGGGTGGATCGTTTCGAACTGCACGTGCGCGAGCCCGGCCCGCAACAACACCGGTAGATGGTCGTCGGCGGCGTGGAGGAAGTGTTCGAGCGCTCCCATGCAATCGGCGACCAAATTCGGCGGCGGTGGCACGAAGGCCGCGTTACCGGGGCGCGTGCCGCCGATCCAGTTCTGCGAGCGGCGAAACGCGCCAGGGTCCTTGCCGCCGCCGCGTCCGCGCGACAGCAGCACGCCGTGGATGTCGCGGATCAGCCGGTTCGAGAGCGGAAAGTTCTCCCGCAGGCGCGCGAGACCGAAATCGAGCGCGGCGACGTAGTTGGACACCTCGACAACGTCGTCGAGCGGCACCCCGGGCGTTTCCTCCAGCTCGAACAACAACAGGTCGGAGAGCGACGACTGCGTGCCTTCGATCTGCGACGAGAGCACTGCCTCTTTGCGCACGTACGAGTAGAGAAAGAGCGACTTGTCGGGCAGGAGAGACGACACCCCGTCGAGCCGGCCGAGGCCGAGCACCGCCGACTCCAGCGCGCGCTGCAACCCGCCGTCGAGCGCAAGCGGCGGCGTCGGGGGCAACGGGGCGGGCACGAAGGCCCGAACCTGCTCTCCCCCCACCGATGTCACCTCGTAGTGGCCGCTCTCGCCTCGCCGCACGCCCGTGGCCTCGCTCAGCAATGCTTAATAGGCCGATCGCCTATTAAAACTTCAGCGCCGAAGATTAACCAAGCGCTCCAGTGGTGGCAACGCGGCGACGCCCCCCGAGTGGAGGCGGACGGTCTCGCCCGTGCTCGACGGCGGCCGAGGCTTCGCAACGCGGGGCGCGATCTCGAGCGGGTCCGTTGCGCCGGCGTGGCCCTCGCTGGGGGGGCGCCGCTCACGGCTCCGGCGACATCGGGCCGAGGCCGCCGTACCGGGCCCGCATGGCGGCGGGAATGCGGCGGGCGGCGGCGATCTCGCCCAGCACGGTGGCGCCCTCGGTGGGGGTGCGCGCGTAGGTGGCGAAGTCGACGCGGTGCAGGCCGAAGCGCGGCACGAACCCCTGCGCCCATTCGAAGTTGTCCATCAGGCTCCAGTGGTAGTAGCCGCGCACGTCGACGCCCTCGTCGAGGGCGCGGTGGATCTGCTCGAGCGAGCGCACCACGTGCTCGGCGCGGCGGGTGCCGTTCTCGGTCGCCAGGCCCGATTCGGTGACGGTCAGCGGCAGCGACGGCCAGCGCCGCGCGAAGTCGGTGAGGACGTTGTAGATCCCGGGCTCGTAGTACTCGTAGCGCATGGCCGGGACCCAGTGCGTCGGGTCGGGCGGCGGCACGCAGGTGCCGAAGTCGAGGTCGCCGATGCACACCATGAGGTTGAGCACCGGAATCAGCGGCGGCTCGGCGCTGACGCCCTGGCGGCTGTAGTACTGGACGCCGAGCCAGTCGAGCTTCCCGGTCCAGTCGGGGTGGCTCTCCTCGCGCACCTGGTCGAGATCGGCGTCGAAGCCGCCGAACAGCAGCGAGTCGGGGACGACGTGGTGGTAGACGTACCGGATGCGCTCGGCGGCGGCGATGTCCTCCGGGCGGGTGCTCGGCGCGTTGGCGTGGCTCGGCAGCCACTCAGCGACGTTCAGGGTGAGGCCGACGTTGGCGGCGACGCCGTCGCCGTCGGCGTCGATCTGGTCCGCCTCCTTGATGGCATCGTACATCGCGACATGCGCCCGCAGGACGTTGCGCACCACCGTGATCACCGCGCCGAAGTCGGCGATCAGCAGCGTGCGGCCGGGCGGGAACTGGCCGATGCCGTAGCTCGCCAGCAGGTAGTTCACCGGCTCGTTGAAGGTCGCCCAGTCGTCGACGCGATCACCGTAGCGCTGGGCGAGCAGGCGGGCGTGGGCGGCGAGCTCGGCGATGATCTGCTCGGCGCCGACCGGATCGGCCCAGCCGCACAGGTTGGCGTCGGTCGGGCCGCCCGGACAGTCGAGATGGCGGGGATCGTCGACCCACACCGGGCTGGCGAAGTGGTGCACGGTGACGTTCGGTCGGATGCCGGCAGCGACCAGGGCGTCGATCGCGGCGTCGTAATGCGCCAGCGCCGACTCGTCGATGACGTCGCGCCGCGGTTCGACGCGCGCCCATTCGATGCTGAAGCGGTAGGAGTCGAGGTGCAGATTGCGCAGCAACTCGACGTCGTCGATGGCGCGCGAGTAGCCCTGGACCGCGTCGCCGACGAAGGTGTCGTGGCCGAGGCCGTCCGGCGCCGGCGCCGTCCACAGGTACCAGTCGGTGGTCGGGTTCTGGTCCTCGATCTGCGTCGCCGCGGTGGCGGCGCCGAAGCGGAAGCTGCCACGCCCGGCCGGCGCGGCGATCGCGCCGGGCTGCCCGAACACGAGGGACCCCGTCTCGGTCGGCGTCGGCGGAGCCGTCACCGTCGCCGTCGTCGTGGCCGTGGCCGACGCGCTGGCGGTGGCCGTCGCGCTCGCGGCGACGGTGGCGGTGGCCGGCGGCGGGGGTGACGGCGTCGCGCTCGGCGGCATGGTCGCGGTCGCCGTCGGCGGCGGCGTGCCGGTTGCGACCGCCGTCGCGGTGGCGGCGGCGCGATGATCGCCGCCATTCCCGCAGCCGGCCGACAGCAGCACGGCCACGCACAGAAGCCCGCGTCCGAGGTTCCCCTTCATGCGGCGAGTCGCTAGCACCGCCCCGCTCCCGGTGCCACCGCGCGCCCTCCGTGCTCCTCCGTGGCCCTCTGTGGTAGTGCTCTCCGCTCGATGGATGCCGCCGCTGCTCGTGCCAGGGTGTTCGGTCCGGCGACGCTCGCCGGCCTGGCGCTGCGCAACCGGGTGATCAAGACCGCGACCTACGAGGGCATGACGCCGGGCGGCGTGCCGTCGCCGGCGCTGACCGAGCACCACCGCGCCATCGCCGCCGGGGGCGTCGGCATGACCACCGTCGCCTACTGCGCGGTGTCCCCGAACGGCCGCACCTTCGGCGAGCAGATGTACCTGCGCGAGGCGATCGTCCCGGCGCTCGGCGAGCTCACCGCCGCGGTGCGTGGCGCCGGCGCCGCCTCCTCGCTGCAGCTCGGCCACTGCGGCTACTTCAGCAAGAACCGCGCGATGGGCCGGCGGCCGCTGGGGCCGTCGCGCACCTTCAACGGCTACGGCGCCATGGCCGGCATGCCGTTCGCGCGGGCGATGACGGCGGCCGACATCGCCACCGTGGTCGAGGAGTTCGGACGCGCCGCGGAGCTGGCGATGCTGGCCGGCTTCGACGCCGTCGAGCTGCACCTCGGGCACGGCTACCTGCTCAGCCAGTTTCTCAGCCCGGCGATCAACCGCCGCCGCGACCAGTGGGGCGGCAGCCTCGACAACCGCATGCGGCTGCCGCTGGCCGTGTTGGCGCGGGTGCGCGAGGCGGTCGGTCCGCGGGTGCCGATCATCGCCAAGACCAACCTGCGCGATGGCTTCCGCGGCGGCCTCGAGCTCGACGACGCGGTCGGCGTCGCCCAGCGCCTGGAAGCGGCCGGCGTCGACGCCATCGAGCTGAGCGGCGGCTTCACCAGCCGGACGCCGTTCTACCTCTTCCGCGGCCAGCGGCCGCTGCGGGAGATGATCGAGGTCGAGAAGAGCCCCCTGCAGCGCCAGGTGCTGCGTTGGTTCGGCCGCCGCGTCATCCGCGAGTATCCGTTCGAGGAGCTGTTCTTCCTCGAGCAGGCGCGCGCCGTGCGCGCCGCCGTGCGGGTGCCGCTGATCCTGCTCGGCGGCATCCTCTCGCTCGACAATCTCGAGACGGCGATGCGCGAGGGCTTCGACTTCGTCGCCATGGGCCGCGCCCTGATCGCCGATCCCGACCTGATCGCCCGCATGCAGCGCGGCGAGGCGACCCGATCGCGCTGCATCTCCTGCAACAAGTGCGTCGCCGAGATGGACCGCGGCGGCGTCCGCTGCGTCCTCTGAGAGCGGCCGGTCGCGCCCGGCCGCGGCCAGGGAGCCCATCGCCCCCCACGCTCCGCCACCTCCGTTCAGCAGTCCTGAACGCCGTTCACTCGCATCGAACGCAGCAGACGCAAGCCGCGGGAGACTCCTGCGGCAATCACTGCGTGGCGGGGAGCCCGCCCGATTGGAGGGAGCGGATGCGACAGATGGGATGGGCCGTACCGGTGCTGGCGGCGCTGTTGGTGAGCGCGGCGGGGTGCGGCGACAGCAACAACAATGGCGGCGGCACGCCGAAGCCGACGGCGACGCGGACCTCGACGCGCACCCCGACGGTGGCGGCGCCGACGGTGACGCCGGGCGGGCCGACCCTGACCCCGACGGCGACCCGGGTGCCGCAGGCGACCAACACCCCCGGCGGCGGCAGCTTCAGCGGCGCGCCGAAGGTGCAGAAGTTCCTCTCCGGCGTGCTCGGCAGCGTCGCCTCGCTGTCCGACTTCGCCGGCGGCGGCAGCCGGGCGGTGACGGCCGGACGGGCCGCGATTTCGCTGCCGCCGATCGCCGTGCCCTGCCTGAGCGGCGGCACGATCCAGACCGGCTGCACGCCGGGCGCCAACGGCAGTCAGCTCAGCTTCACCTTCGCCGGCTGCACCACCAGCGCCGGCGGCGCGCGCACCTTCATCGACGGCACCATCGGCATCGACTCGCCGGGGAGCTGTCCCGGGGTGCCGCTGCCGGTCGGGCAGCCGTTCGGGGTCGTGGTCGACGCCACCATCGAGGCCAGCGGTGGCGGCCGCAATGTCAAAGGTTCGTTCAATGTCACCGAGACGGTGACCCTGGCCGCCGACGGCAGCTCGCTGGTCGACGCGGCCGGGTCGGTCGACACCCAGTGCACGGGCCCGGTTTCCTTCGAGACCATCGAGCCGCTCAGCTACCCGGCGAACGGCGATTGCGCGATCGGCGGCGCGCTGCGGGTGGTCGTCGACGAGGGAGAGGCGGTGGTCAGCTTCACCAGCAGCGGCGGCATCGAGGTCGACTACGGCGGCGACGGTTCGGTCGACGACACGTTCCGGAGCTGCACCGACGCCAAGCTGAAGAAGTGCGGCTGAGCTGACGCGGCCGCGACGTTCGCGGCGGTGGGATGGCGCGCGGCATCCCACCGCCGCCGGCGGCTCGCCCAGCGGTCGCGCGCCCCGAGGGTCAGGGGAGGTCGCCGCCGTCGAGGTGGGCGACCAGCAACTGCGCGAACCAGGTGCGGAAGCGCCGCCCCGCGGCCGGATCGTCGAGGCCGCTGCTCTCGCGCGCCGAGGCGCCGAGCAGCGCGTCGCCGAGCAGCGCCAGGGCCGCCAGCAGGATGGTGAACAGCGTGTCCTCGTCCGCCGGCGGCCGCCGCCCCTGTTCGGCATAGCGCGCCATCCGTCGCTGGTGGACGAGCGTGGCGAGCTCGCGGATGAAGAAATCGGACGCCTGATCGCGCCCCCGCTCGGGGGGCGCGCCGGACAGCGCGAACCAGGCCATCAGCCGCGCCTGGCCGTGTCCGCCGAGCACGTCGAAGACGCGTTCGATCTGCGCCGTGACGTCGATGTGCGCCTCGCCGGTGGTGGTCAGGGTGGCGAGCAGATCGGCGCGCAGCGCCGCCAGGGCGCGCTCCATGACCGCCCGCAGGAGATCCTCGCGGCTGCCGAAGTGGTGCAGGATGGCGGGATGCGACACGCCGACGTCGGCCGCGATGTCCTGCAGGCGCACGCTGGCCGGGCCGCCCGAGGCGACGCGCGCCTCGGCGGCGTCGAGAATCGCCCGCTTGGCGTCGTCCGCGGAGCGCCGGCGGCGTGGCGCGGCGGCCGCGCGGCGCCTGCCGTTCTTCGTTCTTGACCGAGGCAGGGGCATCAACTACTTACAGCTCTGTCAGTTAATCCTCGAGGCGCATCCGGGAGGTAGCCGATGGAGCAGCGACCCAGCAAGCGACGCATCCGCCCGCTCGACGCCTGGCGCGCCATCCGCGCCCTGATCAGCAATCCGGACGACACCGGCCAGGTGTTCCGCATCATCGACGCCCTGTCCGGCAATTCCGGCGAGCGCATCTTCCAGCGCTTCCGCCGCGACCCGGTCGGCGCCCGCATCCTGCGCGAGCGCCGCTCGCTGCTGGCGACGCTGAGCGACCGCGCCGCGCTGGTGGCGCTGCCGCCGGGCACCCTCGGCCGCATCTATGCCGATTTCGTCCACCGCGAGCAGATCACCGCCGACGGCCTGGTCGCCGCCAGCATGCAGGAGAGCCGCGTCGACAACGGCCCCGAGCGCCGGCTGTTCGGCGAGCGGCTGCGCGACTCGCACGACCTCTGGCACGTGGTCACCGGTTTCGGCCGCGATCTGGTCGGCGAAGCGGCCCTGCTCGCCTTCAGCTTCGCCCAGACCCGCAACCCCGGCGTCGGCTTCATCGTCGCCGTCGCCTGGCTGAAGGCGGGTCGCGGCGAGGCCCGGCGCCTGATCGTCGACGGCTTCCGCCGCGGCCGCCGCGCCGCCTGGCTGCCCGCCCACGACTGGGAGGCCGCGCTGTCGCTGCCGCTCGACGAGGTCCGCCGCCAGCTCCGCGTCGAGCCGGCGCCGCCCTACGAAGCGATCCGCTCCGCCGGCGCGCCGCAGTTGAGCAGCGCCGCGTAGAGGGGATGCCGGGATCGGGCCCCAGAAGCGAACCTCGATCTGACGAAAACATTTCACCACGGAGGCACGGAGACACGGAGTAAGCTGGACAAGAGGGGGTTCGGGGGCGAGATCCCCAACGCCATCAGCAATGGCCATAGGGATCGCATCCACCCGCCATTGCGACGCTGCGCCCTCCGTGTCTCCGTGCCTCCGTGGTGAAGGTGTTTTGTCGTATCGAGGCTGACAGCCGATCGGCGCTGATTGGCTTCGACCGTGGGCTTTCCGTGCCAGGCCCGCCAGGCTCGATCCCCGGCTGCGTCCCCGTGCGGCGCTGCGAGGGCGGCACGCGCTGGTGGCGTGCCGCCCTCGCCTTCGCTCAGTCGGCCTTGTCCTTGAACGCCGCCGCGGAGTTCTTGGTCGCCGGAGCCGAGAACTCGGCGCCCCAGCAGGCGCCGGCGCTGTTCACCAGTTGCGCGGTGGCGCTGGTGTCCTGGGCCAGCAGCCCCGGGCCGACCGGCGCGGGCATTCCCAGACCGGCGCCCCGCCCGAGGACGAGGATCTTGGCCTTGCCGGGCGTCGCCCCCTCCTTGAGCAGCATCTTGGACAGTCCGTCATTGGTCGCCGCCTTGTCCTTGTAGGCGAAGCCCCCGCCGACCGCCTTCCAACACGGATTCGCGCCGCAGGTGTCGCCCGCCGGGGCGACCAGGTTCAGCTTCAACGCCGGCACGCCGGCGGTGCGGTCGTAGACGCACAGCGCATAGGACGTTTCGGTGAGCGGATCGCCGAACTCCGCCAGCGGCGTGACGTCGCCCTTGAGCCACTTCCATCCCAGCTTGTCCTTGCCGCTGTCGAGGTTCTTCTTGAGCTGCAGCAGGGCCTTTGCCGACACCGCCGGCTGCTTGCAGGAGGGGCGCGGCGCGGCGGCGCACAGCTCGCCGGTGAACCGGAACACGTCCTGACGGCCGTTGCGATCGTTCAGGACGAGATCGGTCGCGTCGCTGTTGAAGATCACGAACAGTCCGCTCGGGCTCATCACCGGTTCCCGCGACTGTCCGTTCGCGCTCGCGGTGCCGGACCCGTTGAGGCTCGCCAACACGGTCGTTCCGGCCACGACATCGCGCAGGAACACATCCAACGTCCCGTTGGCATCGATGCCGCCAGCCACGAGATCGCTGGCGTAGCTGTCGAAGGCCACGAACTGGCCGTCGCCGCTGATGCGCGGGGCGGCATTCCCCGAGTAGCTGTTGCCGCTGGCGGTGCCCGCGCTGTTCATGCTGACCAGGCGCGTGGTCCCGCCGCTCACGTCACGGACGAACACATCCTGGCTGAAGTTCGTATCGATTCCGCCCGACACCAGGTCGTTGGCGTAGCTCACGAAGGCGACCTGGCGACCGTCGGCGCTGACCGCCGCACTGGCCGAATAGCCGTTGCCGGTTCCCGTGCCGCCGCTGTTGACGCTGACGAGCTTGGTCGTCCCCGGGCCGAGCTGGCGCAGGAAGACATCGTAGGTCCCATTGCCGTCCGGGTCGGCGGTGAGGTCGCTGGCAACGCTGACGAACGCGACCGCGCTGCCGTCGGCGCTGAGCGCCGGCTCATAGGAGAACGAATTGCCGCTCGCCGTGGCGGCGGCGTTGATGCTCGCCAGGGTCGTGGTGCCGGCCACCAGGTCGCGCACGAAGATGTCCACGGTGCCGTTCGTGTCGATTCCCCCGCCGACGAGATCGCTCGCGTAGCTGTCGAAGGCGACCCGCTGGCCGTTGGCGCTGATCGACAGCCGAGAATAGAGCGAGTACCCGTTGCCGCTCGCCGTGCCGGCGCTGTTGATGCTGACCAGCGCCGTCGTGCCGGCGGCCAGGTCGCGGACGAAGACGTCCTGGTTGCCGTTGCTGTCGAGCCCGCCGCCGACCAGGTCGCCGGCGTAGCTGGCGAATGCGACATGCTTGCCGTCGGCGCTGATCGTCGGCGCGGAGGACGAGCTGTTGCCGCTGGCGCTGCCGCCGCTGTTCACGCTGACCAGCGTCGTGGTTCCGGCGACCAGGTCGCGGACGAAGACGTCGGTGGTGTTGTTGGTGTCGATCCCTCCCGATACGAGGTTGCTCGCCGAGCTGCGGAACGCCACGAGGCGGCCGTCGGCGCTGATCGTGGGCGTGTCCGAGGCGCCGTTGCCCGGCTCCGTGCCGCTGGCGTCGACGCTGACCAGTTTCGTCGCGCCGGTGAACAGGTCGCGGACGAACACATCCGTGGCTCCATTGTGGTCGCTCGGGGAGCCATCGCTGGCGACGCTGACGAACACGGCGTACCGGCCATCCGCGCTGACTCCAGCGCCCGCCGCCGCGGCGTTGCCGCTGACCCCCGCCGCCGTCGCGTTCACCACCTTGGTGGACGCCGCGCCGTCATCGCGCACGAACAGATCCCCCGCGCCGGTTGTCCCGAAGGCGTCGAGGTCCGGCGCGTAGCTGAAGAACAACACCTGTTGGCCATCCGCGCTGACGGCGAGCGGGGAGGCGGAATAGCCGTTTCCGCTCGCGCTCGACGCGTGGTTGATGCTGGCCAGCTTCGTCGTATTGGTACCGAGGTCGCGGACGAAGACGTCCTGGTTGCCGTTGCTGTCGAGCCCGCCGGCGACCAGATCCGACGCATAGCTGACGAAGGCGACCGTGCTCCCGTCGGCGCTCAGCATCGGCGCGCCCGAAAACGAGTTGCCGCTGGCGGTGGCGGCGCTGTTCAGGCTGGCGAGAGCGGTCGTGCCGAACGCCAGGTCGCGCACGAAGACGTCGACCGTGCCGTTCGTGTCCGCCGCGTGGAGATCGCTCGCATAGCTGTCGAACGCGACGTAGCGCCCGTCGGCGCTGATCGAGATCGCGTTACCGGTATTCGGCGACCAGTAGTTTCCACTCGCGGTGCCGCCGCTGTTGATGCTGACCAACGCGGTCGTCCCGGCGAGCACGTCGCGGACGAAGACGTCGGAGCTGAAGTTCGTGTCGATGCCGCCAGAGACCAGGTCGTCCGCATAGCTCGCGAAGGCGACGTAACTGCCGTCGCCGCTGATCGCCGGACTGTACGAAAAGCCGTTGCCCGTATCGGAGCCGCCGCTGTTGGCGCTGACGAGTTTGGTGATTCCGAGCCCGAGCTGGCGCACGAAGACATCCTGATTGCCATTGAGATCCGTGTCGGTGGTGAGGTCGGTGGCATAGCTGAGGAACGCGACGGCGTTGCCGTCGGCGCTCAGCGCCGGCGCAGAGGAGTACGAAATGCCACTCGCGGTGCCGGTCGCATTGGCGCTCGCCAGGGTCGTCGTCCCGCCCACCATGTCGCGCACGAAGACGTCCACCGTGCCGTTGGTATCGATTCCGCCGCCGTCGAGGTCGCTCGCCCAGCTATCGAAGGCGATGTACCGACCGTTGGCGCTGATCGAGATCGCGGAATACGGCGAGGCCGAGTTGCCGCTCGCCGTGCCGGCGCTGTTGATGCTCACCAGGGCGGTCGTGCCCGTCATCATGTCGCGCACGAACACGTCGAGCGTTCCATTGCTATCGAGGCCGCCGCCGACGAGGTCGCTGGCGTAGCTCCCGAAGGCGACGTAGCGGCCGTCGGCGCTGATCGCGGGGGCGTAGGAATAGCCGCTGCCGCTCGCCGTCCCCGCGCTGTTGACGCTCACCAACTTGGTGGTGCCGGCGACGAGATCGCGCACGAACACGTCCTGCGTGCCGTTGCTGTCGGCGACGCCGTTCACCAGATCGGTCGCATAGCTCGTGAACACCGCGAACTGACCGTTGCCGCTGATCTTGTAGTCGCCGGCAACGACGTTGCCGTTTCCCCTGCCCGCCGCCGCGCGCGCCGACACCAGGTCGACGGCGCCGGCCGCATGGCCGACGGTGCCGGCGATCAACACCGCGCCAAAGCCGATTCCTGCCAGAATAGTCTGCCACTGCCGCATCGTTGCCGACCTCCCTTGATGAGATGGAAAGAAAGAAATGCGCGGACTCGCTCCCCCTCCGCGCGAAAATGGATGCGAACGCCGCTCGTTCGCAGCCAGACAGCCTCTGATGTTCGCGAGCGATCCCCCGATGCGATGCCGCCGCGACGGACTGCGTCACCCACACCCGCAGCGGATCGGACCGCACCAGTAGCGAAGGCAGAGATGATAATTCAATTAGGGATTACCCTAAGTCGGTCGTATCACCAGGCGCCGCATCCGGACGGGGCGGGCGTGGGCGTGGTCGGGCGCGAATGCGACCGCCGGTCCGCGCGCCGCCGGGAGACGGCTGGGAGGGCCGTCGTTCCCCGCGCCCGGGGCTCGGAGCGAGGCGCCCGGGATCACCGGCGGGCAGGGGCCTGCGGGGCAGAATTCCGCTTTGCGGAACCGTGAGCCGCGCAGTAGGTGTTGGGCGATGGCGCGGGTGTTGTTGCTCAATCCGCCGGCCCCGGGGCGGCCGGTGTTGCGCGACTACGCCTGCGGCGAGGTGACCAAGGCGGACTACCTGTGGGCGCCGGTCGACCTGCTGGTCCTCTCGGGGCTGCTCGACGCCGCCCACGAGCTGCAGGTCCTCGATGCCATCGCCGACGACCTGCCGGCCGCCGCGGCCCTCGAGCGCGCCGTCGCCTGCCAGCCCGAGACGGTGTTCTCGCTCACCTCCGCGGTCTCGCTGCAGCACGACGACCGCTTCCTCGCCGCGCTCAAGGAGCGCACCGGCGCCCGCGTCTACGGCCTCGGCGACGTCGCCTCCTTCGCGCCGCTGGAGACCCTGGCGCAGAGCCGCGCCTTCGACGGCTTCCTGCAGCACTTCGCCGAGCCGACGCTGATCGAGCTGGCGGCCGGCGACGCGACCGCGGCGCGCAGCGTGGTGTTGCGCAACGGCGGCTCGCCGACCGTCCGCCCGGTCCGCACCGACGGCCCCCTGCGCTACGGCCGGCCGCGGCACGATCTCTTCCCGCTCACCCGCTATCGCCTGCCGTTCACCCGCTGGCGCAGCTCGACCACCGTGCTCACCCGCTACGGCTGCCCCTTTCCCTGCACCTTCTGCGCCTCGCGCAATCTCCCCGGGCAGGAGCGGGCGCTCGACGACGTCATCGACGAGCTGCGCTTCATCCAGGAGCTCGGGGTCGCCGAGGTGTACGTGCGCGACTTCACCTTCGGTCCGACGCGGCGCCGCGCCCAGGAGCTCTGCCAGCGCATCGTCGACGCCGGGCTGCGGCTGCGCTGGTCGGCGGAATGCCGGCTCGACGTGCTCGACGACGAGACATTGCGGCTGATGGCGCGCGCCGGCTGCGAGGTGATCCTGGTCGGCGTCGAGACCGGCGATGCCGCGGTCGGGCGCAAGCTCGGCAAGACCGTCCAGCACGCGCGGACGCGCCAGATCCTGCAGACGGCGCGCGATCTCGGCATCCGCGCCTGCGGCCACTTCGTGCTCGGCAGCCCGGACGAGACGCGGGAGCAGATCGCGGCGACGATCCGCTTCGCCCGCGGCCTGCCGCTCGACTACGCGTCGTTCAATCTCTACGCGCCCCGGCTGGCGACCGACCTGCGCGATCAGTTGATCGCGGCCGGCAGGGTGACCGCCGGCGATCTGTCGCAGCAGGACGTGTCGGCGCAGGCCAAGAGCTTCGCCCAGGTCGATGCCGCCGAGTTGCGGCGCCTGTTCCGCTGGGCGGTGCTGTCCTTCTTCCTCCATCCGTCGCGCGTCGCGCGGCTGCTGACCCACACGCCCTGGTCGACGCTCGCCCGACAGGGCGGCGGCGTGCTGCGCAGCGTCGTGGGAGCGCACGTGTGAGCGCGCTGCCGCCGGCGAACGGCCTGACGGTCATCGTTCCCGCCCACGACGAGGCGGCGAGCATCGGTGCCACCGTCCGCGCCATCGCCACCGCCTTCGCCGGCAGCGCGACGCCGCTGGAGATCCTGGTCGTCGACGACGGCTCGACCGATGCCACCGCCGCGGAGGCCGAGGCGGCGGGCGCGCGCGTCCTCCGCCATCCCACCCGCGCCGGCTACGGCCGGGCGCTGAAGACCGGCATCGTCGCGGCGCGGCACGAGCTGATCGCCATCACCGACGGCGACGGGACGTATCCGATCGAGGTCCTGCCGGAGCTGCTGCCGCTGATGGCCGAGCACGACCTGGTGGTCGGCGCCCGCACCGGCGTGCACTATCGCGCCCGCCGCCTGCGCTCGCCCTTTCTCTGGCTCGCCAGCTTCGTCGCCGGCCAGTGGATTCCCGACCCCAACTCGGGGCTGCGCCTGTTTCGCCGCCGCGACGTGCTGCCGCTCTTTCCCGACCTGCCGCGCGGCTTCTCCTTCACCACCACCCAGACGCTGATCATGACGCTGAGCGGCGCCTTCATCCACTACCGCGCCATCGAGTACCGGCCGCGCGTCGGCCGCTCGAAGATCCGGGTGCTGCGACAGACCCTGCAGGTCGGCCAGGGGTTGGCGGAGGTCGTGTTGCGCCACAACCCGCTCAAGCTCTTCCTGCTCGCCGCCGTCGTGCCGCTGCTGGGGATGCTGGCGGTGCCCTGGTGGGGCGCCAGCCGCGGCGCGGCGCTGCTCGCCTGCGTCATCCTGGCGTGCACCAGCCTGGTGATCGTCGGGCTGGGCATGGTGGCGGTGGTGGCGTTGCGCCTGCGCTCGACGCGTCCGGCGGTGGAGTAGACCCGGCGTGTGCGGCATCTGCGGCGTCCTCAGCCTCGACGGCGCTCCGGTGGCGGCGGCGACAGTCGAGGCGATGGCCGCCCGCCTGCGCCATCGCGGTCCGGATGGCGCCGGGCAGCACGTCGACGGCGGCATCGCGCTCGGCCATCGCCGGCTGGCGATCGTCGACGTCGCCGGCGGCGCCCAGCCGATGCAGGCCGGCGAGGTGTGGCTGGTCGCCAACGCCGAGATCTACAACCACCTCGAGCTGCGGCGCGAGCTGGAGGCGGCGGGCCATGTCTTCCGCACCCGCTGCGACACCGAAGCGATCCTGCACGGCTACCGCGCCTGGGGCGTCGACGTGGTCGAGCGCCTCGACGGCATGTTCGCCTTCGCCCTGTGGGACGGCGCCTGCCGGCGCCTGCTGCTGGCGCGCGATCGCTTCGGCAAGAAGCCGCTGTACTACGGCGAGGAGGACGGGCGCCTGCTCTTCGCCTCCGAGCCGAAGGCGATCCTCGCCGCGCGGCGCGCGGCGCCGGCGGTCGAGCCGGAGGCCCTGGCGCGCTATCTCCTGCTCGACTACGTCCCCAGCCCCTGGTCGATCTTCCGCGGCCTGCGCCGCCTGCCGGCCGCGCATCGCCTGGTCGCCGAGGGCGGCGCCCTGCGCCTCGAGCGCTACTGGCGCCTGCCGCCGGCCGGCCAGCCGATCGACGTCGACACCGCGTGCGCGCAGGTGCGCGAGGCCTTCGAGCGCGCCGTGCGGGCGCGCCTGATGAGCGACGATCCGATCGGCGTCTTCCTGTCCGGCGGCAACGATTCGTGGCTGGTGCTGCAGGCGGCGGCGCGAGCGATGCCCGAGGCGCCGCCGGACTGCTTCACCATCGGCTTCGAGGACGGCGGCTGGGACGAGAGCGAGGAGGCCGCCCGCGCGGCGGCGGCGGTGGGCAGCCGTCACCACGTGCGGTGCTTTCGCGCCGGCGATCTCGTCGACACGCTCGAGCGGCTCGCCGACCAGCTCGACGAACCCCTGGCCGACGCCGCCGTCCTCCCCACCTACGTCCTCAGCGAGCTGGCGGCCGAGCACGTCAAGGTCGTGCTCAGCGGCGACGGCGCCGACGAGATGTTCGCCGGCTACGATTCCTTCCTCGCCGATCGCCTCGACGCCGCGACGCGCGTCCTCGATCCGCTGAAGCGCCACGCCGCCGCCTGGCTGGCGGCGCGCTGGCCGGTCGGCGAGCGGCACTTCAGCACCAGCTTCCGCCTGCGCCAGGCATCGCGGGCGCTGGGCGAGCCGGCGGAGGTGCGCAGCCTCGCCTGGGCGATGAGCCATCGGCCGAGCGAGATCCGCGCCCTCTTCCCCGCGGCGCCGGGCGGCGATCTGTTCGCCGAGGTCCGCGCGGTCGACGGCGCCGACGCCGTCGACCGCGCCCTGCGCGTCCTGACCGCGATCTATCTCGAGGGCGACATCCTCACCAAGCTCGACCGCGCCGGCATGGCGCGCGGGCTGGAGATCCGCAGCCCCTTCCTCGATCGGCGCCTGGCGGAGCTCGCGGCGCGCCTGCCGTCGTCGTACAAGCTGCACGGCCTGCGGCGGAAGTGGATCCTGCGCCGGGCGCTCGGCGGGCGTCGCTGGGTCGCCAAGCACGGCTTCTGGCTGCCGGTGTCGCGCTGGATCCGCCACGAGCTCGCGGACTGGTTCAACGAGCTGCTGCTCGATCCGTCGTCGTATCGCGACGGGCTGCTCGACCGTGGCGCGGTCGAGCGCCTGCTGCGACAGTATCGCGACGGCGCCACCAATCTCTACAAGCCGCTGTGGAACCTGGCCGTGCTGCTGGCCTGGAAGCGTCGATGGCTGGCCACAACCTGAGTCGGCCGCCGCTCGCCGGGTCGGCGCGCCGGCGGCGCCGTCAGGTCGCCACGGCGGCGGCGATCGCCCTGCTCGGGCTGCTGCTCGCCGGCGTCGTTTCCGCCCAGTCGGCGGGCGCGAGCCCGGATGCGCGACGCGAGCGACGCATCGAGCGCCTGGCGGACTCGTGGCGCGACGGTCCGTTCACCGCCGGCGAGGCGGCGGCGACCGCCAGCATGGTGCTGGCGCTGCTGACGGTGGCGTTCTGCACCACCGGCTGGGGCGGCGGCGGCGCCACGCCGACCGCGGACGGGTCGGGGCGTGCCTGGCTGCTCGCCGGCGCCGCCGTGCTCGCCTGGAGCGCCGTTGTCCGCTTCGGACTGACCCAGGCCAACATCCTCACCGACGGCGGCTCGGGCTACACGCGCCTGATGCGCTACGTCGAAGGCTACGGCGGCGTCGCCGTCCTGGTCCACCTGCTGCCGCCGGCGTGGTCCGCCTTCATGTGGCAGGCGATGCTCGTGCCGCGCCTGCTGGCGCTGCTCGCGCCGGCGCTCCTGGTGTGGCTGGCGCGCGAGCTGGACCTCACGCTCGGGGCGGCGCTGCTCGCCGGCGTCATGCTCGCCGCGCTGCCGGCGCACGCCGTGCTGACCAGCAGCGACCACTTGGAGGGCGTCCTGTCGAGCCTGCAACTCGCCGCCGTCGCCTGCGTGCTGGCGGCGGGGCGGACCCGGCGCGTCGACCTCTACGCCGCCGGTCTGGCCTTGGCGGCGTGGGCGATGTGGTGCCGGCCGGAGGGCGCGCTCGGCCTGCTGCCGGTGGCGGTGGCGGCGTTGCGCCTTCCCCGCCGCTGGTGGGCGCGGCCGGCGGTGTGGACGGTCACGGCGGCGCTGCTGGTGGCGGTCGGGTTCCGCGCCTACGCCATCGTCACCAGCCCCACCGCCGGCCTGGGGTCGAGCAGCGTGCCGCCGTTCGACGCGCTCGGCTGGGTGCCCTGGGGCGACCTGGCGTGGTCGCCGCTGCTCATCCCGCCGTGGCTGTGGGCGCCGGCGCCGTTCGCCGTCTGGACGCTGTATCGCCGCCGCGCCCTGCCGGTGGTGCTCGCCGGGTTGGCGGCGGCACTGGTGCCGGTCTACCTGCGCGGCCTGTTCCCCGACCCCGCCGGCACGCACCTCGAGACGGTGCGCTACGGCATCCCGGCGTTCGGGTGGCTGGCGTTGATGGCCGGCGTGGCGCTCGACCGGGCGCTGGCGCGGCTGCCGGCCCGCGCCATCGGCCGCTGGCCCGCATACGCCGCGCTCGTGCTGGCGCTGGCGGCGGTGCCCGTTGGCGCGCGCGAGTACCTGGCCCGCCGTTATGGCCACGTCGCCTCCGAGTCGGCGATCCGCGACCTCCTGCGCCAGGTGCCGGCGGGGTGCGGCGTGGCGGTGCCCGACGACGGCCCGGAGCGGGTCAGCATCGAGATCGCCGACCGCTACCGCTACATCGCCGCCGAGGCGGCGGCCGCCGGCGATCTTCCCGAGCTGCGCATCGTTCCGGCGAGCCACCTGCTGGACGCCGCCGGGGCGCCGGCCGGCTGCTGGACGTATCTGCGCGGCCCGTACTGCTACCACGGCTTCGACGGCCATCCGGCCATCGCCTGCCGGGGCATCGAGGAACGCTTCGCGCTGCGCCCGATCGCCTCGCGGTCGATCGAATTCCGCCACCACCGCCTGGTCACCGGCCCGGCGGTCACCCGGGCCCCGTGGTACATGGCGTCGATGCCGATCACGCTGTACGAGATCACCGGCCCGGCCGCGCCGCCGGCCGGATGACGTGGCGCGTGCGGCGATCGGTCCTGCGCGCCGTCGCGGCGGTGGGCGGCGGGCTCGCCGGGCTCGCCATCGTCCTGCTGCTGACCGGCCACGGGCGCGACAGTTGGCGCGCCGACCTGAGCTACGACGCCTACCGCTGCGGCGCCGGCGATATCTGCGTCCTCACCAATCCGCGGCAGCGCGACGCCACCGGCCGCGAGCACGACGTCCAGCTCAACGCGATGGGGTTCCGCGGCCCCGACGTGCCCCTGACGCGGGCCCGCCCCGACACCATTCGCATCCAGCTCTACGGCGACTCGATGGTCTTCGGCACCGGGGTCGACGATGGCGAGGACCTGTCCGGCGCGCTGGCGCGCGAGCTCGCGGCGCGCCATCCCGAGCGCGTGTTCGAGGTGCAGAACTTCGGCAACCCGATGAACTACCTGCCCTCGAACCTCCGCACCTACGACGCCTACGGGCGCGGCTTCGATCCCGACATCGTCGTCTTCTCGTACCTGTTCACCGGCCACCGCGACATGAACTACCGCCTCATGGAGATCCATCGCTCGCCGCTCGCCCAGGCGCTGCTGCCCTTCGCCGCCGGCCGCTGGCTCCTCAACGCCTGGCAGGTGCGCACGGCGGGTTGGACCAGCGACGCCGATCGCGAGCAGTACCTCCGCCAGCCTTTGCGCGCCCTGGCGCGCGACGTGGAACAGCGCGGCCTCGCCGTCGTCTTCTGGGAGTTCTGGGCCCAAGGCTTCCAGGGACTCGACGACATCGCGCCCGCCGCGCTGGGGGCGGCGCGCGTCTCCTCCGGCCTGGACTTCGAGACCTATCGCCGCGGCGACCTCTGCATTCAGGGCGACGGCCACCCGACGCCCAAGGGCCATCGCTTCTTCGCCGCCCGCCTGGCGGACGGCCTCGAGCCGATCCTCAACGGCCCGCGCCTGGCCGCCCGCCGTGGGCTGCCGCCACCAACGGTCGCCGCCGCGCCGCGCTGAGCATTCCGCGCACAGCGGACAGAGGGATCGCGCGGTGCGGCGTCAGGCCGGCGTCTGGTTGTCGGGCGCGATCTGGAACACCAGGATGAGCTGCGGTCCGACGGTGAAGGTGGCCACCAGGCGGCGCCCCTGGTTGCCGGTCGCCATCTGATCGCAGAGCGTCTCGATGCGGTCCTTGAGATCAGTCGGCGGATCGAGGGGGATGCGACGCGTCAGCGTCCGGACGGTGACTGCCATGTGGGCGTCTCCTCAAGTGCAGCTCACGTCGGCGATCGCGGCGAGGATCGCATCGACGTCGCTGGCGGTGGCTGGTGGGATGCCGTCGCGGAAGTCGTCGTAGGTAGTCCACTTTCCCGTGGCGATGATCGCCGCATCGACCACCGCCGCGTTCGCCGCCTTGCAGTCGTGCTTGCGGCCGATCTCCAGTTGCTTCCGAACGACGTCGCTCTCGACCACGGGAATGGTGAGCGCGCTCTGCAGGGCGGCGGCGGTCGTGGAATTGATGCCGCCGTCGGCGTCGCGCGCGAACATGAAGGCGGCCCCTGGCTGCGTCACCGCGGTCCGGCCGATCGCCAGGCGCTGGTAGATGCCGCTGCTCGGCCCGGTATCGAAGATGCCGCCGTAGCGCAGCTCCATCAGCACCTCGCCGTGGTCCTTGGCGCTGTGCTCCGTATCTCCTGGGCCCTTCTCGCCGGTGCGGTTGGTGGGCACGATCGCCCACTCGGTGCGCTGGTAGCCGAGCTTGGCATAGGGCGCCTGGGTCTGTGGGTTCTCCGAGATCTCGACGCCGATGTTGGTGCCGGTGGCGGCGACGATCGCGTGCCGTCCGGCGCAGCCGGTGGCAGCGAGCAGCCAAAGCCAACAGGCAACGAGAAGGGGAAGCGGCGTGGCGCGCATGGTGGACCTCCAGTTGGTCGGCGATGAGTCAGGGAGCCGGCGTCGCGGGCGGCGCGAGCGCGGCCTTGTCGACGGTGATGGTGAGCGGCCCGAAGGGACGATCGGCGGCTTCGATGCGAACGTCCTCAGCCCCCTCGCTGACGCTGGTCACGGTGCTGGAGGCGTAGCCGACGCCGAGCTTCAAGCCGGGACGGTCGCTGACCGCGACGCCGAGCGACTGCGCCCGCGTGACGACGGCAGCGGTGTGCTCGGGGTCACTGACCGCCACCACCCCGATGGCGACGATGAGATGGTAGGTCGTGGTCGACGAAGTGCGCACCGGGATGGCGCATCCGCCGCACGCGATCACGAGCAGCAGCCTCATCGACCATGCCGACACCTCCCGCACGCCGACCGTCTCTAGTCGTCGCGCGATGGCGCGCGATAGTTCGGACTTTCCCCATCAGGGTTAACCCCCGTCCGTGCCTCGACCATCGATCATCGCGGTCGCCGGCGGTGCGCGGCCGATGCGGCGGGTCCGAGGCGCTGCGGTTCGTTCGTTGGGCCAGGCGCGCGCCCCGGCGAGCGCGCCGTCCGGTGCGCCCGGGAAGCCGCCGTGCTAACGGTCCCGCATGGACGACGTGCGGAGGCGCACTCGGGCGTGGGTGGAGCGCCTGGACCGCGCGCGCGCGACGTTGCGCGACGAGGTCGAGCCGGACGTCGCCCCGGTGCGCCACCTGACGCTGGCCGAGCGCGGCGAGTGGGTTGCCCGCGCCTGCGCCAGTGCGCGCGCGATCCTGGCGGCGCGGCCGGATCGCGCCGCGATCGTGGCGCGGCGCGATCCGCCGGCGCCGGACTTCGAGGCCAAGTGGAGCGCGCTCATGGCACGCTGGCGTCAGTCGCGGTCATGAGCGTCGAGACGCCGGCCGAATTGGCCGTCTCGCTGGGCAGCGCTCTCGCCAGGGTCGGAATTCCGTACGCCGTCGGCGGCGCGGTGGCATACGGATTCTGGGGCGCGCCGCGTGGCACACAGGACCTCGACCTGAACCTGTTCCTCCCAGCCGAGGGGATCGGTCCGGCGCTCGACGCGCTGCAGGCTGCCGGGGTCGAGCTCGATCGCGCCCAAGCCGAGCGATCGGCGCGCGAGCGCGGGGACGTGCGCGCCCGCTATGGCGACATGCCGGTCGATCTCTTCGTCGTCTCGATTCCGCTGCACGAGTCGGCGGCCCGGCGCACGGTCGAGGTCTCGCTCCTCGGTCAGCCCATCCGGATCCTGTCGGCGGAGGATCTGACGCTCTTCAAGCTGCTCTTCTTTCGCGGCAAGGACCTGGTGGACATCGAGCGCATCCTGGCCGTGCAGGGGGAGCAGCTCGACCGCGCCTACGTTCGCCGTTGGCTGATCGACTGCGTCGGCGCGGATGATGCGCGCGTCAGACGCTGGGACGAGCTCTGCGCGGCGCTGCCGCCCGCCTGAGCGAGCGCCGGCGATTCCGACGGAGGCGCCCGATCGACCGTTGCCGGTCTCGTCGTGTCGGGCGCGGTCCAACCAACGCCGGCTGGTGGGGTGCGGCGCGCTTCTGGTAGCGTCGCGGCGATGAATGCCGCGCCACTTCTGCGCCGCATCGCCACGGCGCTGTCCGACTGCCGACTCGAGGCGGTGTTGATCGGCAACGCGGCGGCCGCCCTGCACGGCGCGCCGGTGACGACCCTCGACTTCGACTTCCTCTTCCGCACCAACCCGACCAACATCCGCAAGCTGAAGGCGTTCGCCGACCGCCTGCGCGCCACCATCCTGCGTCCGTACTACCCCGCCTCGTCGCTCTTCCGCGTCGTCGACGACGACGGCGGGGTGCAGGTCGACTTCATGACCACCATCCACGGCGTGCGCTCGTTCGCGTCCCTGCGCGCCCGCGCGCAGCGCCTCGAGCTGGACGGCGCGGTGTTGCTGGTCGCCAGCCTCGACGACGTCATTCGCAGCAAACGCGCCGCCGATCGGCCTCGCGATCGGGCGGTCCTACCCATCCTGGAGGCCACCCGTGCGGAAGCCCGGACGCCGCCGCCGGCGCGGCGGTCGCGGAAGCCGCGAGCGTAAGCTCGCCGCGCTCGAGCGGGAGAGCGCGGCGGCGCTGCGCGATCAGATCCGCCGCCTGCTGCGTCTGCCGATGGCCGAGCGCACGCACTTCCTGCGCGTCCGGCTGCCGGGCGGCGGTTCGGCGCTGTGAGAGCGGCCCGGGCGTCGCGGCCCCCGGGCCACTCGCGCCGTCCGCCTTGCGGCGCCAGAGCGACGGCGCCAGCGTCGGATCCGGAGCGTAGTGCTCGCGGATGAAGCGAGCGACCGGATCATCGGCGCGCGCCACGTTCGGCGTCACGACGACGTAGGGGAGGCGTCTGGCGGTCAGCACCGCGACGATTTCATCCAACTGATCGGGCGAGGTGTAGCCGGGCGCGATGAAGGCGAAGCGCACGGGGTTGTGGGCGCCGAGCAGCAGATGCAGGTAGTTGGCGAGCGGGTAGACGTAGAGCGCCCGCGCGGGGTCGGCGTCGAGGCGTTCGCTGATCTCCGCCCATGCCCGTGGGCTGGGTCGGTCGAGATCGATCCTCCCGAACGCGCTCTGGTAGGGGATCGTGTAGCGGGCGCGCAGGGCGATCAGGTTGTCGGACAGCTCGGCGCCGCCGGCCAGCAACACGGCGACGGTCACCAGGGCGGCGGCGGCGCGCCCCGCCGCGGTCGGGAGCCGTCGCAGGCCGTGCTCGATCGCATCGGACCAGGCGACCAGGAACAGCGGCGCGATGAGCGCGAGATGGATGCTGTCGGGATAGTAGAGGATCGAGAGCATGGCGGCGCCACAGAGCGCCGTCAGCACGGCGAGAACGCGCCGCCGCTCGCCGTCCCGCTGGCGCCGCGACCGCGCCAGCAGGGGCAGCGCGGTGAGGATCAGCGTCGCCGGCAGGTACCGCAGGTACGGTGAAACGGGCGATCGGCTGCCGCCAGCGATGTCCAGTCCCCACGCGCACCCGATCGATTGCCGGTAGTTGACCAGCGGCACGACGACGAGGGCATTCCACACCGGCTGGAAGCCGGCCGTGGCGATCAGCGCGGCGAGCAGCGGGCCGACGATCAGCGTCACGCCCGCGGCGAAGACGACGAGCGCTCGCCGCGCGGCCGCGCCGGCCGGCCCGCGCCGGTCGCGCGGCGCGAGCAGCGGTTCGGCGATCAAGACGGCCGCGACCCCGACTCCCATGCTCAATCCGCGCTGCTGGTGCACGGCGATCAGCAGACCGACGCAGAGACCGAGGACGAGGGCGCGCGATGCCGCCGCCCCCGGGCGCAGGCAGAGCGCCAGCAGGAGCACGCACAGGAACGTCGCCAGCCAGTGATAGCTGGCGATCGGGAACATCGGCTGGCAGACGACGAGAGAGGCGAAGCCGCACGTCCAGGCCAGCGAGCGCCGCACGCCGAGCCCCCGGCAGACGAGGAACAGCAGCAGCGCCGTGGCGCCGTGGAGCAGCGCGGCTGCCAGGCGCGCGGTCGCCAGACTCGCCCCGAAGAGGTGGAAGAGCCCGGCCATCATCAGGACGAAGCCCGGCGTCGCGGGCTCGAACACGTCGCGGTACATCACCTCGCCGTGCAACACCCGCATGGCGGAGAGGAGACCGTGGGCCTCGTCCGGCGTGCCCAGGTTCAGGGGGTGCGCGGCGAGATAGAGAACCGTCCCGGCGAAGAGCAGGAGACCCAGCGCGGCGTCCGCCCGCCGGCCGCGCGGGCGGCGCGGACGAGCCGGCGATGTCTCCTGACTGGCAGTATCGGACATTGCCGGCGTGCGCGCCCCCGACCGGTCGGCGCGAGGTCTAGCGCGCGGCGCGCGACGCTCGCAAGCGCGCGCATCGGGCGCACGATGTCCCGGACCGACAGTCCCAAGGTCCGCCTCCGCCAGGTCGATGGAGCGGGCGGAGGCGGGGGGAGCGCCGAGGCCTCGTCAGCACACCAGATCGCCCGCGCGGTCGGAGATCGATCTCGGGATCAGGCGAGCGGCTGCTGGAGGGCGCGCGAGGCGACGTGCTTGGGCGCCGTCGCGCGTTCGAACGGCGCCCCGGCCGCGGCCAGGGCGGCGACGATGCGGCCGGCGGTGCGCATCGCGTCGAGGGCTTCGGTGAGCGTCGCGGCGGGCGCGGCGGCGCCGAGCACCACGTCGCGGAAGTTGGTCAGCATGCGTTCGACGTCGTTGCCCTGGCGCTCGACCGGGTGGGCGCCGGCGGCGTCGGTGAGCGTCACCTCGCGCCCCTGCCGGCGCCACACCAGCTCGCCGTCGGCGGCGCGGCGCGCCAGCGTGTCCTCCTCCACCGCGGCGGTGAAGTCGAGCACCAGCTCGGCGACGGCGCCGCCGTAGCGCAGCTCGAGGCGCAGGTACTCGGGCCGGCCCTCGCCGCGGTACGACGCCTGCGCGACGTCGCCGATGCCGCCGCCGCAGGCGCGTCCGATGACCGACGCCAGGTGGTAGGCGGTCTCGTAGAGGAACGAGCGGTTCCATGTGCGCATCGTGTCCGGGCTCCCCGGGGTGCGGCGGACGACGTACGAGAGCGTGCCCGCGGTCAGCGGCCGGGCGAGCAGGCGGTCGAGGCCGGGGGCGTGGACGGCGTTGTGCGCCATCACGACGACCGATCCGGCGGCCGCCGCCGCGGCCTGCAGCGCCGCCGCCTGCTCCTCGCTCGGCGCCGGCGGCTTCTCGAGCAGCACCGGGACGCCGCGGGCGATGGCGAGCCGCGCCAGCGGCTCGTGCGCCGGCGTCGCGGCGGCGATGATCACCGCGTCCGGCCGGATGTCGTCGAACACCGCCGCCGGGTCGGCGTACGCCGGGCAACCGCCGAAGTCGCTGAGGTCGGCCTGCAGCGCGTGCGGCGAGGCGACGGCGTCGATCGACAGCCCCGGCACGGTGCGCGCGGCGCGCGCCAGGCGCCGCGCCTGCCGGCCGCTGCCGAACATGGCGACGCGCAGCGGCCGGGTGCGCTGCGGCACGAAGGCCGGCAGGCGGTCGGCGAGCGGCGGCGTGCCGATCTCCGGCGGGCCGGTTTCGAGGGCGCGCTCGCGCACCACCTCCGGCACCTCGTCGAAGCTGCGCGGCACGCCCCACGGCTCGGGCATCGAGCCGGCGTTGAGCGACACCCGCTCCTCCTCGGTCAACGGCGGGCCGGGCACCGGCCGCAGCTCGTCGAACCCGTACTGCGCCACGTACGGCCGCCACAGACCCGTGCAGTAGCGGCCGAAGCGGCACGCGTCGCACATCGGCCCGCGCTGCTTCTGCGGCGCGTCCTCCGCGATCGCCGAGTTGGGGAGCACGTAGCCGTCGGACCAGGCGCGGAACTCGTCGAGGAAACAGAACGGGATGCCCTGCCGCGAGCCGATGCTGAACGGCTGCCCGATCTCGATGGCGCGGTACAGGGCGCGCTTCAGGTAGGGCATCACCAGCGACAGCCGCGGCATGACCTCGATGTTGTCGAGCGCCTTGAACTGCGGCGTGACGAAGGCGAACGAGATCTTCACCCGGCCGCCGAGCTCGGCGCGGACGAAGTCGACGTACTCGCGCAGGTAGGGATAGTTGCGCGCCGTGATGACGTGATTGAGCGCCGTCTGCCGGCCGGCGGCCACCAGGTGCTTGATGCCCTGCACGGTGCGCGCGAAGTCGCCGACCTTCTGCGTCGACTGCAGCGACAGCGCTTCGTCGTGGGCGTGCAGCGACACGAAGGCGTGCGTCAGCCCGGCGGCCACCAGCTCGTCGACCTTCTCCTTGCGCGCCAGCAGCACGGCGTTGGTGACCAGCTCGATCTCCTTGATGCCGAGCCGCGAGGCGCAGCGGACGTAGGTCACGAGATGCCGGGACAGGGTCGGCTCGCCGCCGGAGAACGACAGGCGCAGCACCCGCCGCCGCGCCGCGCGGGCGATGGCGCGCAGCATCTCGTCGTGCTGCGTCCAGACGTTGGCCGAGGTCTCGTTGGCGCTGCAGAAGGTGCAGTCCTGGTTGCAGTTCACCGTCGGCCGCAGCACCAGGAGATTGGCCTTCGAGGCGGCGGCGCGCTGCTCGTCGGTCCACACGCGGCGGCGGGTGGTGCGCTGCTCGTACATCAGCGCCGGCTTGCGCGGGAACGGCGCCAGCCCCTGCTCGCCCTGGGCGGCGCGGTAGGCCGACATCAGCCCGGGGCACTGCGCCTTCACCGCGCACGACTGGCACACCGCGCCGAGGGTCGAGCCGCCGCGGGTCGACGAGCGCGCCCGCGGGTTGAGCGAGTAGGCGTCGTAGAGATCGGGGAAATCGCGCAGCGCGCACAGCGGCACGCCGGAGTCGGCGGCCAGTCGGGCGCGGATGCCGAGCTCGCGGCAGCGCTGCAGGGCGGCGGCGAGCGCCGGGCCCGCCTTGTTCCACGACGGCGGCGCCAGCACCGGCGGCAGCCGTCGCGACGGCACGTAGAAGCGGACGGCGCGCAGCGCCGGCACGACGCGGCGCGCCAGGTCGACCGTGGCCGCCAGGTTCTGCAGGCGCAGGGGCAGGATCGGCACCTCGATCTCGACCGCCAGGCCGATGCGGGCGAGATGCCCCATGCCGGTGAGCGTGTCGCGCAGCGCGCCGTGGCGGCCGGCGATGCGATCGTGGACGCCGGGCATCTGCGACGAGATCGGCACCAGGACCGCGTCGGCGCCGAGGCGGGCGAAGGTCGCGGCGGCGGCGGGCGTCGCGCACCAGGCCGCGTTGGTGCGCAGCACGATGTCGGCATAGCCCTCGGCGCGGGCGCGGCGGACGACGGCGGCGACGGTGGGGCTGCGCTCGGTGGCGCCGCGGATCAGCAGGCGGGCGCCGCCGTCGCGCAGCGCCCGCTCCACGTCGTCGCGCGACGACGGCGGCGCGGTGCAGTCGCAGACCGCGCAGCGCAGGTCGCAGGCGCCGCCGCAGTGCAGCAGCGACGAGCGGTGCGATCGCCGGGCGGACGCCCCGGCGGCCGGCGCGCTCATGCGGGGCGCCGCCGATCGCTCCGGCGCGCCCGCGGGGCGCCGGCCGGCGCCCCGCTACTTGAGGATCGGCAGCGGGCCATGCGACGGCGCGGCGGTCGGCGCCGGCGCCACGGCGCCGGCCAGGCTGAGCGAAGCCGCCTCGGCGGAGTAGTCGACCCGCGCCCCGGCCGGCGCGACCGGCAACTGATCGAGGTCGACGCGGAAGGGGCGGATCTCGTCCTCGCCGTAGTGCTCGACGTACGAGCGACGCGGACCGAGACAGAAGGCGTCGAAGCTGCACTCCTTGCACTTCTCCGACTTGTAGAACTGGTCGGAGGAGTCGCTGCTGCGGAACACCTTGTCGAGCACGCCGCGGTAGTAGCGGAGCTCGCCGTCGAGCATGCAGGGCGGATAGCCGCCCTGGCCGATCATGCCGCCGAAGCCGACGTCGTGCTCGAGGCAGTAGTCGAGCGCGTCGGCGACGTACGGCTTGATCTCGCTGAAGGTCGGGATCACCCACTGGAAGACCAGGTCGCTGATGCCCTGGGCGATCGCCAGGCAGATGCTGAGGTGGCCGCTCTCGGCCGGGAACTCGCGCCGCAGGTAGCGCACCGTGTCCGGCAGCTCGCGGTAGTTCGCCTTGGTGAGCACGTGGGCGATCTGCGTCAGCACCCCGAGCTGGCGGAAGTTGTGGATCGCCTGGATGGTGCGGCCGAAGGCGTGCGGCAGCCGGGTGATGGCGTCGGAGTGCTCCGGGTCGACGCTGTGGAGCGAGAACGTGACCTTGTTGAGGCCCGCCTCCACCAGCTCCCTGGCGTAGTCGAAGTCGGCGCACTTGACGCCGTTCGACTGCATCTCGATGACGTCGAACACGCCCTGGTCGCGCGCGAAGCGGATCAGCTCCGGCAGCCGCTTGTGCAGGGTCGGCTCGCCGCCGGAGATGACCAGGTGGCGGGTGCCGCCGCGCGCCATCTCGGCGATCTCCTGCTCGAGCTGGTCGACGTCGAAGTCCGGCGCCGTGCGGTCGACGAAGCAGAAGGCGCACGACATGTTGCAGTGGCCGTTGATGCGGATCAGGCCGCGCGGATTGACCGGCGAGTCGTTCGTGAACGGCGAGATGTTCCGATACTCGAACTCCTCGAGCCGATTGATGCGCCGCAGCTTCCAGCCCATCGAGCGCTCGAGCGGCACGGCGTGGAACTCGGCGGTGCCGAAGTGCTCCAGGTACGGCATCTCGACGCCGTCGCAACTGTGGCTCAGCGAGCACTCGGCGCAGGCCTCGATGCGCGCCAGCTCGGCCTCGCGCCGCGGCCGCGGCGCGTGGCGGAAGAACTGCGAGCGGTCGTAGAAGACGGTGGCGAAGGGCTCCAGCGCCTCGCCGCTGGCGCAGGGCAGGATGCCGCGCTTGGTGGAGAAGCCGTACTCGATCTTCTTCGCGTGGCAGCGCTGGAAGATGCGCGCCGCCACCTCGGCCTGCGCCGAGTACGAGAGGAGCTGATCGCGCTGCGCCGCCGGCACGCGCGCGATCTCGGGCAGCGCCAGCAGGAAGCCCTGCAGGCCGCCGACGCCGATCGCCCATTCGAGCAGCGGCGCGACGTCGTCGCGGTTGGCGCGGAGGAGCGGCACGACGATGTAGACCCGCGGCCCGCCGGCGCGCGCCTGGGTGAGGGCGCGGGTCAGTCCCTCGAGCGCCGCCGGCAGGGTGTCGCGCTCGCGCAGCACCGCCTCGTGCGCCGGCGCGTGCAGGCCGCCCATGACGACGAACAGCTCGCGGAATCCGAGCCGCGCCAGCAGCGTCGAGACGCCGCGCCGCTGCAACGGCGCCGCGTCGGTCTCCAGCGCCAGGCCGTTCAGGCCGAGGGCGCGGCATTCGTTGACCATCTCGACGAAGCGCGGGTGGCGCAGCGGCGAGCCGCCGGCGATGGTCACCCGCTGGACGCGCGCGGCGTCGACGCGGCGGGCGTCGGCCAGCACGTCGTCGAGCGGCGCCGCCGGGTGCGCGTGGGATCCCGGCGCGGTGAGGAACCGGTACTCCAGGGAGTCCGGGAAGGCGGTCAGTTTGACCTCTTTCACGCGCGCACTCTACAACCGCCCTTCGCGTTTTATCAACCAACGAAAAATACTGCGCCGTAGCGCAGTTGCACGGTTCGGCACGCGTGCCGACCGGGCCCGGTCCGGGGCGCCCGCCGCGCTCAGCGATCGTTGGCGCTGATCGCCTGGCAGAGGGTGGTCAACGCCTGGCGCTGCGCGGCGGTGAAGTCGCTGCCGGTGGCGCGGATGTCGTAGTGGCGCGAGCGCTGGAAGCGGGCGCCCGGGCCGTGCGGCACGATCTCGACCAGCAGCGGCGACTCGACCGCGTGCTCGAGCGCCACCTGGACCCGCCCGGGCTGGGCGCGCAGCGGCCCGAAGCGCCAGCCGCCGGCGAACACCTCGTCGACCGCCAGCGGCCGCACCAGGCGGGCGAAGCGCTGGCGCAGCGCGTCGCTCGCCGGCGCCAGCGACGGCCGCTCGTTCTGGCGCGGCTGCTGGTAGCGGCTCCAGACGGCGTCGGCGGTCAGCGACGGCCAGGCGTCGCCGGCGGCGGCGAAGGCGTCGAGCAGCACCGCGAACAGGCTCACCATGTCGCGGCTGCCGTTGCGCTCGGCGAGCTCGGTGGCGAGGCGGGCGAAGTGGGCGACGTCGGCGTGCGCGTGGCGCCACGGATGCGACGGGTAGTAGCCGTAGCGGCGCGAGGCGTTGTCGCGTTCGGAGGCGAAGTCGGCGACCAGCAGGCCGTCGCGCTCGGCCAGGTAGTAGAGCGCCGTGTCCGGATAGAGGCGGGCCCGCGACAGCAGGAGGCTGCCGCGCAGGCGGTCGAAGCGGGTGCGCCTGATCGCCGCCAGGTTGGTGGCCAGGTCGGCCATCGTCGTCCACGGCGAGAAGAGGATGAAGCCGAAGGCCGCGTGCGTCAGGTCGAGCGCCTCGCCGTAGGTCTCCTGCCAGCGCCACAGCGTCTCGAGGAACTGGATGTTGACGTCGGCGGTGATGCCCTTGTTGAAGCGGTCGAGCTCCGGCTGCGAGAAGTTCTCGATCCCGACCAGGAACGGCGCCAGGCGGACGCCGATCCGCTGCGCGATCGCCAGGGCGCGATCGAAGCGCCCGGCGTTGCGCAGGAACCACTCGGCGCGGGTCTCGAGCAGGACGGTGAAGCCCGACACGCCCTCGGCGGCGCAGCGCTCGATCACCTCGGTGAGGTAGGCGAACGGGTTCTGGTCCTTGAGCACCAGGCGGGTGATCTCCGGCGCCTGCCGGCGGATGTAGGCAATCTGCTCGAACACCGACGCCGCGGTTTCGGCGTTGGGGCGGTGCTCGTAGGAGTTGCCGGTGGTGCAGAAGGCGCAGCCTCGCCCGAAGCGCTCGGGGATCGCGACCCCGGCGTAGAGCGGGTTGTCGCGGGCGTCGAGCTGGAACGGGCAGCCGACGTTGCCGACCACCGAGAAGGTGCGCTGCGCCGGCAGGCGCTCGGGATTGATGACCCGCGGCCGCAGGTTCGGCGCGTAGCGCAGCGGCAGCGGCTCGCTGGCGACGCCGTCGGCGGGCGCGCGCCAGTCGCCGCCGTCGCTGCCGCGGAACAGCACCTGGGCGGGCGCGCTGGGGCGCTCGCCGCGCAGCCACTGCACCAGCGGCACCAGCAGATGGCGCGGTTCGCCGTTGCAGAAGATGTCGGCCGGCGCCGACTGCAGCAGCTCGTGCTCGCCGCGCAGGCCGATGAAGGTCCTGCCCGGCAGGCGGCGGCGCAGGCGCTCGACCAGGCGGGGGCTCCAGACGCGCTCGTAGACGATCGGGTCGTAGGCCGCGAGCGCGTCGACGAGGCGCGGCTCGAGCTCGCGGTCCTCGGCCTCCATCTCGGGGGTGATCGCGACGACGATCAGGTCGTTGTCGATCGCGTGCTCGCGCAGCGTGCCCGACAGCAGCGCCAGCTCGCGGTCGTCGAGAAAGGAGCGATCGCTGTGGCTGTGGAAGCTGAGGATGGCGACGGGGCGGTCGGGCGCGCACCGCTGATTCGACATGCAAAGTGCCGTATACTGGATGGAATTCGCGATGCCCAGACAAATTCGCCGCCGCCGGTATGGCAGACCCGGTCGATTCCGCTGACGCCGCCGCGCCGCGCCCGGTGCTGCTGGTCGGCGCCGGCGCCCGCGCCCGCGCGTGGCTCGAGCCGCTGCGCCGCTCGCGCCGTCTGCGGGTGGTCGCCACCGTGGCGCGCGGCGAGCCGCTGGCGCCGGATCTGCCCCGCCACGCGACGCTCGACGACGCGCTGGCCGCGCACCCCGAGGCGGCCGCGGCGGTCGCGCTGCCGCCGCGCGCCGGGCTGGAAGCGGCGCTCCGCCTCGCCGCCCTCGGCCGCGCTGCCGTGGTGCAGGCTCCCCTGCACGAGGCGCTGTGCGACCTGGGCCCGGTGCCGGCCGCCGCCGGCGTGCGCGTGGCCCATGGCTGGGTGACGCTGCCGGGCCTGCGCGCCGTGTCGGCGCTGCTGGCGCGCGCCGCCGGCGGCCGGCTGACGGTCGAGACCGCCGGGCTGCCGGAGGCGGCGGACGGCGATCTCGGCGAGTGCCTCGTCCACGCCCTCGCCCTGGTGAACGCCCTGCGCCCCGGCGCCGCGCTGCGCCACGCCCATTTCGCCGGCGCCGGTCTCGCGCTCGAGCTGACGGCCGGCGGCGGCGCGTGGACGATCGCCCTGCGGGTCGCGCCCCGCGGCGAGCGCGGCGCGGTGCGCGTCGAGGCCGGCGACGCGCCGGTGCTGTGGACCTGGGAGCGCGAGCGCGAGCAGGTGCGGCTCGGCGAGCGCCATCTGGTCGCGCCGCGCGCCGTGCCCGCGGGACCGCTGCGCGCCCTGGCGCAACTGATCCCCGGCGCCGCGCCCGGCGACGGCCTGGCCGAGGCCGCCGCGGCGCTGCGCCTGGCGCGCGACGGCCTGGCGGCGCTGCGCTGCCGGCACCTGCCGGCGGCGCGGCCGCTGCGCCAGTCGGCGTCGATCGCCGCCCGCCGGCCGGCGGACCTGCTGGCCCGCCTCGGTCTGCGCGGCGTGCTGCCGGCCGGCGATGGTCCGGTTCCCCAACCGCTCGCCCTCGCCGCGCCGCGCGAGCCGTTCGAGCTGTGGGCCTTCCGCGCCGGTCTCAAGCCGGTGACCTTCCTCACCGTGCCGCCGGCGGCGGAGGCGGCGACGCTGGCGTGGTTCGGCGACGTGCACAGCGAGCGCCGCGAACGGCGCGTCCAGGTCGAGGCGCAGGATCGCTGGCGCGACCAGCGCGACGCCGGCGAGCCGATGGTCGAGCTCTACCTGTCGCGCGATCCGCGGCTCGCCCGCCGCGCCGCCCACCTGCAGGCGGAGGGCGATCCGAGCGCCGGGCTGCGCGAGCTGGGCGAGCTGGTCGGCTATCCCCCGTGCTGCGTCGAGGCGTTCGCCCACCAGGACGATCGCGCCAACAACAGCGCCAACCGCTACCACAGCTTCGCCCGCACCGCGGTGGCCGACGACGTCGCGGCGACGCCCTGGCCGTGGGAGCTGAACAACCTGCACACCATGATCGTGCCGTTCTACCCCTGCTCCTACCGCTGCGCGGCGGCCCTGACCTGGGCGCGCCGCTCGCTCGCCGAGCTCGCCAGCGCGCACCCGGATTTCGTCGCCGAGTTGCGGACGGCGCTGGCGCGGCCCGTTCTCTACTTCGACCACGACCACCAGGTCGTGCTCGCCGGCCGCGTCGTCGCCGGCGGGGCGGTCGACTACCACTCCGTCCTCCTGCCGTCGCCTGCCGCGCCGGCGATGGCCGCGCTCGCCGGCGCCCTGGCGCGTGGCGACCGGCTGACGTTCGACGACGCCCAGCTCCTGGTCACCCGCGGCCCGACCACCATCCTGCGCCTCGAACGCACCGACCCCGGCCTCGGCTTCATCGCCCCGTTCGGGCTTCCTTGAACCGCCGCGACGAGATCCACGCGACGACCCGGGCGAAGCGCCGCGGCAACACCCCGCTCGCGCCTCCGGTGTCGCCTGCGCGGTCTTCCGCGCGCCGGAGATGCGGACGGGCGGCTGGTGGTCGACGCGCGCGGATCGCGAAGCGCGCCTGGCCTCGACGCCTCGACAACGGTAGTCAGCCTCGAAGTGACGAAGGCATTTCACCACGGAGGCACGGAGACACGGAGCAACCTGGACAAGAGGGGTGGGGGCGAGATCCCCAACGCCATCAGCAATGACCATTCGCACCCACCCGCCATTCCGACGCTGCACCCTCCGTGTCTCCGTGCCTCCGTGGTGAAGGTGTTGTGTCGTATCGAGGATGGCCGACGCGCTACGCGGCTCGATGGACGCCGCCGAGTACAAGGACGTCGTCCTCGGCCTCGTCTTCCTCAAGTACGTCGCGTCCTTGCGCGACTCAGGTCACTGAGTAAAAATACTCAGTGTCGTGAGCACCTCCGGTTCTCCCTACCGCCGGCCCCAGGCGGCGGAGCTGGCCCGTCGGCTCGCCGGGCCGCGGCGCCACATCCAGGTCGTGGCCGGGCCGCGGCAGGTGGGCAAGTCCACGCTGGTCCAGCAGGTCGCCGAGGACCTCGCCGCCGAGGTGCGTTACGCCAGCGCCGACGAGCCGACGCTGCGCGGGGCGGAGTGGATCGCGCAGCAATGGGAGGCGGCGCGCCTCACCGCCGGCGGGGCCGGCAAGACCGGTGCGGTGCTCGTGCTCGACGAGATCCAGAAAATCCCCGGCTGGTCCGAGACGGTGAAGCGCCTGTGGGACGAGGACACGCGCCGGCGCGTGCCGCTCAAGGCGGTGCTCCTGGGATCGGCGCCGCTGCTGATCGCGCGCGGCATGAGCGAGAGCCTGGCGGGCCGCTTCGAGCTGCTGCACCTGCCGCACTGGTCGTTTGCCGAGATGCGCGCGGCGTTCGGCTTCGGGCTGGATGAGTTCCTGTACTTCGGCGGCTATCCGGGCGCGGCGCCGCTGATCGGCGAGCCGGAGCGCTGGCGTCGCTACATCGCCGACAGCCTGATCGAAACCTCGGTCTCGCGCGACGTGCTGCTCCTCACGCGCGTGGACAAGCCGGCGCTGCTGCGGCGGCTGTTCGATCTCGCCTGCCGCTATTCGGGACAGATCCTGTCGTACACGAAGATGCTGGGGCAGCTCCACGACGCCGGCAATACGACGACGCTCGCGCACTATCTCGATCTGCTCGCGGGCGCGGGACTGGTCGTCGGCCTGCAGAAAGTCGCCGGCGATGCCGCCCGCAGCCGCGGCTCGAGTCCCAAACTCCAGGTGCTGAACACGGCGCTGCTCAGCGCCGCGAGCGGGCTCTCCTTCGACGAGGCCCGCGGCGATCGCGAGTTCCGGGGGCGGCTCGCCGAGTCGGCCGTCGGCGCGCATCTCGCCAACGCCGCCGCGGCCGGCGACTGCGCGCTCTACTACTGGCGCGAGCGCAACCGCGAAGTGGACTTCGTCGTGAAGTCGGGGCGCCGGCTCGCCGCCATCGAGGTCAGGAGCGGCCGCGCGCGCGAAATTCCGGCCGGCATGGCCGCCTTCACCGACGCGTTCGGACCGAAGCGCACGCTGCTGGTCGGCGGCGATGGCATCGCGCTCGAGGAGTTCCTCGCGCGTCCCGTGGCGCACTGGATCGCGTCATGAGCGCCTTCACTGAATCCGTTGTCGAAGACGCCGCGCTCGAGTATGTAGCGCCGTTCGTGAACGGCCTGCCGCTGGCGGCGCTGGAGCTCAAGAACGCGGCCGACGAGAGCGCGACGATCTGGAGCGCCTTCCAGCAGCTCCAGACCTACCAGGCCGAGATCCCCTCGCTTCTTCGCGACGAACGGCGTGCTGGTCGTCTCCGACGGCGTCGAGGCGCGCGTCGGCGCGCTCGGCACAGGCTGCGAGTGGTTCAAGCCCTGGCGCACGATCGCGGGCGAGCGGCTCGCCGACAGCCACGTCCCCGAGCTGCCGGTAATCATCGAGGGGGGCAAACCGCTCCGCGTGGAGCTCGGCGCTGCCGCGCCGCGCGCGCATGGATCATCCGCGCGAGCGACGGCAGGGAGGATCGCGATCGATGAGCCCGGCGCACAAGCCGCGCTACGTCGACCCTTCCGGCGACCCTGGTGACGGGGCGCTGCCGACCGCGCCGCCGTTCATCTTCCGCGGCGTCACCAGTCGCGTCTTTCCGCTCAGGGCGAACATGTCGCGCCTGTCGGCGTTCTGCGATCAGTACCTCAACATGGACATCCCGCCGACGATCGCCCGCTTCCGGCCGTCGCTGCCGTACGTCTACCTGATGGTGCTGAACTACGGCTCGATGTCGCCGGCGTCGGTGCGGGCGCAGAACCTCGGCTGGGTGTCGCAGCACGAGATGACCTTCACCGTGCCATTGGAGTGGTGGCGCGAGGAGGGCGGCCGGCTGGTGTTCAAGAACTGGGCGTGCGTGTCGCCGTTCATCTTCGTCGACGACCAGCTCTCGCTGACCACCGGCCGCGAGGTCTACGGCTGGCCCAAGGTGCTGGCCGAGGTCGACGCCGACATCCCGCTGTGGACCCAGGATCCCCTGGCTGGCGAGCGCGTGTTCACCGTCAGCACGCCGCTCTTCCCCAGGCTGTACGCCGGCCAGCGCGAAGTGCCGCGGGTGCTGGTGCAGATCGATCGCGCCCCGCCGCCGACGTACTCCGTGTTTCCGCCGGATCCGAGCAACCCGTGGACACCGCTCGCCAGCCTCGGCGACGCGCTGCGCGGCTGGCTGAGCCTGACCGGCGAGGCGATCGACATCATGCTGGCGCCGGGCATCCGCGGCTACCACGCGACGCGCAGCCCGGAGTCGCTGCGCGCGATGTGCGGCAAGGCGCTCGGCACCCTCGCCGCGCTGCTGCCCGATCCGTCGTGGTGGTCGCCCCGCGGGGCGCCGGCGGCGACCGGTGCCTCGGCGCGGGCGACGATCGAGAACATCACCCTCAAGCAGTTCCGCGCCGTCGAGGACCCGAACGCCGCCTGCTATCAGGCCCTGGTGTCCTCGAGCATGGGCTTCGAGCGCTTGAACCAGGGCGGGCTGATGGGCGACGTGCACCTGCTGCGCGGCGATCCCTCGGGCGGCTTCACCGTGCGCATCCATCGCTACGCCGCGCAGCCGATCATCGAGTCGCTCGGCCTCGAGGTGGCCAGCGAATCCGACGACGGGGGCGGGGCGCCCATCGCGGTGCTGAAGCCCACGCTGCCGTTCTGGAACGACGTCGACCTCTTCTACGACCGCGGGCGGGTGATCTGCTCGCGCAGCGCCGCCGGCGGCATGGCGGCCGACAGCCGATGGCGCGACGAGCAGCCGGCGCCGGCGGCCGAGCCCGCGGCGACGCCCGCGCTCGACCCGGCGAGCCCCAAGGCTACGGTGCCGTACAACAGCGTGCTCGGCGCCGCGACCCAGCCGGTGTGCGGTCCGTTCGCCTTCCCCGACGTCACCCTCCAGGTGTACCCGCTCCTCGCCGACCCCGCGCACCTGGCGCGCCTCGTCGATCGCACCATGAACGCCCCGTTGGCGGGATCCGGGCTGCGCTTCCAGACCTGCGGGTCGTACGTCTACCTGCTGGTGAGCACGTGCGCCGATCAGCTCGGCTCCATGTGGTCGGCGACCAACAACATCGGCTGGTGGGGCGAGCGCGAGCTGAGCTTCGCGGTGCCGGTGAAGGTGTACCAGGGCGACGAGCTGGTGAGCCTCGCCCTGCTGACGCCCTTCGTATACGCGAACAGCGGCCGCGCCGTGATCTCGGACCGCGAGGTCAACGGACGGGCCGCGGTGGCCGCGGCGATCGACCAGCCAGCGGACGCCTGGCTCACGCGCTCGGGCCCGGTGGCCGAGCGCAGCATGCTGCGCCTGGCGACGGAGATGTTCCCCGCCCTCGACCTGCGGCAGCGCGCCGAATCGCGCACGCTGCTGGAGATCGATGAGCGACCGCTGCTGCCGTACAACTCGGATGTCGGGTGGAACGCCGTCGCCCAGGGCTGGGGCGAGCGCATGGCGGAGGAGCTGGCGCGCAAGACCGCCGCCGCCGCCGCGCAGGCGCCGGACATCGACCGCGCCAAGGCGCTGGCGCTGGAGCCGCTGGCCCTCGGGCGGCCGTTCGACTGGATCGGCCTCAAGCAGTATCGCGACGCGGAACACGTCGGCCACGCCTGCTACCAGGCGCTGGTCCGCACCCGGCGCGCGATCACCCACATCTACGACGCCCGCGAGATCGAGAACGGGGTCCACGTCCGCGTCCACAAGTCGGTGAGCCACCCGATCGTCGAGCGGCTCGGCCTGGCGGTGAAGAGCGTCGATTCGATGCCCGGCGTCGTCGTCGAGAACCTGCAGCCGTGGCGGCCGTTCTGGATGCGGCTCGGGGTCGAGGAGCAGCTCGGCGAGCTGCTGGCGTGGCGCGACGCCGACGGGGCGTGGACGGCGCGCGACGACGTCGACTGGTGGCTGTCGGAGCCGGCCCCGACCGCGACGGCGGCCGGGACGGTCGTCCGGCCGCGCGCCGAGCTGCTCGTCGCCGCCGACGCGACCGTCGAGCCGCAGAACCTGGCGGCGCAGGCGCGGGCGCGCCTGCGCGCCGCGCTCGCCCGCGAGCTGGATGGACTGCGCCGCGCGCTGCCGGAGGCGGCGGAACAGCGTCGACTGCGGCAGGCGCTGCCGGCGGCGCAGCAGGAGGCGTTCGCCCGCTGGCTGCAGGCGGAGCCGCTGGACGCCTTCTGTCAGGGGACGTCCACCGACGAGCTGCTGGCGCTGACCCGCGCGCTCCTGCAGATCGGGCTGCAGCCCGCTGCGTCGTGCCTGGAACGGCTCACAGTGGCCGAGGCGCGAGAGGCGATCGCGCGCCTCGACGAGCTGCAGCTCGTCGTCGAGAGCATCCTCAGCGACGAGTGGGAGAACTGGGGCGCCCCGCGCTGGTGGAGCGGGAAGCCGCCGAAGCCGGCGCAGTCGCTGCCGGTCGGATCGGTCTACGGGACCAGCGCCGCGCTGGCGGAGCTGCGCGACCAGTTCGCGCGCGGCCACGGCCTCGCCACCTTCGAGGATGCCTGGTGGTACGTGGCGCCGCCCCCGCGGACGAAGGCGAACGCCTGACGAACATGCCCGAGCAACCGGCCACCGCCGCCGCGTGCCGCGCGTGCGGCTCCACCAACCCGAGCGGTGCCCGCTTCTGCAACGGCTGCGGCACGCCGCTGGCGCGCGATGCGCGCGCGGCGGCCGGCGCCGGCGAGCGCCGGCAGCTCACCGTGCTCTTCTGCGACCTCGTCGGCTCGACGAACCTCGGCGCCCGCCTCGATCTCGAGGATTACTTCGAGCTCGTCCGCACGTACCACGACCGCGCCGATGCGCTGATCGCGCGCTACGGCGGCAGCGTCGCCCAGCACCAGGGCGACGGCATCGTCGCCTACTTCGGCTGGCCGGCGGCGCACGGCGACGACGCGGAGCGCGCGGTGCGCGCCGGGCTGGCGGTCGCCGAGGAGGTGGGCGCCATCGTCGCCGGCGACGGGACGCGCCTGGCGGCGCGGGTGGGGATCCACACCGGACTGGTCGTGGTCAGCAGCGTCGGCGGCGGGCTCAACGTGGAGACCATCGCGCTCGGCGATACCACCAACGTCGCCGGCCGCGTACAGACGCTGGGCGAAGCGGGCAGCGTCCTGGTGACGGCGGCGACCCATCGCCTGGTGTCGGGGCTCTTCCACGTCGAGGATCGCGGCGCGCCGCCGCTCAAGGGCATCGCCGAGCCGACCCGGATCTATCGCGTGGTACGGGCGAGCGGCGCGCTCAACCGCCTCGCCGCGGCGGCGGCGCGCGGCCTCACGCCGTTCGTCGGACGGGCGTCCGAGCGGGCGCTGCTGCGTTCGCGCTGGGAGCGGGTGCAGCGGGGCGAAGGGCAGGTGGTGCTCATCTCCGGCGAGGCCGGCATCGGCAAGTCCAGGCTGGTCGAGCAGTTGAAGGACGACCTGCGCGCCGTGCCGCACACCCGCATCGAGTGCGGCGGCTCGCCGTATCACGTCAGCAGCGCCTTCTACCCGGTGACCGCGATGCTGCAGCAGGGCTTCGCCGGGCGCGGCGAGTCGAGCCCGGCCGAGAAGATCGAGGCGATCGAGCAGGCCGTGGCGCAGGTCGGCCTCCCGCCCGCCACCGCCGTCTCCCTGGTGGCGCCGCTGCTCGACCTGCCGGTGCCCGACCGCTATCCGCCGCCGACGCTCTCGCCGGAGCAGCAACGCCGCGAGCTGATCGCGAGCCTGGTCGCCTGGATTCGCGCCACCGCGCGGCTGCAGCCGACGGTGGTCGTGGTCGAGGACCTGCACTGGGTCGATCCGTCGACCCTCGAGCTGCTGGCGCTGCTCGCCGAGCAGGGCGCCGACGTGCCGCTGCTGCTGCTCTTCACCACGCGGCCGATCTTCCGTCCGCCGTGGCCGTCGCGCCCGCATCACGCGCAGATGAACCTCAGCCAGCTCACGCGCGACGAGGTGGTCGCGATGATCACCCACCTCGCCGCCGAGCTGCGGCCGTCGGGCCCGGTGATCGAGACGCTGGTCTCGCGCACCGGCGGCGTGCCGCTGTTCGTCGAGGAGTTGGTGCGGATGGTGGTGGAGTCGCCGGCGAGCCAGCCGCGCGTGCCCGGCACGCTGCAGGACTCGCTGATGGCGCGCCTCGACCGACTCGGCACGGGCAAGCAGGTCGCGCGCGTCGCCTCGGTCATCGGGCGGCAGTTCTCGTATCAGCTCCTGCGCGCGATCTGGCCGCACGCGGAGTCGGAGCTGCCCGCCGCCCTCGCCGCGCTGGTCGACGCGGAGCTGATCTACGCCGACGGCGCGCTGCCCGACACGACGTATCTGTTCAAGCACGTGCTCATCCAGGAAGCGGCCTACGATTCGCTGCTCAAGGAGCCGCGCGCGGCGCTGCACCGCGCGGTCGCCGAATGCCTGGCGGGGCCGTTCCACTCGACCAGCGAGGCGCAGCCGGAAGTGGTCGCCGGACACTACACGGGCGCGGGGATGATCCCCGAGGCGGTGCGCTGGTGGCAGACGGCGGGGGAGCGGGCGAGCCAGCGCGCCGCGCACGCGGAGGCGATCAACCACTACGGCACCGCGCTGGCGCTGTTGCAGGGCCTGCCGGCGGATCCGTCGCGCGACGGCGCCGAGCTCACCCTGCGCGTCCTGCTCGGGCTCAGCCTGGCGTCGGCGCGCGGCTACGCCTCGCCCGAGGTGGAACAGAACTACCGCGCCGCCCACGATCTGTGCCGGCGGCTGGGCGAGACGGCGGAGCTGTTTCCCGTGGTGCGCGGGCTCTGCACCTTCTACATCGTCCGCGACAACCACGTGGTCGCCAACGAGCTCGCGGAGCAGTGTCTGCGCATCGGCGAGGAGACGCGGGCGCCCGAGTACCTCATCGAGGGGCACAACGCGCTCGGCTACACGAAGTTCTACCTCGGCGAGCTGGGGCCGGCGCGCGCGCTGCTGGAGACCGGGGTGGCGCTGTACCGCTCGCACCGCGGAGCGCCGCTCGCGGCGCTGACTCCGCAGGATCCGGCCGTCGCGTGTCTGTCGCTGCTGGCGGCAGCGCTGTGGATGCTCGGCTATCCCGAGCAGGGGCAGCGGCGCATCGAGGAAGCCCTGGCGCTGGCGCGGTCGCTCGCGTCGCCTTTCAGCCTGGCCTATTGCTGCACCTACGCCGCCACCGCCTCGGAGCTGTGGCGCGACTTCGCCCGCTCGGCCGCATACAGCCGCGAGGCGATCGCGATCTCGACCGAGCACGGATTCGACGTGCTGCGCTGCGCCGGCACGCTGCACCTGGGCGTCGCCGAGGGCCAGCTCGGCGAGGCCGAGGCGGGCATCGCGCGGCTGACCGAGGCGCTCGCCGAGTGGCGCGCCAGCGGCACCGAGTTCATGCGCTCGTACTTTCTCGCCGGCCTGGCGGAGGCGCAGCGCGCCGCCGGCCATCTCGACGCCGCCGCGGCGAGCGTCGCCGAGGCGCTCGCGCATGCCGCGAGCGGGCCGGACCGCTTCTACGAGGCCGAGCTGCATCGCCTGCGCGGCGAGCTCGCCCTGGCCGCCGACGCCGGCGCGCACGACGCGGCCGGCGCCGATTTCGAGCGCGCGATCGCGATCGCCGGGCGACAGCAGGCGCGGTCGCTGGCGCTGCGCGCGACCGTCAGCCTGGCCGAGCTGCTGCGCGCGCGCGACCGCCGCGCCGAGGCCGGGGACCTGCTGCGCCGCGCCTACGCCGGCTTCGGCGAGGGATTCGACACGCCCGATCTGCGCGCGGCGCGCGCCCTGCTCGCGGATCTGGCGTGAGCTGCGACCCGCGCGCGTCGCGCGGGCTGGCCACCGACGACGCGGGGCCCCGGGTCACGCGCGCGCGAGGTCCTCGCGCCGCGTGCCGTCGATGGCGAGGGCGAAGTCGGCGCCGTAGACGCGCGCCGGCGTCTGGAAGCCGGGCTGCAGCTCGCCGCGCAACACGCGGCCGGCGATCGCCAGCGCCGCCGCGGCGGTGAAGCGGTAGGCCTCGGGCGTGCGCAGGCGCGCGCCGACCACGTGCCCGCGCGCATCCTCGGCCTCGACGACCACCGCGCGCGCGGCGCCGTCGCCCGGCGCGGGCGCCGGGCCCTCCGGGAGGAGCTCGGCCTGGGTGTGCAGGGCGACCTGCGCCAGCGGGTGGCGCACCAGCCACGCCATCCGCGCCGCGAGCTGAAAGGCGGCGCGCTCGACGGCGCTCACCTCGACGCAGGCGTCGATGGTGCCGACGCCGGTGGTGCGGAAGGCGGTGATCAGCTCCGGCATGCTCATCGCGGTGCTGCGGCGCGGCCCATCGCCGTAGTCGAACGCGTGCTCGACGGCGCCGAGCGCGACCCGCGTCAACACGCCGTCGCGCCGCACCGTGACCGCATCGGCGACGAGCGTCAGCATGGTCTTCAGCGATCCGCGCGACAGCCGCAGCGAGCGCGAGGTGCCGATGCGCAGGCGACGCGCCCCGGGCAGCCGCGCCGCGACGTGCGCCGCGAGGCAGTCCGCCGCGACCACCAGGAAGCCGACGCCCGGCATGAGCATGACCTCGCGCCGCCGCGCCGTCTCGTCGCGCTGCTCGAGCGCGGCGAAGACCGCGAGCTCGCCGGCGACGTCGAGGTAGTGCGCGCCGGCCTCGAGGCAGGCGTCGTGCCACGGCGGCGCCGTGGCGAAGGGGCCGGCGGCATTGAGCAGCACCCGCACGTCGCGCAGCGCGTCGCGCTGCTGGCGGCCGTCGTCGGCGGCGACCACCCGGTAGGGGAGCCGTAGCGGCTCGGCCACCGCCCGCAGGCGCGCCGCGTCGCGGCCGGCGAGGATGGGTCGCAGACCGTGCGCCGCCGCCGCGCGCGCCAGCAGCCGGCCCGTGTAGCCGGTGGCGCCGTGGATCATCAGCTCGCGGCGCATGGTCACGGGTGATCGTAGCCGATGATCTCCTCCAGCGGCGGCCACTGCGCGATGGCGTGCGCCGCCAGCCGTCCGGACATCACGGCGGCCTCGACGCAGCCCTCGCTGAAGCCGCAGTCGGTCCAGTCGCCGGCGATGGTGAGGTTGTCGTAGGTGTTGTCGAGCGGCGAGATGCGGTGGCGCAGGCTGCCGGGCGGCGCCAGGGTGTAGCGGTCGGACGGGTTCACGTTCACCGTCCAGTACTGCGAGTCGAAGCGCGCGGCGTCGGCGGTCGCGCCCGCCGCCGCGTCGCCGGCCGGGTCGACGAGCAGCTCCCAGCGGAACCCGCCACCCGGGCGGGCGGCGGCCGGCCACAGGTGGGCGATGTCGCGGTCCAGGAAGGCGATGGCGTTGCGCTTCGCCTCGGCGCGCCGGCGCTGCGGGTAGTCCGGATCGCGCGGATTGGGCGGCCCGGGCAGGTCGGGCAGCACCGAGCAGAAGTACGCCACCGCGCGCGGCGGAATCGGCCAGCGCTCGTACGGCAGCGTCTGCGCCATGTCCGCCCAGGTGTCGAAGGGCTGCGCGAAGGCGGAGATGGTGGTCAACGGGATCGGCCAGCCGAGCGCCTCCATGTCCTCGCGCATCCAGATCTGGAAGGCCTGCGTCGCCACCGTCTTCACCTGCTCGGTCATCGTCCGCCAGCGCGCGTCGCGCGCCAGGATCTCGCGACAGGTGTGCGGGACCGCGCCGACGCCGATGCCGAGCACGACGAAATCGAAGTCGTCGATCACGCGCAGCGTCCTGGTCGCCGTCTTGCGCCGGTCCCAGAACGACTCGAAGGCCCAGCCCTCGGCGCGCAGGCGCTCGCCGTCGACGAGTTGCGTCCAGTCGGGCTGGGCCGGCCAGCAGGGCAGTCCGCCGACGTCGACCAGCGGCTGGTACTCGCCGTCCGCCACGGTGGCCTGGACGTCGAACTCCAGCGCCGCGACGTGCGGTCGCTCGCCCGGCGCCATCCGCGCCGGATCGGCGAGGGCGACGTTCTCCAGGCGGTGGAAGAACTCGAAGCGCACACCGCGCCGCTTCAGCACCTCGTAGAACGGGGCGAAGATCACGTCGCCCATGCCGGCCCGCATCTTCCAGAAGATCTGGCCGCGATAGGTGAAGAACATGCGCAGCGCGCCGCGCAGGCCCTGGCCGGCGGCGACGCGCGGGCGGCGGAAGTCGCCGTCTTCGTACGCGAGGGCGAGCGAATAGAGCCCGCGCATGAACGCCGAGTCGACGGAGCGCCGCGAGGCGCCGTTGAGCCGCAACCAGTCGCTGATCTCGTAGTCGTCGATGGCATCGAAGCCGCGCGGGTCGAAGGCGAGGCCGAAGCGCACGATGCCGCGCATGATGGCGAGGGCGAGGTCGATGACCTCCCACAGTCGGCGGATCTCGTCGTCGCGCGCGGCGAGCGCCTCGAGCTGCCGGCGCGCGTTGGCGGCCAGCGCGTTCACCACCCGCAGCACCGTGTGCTGCTGGTCCGCCGCCAGCGTGCGCAGGACGGTCTCGAGCAGGCCGGCGACCTCGACCAGGCTCGCCAGGCTCGCCAGCATGCCGTACTTCCCGATCCGGTCGAGCGCTTCCGACAGGAGATCGGCAGGCGCGCGGCGGTCGTCGGCGCCGGCGTCGGCCGGCTGGTCTGGGCGCGGCGTGCGGTGGTCCGCCTGGCGCGCCTGGCACGAGCGCAGCAGCGCGCGCAGGAGGCTGGCGGTGCGCGCCAGGTAGCTGGTGACGGTGAACGGATTCTGCTCGCTCAACGGATCGCCGGGCAGGCCGTCGGCGGGCGGGAAGTGGCCGGTCCAGTCGCGCCAGCTCCCATCCGGCAGCGCCTCCGCGACGCCGACGTACGATCCCGGCGCGAAGGCGTCGCGCCAATCGGCGATCGGCGATCCCGGCGGCCGGCCGAGCTCGGCGTAGCACTCGCGCAGCAAACGGAAGGCGTTCTCGTAGAAGCCCATCCAAACGTGCAGGCCGTGCTCCTCGATGCGTCCCGCGACGCCGCGTCCCGAGGCGCCCTTGCCGCCCAGCCGCCAGCCGACCTGGTACACCGTCACCGCGTACCGGCCGCGGTGCCGCGGATGGGTCAGCTCGAAGGCGGTGGTGATGGCCGCGCAGCCGCCGCCGACGATGGCGACGCGGATCGGGGGTTGGTCGCTCATGTCCGCCGCCCGCCCTACGTGCGTTCGAAGACCCAGGTCGCGAGGCCTGCCAGGAAGCGCGTGTCGCGCGACTCGGGCAGCCCGCCGTAGACCAGCCCGTACTCGTGCAGCGCGGCGCCCGCCAGCCCGTGCGCGATCTGGCGCGCGTGCTCGATGCAGCCGTAGGCGTCCATGCGCTCGCGCACCCAGCGCACGTCCTCGGCCGTGCGATCGTCGCGGCGCCGGCGCAGGACGTCGGTGAGCCGGGCCCGCTCCGCCTCGGTCGCGTGACGGAAGAGATGGATGAGCATCAGCGTGCGCTTGCCCTCGGCGATGTCGCCGTCGAGCTCCTTGCCGTAGCGCCCCGAGTCGTCCACCAGGTTGAGCACGTCGTCCTGGATCTGGAAGGCGGCGCCGAGGAAGAAGCCGAAGCGGATGAACGGCTCCAGCGCCACGCCGCCCCTGGCGCCGATCATCGCGCCGACCCAGCTCGGGTAGATCGTCGCCAGCCAGCAGGTCTTCTTCAGCACCATGGCGAGGTAGGCGGCGTCGTCCACGTCGACGGCGTTGTCGCGCCGCCAGCCGAGCTCGATCGCCTGCCCCTCGGCGGACTCGCGCGCCATGCGCTCGGTCTGCTCGAGGATGCGCAGCGCCAGGCGCGGGCCGATGGTGACGGCGTTCTCCAGCAGCGGCCGCAGGCTCATCAGGGTCAGCGTGTCGCCGGCGTTGATGGCGAGCGGGATGCCGTGCAGCCGGTGCAGCGTCGGCTGGCCGCGGCGTTCCTCGCTGCCGTCCTCGATGTCGTCGTGGATGAGGAGGGCGTTGTGCAGCAGCTCGATGGCGACCGCGGTGCGCAGCGCCTCGCCCGGCCGCGCGCCGAAGGCGCGCGCCGAGGCCATGCAGATGCTGGGGCGCATCATCTTGCCGGCGCGCCGCGGATACTCGGCGAGGAGATCGTAGAGATGGCGGCGCGGCTCGCGCGCCGGCAGGTAGTCGGCGAGCGCCTCGCGCACGAGCCCGCCGTACTCGCGCAGCGTCTCGGCGACGAACGGTGGCGTCAGCGGCGGCGTCACGCGATTCCAGTCACGTCAGGCTGACGCGCAGCGTGCCGCGCGGTTGGACGGTCGCGGCGTCGATCACGGCGCCGATGTAGACGCCGGGCGGCTGCGCCGCGGGCACGCGGATGCGCACCGTCAGGCCGCCGTCGGCGGCGCGCTCGCAGGCGACGTCGGTGAGCGGCGGCGTCTCCGCCTCGAGCGCGCGCAGCGGCTGGCAGATCAACGCCGCGCGCGCATCGACGTCGCGCACGGCGAGCGCGACCTGCGCCGGCCGGTCGCACGCGATCTCGACGGCAATGCCGGCCGCGCCGCCGCTTGCCGCGGTCGTCGGCGCGCCTGCCGGCTGCCAGGCCTCGAACAGCTTGCGCATCAGCTCGCCGTCGCCGGCGATCGCGCTCAGGTAGTCCACCCACAGCGCGCCGAGATCGGCGAAGTAGCGCCAGGCGCGGTCGCCGACCTCGCGCAGGTCGCCGGCGATGGCCCCGGAATCGTAGGCGCGGCTGTTGATCTGTTCGGCGATCCGCTGGCCTTGCTGGATCTGCTCCTGCACCACCTGGTAGCCGAGCCCCACCGCGTGCGAGATCGTATCGCCGCGGGCGCCGCCCGGGTCGTCGCCTGGCGGTGGCGCGCACCCGCCCGGCGCCTCGCCGCGCCACGCGTCCCCCCGGCGGTAGAGCATCGACCAGTTGCGGATCGGCCCGGTCCGCGCCGGATCCGGCCGGCGAAGCCGCTCGCGCTCGCTCATCGGGCGGCCCGGTCCCCGGGGCGTCGGGTCGACGAGCACGGCGTCGCGGCGATCGATGGGTGCATGGCGAGGCGTCGCGGCACTACCACCCCGCGCCGACGACCCGCAAGGACGCGGACGTGGACCTGCCTGCGCGGCGGTGTCGCCGTGCGGTCGCGCCAACCGGTGGTGATCCGCCGAGCATGACGGCTGCGCGGTCGAGCGGCGCCGCCTCCGATCGTCGCCCGACTGCGCGCCGTCGCATCCGTGGGCGGGCGCGGCGCGCGCATGCCGGTGGATGGGATGGACGGGCGTGCCAGTCGAAGCGGCCGTAGCGGCCGCGATCGCCAGACCACGGGCCGGCGTCGTCAGGGGACGCGCAGGTGCGAGCGTCCGTCCGACGCAAGTGCCGTCTTTGCATGCCCGGCGTCAGGTGCCGTAGCCTTCGCCCCATGGCGGGCAGAAGAGCGGTGAGCGCGGTGTCGACGCTGCTGGCCGGCGTCATGCTGCTGCTCGCCGCCGATGGTGGGGCGCAGACGCTCGAGGTCGAGTCGATCCCGCTCGAGCCCGGGCCGTTCGCGGGTAGTGCGGCGTTCAGCATCACGCTCGGCCCGGACGGAAACATCTGGTTCACCGCGCCCGACCGCGCCGCCATCGCCCGCCTGAGCGGCGAGCGCGGCATCGACTACTTCAGCCCCCTGGCGGAGCCGACCGAAGGCATCGGCTACGGTTCCCTCATCACGGGGCCCGACGGCAACCTCTGGTTTCTGTCTCCGCCCGACATGGCGGTCGGGCGCATCACCCCGGCCGGCGAGGTTCTGCGGCCGTGGCTGCGGGTCGCGCCCACGCCGGCGGGAGTGTTCGACGAGCCGGTGGCGATGGTGGCCACGCGCGACGCGGTCTGGACGCGCCCCCGGCAGGGCCACGTGCTCCATCGCATCGGGCGCGACGGGAGCGTGCGCGCCGTGGACGTCGGCGCCGAACGCCAGGTGACCGCCATCGCCGCCGGTCCTGACGGCGAGCTCTGGTTCGCCGCCGCGGGCGAGAACACGGTGGTGCGTCTCGCCGCCGACGGGATGCGCGCCTATCCGGTGGGGCTTCGACCGCGCATCAACGCCATCGCCGCCATGGGAACGGGGCCCGACCGCAACCTGTGGTTCGCCGATTGGCTGTCCAGTCGCTTCAGCCGCCTCACGCCGGACGGTGCGCTGACCGGCTTCCTGACCCCGTTTCCCTCGCCCCGGCCGCTGAAGGTTCTCGCCGGCCCGGACGGCAACGCCTGGTTGCTGGGCGAGCTCTCCAGTCAGCTCATCCGCGCCACCCCGCGCGGCGAGATCACCGTCTTCGATCTGCCCGCCAACTTCGCCAGAGACGTGGCCATCGGAACGGACGGACGCTTCTGGATCACCGACGCCGAGGGGGACCATCTGCTGCGCGTCACCGTTCCCGTCCCCCCCACGCCGGAGCCGCGACCGCCGACCAATCCGCCGCGGCTCTACGCCGCGAGCCAGTTCGACGACCTGATCACTCCGATCGACCTGTCCTCGCTGCGGGCCGGCGCGCCGTTCGCGGTCGCGCACGAGGCGTTCGCCCTCTCCGACCTGCAGGTCAGCGTCGACGCGCGCTACCTCTACGCGGTGCTCGGATACGCCGTGCAGGTGATCGAGATCGCGACCCACCGCGTGGCACGCACCATTCCGGCTCCCGGCTCGCGGATGGCCATCGCTCCGGACGGGCGCCTCGCGCATCTGACGGCGCCGGGGCTGGGGCTGGTCGAGGTCGACCTGCGCACCTGGTCGCTGCGCCGCGTGCTACCGCTCGGCTGCGTCGTCGACAGCGCCTGGGCGCCCGACGGCAGGACGGTGTACGCGCTGCGCCTTCCCGCGGAGTGCGACGAGACCGCCGCGCCCGTCACCGAGCTGGTGGTCGCCGACGTGGCCAGCGGCGGTGAGACGGCGGCGCTGCGGGCGCCAATCATCGGCGATCTCGCCGTCAGTCCCGACGGCCGGCGCCTGTACGCGCCGGCTGATCTCTCGGAGATCGTGCCCACGGCGCGCGGCTTCATCGCCGTCGACCTCGACCGCCTCGCGGTGGAAGAGCGCATCCGCACGCCGGGGGAGTCGGTGCGCAAGCTCCTGGTGTCGAGCGACAGCCGCTCCGTGTACGTCGTCACCGACGACGTGCGCGTGCACACGGTGGACGCGACCACCTACGGATTCGTCGCCACGCTCCCGTTGTCGCGCGCCTTCTTGGTCAGTGACGCCGAGCTGCACCCCGATGGGCGGCTCCTGTACCTGCTCGATTACGCGGGCACGGCGCTGCAGGTCGACCTCGTCGCACGGCGCCTCACCGGCCAGGTGCCGCGACTTCCCTACGAGCCCGTCGCCCTCGCCCTCGCCATCCCACCGCCGCCGCCGACCCCGGGACCCTGCCACGCCGACTGCGACGGCAGCGGCAGCGTGACCGTGGACGAGCTGATCCTCGCCGTGCGGGCGGCGCTCGACCCCGAGGCGTTGGCGGCGTGTCCGCCCGCCGACGGCGACGGCGACGGCGCGGTCGAGATCAGCGACCTGGTGGCCGCGGTGAACGCCGCGCTCTTCGGCTGCGCGCCCTGATCCGCGTCGCACCGAAGCCCGCCGGCCAGTCCGCTCCGCGCAGCCCCGTGGTCAGGGACGGCGGCGGACATTACCGCCGCGCGCCGTGCGGGCCTGGCGAAGACCGTCGGGTCGCACACGCTCCGGCACTGCTTCGCCACCCATCTGCTGGAGGACGGCTACGACATCCGCACCGTGCAGGAGCTGCTCGGCCACCGCGATGTGAAGACCACGATGATCTACGCGCACGTTCTCAACCGCGGCGGTCGCGGCGTCTCCAGCCCGGCCGATCGACTCTGCGCTTCGCCCGTTATGCCGCCTGGCCAGGCGGCTATGCCATCTCCTGCGCCACCTGCACCCGCGCCACGGAAGTTGTTGGACCAGCGTCGAACTCGGCGCTATTCTCCCACACAGTCCGATCCCGTTATCCCGCCCCGCACAGGCGGGGGTCATGAGAACCGTTAGTCTGGATAAATGTAGTTAGGCCGGCAGGAACTCCGGAGACGAGGGGCATGTTGAACGGGTCGCGACCACAGCAACCATCCAGTCCCTCGCTGGCCGTGTCGTCGTCGGCGGGCGCGGTTGGCGCGTCGCTCCGGAGCGACCGCGCCGCTTGTGCAAGCATGGATGTCGCTGCGTCGAGTCGTCGCCTGCAGCGCGCGAGCCGTCGCGAGCGGCTTCTCACTCGCGACGCCGCCCTAACAAGCGGTTGCAGCCGACGCGGGCCGCGGGGCCGAACGAATAACGGGAGTCGGCGCGGCGTGGCCCGCGCGGCTGAACCGCAGCGTTAGGCCGGCAGGAACTCCGGAGACGAGGGGCAGGTTGAACGGGTTGCGACCACAGCGACGATCCAGCTCGTCGCGGGCCCTCTGGTCGCCGGCGGGCGCGGTGGGCTCGTCGCTCCGGAGGCACCGCGCTGCTCGCGCCAGCACGGATGGCGCTGCGTCTCGTCGTCGAGTGCCGCGCGCGAGCCGTCGCGAACGGCTCCTTACTCGCGCCGCCGCCCTAACAAGCCATTGCAGCCGACGCGGGCCGCGAGGCCGATCGGACGGGACACGGCGCGGCGTGGCCCGCGCGGCTGAACGGCAGCGTTAGCCCGACGACGAATGATGACGTATCTCGACGCGGCACGTGAACGAGCGAAGCGGCGAAAGAGCCCGTGGAATCTCCTGCTGCCGGTCGCGGTGCTCGCCGTCTGGATCCCAACGTTACTTCTTACCCTCGTCGGCATCGATCGCATTCACCGACTGCTGTACCCTGAGCAATCCCTCCCCGCACAACCAGGCGGTGTTGCCGTGCTGCTCGCCACGCTTCCAGTGGTGCTGGGCACCATTCCCGTCGCGTTGTTCGTGGGCAACGTTCTTGTCTGGTTCGTTCCGCCCGCGCGTCGTGTCCTCGATGCGGAGGCCACAGCGCATCCTGGAACCTCCTTTGCGCCGTCGCAGCGCGCGTTGCTCAAGTTGAGCGCATGGTCCGTTCCCCCCACCTTCGCTCTCTCGGCGCTCGGGGCGCTGCTTCCATGGTGAAGGGTAGGCTAACTATGCGGTGCAGCCGACGCGGGCCTGCGGCCCGCGCGGCTGACCGCTCGCGTTAGAATGCCGGCAACTCGCGCGCTGGTTCTGCCGGTCCTGTTGGCCCTATCCATCACTGGGTCGGTCGAACGCGCTCTTGCACAGCGCCAGGATTGCCCGAGAGTGGAATGCGACGATTCAGCTGTTGCTCAAGCGAAAGCGTTTCGTGGGATCTACACGATCGGTTTTGAAATGAGCGAGTTTGTGCCGGAGGGAACCGCCTGTAGATGGTGGCTGGCAGGCGACACAGAACCCGTCTGGGTAGCCGCGAAAGCACCGGGAGAAGACGAGACATCCGAGGTCCGTGTGCGTGTCGAAGGAACCGTCAGCCAGCCAGGCTGCTTTGGCCATATGGGCATGTATCGGCGGGAATTGATTGTCGCCCGGATCCTCTCTGCGGAGTTGAGGAGGTCCAGCGGCAACTGGGAACGCATCTCGTTGCCCGTATTGCCCACGCCCTCTCCTCCTGGCCACCTACCAACCAAGAAGCTTCGTCCATGATCGACAGTGGCTTCGAGTCCTAGAGCATTCTAACTTCCCGGTGCAGCCGACGCGGGCCTGCGGCCCGCGCGGCTGACCGCTGGCGTTAGGCCGGCAGGAACTCCGGAGACGAGGGGCATGTTGAACGGGTCGCAACCACAGCAATCATCCACGTCGTCGCTGGCCCTGTCGTCGCCGGCGGGCGCGGTTGGCGCGTCGCTCCGGAGCCACCGCGCTGCTCGTGCGAGCACGGATGTCGCTGCGTCGCGTCGTCGCGTGCAGCGCGCGAACCGTCGCGAGCGGCTTCTCACTCGCGACGCCGCCCTATTGAGTCTCGCAGAATATAGTGACGGGATCTAGAACAGCTCCGCTTGCTGCCAGAAGGCGGTCACCAGCGTGGGGCGGCGCTGCATTCGGCGCAAGGCGCGGCGCGCCACGGTGGTGAGCTGCGAGAAGTCCTTCGGACAGAAGTTGGGCAGCTCATGCTTCTTCCAGTACCCCCAGATGTATTCCACGGGGTTCAGCTCCGGCGCGTAGGCGGGCAGGTACTCCAGGTGAATCGCGCCGCGCTGGCGAGCGATGAAGTCCTTCACCAGTCGACTGCGGTGCTGCCGCAGCGCCGGCTCCAGATGATGAGCGCTTTGCGGGGAGGGCCCGTTGGAGACGGCCAGAAGTCGACGATCTCGGACTCTTGATCGTGCCGGGGTACAGCCGGAAGTAGAACTGCCACCACATTTACGCCCGCGATCGCCGAGAGCGTCTTCCAGTGGAAGTGATACTGGAGGACCGGGGTCTGCCCCCGCGGCGCCCATGTCCGACAGCGGTGCGGGCGCTCACTGAGTCCGCTTTCATCGATGAAGACGATGGTGCGCCGCTCGCGGCGGGCTTTTTGGGGCGGGCCAGTGCTCGCGTTTCCACCAGCGGATACGGGCTTCGTCGCGCTCCAGGGCGCGCCCGGTCGGCCGCTGGCAGCTCCACCCAGGCTGCCGGGGCAAGCGCCAGACGTGGCCGGGATGGAAGCGCTCCGCGAACTCCTGCTCGATCAGCTCCGCGACGCGCCGGTGGTCCACGGCCCGGTGGGGTATCCGAGCGCTTCCGGGCCGCGCTGCAGGGCGCGTTCGAGCTGGCGGCGTTGCGAGGCGGTCAGGCGCGGTGGGCGCCCCGCGCGCCCCGCCTTCTTCAGCCCGGCCCGCCCGTGGGTCGCCAACTGCTGCACCCAGCGACTCACCGACTGGCGATGGACGCCCACCCGCCGCGCCACCTCGGCCGGTTTCACCCCGGCCTTCAGTAACCGCGCGGCCTCCAGTCGCCGCCGTTCCAACTCATCAAAATCCCGCTTCACCCCCGCCGGATTTCCCATGGATCGTCGTGTATCACATCCGCCGCTCAATGTCACTATATTTTACGATACTCAATAACAAGCGGTTGCAGCCGACGCGGGCCGCGGGGCCGAACGAATAACGGGAGTCCGCGCGGCGTGGCCCGCGCGGCTGAACCGCAGCGTTAGGCCGGCAGGAACTCCGGAGACGAGGGGCAGGTTGAACGGGTTGCGACCACAGCGACGATCCAGCTCGTCGCGGGCCCTCTGGTCGCCGGCGGGCGCGGTGGGCTCGTCGCTCCGGAGGCACCGCGCTGCTCGCGCCAGCACGGATGGCGCTGCGTCTCGTCGTCGAGTGCCGCGCGCGAGCCGTCGCGAACGGCTCCTTACTCGCGCCGCCGCCCTAACAAGCCATTGCAGCCGACGCGGGCCGCGAGGCCGATCGGACGGGACACGGCGCGGCGTGGCCCGCGCGGCTGAACGGCAGCGTTAGACTCCTTTATGGACGGAATCCCCGATGATCTTGACCTTTCCCCGGTCGTCGGGAAGTTCACGACACAGATCAGGGTCGGGCAGTTTGACCTGCAGTTCGATTTCGGCCGTGTTCGATTCGCTGTGTGGTCCGCCGTGAAGCTCTTCCGCGCTGGCCGACAGGTCGGTTTTTGGGAGCCAGGTCGGTGGCCCGATGCCGCCTTCTTCGACATCATGAACACCGAGGTGCGGCGCTGCGAGGTGGGCGATCGGGCGATCGTGTTCGAGTTCGAAAGTGATCTGGTAATGCATGTCGAAGAGAGCACAGAGCACGAGAGCATGGAGATCTGGATCGATGGCCAATGGATTATCTGAGAATCGGCGCGAAACGGCGACGTCTAACTATGCGGTGCAGCCGACGCGGGCCTGCGGCCCGCGCGGCTGAGCGCTGGCGTTAGCCGATCGTCGACGCGTCGTGTAGCATGCCGCGGCGAACGGAGCTGAACCAATGAGCGAAGTCGAGCAACTCGAGGAGCGAATCGCGAGGCTGTCACCGCGGGACCTTGCGGAATTTCGGGCATGGTTCGTCGAGTTCGACGCTCGTGTCTGGGACGAGCAGATCGAGGCGGACGCAAAGGCGGGCAAACTCGACGGTCTCGTCGCTGAAGCACTCGCCGACTACAAGGCTGGGAAGGCCCGCGAGCTTTGAGCCACCTCGCGTCGCCGCGGTTCTGGGCGCTGTACCATGCGTTGCCCGCGGATGTCCGAGAGTTGGCGGACAAGAACTATGCCCTCCTCAAGTCAGACCCGCGCCACCCCTCGCTTCACTTCAAGCGCATCGGTGAGCTGTGGTCGGTTCGTGTCGGGGAACACTACCGCGCCCTGGGCACGGAGGTGAAGGAGGGGATCTACTGGGTGTGGATCGGGACGCACGCAGAATATGGCAAACTCGTCGGCTAACCCGCGCCTGGAGCCGACCGGCTCAACCGTCACTGCTTCTCGCGAACGCTTCTGCGCCGGCGGCTCAGGCGCCAGGCGTTATGCGGCTCAAGTGCTGCCTGGTAGATTCCGCGCGTGAAGGTTCGGGATCTGATCGCCTTGATCGAAGCAGACGGATGGCAGGAAGTCCGGACGAGAGGCAGTCATCGACAGTTCCGACACCCGAACAAGCCTGGTACCGTGACGGTGGCTGGCAAGCCCGGCGTCGACGTTCCTCCCGGAACACTCACCAGCGTGCTGAAGCAGGCCGGCCTCAAGAAGTAGGAGAGGGCGCATGCGGTATCTCGTAGTGGTTGAGCAGGGTCCCACCTCTTTCGGCGCGTATGTGCCGGACCTTCCGGGCTGTGTCGCGGCCGGCGAAACTCGAGAGGAAGCGTTGGAGTTGATCCGCGAGGCGATCGAGTTCCACATCGAGGGATTGCGACAGGATGGGCAGTCTGTACCAGCGCCGTCGTCTACCAGCGCAGTCATCGACGTTGCCGCCGCCTAACTACGCGCTGCAGCCGACGCGGGCCTGCGGCCCGCTCGGCTGGAGTTGCCCCGGTTCCGTGGACAGGTGGACGCTTTCGGATTTGAGTTCGGCGAGTGCCGCCGCCTCGCAAGGCGTGGAGGCAGGACCTGCGCAGCCGCGGGCGCGAGGCGATGCGCCGTCCGCCGGGATGGTCTCAGCGACCGAGCAGGTAGCGCAGCGCCGGCTCGAGGGTCGGAAAGCGGAAGGCGAAGCCAGCCGCCTGCAGGCGATGCGGTTCGACGCGGGTGCTGGCGAGCAGCAGCTCCTCGCCCATCTCGCCGAACAGCAGGCGGACCGCGAAGGCGGGCAGGGGGAGCACCGCGGGGCGCGACAGCACGGCGCCGAGGGTGCGGGCGAGCTCGGCGTTGGTCACCGGCGCGGGCGCCACGGCGTTCACCGGCCCCGACAGCGCCTGGTTGGTGAGGGCGAAGAGGATCGCGTCGACGGTGTCGTCGATCGCGATCCAGCTCACGAATTGTTCGCCGCCGCCGATCGGGCCGCCGGCGCCGAGCCGGAACGGCGTCAGCATGCTGGCGAGCGCGCCGCCGCCGCCGGAGAGGACGACGCCGAAGCGCATGTTCACGACCCGGATGCCGCGCGCCGCGGCGGGGGCGGTGGCGGCTTCCCACTCCTTGCACACGTCGGCCAGGAAGCCGGCGCCGGGGGCGCTGTCCTCGTCGACGACGTCGCGACCGCGATCGCCGTAGTAGCCGATCGCGGAGGCGGCGATCAGCACCGCCGGTGGCTGCCGCAGCGAGGCCAGCGTCTCGCACAGGAGGCGGGTGCCGTTGACCCGGCTGTCGTGGATGCGCGCCTTTTTCGTCGCCGTCCAGCGGCCGGTCGAGATGTTCTCGCCGGCGAGGTGGACGACCGCATCGAGGCCCTCGAGGGCGCCGCGGTCGATCCTGCCCTGATCGGGATCCCAGGTCGCGGCGCCAGGTCGCGGGCGGCCGCGAGTGAGGCGGAGCACCTGGTGCCCGCCGGTGGTGAGAAACGGAGCCAGGGTGCCGCCGATCAGGCCGCTCGCTCCGGTGACCAGAATCTTCATCGTCTCCACTCCTGACAGGCGCGCGTGCGCCGCCACGTCGCCGGCCGTGACCTGGTGGCGGTAGCGGAACAGGCGCGCCAGCTTGCGTCGGGTGTAGCCGCCGCCGACGAGGGCGCCCAGGCCGCCGAGGGGCAGGGCGTACTCGATGCGATCCTCGAGCCAGCAGGCGGCGGCGCCGTCCGGCTCGACGCGGTGGGTGTGCACCCAGCGGGCGAACGGGCCCGCCGTCTGGACATCGCGGAATTGCTCGCCGGCGATGTAGTCGCGGTGCTCGGCGACCCAGCGGACGGCGAGCGGGCCGCGGCCCATGCGCAGCACCGCCCGGGAGCCGTCCTCGACGCCGCCGCGGCGCTCGATCACCCGCACCGCCTCCCAGGGCGGCGTCAGGCGCTCGAAGGCCCCGGGCCGCTCGTGCCACTGGAACACGGTGGCGGCGGGCGCCGGCAGGTGCGTGCGCCGGACGAAGAGCTCGACGCTGTCGCGATCGACCGCGAGGCCATCTGTCGCGCCGCACATCGGATGGTAGGGTACCGATCGTGGCGAACGCGGCAACCCGGGTGGTCATCGTCGGCGGCGGCTTCGGCGGCCTCTACGCGGCGCGCTCGCTGAAGCGCGCGCCCGTGCAGGTGACGCTGGTCGACCGACGCAACTTCCATCTCTTCCAGCCGCTGCTCTACCAGGTGGCGACCGGCGGACTGTCGCCGGGGGAGATCGCCTCGCCGCTGCGCGCCGTGCTGAGCCGGCATGGCAACACGCGAGTGCTCCTCGGCGAGGTGGAGCGCATCGACGTCGAGCAGCGCCGGGTCCAGCTCAGCGACGGCGCGGTGGACTACGACGAGCTGATCGTCGCCACCGGCGCCACCCACCACTACTTCGGCAACGATCAGTGGGAGCCGTTCGCGCCGGGGCTGAAGACGATCGAGGACGCGACGGAGATGCGGCGGCGGATCCTGCTCGCCTTCGAGACCGCCGAGCGCGAGCCCGACCCCGCGCGGCGCGAGGCCTGGCTGACGTTCGTGGTCGTCGGCGCCGGTCCGACCGGCGTGGAGCTCGCCGGGGCGCTGAGCGAGATCGCCAACGACACCCTGAAGAACGACTTCCGCGCCATCCACCCGCGCGATTCGCGCATCCTCCTCGTCGAGGCGACGGACCGCGTGTTGCCGGCGTATCCACGCGATCTCTCCGAGAAGGCCTGCCGATCGCTCGAGCATCTGGGGGTGACGGTGCGCCTGCGGAGCAGCGTCTCCGCGATCGACGCGGCGTCCGTGACGGTGACGCACGGGGAGCGGAGCGAGGTGATCCGGAGCCGCACGGTGCTGTGGGCCGCCGGTGTCGCCGCCTCGCCCCTGGCGCGCCAGTTGGCGGCGGCGACCGGCGCGGCGCTCGACCGCGCCGGCCGAGTGCACGTGCTGCCGGATCTCAGCCTGCCCGGCCACCCCGAGATCGCGGTCATCGGCGACATGGCGCACTGCGAGCAGGACGGCGCCCTGCTGCCCGGGATCGCGCCGGTGGCCATGGCGCAGGGCCGCCATGCGGCACGCCGCGTGGTCGCGCGCGCCACCGGCCGAGCGGTGCGGCCGTTCCGCTACTTCGACAAGGGGACGATGGCGACGATCGGGCGCTCCAGCGCCGTCGCCAATCTGCGCCTGGTCCACATGTCGGGGCTCCCCGCCTGGCTCGCCTGGCTGTTCATCCACCTCCTCTATCTGGTGGAGTTCGAGAACCGGTTGCTCGTCCTCGTGCAGTGGGCGTGGATGTACTTCACCCGCAACCGCGGCGCGCGGCTGATCACCGGCGCCGACCCGCTGCCGCTGCCGCTGTCGACGCCGGCCACGAAGGACGCGGGGGCGGATGCCGGACACGAGGTCGCCTGAGTGGTCCCGGCGTGCTCGGTCCGCCTGCGCGTGACCTCGGTCGCGTCCCCTCAGTCCGGATCGAGCGCCGGCGCCGGTTCCTTCGTCGGCTTGTCGCGCACCAAGCGCACGATGGCGGCGATCGGGTCGTAGAAGCGGTCGACGACGCGTTCCTTGAGCGGGATGATCGCGTTGTCGGTGATGTGGATGCCCTCCGGGCAGACTTCGGTGCAGCACTTGGTGATGTTGCAGTAGCCGGATCCGAAGTCGCGGCGCACCGCCGGGATGCGGTCGGCGTTGTCGAGCGGGTGCATCTCCTGGTTCGCCAGGTAGATCATGAAGCGCGGGCCGACGAACTTGTCGAGCTTCCCCTGGTCGCGCAGCACGTGGCAGACGTCCTGGCACAGGTAGCACTCGATGCACTTGCGGAACTCCTGGATGCGGTCGACGTCCTCCTGCTGCATCCGGTAGGTGCCGTCGGGATTGCGCGGCCGCGGGCGGAAGCCCGGGATGCGCCGCTTCTGCCGGTAGTTCCAGGCGACGTCGGTGACCAGGTCGCGGATCACCGGGAAGGTCTTGATCGGCTGCACGGTGATCGGGCCCTCGGCGGGCAGCGTGTCCATGCGCGTCATGCACGACAGCCGCGGCTTGCCGTTGATCTCGCAACTGCACGAGCCGCACTTGCCGGCCTTGCAGTTCCAGCGCACCGCCAAGTCGGGCGCCTGGGTCGCCTGGATGCGGTGCACGACGTCGAGCACCACCATGCCCTCGTCGATCGGGACCTCGTAGTCGCGGAACTCGCCGCCGCTCTTGTCGCCGCGCCAGACGCGGAAGGTGCGGGTGGTCATGCCGACGCTCCCTTCTCCCGCGCCGCGGTGGCGCCGGATCCCTCGAGCTCCTCGAGCGTGGCGTGGGCGATCTGCGCCAGATCGGCGGGCGGCTGGGGACGGGGTTCCGTGCGGACCTCCATCTGGCCGTCGACGCCCTTGCGCGCCACCACGCTGACCTTCACCCACTCGTCGCTCTCGCCGGGGAAGTCGACGCGGCTGTGACCGCCGCGGCTCTCCTCGCGGATCAGCGCCGCGCGGGTGACCGACTCGGCGGTGATCAGCAGCGAGCCGAGCGCGATCGCCTCGTGCCAGCCCGGGTTGTACTGCGACGCGCCGGGCGCCTTCACCTGCGCGACCTCCTGCTTGAGCTTCTCCAGCTCGACGAGCGCGGTTTCCAACTCGTCCCGCTGGCGGACGATGTTCACGTAGCGGTCCATGACGTGCTGGAGGTGCTCGGTGACGACGTACGGGTTGATGCCCTCGGCGCGGTTGAGCGGCGCGGTGGCGCGCTGCACGGCGCGTTCGACCTGCGCCATGTCGATGCGTGGCTGCTTGCCGAGGCCGCTGATGTACTGCCGGGCGCCGACGCCGGCGAGCTGCCCGAACACCAGCAGGTCGGAGAGCGAATTGCCGCCGAGGCGGTTGGCGCCGTGCATGCCGCCAGAGCACTCGCCGGCGGCGAACAGCCCGGGCACGCGCGACATCTGGGTGTCGGCGTCGACGCGGATGCCGCCCATGAAGTAGTGCAGGGTGGGACCGACCTCCATCGGCTCCTTGGTGATGTCGACGCCCGCCAGCTCCTTGAACTGGTGGTACATCGACGGCAGCTTGCGCTTGATGAACTCGGGGTCGCGGCGCGAGGCGATGTCGAGGAAGACGCCGCCGTGCGGCGAGCCGCGGCCCTCGACCACCTCGCGGGTGATGGCGCGGGCGACGACGTCGCGGGTGAGGAGCTCGGGCGGCCGGCGGTTCTTGCTCGAGTCGGCCAGCCAGCGGTCGGCCTCCTCCACCGTGTCGGCGGTCTCGGCGGCGAACTTCTCCGGAATGTAGGAGAACATGAAGCGGTCGCCGGCGCTGTTCTTGAGCACGCCGCCGTCGCCGCGGACGCCCTCGGTCACCAGGATGCCGCGCACCGAGGGCGGCCACACCATGCCGGTCGGGTGGAACTGGGTGAACTCCATGTTGATGAGCTCGGCGCCGGCTTCGTAGGCCAGGGCGAAGCCGTCGCCGGTGTACTCCCAGGAGTTCGAGGTGAAGCGCCAGGCGCGCCCGCCGCCACCGGTGGCGAGGATCACCGCCTTGGTCTTGAGCAGGAAGAGGCGGCCGGTCTCGCGCCAGTAGGCGAGGACGCCGGCGATGGCGCCGTCGTCGAGCAGCAGCTCGAGCGCCGTGCACTCCATGTGGACGGCGACGTGCTGGAGGTAGACCAGTTTGTCCTGGAGGGTTCGGATCATCTCCAGGCCGGTGCGGTCGCCGACGTGCGCCAGGCGGGGATAGCGGTGCCCGCCGAAGTTGCGCTGGCTGATCAGCCCGCTGGGCGTGCGGTCGAAGACGGCGCCCCACTCCTCGAGCTCGCGCACCCGGTCCGGGGCCTGCTTGGCGTGCAGCTCGGCCATGCGCCAGTCGTTGAGGAACTTGCCGCCGCGCATGGTGTCGCGGAAGTGGACCTTCCAGTTGTCCTGCGGCGCCACGTTGCCGAGCGCGGCGGCGCAGCCGCCCTCGGCCATGACGGTGTGCGCCTTGCCGAGCAGCGACTTGCAGACCAGGCCGGTGTTGAGGCCCTGCAGGCCGCACTCGATGGCGGCGCGCAGCCCGGCGCCGCCGGCGCCGATCACGACGACGTCGTGCTCGACGGATTGGATGTCGGAGAGGTCAGCCATCGCTCAGCCCCAGGTGCTCGGGTCGTGGATGTAGCCCATCGACACCATGCGGACGTAGAAGTCGCAGAACCCGACCCACACCAGGCTCATCCAGGCGAACAGCATGTGGCGCTGGTTGAGCCACGAGACGCGCTGCCAGGCGCCGTGGCGGGCCTGCGAGGCGCCGTCGCAACTGAAGCAGTTGAGACGGCCGCCGACCAGGTGGCGGAACGAGTGGCAGCCGAAGGTGTAGCTGCCGAGCAGGATCGGGTTGAGCAGCAGGATGATCGTGCCGAGGCCGATGCCGAAGCGGCCGTCGCGCCAGAACGCCAGATAGGCGTCGTAGGAGAGGACGAAGATGTACGCGATGGCGATGTAGAGCGCGTAGCGGTGCAGGTTCTGGAAGAGGAAGAGGAGCGTCTCGCCGCGGTAGCTCTGCTGCGAGCGCGCCCCGACCGCGCAGGCGGGCGGGGTCAGGAAATACGCCCGGTAGTAGAACTTGCGGTAGTAGTAGCAGGTGAGGCGGAACGACAGCGGGCCGGCGAGGATCAGCCAGGCGGGCGAGGTCGGCATGAACGACGGCCAGATGGCGCGCAGCCAGTCGGGCCAGACGCCGAACCAGGCGTGCTCGACCGGGGCGGCGCCGGCCACCGTGGGATCGGTGAACAGGACCGGCGAGAAGAACGGCGACAGATACCCGCCGTAGAAATAGTGATTGCCCTGGAACGCAGCCCAGTTGGCATAGAGGACGAAGAGCAGGAACCCGACTCCCGTCCACAGTGGTTCGATCCACCAGCGGTCGGTTCGCTGCGTGGCGCCCAGCCCCTCGCGATAGCCACCGCTCAGCGTTGAGGTCGTCATCTCCGCGCCTCCACTCGCTCCATCAGTCGCGCCGCCGCGCGTCGTGAAGCGGGCATGCCGTCCGCGATTGGATCGCCCGTGTCCGCTTCGCCCGCCGCCGCGCGCTCCGCCGTCGCATGCACCACGATGCGACGCGGAAGGCAACGCCGGCCGTGCCCCCGCCGGGTGAGAAACGCTCCTCGCGTTCATTCATGATTCTAATCTTCCGCCGAGGCTCTGAATCGCGATCCGTAATATCGACCATGATGCGCGGGGTCAACCGGGTTGCATCGCCGACGCGCACTGTTAGGGAATCCCACGATTCCGGTTCTGGAGGCGCGGATGCGGATTGCGACAGCGATGCGGATGGCGACGGCGATGGTGATGCTCGCGGCACTGGGAGAGGCGGTGGCGGCGCAGCAGAACGCCGCGACCCCCGAGGCGACCCAGCCGGCGGCGCAGGTGGTGCGCTCGGGCACCTGGTCGATGACCCTGCCACTCGGCCTGCAGGCGGAGGGGGCCTATATCCCCGACAACAACCCGATGAGCGACGACAAGATCGCGCTCGGCAAGCTCCTGTACTTCGACGAGCGCCTGTCGAAGGACCGCACCGTGTCCTGCGCCAGTTGCCACATGCCGTTCCACGGTTTCGCCGATCCCAACCGCACCTCGCCCGGCGTCGGCCATCAGTTCGGGGCGCGCAACAGTCCGACGGTGATGAACCGGCTGTTCTCCAAGGCGCAGTTCTGGGACGGGCGGGCGAAGGACCTCGAGGAGCAGGCGCACGGGCCGCTGGTCAACCCGGTGGAGATGGCGATGGGGTCGCACGACGACGTGGTCGCCCGCGTCAAGGACGTCCCGGGCTATGCCCCGCTGTTCGCCAAGGCCTTCGGCGATTCGACGATCGACATGCCGCGCATCGCGGCCGCGATCGCCGCCTACGAGCGCACGGTGGTGACCGGGGACAGTCCCTACGACCGCTACCTCGCCGGCGACAAGGGCGCGATGAGCGAGGCGCAACTGCGCGGCATGGGCGCCTTCTTCGGCCGCGCCCGCTGCGTCACCTGCCATCTCGGATTCAATTTCACCGACGAGAAGTTCCACAACCTCGGCGTCGGCATGGACGCCGAGAAGCCCGATCTCGGGCGCTACGTGGTGACCAAGGTCGACGAGGACAAGGGCGCGTTCAAGACGCCGACGCTGCGCAACATCGAGCTCACGGCGCCCTACATGCACGACGGCAGCGAGGGGACGCTGGTCGAGGTGGTGGAATTCTACGACCGCGGCGGCAACCGCAACCCGTGGCTGTCGAAGGACATGCAGCCACTCGGCCTCTCGGCCCAGGAGAAGCGCGACCTGGTGGCGTTCATGGAGGCCCTGACCGGACCGATCGCCAACGCCACGCCGCCGAAGGCGTTGCCGCGGTGAGCTGACGGCGCTCAGCTCTCGGCGGTCAGCGCCTTCGCCAACGCGGCGGCGCCGATGGCGCCGCGCAACTGGCCGAGCACGAAGCGGTGGACCCGCTCGGCCGGCCAGTGCGTGAAGCGCATCTGGATCACCATCCAGCTCGAGCCGATGATCATCAGCGCCCCGGTCTCGGCGTCGATCTCGCTGTCGATGCTGCCCTCGGCCTGGCCGCGGCGGATGGTCTCGATGCAGCGCCGCAGCACCCCCTCCTGGAAACGCAGGAAGAGCGGCCAGGAGTCGTCGCGGATGGCGGTGCTCCATTCGAGGACGACGCGGGCGTGGTCGGGGTCGCTCTCCACCGAGGTCGCGAAGGCGACGGCGTGCTCGAGCAGGGCGCGCGCCGCGTCGCGCTGCGGCTGATGGAATCGGTCCGCCATCGCCTCGTAATAGTGGGCGACGGCGGTGAGCACCGATTCGACGAGGCGCGCGCGGGTGCGGAAGTAGCTGAACACGGTGGCGGCGGATACCTGCGCCAGCTTGGCGACGTCGGCGTGCCCGGTGCGGCTGAGGCCGCGCTGCGCGAAGGCGCGGATGGCGGCGTCGAGCAGTTGCTGGTGGCGGTCGGCCGGCGGCAGCCGCTGCGCCCGCGTCCGTTTCTGCACGGCGGCAGGCTACCAGCCGCGGCGCGGCCCCGCCAAGGAGTCCAGGCGCGGTTTCTGCTAGCCTGGCGCGCATGGCGGAGAGTCGGTTCGATGTGGTGATCGTGGGCGGCGGCCCGGGCGGCTACGTGGCCGCGATTCGGGCCCGCCAGCTCGGATTGACGACCGCGCTGGTGGAGCGCGACCAGCTCGGCGGCATCTGCCTGAACTGGGGCTGCATCCCGACCAAGGCGCTGCTCCGCACCGCCGAGATCAACCACCTGCTGCGCCACCTCGACGCGCACGGCTTCAGCGCCGAGGCGGTGCGCTTCGACCTCGACAAGGTGGTGGCCCGCTCGCGCGCCGTGGCGCAGCGGCTCTCGAACGGGGTGCGCTACCTGATGAAGAAGAACGGCGTCACCGTCGTCGCGGGCAGGGCGCGGCTGGAGGGAGCGGGCCGACTGGTGGTGGAGCGGGACGGCGCCGAGGCGGTCGGTCTCGAGGCGGCGCACGTGATCCTCGCCACCGGCGCGCGACCACGCGCGCTGCCCGGCATCGAACCGGACGGCGAGCGCGTCTGGACCTACCGCGAGGCGATGGTGCCGAAGGCGTTGCCGGGGGCGCTGCTGATCGTCGGCGCCGGCGCCATCGGCATCGAGTTCGCGAGCTTCTACCACGACATGGGGGTGGCGGTGACGGTCGTCGAGGCGCTGCCGCGCATCCTGCCGGCCGAGGACGAGGAGATCGCCGCCGCGGCGCACAAGAGCTTCAGCCAACGCGGCATCGCCATCCACACCGGGGCCACCGTCCAGTCGGTGCATCGCGAGCGCGACGGCATCACGGCGGTGATGGACCTGGGCGGCGGCTCGACCTCACCGATCACCGTCGACGCCGTCATCCTCGCCGCCGGCATCGTCGGCAACGTCGAGGGCATCGGCCTGGAGACGACGCGGGCGCGGGTGGAGCGGGGGCACATCGTCGTCGACCAGTGGCTGGCGACCGACGAGCCGGGCCTCTACGCGATCGGCGACGTCGTCGGTCCGCCGTGGCTGGCGCACAAGGCGAGCCACGAGGGCGTCATCTGCGTCGAGCGCATCGCCGGCGTCGCCGACGCGCGGCCGCTCGATCCGCAGGCGATTCCCGCCTGCACCTATTGCCGGCCGCAGATCGCCAGCGTCGGCCTCAGCGAGGCGGCGGCGCGCGCCGCCGGGCACGCGGTGCGGGTCGGCCGCTTCCCCTACCAGGCGAACGGCAAGGCGATCGCGATCGGCGAGCCCGAGGGCGTGGTGAAGACGGTCTTCGACGCCGAGACCGGCGAGTTGCTCGGCGCCCATCTGTTCGGCGCCGAGGCGACCGATCTCGTCCAGGGCTTCGTCATCGCCAAGGTGCTGGAGAGCACCGAGCGCGAGATGATGCGCGTCGTCTTCCCGCATCCGACGCTCTCCGAGATGCTCGGCGAGGCGACCCTCGACGCGTTCGGCCGCGTCCTGCACACCTGACGCCCGCCGACGGGCGATTGTGTCGGGCGGCCCGCTCGGCTACGCGGCTGGCGATGTCGGTGTGGTATTTCGCCTACGGCGCACACATGCAGAGCGCGACGCTGCGCGGCCGCCGAGGGGTGGCGTATTCACGCGCCGTCGCCGCCCGCGTGCCGGGCTGGCGGCTGGTGTTCGACAAGCCGCCGCTGCTGGCGGTCGGCCATGGCTTCGCGACCATCGTGCCCGATCCCGCCGCCGAGGTCCTCGGCGTGCTGTTCGAGCTGGCGGTGGAGGCGCTCGCGCACGTCGAGCTCAGCGAGGGGGTACGCATCGGCAACTACGACGCGGTCGAGGTCGAGGCGTTCCCGCTCGCGCCGGCGGCGCCGGTGCGAGCGCGCTCGCTCTCGAGCGCCCGCCGCGACCCGGCGCTGCGGCCGTCGCGGCGCTACATGGCGTTGCTCATCGAGGGCGCCATCGAGCACGGTCTGCCGGATGCCTACGTCGAGGCGCTGCGCGCCGTGCCGGCGGTCGAGGAGAGCGCGGAAGCCGCTGCGCTGCGCCCGCTCATCGATGCCATGATGAAACGCTCGCCCTGAGTCCCGGAGGTGGCACGCGGCGACCGACGCACGCCCGTCACCTTCGCGCCGCGTGCGGCCGCGGGGCGCGCGGCCCCTGCTATCCGGCCTGTTCGAGGGCGACGAGCTCGACGCAGGTGGCCACCAGCTCCATCGCCTGGCGGATCTGCTCCAGCGACGGGAAGCTCGGCGCCAGGCGGATGTTGCGATCGTGCGCGTCCTTGCCGTACGGAAACGTCGCGCCGGCCTTGGTCAGCTTCACGCCGGCGGCATCGGCCATTTGCACCACCCTGGTGGCGCAGCGGTCCGGGGTGTCGAGGCTGATGAAATAGCCCCCCGCCGGCTCGCTCCAGGTGGCGATGCCCTTGCCGCCGAGGCGCTCGCTCAGGATGGCGGTGACCGCGTCGAACTTCGGCTTCAGGATCGCGGCGTGCTTGCGCATGTGCGCGGCGATCCCCGCGGCGTCGCGGAAGAAGCGGACGTGGCGGAGCTGGTTGAGCTTGTCGTGGCCGATGGTCTGGATCGACATGCCGGCCAGCAGATGGCGGATGTTGGTGGGGCTGCCGGCGACGACGCCGACGCCGGCGCCGGCGAAGCTGATCTTCGACGTCGAGGTGAAGATGACCGGGCGCTCGGGATGGCCGGCGGCGCGGCAGGCGGCGAGGAGGTTGGCGAGCGGCGGCGGGTCGTCGACCAGATGGTGCACCGCGTAGGCGTTGTCCCAGAAGATGCGGAAGTCGGGCGCCGCGGTCTCCATCGCCGCCAGCCGTTCCACGACGCGCGGCGAGCAGACGACGCCGCCGGGGTTGCTGTAGCGGGGCACGATCCACATGCCCTTGATGTGCTCGTCGGCGTGCACCAGGCGCTCGACCCAGTCGATGTCCGGCCCGTCCGCCGCCATCGGGATCGGCAGCATCTTGATATCGTAGCGCTCGCAGATCGCGAAATGCCGGTCGTAGCCCGGGCTCGGGCAGAGGAACTTCACCTCGTGCTTGCCGCGCCACGGCGGCGCGTCGGGCGTGCCCTTGAGCAGGTACTGGGCGATGGTGTCGTGCATCAACGCCAGGCTCGAGTTGCCGCCGACGATCACCTCCGCCGGCTCGACCTCGAGCAGCTCCGCGAACAGGGCGCGCGCCTCGGGCAGCCCTTCGAGCACGCCGTAGTTGCGGCAGTCGGTGCCGTCGGCGGCCTTGTAGTCGCGGCCGAGGCAGTCGAGCAGCCCGAGCGAGAGGTCGAGCTGCTCCGCGCACGGCTTGCCGCGCGTCATGTCGAGCGCCAGGCCGCGGCCGCGGAAGGCGTCGTAGGTGGCGCGGAGCTCGGCGAGCCGCTGCTGCCGCTGGGCGCTGGTCATCTGGGCGAGCGTCATCGGTCCTCCAGCGGGATATTGGAGCACGGATCGCGCGCCCGTCGAAGGCAGGCGATCGGACGCTCGTCGTCAGGAGGCGGCGGCCACCTGTGGCGCGTCCGTCTCCTGGCGCGCGGTGATGGCGTGGGTGCGGAAATCCTCCGGCTTCCAGCCGAGCGGCATCCGGCCCTCGAGCAGCCACTCGTCCTCGCCTTTCATGACCTGCGCGGCGATGCTGTTGAGCTTCGCGTCGTCGTTGCTCCACAGCGACTTGAAGGACTGCCGCACCCGCCGCCGGGACTGGCGGCAGAACAGGTCGGCGAGCTCGAGCGCCTGCTTGCCCTCGACCCCGCCGGCGTCGCGGATGCTGCGCGCGTGCGAGATGGTCGCCGCCATGGCGAACAGCTCCATGACGATGTCGACGCAGCGGAACAGGAAGCCCTGCTTGCGCTCCATCTTCGCCTGGTAGAGGGCCATGCCGTGGAAGCTGGAGCGCGCCAGCTTGCGGGCGCTGCGCTCGATGAAGCGCATGTGGCCGGCGAGCGGGCCGAAGTCGCTGAATTTCGACCACGTCGTCAACCCGCGCAACCACAGCGGCGGGTACCAGAATGCGTAGTAGCCGAGGATCTTCGGCATCGCCGCCAGCTTGGTGGCGACCGTCGCCCTGGGGTCGATCATCGCGCCGGCGACCTGCAGGTGCTTGTCGACCGCCTCACGCGCCATGAACAGGTGCATGACCTCGCTCGAGCCCTCGAAGATGAGGTTGATGCGACAGTCGCGCATCACCCGCTCGACCGGGATCGGCGCCTCGCCTCGGCCCTTGAGCGACTTCTCGGTCTCGTAGCCGCGTCCGCCGCGGATCTGCAGCGTGCGGTCGACGATCTCCCAGGCGCGAACCGTGTTCCACTCCTTGGCCGCGGCAGCCTCCAGCCGGATGTCGTAGCCGCCGCGATCCGCCATGGCGCTGGCGATCTTGGCGATCGAGTCCATCGCGAAGACGGTCGCCGCCATGTCGGCGATGCGGTGTCCCACCGCCTCGTGCTTCCAGATCGGTAGGCCCCACTGGTTGCGCGCGTTCGACCAGCCGCGGACGATCTCCAGGCACTGCTTGCCGATGCCGGCGCACGCCGCGGGCAGGGTGAGGCGTCCGGTGTTGAGGGTGATGAGGGCGATCTTCAGGCCCTTGCCCTCCTCGCCGACCAGATTCTCCTTCGGGATGCGCACGTCCTTGAAGCTGACGACGCCGTTGGCCAGCGCCTTCAGTCCCATGAAGCGGCAACGATACTCGATCTTCACCCCCGGCCACGAGGTCTCGACGATGAAGGCGCTGATCCTCTTGGTCTTCGGGTCGCGCGCCATCACCACCAGCAGCTCGGCGAGGGTGCTGTTGGTGCACCAGAGCTTCTCGCCGTTGAGGACGTAGAAGTCGCCATCGGCCTCGACGGTGGTGGAGAGGCTCGCCGGGTCGGAGCCGACGTGCGGCTCGGTGAGCGCGAATGCCGAGATGGCGCCGGCGGCGCAGCGCGGCAGGTACTTCTTCTTCTGCTCCGGAGTGCCGAACAGCTTCAACGGCTGCGGCACGCCGATCGACTGGTGCGCCGACAGCAGCGCGGTGACGTTGCCGTCGTAGCTGCCGACCATTTCCATGACCTTGCAGTACTCCGACACCGTGAAGCCGAGGCCGCCGTACTCGGTCGGGATCTTGATTCCGAAGGCGCCGAGCTTGCGCAGCCCGTCGACCACGTGCTCCGGGTACTCGCCCGTCTCGTCGATCGCGACCGAATCCACCCTGGTTGCGAGGAATTCCTTCAACTCATTGTAAAACTTCGTGAATTCCGGCCGTTCCTGTTGCGCCGAGGGGAAGGGGAAGACGAGATCGGGATTGAACTGACCGAGGAAGAGCTCGCGGAGAAATCCGCGTCCGGCCCATTCCTGCTCGCGCGACTCCTCGGCGAGTTGTCGCGACTCCTGCTCGGTCGTCATGCGCGGCTGCGTCGAGCTCATCGGCCTCTCCCTCTCTTCACACGCCCACGCACCGCCGACGCGGCCAGCGGAACCTTCGTGGACCTCGTGCGTAACGGAATTCGCATTCACTACCCTAGCAACGTTTTCCGGGTCAACAACGGTATGCGGTCGGCGCCGGCCGCGAGGTGATGTGCGGGTTGACAGGCCATCGGCAACGCCTCGCCGCCGCCACGTCGCGGCCGATTCGTCGAGATTTGAACGACCGCCAATCGCCACGACGGTCGACATCTCAAAGCTGATGACTTGGCGAGTGTTCAGGCATTTCGATGGCGAGCGTCGACCGACACGGCACAACCGTTGCTTGGCCATGTGCAGCCTGGAGACCCGATGGCGCCCTGTGTTTCCGCACCCCTCCGCTGCGCGTCACCGCCACGCGCGACCCCCCGCCAGGGGGCGGCCGGTCGATTCGCGTCGCCCGCAGCGCCCGCACCAGGAATGGCGTGAGCGAGGATCGGCTCAATTCCGGAGCACCCGCCGCGGGCCGCGAGGGCGCGGCCCCGTCGGCCCCCGACCCGTCGTGCGAGCTGGTCCTGCGCGATCGCGAGCTGGCCGCGCTGCGCGAGGCCCTCGAGGCCGAGCGCGCCGACGCCCAGGCGGCGCGCTCGGCCATGGAGGTCCAGCTCCGCGAGGCCACGCGCAGCGCCGAGGTGCGGGCCCGGCTGGAGCGCGCTCTTGCCGAGCAGCGCGAGGAACGGGCCCGCCTGCTCGCCGATTACGAACGCGCCCTGGCCGGGATGGCTGACGACCAGCGGGCCGCCCTGGAGCTGGCGACCGAGCACGAACGGGCGCGCGACGAGGCGGTCGCTGCCGCCGCCGAGGCGCAGACCATTCTCGGCGCCACCGAGTTCCGCGTCCGCACGCTGGAAGAGGAGCTGGCGCGGCGCGCCGCGGCGTTCACGGACCTGGAACAGGCGCTGGCGGCGGACGCGGCTGCCCGCGATACCCTCAGCGGCGAGCTGCAACGGCAGCAGGCGGCGATGTCCGCCGAGCGGGCGCGCGCCGACGAGCTGGCCGGGCGGCTCGCCTCCGCCGCCGCCGAGGTCGAGTCCCTGCGCCTGGCGCGCGAGGCCGATGCCGCCCAGGTCGCCGCGCTGGCCAACCGCGTCAGCGCCCTCGACGCCCTCCTCGGCGAGCGGGAGGAGGGGCTGCAGGCGCTCGCCGCGTGCGTGCGCGAGCTCGAGGCGGCGCTCGCCGCCGCCGATGCCGGGGCGCGCGCCGCCGCGGAGGAGGCGCGCGGCGAGCTCGTCGCCCTGCGCGCCGCGGCCGCCGCGCTCGAGGCGGAGCGCGATCGCCACGCCGCCGCGGCGGCCAAGGTCGGCGCCGACAACCAGGCGCTGAACGAGCGCCTGGCAGCGCTCGAGGCGACGCAGGCGGCGGACAAGGACGAGCGGACGCGAGCGTTGGCGGAGCTGGAGCGGCAGCTCGCGGACGCGCAGGCGACCGCCTCCTCCCTCGCCGACCGCTGCGAGCAGGTGGCGCGCGAGCGCGATGACATCGCCGAGTGCAGCGCCGCCCAGGCGGCCGAGCTCTCGAGCCGCGGCGGCGAGATCGACACCCTTCGCGAGCAATGCGAGCGGCTGCGCGCCGCCCTGGAGGAGCGCGAGGCAACCGCGGCGGCGCTGCGGCGGACCGTGGCCTCGGCGACGGCGGAACGCGACGGGACGCTGGCGGCGCTGGCGGCCCTGCGCGCCGAGGCCGACGCCACCGCGCAGGCGCTGCGCGGCGAACAGGCCGCGCGCGGGGCGGCGCAGGGCGAGGCGGAGGCGGCCCGGCAGGCGCTGCGCGAGCTGGAGGACGCGCAGGCGCAGGCGGCCGAGTCGTGGGAGGAGGAGCGGCGGCATCTCGCGGCGCAGGTGGCGGAGCAGGCGGAGGCGCGACAGCGGCTCGAGGCGGACCGGGCGGAACAGGCGAGCGCTCTGGCGGCGCTGGCCGGCGAGCGCGGCGAGCTGCGGGAGGCGCTGCGCGGCGAACAGGCCGCGCGCGGCGCGGCGCAGGGCGAGGCGGAGGCGGCCCGGCAGGCGCTGCGCGAGCTGGAGGGCGCGCAGGCGCAGGCGGCCGAGTCGTGGGAGGCGGAGCGGCGGCATCTCGCGGCGCAGGCGGCGGAGCAGGCGGAGGCGCGACAGCGCCTCGAGGCGGACCTCGCGACGCAGGTCGCGGCGCGGTCGCAGCTCGAGCGCGACCTCGCCGGGGGCGCCGAGGCGCTCGCGGCGGCGAGCGCGGCGCGCGACGAGATGGCGACCCGACTGGCCGCCGGGCAGGCCGAGGCGCAACGCCTGGGCGCCGACGTCGCCGCGGCAACGGCGGCCTTGCGGGCGTGCGAATCGCGCCTCGCGGCGGCGGAGCGCGCCGCGGCCGCCGAGCGGCAGCGGTTGGAGGCGGAGCTGACGGCGCAGCGCGCGGCGGCGCTGGCGCTGACCGACGATGCGGCGGCGGAGCTGGCCGCGGCGCGCGAGCGCCTGGCCGCGGCCGAGGCGGCGGCGGCCGCGGCGACCGCCGGGCAGGAGGAGCTCGCCGCCGCGGTGCAGACGCTCACCGAACGCTGCACGGCGCTGGGGACGCGACTGAGCCAGAGCGAGCAGCGCGGCCACGGGTTCGAGCGCGAGCTCGCCGCGGCCGAGGCGCGGGCGCGGAGCGCGGAGGACGCCACCCAGCGCGCCAGCGAGGCGCTGAGCGAGCGCGAGCACGCCAGCCGGGCGGCGCTGCAGGAGTTGCGGCAGACGCTGGCGGCGCGCGAGGCGGCGTTGGCCGAGGCCCTGGATGCGGGCGAGACCGCGGCGGCGCGGCAGCGCGCCGCCGCCGCGGAGCAGGAGGCGCTCGCGGATCGGCTCGCCCGTATCGAGGCGGCGCGGGCGGCGGAAGCCGACGGGGCGCGGGCAACGGCGGCCGCGCTGGAGGAGGCCGTGGCACGGGCGGCCGCCCTCGAGGCCGAGCGGGCCGAGGCGCGGGCGGAGGAAGCCGCCGCCGCCGCCGCCGTCGCGACGTTGCGCCAGCAGCTCGCGGAGTTGGAAGCGACCGTCGCCCGGGAACGCGCCGACGCGAGCGCGGCGCTCGACGAGGCGTTCGCCGAGGTCGGGGCGTTGCGGCGCGAGCTGGCGGCGCAGGCGGATGCCGTCGCCGAGCTGGCGGCGCTGCGCGAGGCGCGCGACGCCGCGCTCGCCGCCCGCGACGAGGTGCAGGGCCAACTCGCGGCGCTGGGCGAGGACGTCGCGTCGCTGGCCCCGCGCTGCGCGGCGGCGGAGGCGGAACGCGACCGCCTGCTGATCGCCGTGGCGCAGTTGCAGGACGATCTGCTGCGCGCCGCCGGAGAGCACGAGGAGTGGCGGGGCCGCGTGGCCCGCCTCGAGGAGGGGATGCTGGCGGCGCGCGAGACCGAGGCGCGGCTGCGCGGCGAGCTGAGCGGGCGCGGCGACCGGCTGGGCAGCGCCGAGTCGGAGCTGCAGCGGTTGGCCGCGGCGCGCGATCGCCTGATCGAGGAGCTGGCCTTCTCCCAGCAGCAGCTCGAGGCGAGCCGTTCCACCGGCGCGCAGCTCGAGGACCGGGCGGCGGCGAGTGAACAGGTCGCCGAGGCGGCACGCCTGCGCCAGCGCGACCTGGAGGCCGAGATCCTGGCGCTGCAGCAGCAGCGGTTCGACGCCGAGGAGCGGTTGGCCACGCTCGCCGCCGAGCGCGACGAGGCGGGGCGCGGTCGCGACGCCCTGGCGGCGCAGCTCGCGGCCGAACGCGGCGAGCGGCAGCGCGATCGCGACCTGGAGCTGGCGGGCCTGCGCGAGGAGTTGGCCGGCGCCGAGCGCGATGCCGAGGATCTGCGGACGCAGGTCGCATCGCTCGGCGCGCTGCGCGATGCGCTGCAGGACGAGCGGGAGGCGCTGCGGCGCCGGCTCGCCGACGCCGACGATGCGGAACGCCTGAAGAGCGAGCTGCTGCGCCTGCGGGCGCGCCTGGAGGACGTCGAGCGACAGCAGGCCGACGCCGCCCAGCGCCACTCGCAGGCCGTCAGTCTCTACATGCTGGAGCTGAACCAGCGCACGGATGCGCTGCAGCAGCGCGACATCGAGGTGCAGCGCCTGCAGGAGCAGCTCCAGGTGGTCGAGGCGGCGGTCGAGGACGGCGCCGCGCAGCTCGCGGATCTGCGACGCGAGCGCGACCTGTACGAGCTGCAGGTGCGGGAGCTGGAGAGCCACCGGCCGCGGCTGCGACCGCTGGCGGAGCCGCCGCCGGCGCCGGAAGACGACCTGCGCGTCGCGGTCGAGGACGCCGCCGCGGTGCTGGTCCCCTCGAGCCCCGCGCCGGCCACCGAGATGCGCCTGGTGGACAGCCGACCGGCGCCGGCGCCGCCGGCGCGCGCGCTGCCGTCGAGCGACGAGCCGCGACTGGTGATCCACATCGAGGATCACGCGGCGCTGCGCGAGGCGGTGCGCGCCCAGGTGGAGCGCTGCGCCGCCCTGCGCTACACGGCGCACGCCGAGTGCACGACCGACGTCCCCGGCCTCGATCCACTGCTGGCGGTGAACCTGCTGGCCAAGGACTGCGATCCGCTGGAGGCGATCTGCGACGCACGCTGGGGCATGCACGAGCCGCGCGCCTTCACCTACCTGGCGCATGGCTCGCGCGGCGTCATCGTGGGCATCACCGACATCATCCCGCATCCCTTCTCGCCCGACGACTGCGCCACCCGGCTGCTCGAGCGCCCCGGCGGGACGCAGCGCCTGCTGATGGTGAGCGACAAGATCGAGGTGATGAACGAGATCCGGGCGGTGTTGAACCGGGTGAAGTGCTCGACCTCGGTCGCGCTCGACGGCCGTCAGGCCTACGACCTGGTGTCGATGGTGAAGCCGGACGCCATCCTGATCGACCTCACGCTGCCGCGCGCCGAGGGGATCCGGCTGGTGAATCGCCTGCGCGCCGACGCCAAGACCGCGAGCCTGCCCATCATCTTCGCGCTCGGCGAGCCGCTCGACCTGGCGCGATTCCGCGCCGACGCGCTGCGCGTCCTCGCCGACTGCCGCTTCTCCGCCGACGATCTCAGCGCCGAGATGGCGCGCGTGCTCGTCGATCTGCAGAGCGACCCGGACGGCCTGCGGGCGACGGGATGAACGGCGGCCCCGCGGGGGGCGCGGTCGCCGCGACGTGGTGCGCGTCCGCGAGCGCAAGGCGGCCGTCCATCGGTCGCGCCTCCCTGCCCCGGCGAAGCCGGCGCGGCTTGTTCCTCGGCGCACCGCCTCCTAGAGTTCCCGCGCTGCCGCCGGAGAACGAAGTGGCCGATAGAGCCTACGCGTCGTACCGCCGCGAGCTCCTGAGCGCGAGCGTGCCGTGGACCGCCGTCGCCGTGACCGGCGTCACCCTGCTGTTCCAGTTGAGCGTCGCCGTGGCGGCGCCCGACCGCTTCCGCGCCGAGTGGGTGCCGAACCTCATCCAGCTCGCCGTGCCGCTGCTGGCGTGGCTGGCATTTCTCGGGCCCTGGCGCGCCCACCCGGTCGGCGTGATGCAGTGCGCCGAGATCGTCTACACGGCGTCGCTGATCGGCCGCCTGGAGCTGGCGACCACCTCGACCTCCGGCACCTCGCTGTACGTCGCGGTGAAGATGCTCGCCACCGCGCTGCTGGTGCCGTGGGGGGTGCGGGTGCAGTCGATCTCCGTCGCCCTCACCATGGCGATGCTGATCGGGGCGATGGCGCTGCTGCGGCCGGACGAGGCGGCGCGCGGCGCGGCGACGCACGTGCTGCTCGGGCCGTGCATCGCGGGGCTGCTGTCGATCGCCGGGGCCGCCGCCGCCGACCGCGTGCGCCGGGCGGTCTTCGATCGCGAGCGGGCGCTGGCCGCCTCGACCGCCGACCTGCAGGACCGCGCCGCGGTCGACGAGGCGCTGGCGCGGGTGGCGCGCGAGCTGATCGCGTTGCCCGACACCAAGCGCATCCTCGACCGCCTCTGCCACCTCACCAGCGAGGCGCTGCAGTGCGACGCCAGCCACACCTACCTGTGGGACGCCGACCACCGCGAGCTGCGCGCCGCCGCCGGGTACGGCGACACGGCGGAGCAGTGGGAGACGCTGCGCGTCGTGGCGTATCCGGAGAACATGGTGCGGGACTTCGAGCGCCGGATCGCCCGCGAGGGCGTGATCCAGTACCGCGTCGAGGATCTCTCGGGGCCGCCGTCGGCGCTGTGGCGCGATCTCGGCACCACCGTCCTGCTGTGCATGGCGCTGCGGCGCGGCGACGGCCTGATCGGCGTGCAGGCGGCGGAGTACCGCGGCCGGTCCGACCTCTTCGCACCGCGCGCGTTGCGCATCGCGCAGGGGATCGCGCACCTCGCCTCGCTGGCGCTGGAGACCGCGCGGCTGGTCGAGGAGCTGGACGGGGCCAATCGACTGAAGTCGGAGTTCGTCGCCACGATGTCCCACGAGCTGCGGTCGCCGCTCAACATCATCATCGGCTACCACGAGCTGCTGCTCGACGGCGCCTTCGGGTCGCTCACCGATCGGCAGCGCGACCCGCTGCGGCGCGCCGACCGCAGCGCTCGCGAGTTGCTCGACCTGATCAGCGCCACCCTGGACCTCAGCCGCCTCGAGGCGAAGCGGATCGCGGTCGACGTCAGCGACGTCGCGATCGCCGAGCTGGTGGACGAGGTGGGGCGCGAGTACGCGACGGGGCTCGACCGTCCCGGCCTGGCGCTGCGCTGGTTCACCGGGCACGGCCTGCCGGTTCTGCGCACCGATCGGGTGAAGCTGAAGATGGTGCTCAAGAACCTGGTCGGCAACGCGGTGAAGTTCACCGACACCGGCGAGGTGTCGCTGTCGGCGTCGGCGCGCGACGGCGGCATCGAATTCGCGATCGTCGACACCGGGGTCGGCATCCCGCGCGACGCGCAGGGGATGATCTTCGAGCCGTTCCGCCAGCTCGAGGTGACCCGCACCCGCCTGCGCGGCGGCGCCGGGCTCGGACTCTACATCGTCAAGCGCCTGCTCGACGCCCTCGGCGGGACCATCTCGCTCGAGAGCGAGGTCGGCAGAGGATCGGTGTTCCGGGTGTGGCTGCCGCTCGAGGCGGCGGCGCCGATGGCCGGGACCGCCGCGGCGGCGGCCCCGTAGCGCCACGGGACTACTTCAGTCCCTGGCGGATCATCTCCTCGGCGATCTGCACGGCGTTGGTGGCGGCGCCCTTGCGCAGGTTGTCGGAGACCTCCCACAGCCACAGGCGGTCGGAGCCGAGGTCGCGGCGGATGCGGCCGACCAGCACCTCGTCGCGGCCGGCGACGTCGGCCGGGGTGGGAAAGGCGTTGTGGGCGGGGTCGTCGATCACCCGCACGCCGGGGAAGGCGGCGAGCGCGGCGCGCGCCGCCTCGGGCGTCAGCGGGCGCTCGGTCGCGATCAGGCAGGTCGCCGAGTGGCCGACCGGCACCGGCACCCGCACGCACGTCATGGTGACGTCGAGGGTCGGCATCTCCAGGATCTTGCGCGTCTCGTGCAGCAGCTTGACCTCCTCGGTCGAGTAGCCGTCGTCGCGGAAGGTCTCGCACAACGGCACGACGTTGAAGGCGATCGGCGCCGCGAAGGTGGTGGCGACCGGCGACTCGCCGCGCGCCGCGGCGGCGATCTGGGCGTCGAGCTCGTCGACGCCGGGCTTGCCGGCGCCGCTGACGGCCTGCAGGGTCGTCACCACGACCGAGGTGAGGCCGGCGGCGCGGCGGATCGGTTCGAGCGCCATCACGAAGCCGATGGTGGTGCAGTTGGGGCAGGCGACGATGCCCTGGTGGGCCGCGAGCGCATGCGGATTGATCTCGGGCACCACCAGCGGCACGCTCGGCTCCATCCGCCAGGTGCCGGACTTGTCGATCGCCACCGCGCCGCGCCGCGCCGCTTCCGGCGCCAGCTCCTTGGAGAGGGTGCCGGTGGCGGCGAAGAACACGAAGTCGGCGCCGTCGAAGGCCTCCGGGCGCGCCAGGTCGACCGGAAGATCGCGGCCGTTGAACTGGACGGTGGTGCCGGCGGAGCGCTCGCTCGCCAGCGGCCGCAGCTCGGCCACCGGGAAGCGCCGCTCCTCCAGCACCTGCAGGAGCACTTCGCCGACGGCGCCGGTCGCACCGACGATCGCGATCTTCTTGCCGTTGCCGCTCATCCAGTCAGCCTCGCTTTCGCGCCGCGATCTTCGGGGGCGGGTGCATCGGAGTCAAGGTGGTCCAACGATCGTGGCGCGCGGCTCGATCCGCGTCCTGCACGCCGCGGACGGCGAGCGCGCATCGCGTCCCGCGCCTCATTTGCGAAACGACTGGGCGAGGATGCGCTTGCGAATGCGGATCGACTGCGGGGTCACCTCGACGAGCTCGTCGTCCCCGATCCATTCGATCGCGGCCTCGAGGCCCATCTGGCGGTGCGGGGTGATGACCACGTTCTCGTCGCGGCCGGCGGCGCGGATGTTGGTGAGTTTCTTCTCCCGGACGATGTTCACGTTGAGGTCGACGTCGCGCGAGTACTCGCCGATCACCATGCCCTCGTAGACGCGCGTGCCGGGCGGGATGAACAGGGTGCCGCGCTCCTGCATGTGGAAGACGGCGTAGGGCGTCGCGACGCCCTCGCGGTCGGCCACCATGGCGCCGTTGGTGCGCGCCTGGATGTCGCCGTGCCACGGCGCCCAGCCGTTGAAGAGCGCGTTCATGATGCCGGTGCCGCGGGTCTCGGTGAGGAAGCGGGAGCGGAAGCCGATCAGGCCGCGCGACGGCACCGCGAACTCCAGGCGCACGCGCCCCGAGCCGGCGTGCGTCATCTTGGTCATCTTGCCCTTGCGCACCGCCAGGAGCTGCGAGACGACGCCGATGTAGTCCTCCGGCACGTCGACGTGCAGCAGCTCGACCGGTTCGTGCAGGACGCCCTCGTTCTGGCGCGTCACCACCTGCGGCTTCGAGACCTGCATCTCGTAGCCCTCGCGGCGCATGGTCTCGATGAGGATCGCCAGTTGCAGCTCGCCGCGGCCGGTGACCGTGAGCTGGTCGGGCGAGTCGGTGTCCTCGACCCGGATGCTGACGTTGCGCCGCTTCTCGAACACCAGGCGTTCGCGCAGCTTGCGCGAGGTGACGTACTCGCCCTCGCGTCCCGACCACGGCGAGGTGTTGGCGCCGAAGATCATGGCGATCGTCGGCTCGTCGATGCGGATGCCGGGCAGGGCGCGCGGGTGGTCCTTGTCGGCGATGGTGTCGCCGATGTTGATCTCCTCGATGCCGGCGACCGCGACGATGTCGCCGGCCGTGACGCGCGCCGTCTCGACCCGCTTGAGACCCCGCCAGCCGTAGAGCTGGGTGATCTTCACCGGCCGCTGGCCGCCGGCCGGCGTGCACAGCACGTACTGGCCGCCGCTGTCGAGGGCGCCGTGCTTGAGGCGGCCGATCGCCAGGCGGCCGACGTACTCGTTGTAGTCGAGGTTGTTGCACTGGAACTGCGTCGGCTGCGCCGGATCGACGAGCGGGCCGGGGAGGGCGTCGAGGATGAGATCGAAGAGCGGCCGCAGGTCGGCGGACTCCTGCGCCAGGTCGCGGGTGGCCGTGCCGGCGCGGGCGTTGGTGTAGACGATCGGGAACTCGAGCTGCTCCTCGGTGGCGTCGAGGTCGATGAAGAGCCCGTACACCTCGTCGACCACCTCGGCGATGCGGGCATCGGGACGGTCGATCTTGTTGATGCAGACCAGCGGGGTGAGCCCGAGGCCGAGCGCCTTCTGCAGCACGAAGCGCGTCTGCGGCAAGGGGCCCTCGGAGGCGTCGACCAGCAGCATGACGCCGTCCACCATCGCCAGCGTGCGCTCCACCTCGCCGCCGAAGTCGGCGTGGCCCGGGGTGTCGACGATGTTGATGGTGACGCCGTGATAGTCGATGGCGGTGTTCTTGGCGAGAATGGTGATGCCGCGCTCGCGCTCGAGCTCGTTCGAGTCCATCACCCGCTCCGCCACCTGTTGGTTGGAGCGGAAGATGCCGCTCTGGTGCAGCAGCGCGTCGACCAGCGTCGTCTTGCCGTGATCGACGTGGGCGATGATGGCGACGTTGCGGATGTCGGTGCGGCGGCTCTGGTCGGTCATGCGAATCCGCGACCGTACCAGCACCGCGAGGGCCGGAGAAGTGGGGGAGACGAAACCGCCGGCGCCTGGCGCGCCGCCCCCTCATCTCGCATCCTCCGGGAGGCGTTCGCGTGCAACGACGAGGGGCTCACCACGCCTCCTCGGCGCCGTCGCGGCACCGCCGGCGGCGCCGCGCCGCGAGGGGCGGGTCATGCGACCCGCCCCCCTGGGTTCGTCAGTTCGTGACCTTCACCCGCAGCTCGTCCATGCCGAGGTCGCCCTTCGGCGAGGTCACCTTCAGCATCACCTTGTGGATGCCGGCGGTGTCGAACGTGTGCGAGACCTTCGCGCCGCTGGCGGTGCCGCCGTCGCTGAAGGTCCAGGTGTAGGTCGGATCGGCGACGCCTTCCGGCGGATCGGCGGTGAAGGTGACCGCCAGCGGCGCCTTGCCGCGCGTCGGCGATGCCTCGGACCAGACGATGATCGTCTCCACCGGCTGCTTGGGCATCGCCTCCAGGTCCTTCTTGACCGAGCCCTCCTTCGGCAGCGAATCGTAGCCCTCGAGCTTGTCGAGCTGCTTGAGCTCCTGCGGGCTGTCCTCGGCCCACAGGGCGGTGTTCCCCCCCGCCAGCAGCATCAGCACCGCTGCCGCCGGCATCCAGCGCGTGATCCGGAATCGCATCCCTCCTCCTTCTCCTGGTTGGGCGGCCGACTCAGCGCGCGTCGGCGAGCGCGGCCGCGACGATGGCCTGCGCCTCTTCCTGAATGCGGCGCAGGTGCTGCTCGCTGCGGAAGCTCTCGGCGTAGATCTTGTAGATGTTCTCGGTGCCCGAGGGCCGGGCGGCGAACCAGCCGCCCTCGGTCTGGACCTTCAGGCCGCCGAAGGCGGCGTCGTTGCCGGGCGCGGTGGTGCGCATCTCGCGGATCGGCTCGCCGGCGAGCTCGGTGGCCGACACCTGGCTGGGCGACAGCCGCTGCAGCGCCGCCTTCTGCGCCGGCGTCGCCGGGGCGTCCATGCGGGCGTAGATCGGCTCGCCGTGGGCGCGGGTGAGCTCCTGGTAGTGCTGGCTGGGATCGCGGCCGGTGACGGCGGTGATCTCCGCCGACAGCAGGGCGGGAATGATGCCATCCTTGTCGGTGGTCCATACCGAGCCGTCGCGGCGCAGGAACGAGGCGCCGGCGCTCTCCTCGCCGACGAAGCCGAGGCTGCCGTCCATCAGCCCGTCGACGAACCACTTGAAGCCGACCGGGACCTCGAACAGGCGGCGGCCGAGCGCCGCCGCGACGCGGTCGATCATGCTGCTGCTGACGATCGTCTTGCCGATGCCGGCATCCGGGCGCCACGCCGCGCGGTGGCGCATGAGGTAGTCGATGCACACCGCCAGGTAGTTGTTCGGCGGCAGCAGGCCGACGCCCCGGGTGACGATGCCGTGGCGATCGTGGTCGGTGTCGCAGGCGAAGGCGATGTCGAAGCGGTCCTTGAGATCGATCAGCCGCGCCATGACGTAGGGCGACGACGGATCCATGCGGATCTTCTCGTCCCAGTCGAGGGTCATGAAGCGGAAGGTCGGATCGATGGCGTCGTTGGTGACCGTCAGGTCGAGTCGGTAGCGGTCGGCGATGCGCGCCCAGTAGTGGGTGCCGGCGCCGCCCAGCGGGTCGACGCCGAGGCGGATGCCGGAGCGCCGCACCGCGTCGAGGTCGAGCACGGCGCCGAGGTCGCTCACGTAGGCGTCGACGTAGTCGTGTTCGCGCGTCGTCGCGGCGCGGCGGGCGCGCTCGAGCGGAACGCGGCGGACGCCGCTGAGCCCGTTGGCGAGGAGCTGGTTGGCGGTCTCCTCGATCCAGCGCGTCAGGGTCGTGTCGGCGGGGCCGCCGTTCGGCGGATCGTACTTGAAGCCGCCGCCGTCGGGCGGATTGTGCGACGGGGTGACGACGATGCCGTCGGCGAGCCCGCTGCTGCGGCCGCGGTTGTGGGTCAACACCGCGTGCGAGATCACCGGGGTCGGCGTGTACTCGTCGTCCCGGGCGATGCGGACCTCGACCTCGTTGGCGGCCAGCACCTCGAGCGCGGTGGCCGCCGCCGGCACCGACAGCGCATGCGTGTCGAGGCCGAGGAAGAGGGGGCCGGTGATCCGCTGCGCGGCGCGGTACTGGCAGATCGCCTGCGTGATGGCGGCGATGTGCCATTCGTTGAAGGAGCGGTCGAACGACGAGCCGCGATGCCCCGAGGTGCCGAAGGCGACGCGCTGCGTGGCGACGGCCGGATCGGGGCGATCGGCGTAGTAGGCGGTGATCAGCTTGGGGACGTCGACCAGGTCGCCCGCGAGGGCGGGCGTCCCGGCCCGTGGGTGGTTCGGCATGTCGGCGGCGGAGGCGGGGCGGTCAGCTCGCCTGGCGCAGCGCCGCGCGCTTGCCGGCGATGCAGGCGATCAGCTCGTGCCAGGAGGTGACGAACGCCTCGGCGCCCTCCTTCTGCAGCCGCGCGGCGAGCGCGTCGAGGTCGACCCCGGCGCGGGTGAACTCGGCCAGCGTCTGCTCGCAGGTCCCGCCGTCGACCGGCATCACGCCCTCGACCCTGCCGTGGTCGGCGAAGGCGTGCAGCGTCTCCTCCGGCATGGTGTTGACCGTGTCGGGGGCGGCGAGGGCGCCGATGTACAGCGTGTCCGGCGCCTGCGGGTCCTTGGTGCCGGTGCTGGCGAGCAGCAACCGCTGCGGGCGCGCGCCGGCGGCGGCCAGCGTCCGCCAGCGCGGCGAGGCGAGCAGATCGCGGTACGCCTTGTAGGTCCGCTGCGCGATGGCGATGCCGAGGCGGGCGCGCAGCGACTCCGGCGTCTTGCCCAACACCGCTTTGTCCCAGCGGCTGATGAACACCGACGCCACCGACTGGACGCGCGGGCTCTTGCCGGCGGCCAGGCGGCGCTCGATGCCCTTCAGGTAGGCATCGGCGGCGGCCTGGTAGTGCTCGCGCGAGAACAGCAGGGTGACGTTGATCGGCACGCCCTGGAAGATGGCTTCCTCGATCGCCGGCAGGCCCTCGGGGGTGCCGGGGATCTTGATGTAGAGGTTGGGGCGTTTGGCGCGGGCGTGCAGGTCGACCGCGGCGGCGATGGTGTTGGCGGTGTCGTAGGCGAGGGTCGGCGAGACCTCCAGCGAGACGAAGCCGTCGACGCCGTCGGTGCGCTCGTGCTCGGGGCGGAAGAGATCCGCCGCCTGGGTCAGGTCCTCGATGGCGAGCTCGAAGAACAACGCTTCGTCGCTGAGGGGGGCGGCCGCCCTGGCGCGGATGGCGTCGTCGTAGAACGACGATTTCTTGATCGCCTGGTCGAAGATCGTCGGGTTGGAGGTCAGCCCGGTCACCGACAGCTCGTCGATGTAGCGCTTCAGCGTCCCGCTGGTGAGCAGGCCGCGGGTGATGTTGTCGAGCCACAGGCTCTGACCGAGCGCGTGCAGTTGTTGGGTCGGCGTCATCGCTCCTCCGCGTTCTGAGCGCCGCCATCGTCGCAGCAAGGCGCTGGGGGCGCAAGCGATACCCCGGTGGAACGGCGGGCCGTGGGGTCCTCCGCGATCGCCTTTCTGCTAGCCTGCGCGCCATGTCCGGCGACGATCTCGAGGCGGTGGCGGCGCGCTTCCGCGGCATCGCGCCGGCCGCCGATGCCTGCACGCTGCGCCTGGTGGCGGAGCGCGACGAGCATCTGGCGGTGCGCCGCGGCGTCGTGCAGCCGCCGCGCGTCGGCTACGACCGCGGGGCGATGCTCACCGTCTGGGACGGCGGCGGCGTCGGCTACGCCGCGACCTCGGACCTCAGCGCCGGCGGGCTGGCGGCCGCCGCGGCGCGGGCGCGCGACTGGGCGCGCGCCACGGCGGCGATCCACGTGCTGCGGGGGCTGCCGCCGCCGATCCTGCCGCGCGACGGGGTCTACGTGTCGCGGGTGGCCGAGCCCTGGGAGGCGCTGCCGTTGGCCGACAAGGTCGACCTGCTGCGTCGCGAGGAGGAGCGGCTGGGCGGCGATCCGCGCCTGGTCGACCGCGAGGCCGGCCTCTGGCACACCGCGCTCGACACCCTGCTGGTCGACGCCGACGGCGGGCGGGTGGCGCAGCGTTTCTCGTTCGTCGTCCCGACCCTCAGCGCCACCGCCAACGCCGGATCCGACACGCAGACCCGCACCTTCGGCGGGCACGCCTTCTGCCGCCAGGGCGGGCTCGAGGTGCTGCGCGACACCGGCTTCCTCGAGGCCGCGCCGTGCATCGCGGCGGAGGCGCTGGCGCTGCTGGCGGCGCCCGAGTGCCCGACCGGGGTCGCCGACCTGGTGATCGCGCCCGACCAGATGATCCTGCAGCTCCACGAGTCGATCGGCCATCCGCTCGAGCTCGACCGCATCCTCGGCGACGAGCGCAACTACGCCGGCCGCAGCTTCGTCACCGCCGACATGTTCGGCCGCTACCAGTACGGCTCGCCGCTGCTCAACGTCACCTTCGATCCGAGCCGCGCCGGCGAGCTCGCCAGCTATGGCTTCGACGACGAGGGGCAGCCGGCGAGCCGGGTGCCACTGATCCGCGACGGCATCCTGTTGCGCCCGCTCGGCTCGCGCACCTCGCAGCTCCGCGCCGGGCTCGCTGGCGTCGCCAACGCCCGCGCCGCGAGTTGGAACCGGCCGCCGATCGATCGCATGGCGAATCTCAACCTCGAGCCGGGCGATCAGTCGCTGGCGGCGCTGGTCGGCGCGGTCGAGCGCGGCGTCTACGTCGAGACCAACTGCTCGTGGTCGATCGACGACTCGCGCAACAAGTTCCAGTTCGGCTGCGAGTGGGGCCGGCGCATCGTCGACGGCGCGCTCGGCGAGGTGGTGAAGAATCCCAACTACCGCGGCATCTCCGCGACCTTCTGGCGCAGCCTGGCGGGCGTCGGCGGCGAGGACACCCTGCAGGTGCTGGGGACGCCGTGGTGCGGCAAGGGCGAACCCAACCAGGTGATCCGCGTCGGCCATGCCGCGCCGGCGTGCCTGTTCCGCGCCGTCGAGGTCTTCGGCGGCGCCGCCGCATAGCCCGCGCGTCACCATGCAGACCGAGTTCGCCACCATCGTCGAGGCCATCCCGCCGCTGTTGCGCGGCGAGGAGATCTACACCTGTTACTTCGCCGGGGAGGAGTCGGAGTTCGTGCGCTTCAACGCCGGCGCGGTCCGCCAGGCGGGCGCGGTGACGCAGCGGACGCTCAGCGTCGACCTGATCGAGGGGCGGCGCCACGCCGCCGGTTCGCTGACCCTGAGCGGCGATCCCGCGGGCGACCGCGACCGGCTCGCCCACCTGATCGGCGAGCTGCGCGCCATGCGCGCGCAGCTCGCCGAGGACCCGTACCTGCACTACGCCACCGAGGTGCGTTCGAGCGCGCGACGGGTCGCCGCCGCGCTGCCCGCCGCGGCCGACGCCACGGCCGCGATCCGTTCCCTGGCGCGGCATGGCGATCTGGTCGGCATCTACGCCGCCGGCGCCATGCACGCCGGCTTCGCCAACTCCTTCGGGCAACGCAACTGGGACAGCAGCGAGAACTTCAACCTCGACTGGAGCTTCTTCCACGCCGCCGACAAGGCGGTGAAGGGCGCCTACGCGGGGATTACATGGGATGACGGGGAGTTGGCGCGCAAAGCTGAAGCGTCGGCGGAACAGATGACGGTGCTCCGGCAGCCGTCGCGGAGGATCCCGCCGGGCCGCTATCGGGTGTACCTGGCGCCGGCGGCGCTGTGGGAGTTGATGAGCGTTCTCGGTTGGGGCGGCTTCGGTCTGCGCGCCCACCGGACGAAGACGACGCCGCTGCTCAAGATGATCGAGGAAGGGGTCCGCCTGCACCCGGACGTGTCGCTGGCCGAGCACACCGCCGAAGGGATCGCGCCGGGCTTCCAGGACGCGGGGTTCATCCGTCCGCCGCGGGTGTCGTTGATCGAGGGCGGGTCGTATCGGGACTGCCTGGTGTCGCCGCGCTCGGCGATCGAGTACGGGGTGGCAACCAACGGCGCCTCGGCGGGGGAGACGCCGTCGTCGCTCGAGATGGCGGCGGGGACCCTGCCGCTCGACCGCGTGCTCGGCGAGCTCGGCACCGGCATCTACGTCGGCAACCTCTGGTACCTGAACTTCTCCGACCGCGCCGCGTGCCGGACCACCGGGATGACCCGCTTCGCGACCTTCTGGGTCGAGGGCGGGGTGATCCAGTCGCCGATCGACGTCATGCGCTTCGACGAGACCGTGTACCGCATGCTCGGCGAGCGCCTGATCGGTCTCACCGCCGAGCGCGAGCTGATCCTCGACCCGGGAACCTACTTCCAGCGCTCGCGCGACAGCGCCCGCCTGCCCGGGGCGCTGATCGACGACTTCACGCTCACCCTGTGAGCCTGGGCCGCGCTCCCGCGCGGCCTCCGGCTATTGCACCAGGGCTTCGACGAAGGCGTCGTTGCAGGCGACGGCGGCCAGGTCGCCGGCGGGGGATTCGTTGTTGAGGATGGAGAAGACGAGCTCGCGGCCGTCGCCGGCGCGGGCGTAGCCGGACAGCGAGGCGACGCCGTTGATCATGCCGGTCTTGGCGCGGGCGCGGTCGAGCGCCCCGCCGGCGCGGTGCGCCAACGTGCCGTCGCGGCCCGCGATCGGCAGGGCGGCGGCGAGCTCGGCGCCGAAGGCGAACGAGGCGCGGGCGACGCGCAGCGCGCTCACCAGGGTGCGCGGCGTCACCCGATCGGCGGCGGCGAGGCCGGAGCCGTCGAGCATGGACAGCCCGTTCTGCTCGATGCCGAGGGCCGCCAGTTGCGCGCGCACGGCGGCGATGCCGCTCGCCCAGCTCCCCGGCGCGCCGCTGGCGCGCGCCCCGAGGTTCTTCACCAGCATCTCGGCGATGTTGTTGTTGCTCCACTTCATCAGCAACGCGGCGATGTCGCGCAGCGGCTGGCCGCGGTAGGCGAGCAGCTCGCGATAGTCCGGCGGCAGGGGGCCGAGCCGATCGGGACCCTCGACCGCGATGCCGAGCGCGGCGAGCTGCAGGCGGAGCAGGGCGGCGGTGTAGCGCACCGGATCGGTGACGCTGCGCTGCACGGTGGTGGCGGCGGCGCCGGCGCGGACGCTGCCGCCGACGCGGACCCGCTCGCGTCCGCCGTCGCTGTCGCGCTCGACGCTGATCGGCGCGTCGCCGCCGACCCGCACGGCATCGCTGAGGGCGAAGAACGGCAGCGGCGGGTCGATGCTGACCCGCGCCGGCAGCCCGGCGCGCGCCGGCGGCGCGATCTCGACCGAGAAGGCGCCGTAGTTGGCGGTGAGCGCCGACACCGGCGCGTGGTAGGCGCGGGCCGAGGGGGCGCCCCAGGCCGGGTTCCAGCGCTCGCCGTCGAAGTACGAGTCGTCGAGCAGGAGGCCGTCGCGCACCCGGCGCAGGCCGCGCCGCTGCAGGTCGGCGGCCAGCCGCCACAACTCTTCGGAGGTGAGCGCCGGATCGCCGCCGCCGCGCAGCGCCAGCACGCCGACGCTCCCGTCGGCGTCGAGCGGGCGATCGCTGGCGACGGTGGTGGTGAACTGGTGCGCCGGACCGAAGGCCGCCAACGCGGCGACCGCGGTCAGGACCTTCATGTTCGAGGCCGGGGCCAGCGGCGTCTCGGCATCGTGGGCGAACAGCTCGGCGCCGGAGGCGGCGTCGACCACCAGGGCCGCGACCTTGGCGCCGCGACAGCCGGGCTGGCGCAGCACCGTCGCGAGGCGCTGGTCGATCTCGGTCGCGCGCGCCGCGGTCGCCGCGAGGACGACGGCGGCGACCGCCGCCGCCGCGCTCAGGCGGCGCATCCGTCGAGCAGCGAGCGCACGGCGCGGATCAGCTCGCCGACGCTGACCGCGCCGTCGGCGTCCTCGTCGGCCGCCACGCACAGCGCCAGCGAGGTATCGCCGAGGCTGACGCCGACCGCGGCGACCAGATCGTTCACCGTCACGGTGCCGTCGAGCGAGCAGTCGCCGGGGCAGGCGACGGGCTGGAACGGGTCGGCGAAGCGCGGATTGGTGAGGAAGTCCTGGTCGGTGAGCGCGTCGAAAAAGGCGAGCAGGTCGGCGCGCTGCTTGTCGGTGAGGTTGAAGCGGACGATGAACTGGCCGCGCGCCGGGCTCGCCGCGCCGACGCCGGCGTAGGGGCCGTCGCTGATCGTGCGGCCGCCGGCGGCGTAGTGGTCGAGCACCTCGCTGAGGGTGGCGATGCTGCCGTCGTGCATGTACGGGCCGGTGACGGCGATGTTGCGCAGGGTCGGCGCCTTGAACTTGCCCATGTCGCCGCTCTTGCCGGTGATGCTGTAGGCGCCGGTATTGTCGGGCGGGTAGCAGCCCATCGCCTGTGGACCGGTGCCGCTGCACTGGGTCGCGGGCGGCGTCGTGTCGCACTGCGGCAGGTCGATGTCGGGCAGGCCGAAGTCGGCGCAGCGCAGGTTGTAGAGCGCGTTGTTGTGCATCGGCCGCTCGGCGATGGTGCCCGAGTGGTCGACCGAGGCGGTGAAGTTGAAGCCGCCGTGGCAGTGCGAGCATTCGCGGAAGACGCCGGCGCCGAAGTCGGCATCGAAGAACAGCACCTCGCCGCGCTTGGCGGAGGCGGAGATGGCGTTGTCGTCGAGGCCGAGGGCGTAGCGGTCGTACGGCGAGTTGCCGGAGATCAGGGTCCGCTCGAAGGAGGCGATGGCCTTGGTGATGGCGTCGAGCGACACCGGATCCGCCTCGCCCGGGAACGCTTCGGCGAACAGGCGCCGGTAGCGGGCGTCGGCCTTCAGGCGGGCGAACAGCTCCTCCTCCCTGCCGGTGAGGCCGAGCTCGATCGGGTGCTCGCCGAACATCGGGATCAACGCCTGCGTCTCGAGCGCGAAGAGCCCGGGGTTGTTCCAGGCGAGGGTGCCGGCGTAGGCGACGTTGGCCAGCGACATCGAGCCGCGCGGGTGGCTCTCCCCGGTCGAGCCGACGGCGCGCGGGCGGCCGTCGGTGAACGCCAACGCCTGCTGATGGCAGGTGGCGCAGGCGAAGGTCTGATTTCCGGACAGGCGGGTGTCGTAGAAGAGGAAGCGCCCGAGCTCGATCTTCTCCCAGGTGAGCGGATTGTCGGCCGGGATGTTCGGGGCCGGGAAGCCGCGCGGCAACTGCAGCGCGTACGGGGTCTCGGCGACCGCCGGTCCGGCCGCGAGGGTCGCGAGGGCAGCGAGCAGAAGAATGCGCCGCATGAACACCGTGCAAAACAGTGCGCGCCCGGTTCGGCAAGGTCAAGGCGTGCGACCGGATGCCGCACGCCGCCGGTCCGTTGCCACCGCGACCGCTGCCCGTTATACGGCCGGCCGCGAGGGAGGCAGGCGATGGCGAAGGCATTCGAGCTCAGCGACGAGATGCGGGCCCAGATCGGGCGCGAGTCGCCGCCGTGGACGGCCGAGGTGACGACGACCAGCGTGCGCGCCTTCGCGCGCGGCGTCGGCTACACCGACCGCGTCTACTTCGACGTCGCGGCGGCGCAGGCGGCCGGCTACCGCAACCTGCCGGCGCCGCCGACCTATCTCGGCACGCCGGTGTTCATTCCCGGCGAGTCGGACAACACCTTCAGCGCGCCGCGGGCGGCGCGGGTCGGCGTCAACCACGGTCTCAAGGGGCTGCTCGACGGCGGCACCGACACCGAATACTTCGGCGACATCTGCGCCGGCGACACGCTGACCGTGGTGTCGCGCATCGCCGGCCTCGACGTTCGCGTCAGTCCCTCGCTCGGCAAGATGCTGCTGATGACCACCGAGACCGTGTACACCAACCAGCTCGGCCAGCGCGTCGCGGTGCAGCGCGGCCAGGCCATCTTCTATTGAGCGGAGGCCGTCGTGGCGATCACCTGGGAATCGGTCAACGAAGGCGACGCGCTGCCCGAGCTGCGCAAGAAGCCGGACGTCGAACAACTGGTGAAGTACGCCGCCGGCTCGGGCGACTTCAATCCGCTGCACTACGATTTCAACTTTCCGCAGGCCAAGGAGATCGGCTCGATCATCGTCCACGGCCGCTTCAAGTACGCGGCGCTCGGCGAGCTGGTCTCCAACTGGCTCGGTCATCACGGCCGCGTGCGCCGCATCGCCTGCCAGTATCGCGGCATGGATTTCCCCCATCAGGACATCGTCTGCCGCGGCCGGGTGAAGCGGAAGTGGGAGGAGAACGGCGAGAAGCTGGTCGAGCTCGAGGTCTGGACCGAGAACCCGGAGGGCAAGAAGACGACGCCGGGCAGCGCGGTCGTCGTGCTGACGACGTGAGTGTCGGGCGCTGGCGCGCCGCGCGCGGTCGGCGCGGCGTTCAGCACCCGTCGAGCGCGTTGCCGACCGCCTGGATCAGCTCGCTGATCGACACCATGCCGTCGCCGTTGACGTCGAAGGCGGGGCAGTTGTCGACCGGCTGATTGCCGAGGGCGATGTTGACGCCGACGATCAGGTCGGCGACCGAGACGCTGCCGTCGCCGGTGCAGTCGCCGACGCAGAACGGCGGCGTCGGCGTGGGGGTCGGCGTCTCGCTGGGCGAGCCGTTCGGGGCGTCGCCGGTCGGCGTGGGGGGCGGCGTCGCCGTGTCGGTGGAACCCGGCGGCACGGTGACGGTGACGGTCGGCGTCGGCGTCGGCGTGTCGACCCCGGCGCAGGGGATGATGGCGGCGTCCTGCACCAGCGTCAGCGCCGGCTGGATCGAGGCGCCGGCGAGGATCTGCGGCGCGTGGCCCGGGCCGGCGTAGCGGGCGCGGTTCAGTCCCGTGGCGACGTCGGCGCGCAGGGTGCCGGCGATGCTGCTGTGGTCGCGGCCGACCAGGGTGTTGTCGCCGGAGGGGCGCAGGCTGGAGAGACGGCCGCCGGTGGCGATCCGCAGCTCGCAGGCGGTGAGCCGGATGCTGCCGCCGGTGCTGCCGGCGGTGTTGCCGCCGTCGGCGATCAGGCTGCCGGCGACGACGACCTCGGCGCCATCGAGGTCGATGGTGCCGCCCCCGCCCGTGCCGCTGGCGGCGGCGTTGACGGTGGCGCCGGCGGCGACGGTGATGGTGGTCTCGCTGCTGATGTCGACGTCGCCGCCGCCATCCGCGCCGCCGCCGATCTGGATCGAGCCGCCGAGGGCGATGGCGCCGCCGGCGTCGAGGCTGATGGTGCCGCCGCTGCCGTCGCTGCCGGGCGACGAGGCATCGATGCGGCCGCGCAGGCTGAGGTCGCCGATGTCGGCGATGAGCTCGATCTCGCCCCCGACGCCGTCCGGGCTGCCCGCCACCGCGGCGATGCGATTGGCGGCGCGCTCGGCGCGGATGCTGGCGCCGGTGAGCGAGATCGAGCCGCCGTCGCCGCCGCCGTCGTCGGCATTGCCGCTGCGGCCGTTGGCGGTGAGATCGCCCTCGATCACCAGGTCGCCGCCGGCGGTGGCGGTGATCTCGCCGCCGCTGCCGGCGGTGCGGCTGGCGCTGGTGGTGACGACGGCGCTGGCGCTGACGGTGGCGGCGCCCGCGCTGGTCAGCGTGACGCTGCCGCCGTCGCCGCCGGTTGCCGTCAGGCTGCCGCCGAGGGAGAGGCTGCCGCTGGCGATCACCTTCACGTCGCCGCCGAAACTGTCCGGTCCGCCGTGCACGTCGACGCTGCCGGAGATGGTGACGTCGGTGCCGGTGAGGCTGACCGCGCCGCCGCTCTGGGCGTTGCTGAACGCGTCGATGCTGCCGGTGACGATCAGCGGGCCGCTGCTGGTGATGATCAGCGTGCCGCCGGGAGCGCCGGAGAGGTCGGCGCGGCCGGCGGCGAGCACGCTGTCCGCGACGACGGTGATGGTCGCGCCGGCGATGCTGGTGGTCCCCTTGCCTTGCAGCTTGCCGCCGCTCTCGATGCGGAATTCCCCGGCGCGCAGCGTCATGGCGCCGCTGGTCAGGTTGAGCGTGCCGAGGATCGACAGACGCCGACTGCCGACGTCGATGACCGAGCCGGGGGTGACCGTCTTGGTGCCGGTGATGGTGCAGGGATTGGCGGACGGGGCGCAGAGGTCGTCGGCGGTCGTCGCCAGGGCGGGGGTGGCGATGACGGTGGCGGCGAACACGAGCAGGCGGCGGATGGCGGCGGTCGGCGGCAGGGGCGGCTCCTTCGTGGCGCTCACGCTACCAGCGCCCATTCTCTAAGGCACGGCCGAAGCGCCCCTTTTGCTGCACGGCGGGATGGGATTCCTCGTCTTCTCACCTGGAGGCGCCGCGGACGCCGCCGCCGCTTGGCAGCTCTCGGGGGATTCGGCTAGACGTGGGCGGCTGGTCTTCGCCCACCCACTCTCGAAAGGAGAATGCATGTTCACCCGCACCACCACCGTGCTGGCCCTGGTCTTGGGCCTGGCCGCGCCGGCATTCAGCCAGGCGAAACTGGACACCGACGAACAGAAGACGATCTACGCGCTCGGTGTCGCGCTGTCGCAGAGCCTACAGCCCTACTACCTGACGCCGGACGAGGTGAAGCTGGTCCAGCAGGGACTGGTGGACGGGCTGGCGAACAAGGAGCAGATCGACCTCAAGGACTACCGCGCCAAGCTGCAGCAGCTCGCCCAGGATCGGGCCAAGACGGCGGCCGAGGCGGAGAAGAAGGACGCCCAGGGCTTCCTCGACAAGATGGCGAAGGAGAAGGGCGCGCAGAAGAGCGAGAGCGGCCTCATCTTCTTCGAGCTGGCGCCGGGCAACGGCGAGAGCCCGAAGGCCACCGACACGGTGAAGGTGCACTACCACGGCACGCTGCGCGACGGCACCGTGTTCGACAGCTCGAAGGAGCGCGGCACGCCGGCGACCTTCCCGCTGAACCGCGTCATCCCGTGCTGGACCGAGGCGGTGCAGAAGATGAAGGTCGGCGGCAAGGCGAAGATCATCTGCCCGTCGAGCATCGCCTACGGCGACCGCGGGGCGCCGCCGAAGATCAAGCCGGGCGCGCCGCTGGTCTTCGAGGTGGAGCTGCTGGAGATCGAGAAGCCGGCGGCCGGCGCGTCGGGCGCCCCGGGCGCGGCCCCGAACCCGGCCGAGAAGCCGGCTGAGAAGCCGGCCAGCAAGTAGTCACGTCTCAACCCAGGGTGCGGCGCGACCGATGCGGTCGCGCCGCATCGCGGAGAGCCGCCCATGTCAGAGTACGGATTCTGGAATCTCGCCCAGCGCGACCCCCAGCACCTGGCGCTGGTCGAGCCCGACGGGCGCGCGTGGCGCGCCGGCGAGCTGCTGGCCGAGGCCAACCGCCTGGTGCACGGGTTGCGGGCGCTCGGCCTGCAGCAGGGCGACTGCGTCGCCACCTGCCTGCCGAACGGCGCGGCGATGATCGTCACCTACCTCGCCGCCATGCAGTCGGGGTGGTACCTGACGCCGATCAACAACCACCTCACCGCCGGCGAGGTGGGCTACATCGTCGGCGACTGCGAGGCGAAGGCGTTCATCGGCGCCGAGCGTTTCGCCGCCATCTGCGCCGGCGCGGCGCGCGAGGCCGGGCTGCCGGAGAGCGCCTGCTACGCGGTCGGCACGGTGCCGGGCTTCCGGTCCTTCGCCAGCCTCGTCGAGGGGCAGTCGGCCGAGCTGCCGGGCGACCGCGTGGCCGGGCAGGTGATGAACTACACCTCGGGCACCACCGGGCGTCCGAAAGGGGTGCGGCGGCCGCTGGCGCCCTACGATCCCGACGCCGTCTGCTCGATGTTCGCGATGTTCCTCGGCATGTTCGGCATCCAGCCGCACGCCGACAACGTCCACCTCTGCGGCTCGCCGCTCTACCACACCGCGGTGCTGGTGTTCGCCGCCTCGTCGCTGCACTACGGCCACACCGTGGTGCTGATGGACAAGTGGACGCCGGAGCTGTGCCTGGAGGCGATCCAGCGCCATCGGGTCACCACCAGCCACATGGTGCCGACCCAGTTCCACCGCCTGCTGGCGCTGCCCGAGGAGGTGAAGCGCCGCTACGACGTGTCGTCGCTGCGCCACATGGTGCACGCCGCCGCGCCGTGTCCGGTGGACGTCAAGCGCCGCATGCTCGAGTGGTGGGGACCGGTGATCTACGAGTACTACGCCGCCAGCGAGGGCGGCGGCACGCTGGTGACGCCCGAGGAGTGGCTGCGCTACCCCGGCACCGTCGGCCGCGCCTGGCCGAGCTCGGAGATCCGCATCTACGACGACGCCGGCAATCCCTGTCCGGTCGACGCGCCGGGCACCGTGTACATGGCGCTCGGCGCCGCCGACTTCAAATACCACAAGGACGATGGCAAGACGGCGGCCAACCGGCGCGACGGCTTCTTCACCGTCGGCGACATCGGCTACCTGAACGCCGACGGCTACCTGTTCCTCTGCGATCGCAAGATCGACATGATCATCTCCGGCGGCGTGAACATCTATCCGACCGAGGTCGAGGCGCAGCTTCTCCAGCATCCGAAGATCGCCGACGCGGCCGTCTTCGGCATCCCGCACGAGGACTGGGGCGAGGAAGTGAAGGCGGTGGTCGAACCGGCGCCCGGTGTCACGCCGGGCCCGGCGCTCGCCGAGGAGATCCTCGCCTGGTGCGGCGAACACATCGCCCGCTACAAGGCGCCGCGCTCGATCGACTTCGTCGACAGCATGCCGCGCGATCCCAACGGCAAGCTGTACAAGCGCAAGCTGCGCGACCCGTACTGGGCGGGCAGGGAACGGGCGATCTGAGCCGGCGCCGCCGGCGCGATGGCGCCCCGCGCACTCCCATGCTCAAGCTCCTCTTCTGCCTGCACCGCCTGCCGCGCCTGAGCCGCGGGGAGTTCCAGCGCTACTGGCTGGAGACGCACGGGCCGCTGGTGCGGCGGCACGCGGCGGCGCTGCGGATCCGTCGCTACGTGCAGTCGCACGCCGGGGACGGGGCGCTCGACGCGGCGCTGCAGGCGAACCGCGGCGCGCTCCCCGGCTACGACGGGGTCGCCGAGCTCTGGTGGGATTCGGCGGAGGAGCTGGCGGCGGCGACCGCGAGCCCGCAGGGCCGCGCCGCCAGCCTCGCGCTGCTCGAGGACGAGCGGCGCTTCATCGACCTCGGCCGCTCGACGCTCTTCGTCGCCACCGAGCGCGAGATCGTCTAGCGCGGGCTGGCAGCCCGCGTCCGCCGCGCGCCGGCGGCCGTCAACGCTGCCGGCCGCCGATCTTCACGATGGCGTCGAACTCCGCCTTGCGCACCGGCTGCACCGACAGCCGCGACTGCCGCAGCAGCACCATCTCGCGCAGCGCCGGTTCCGCCTTGATGCGCTCGAGCGTCACCGGCGTTTTCAGGGCGTGGACGGGCTCGACGTCCACCACCGTCCAGTCCGGCGCCTTGGGGTCGGCATAGGGAGCGGAGGCGATGCGCGCCACGCCGGGGATGCTGCGCTCGTTGACCGAGTGGTAGAACAGGGCCAGGTCGCCGGGCCGCATGGCGCGCAGGTTGTTGCGCGCCTGGAAGTTGCGGACGCCGTCCCAGACCGTGCGGCGGTCGCGCTGCAGATCGGCCCAACTGTAGGTGCCGGGCTCCGATTTCATCAGCCAGTAGTTCATCGCGCCTCCCGGCGGGCAGGCCTAGCGGAGCGGCCGTCCCCCGGCAACGCGGCGCGGTGTCGTCCCTCGGGGGGCCGACGCGGACGCCTCGGCCCCCCGGCACGGACCCGGTGCACGGACCCGGTTGGCCAACTCGCGGGCGTCGGCTATCCTGCCGACTCCTATGACGCGCAAGAAGCGCAAGCGGAAGGACGACCGACGCCCGGGCGCGTCGACCCTCGGGCCGTTCGAGATCGAGAAGATGCGCGCCGCCGGCCGCTTCGCGGGCGAGCTGCTCGACCTCGTCGAGGGGCAGATCCGGGCGGGCATGAGCACCGCCGACATCGACCGCCTGGTCGACGAGGCGACCCGGGCCCGCGGCGCGGTCAGCGCCCCGTATCGCTACCACGGCTTCCCGGCGCACTGCTGCACCTCGGTCAACGACGTCGTCTGCCACGGCATCCCCGATCCCGAACGGGTGCTGCGCGAGGGCGACATCGTCAACGTCGACGTCACCCCGATCCTCGATGGCTTCCACGGCGACGCGTCGCGCACCTTCCTGATCGGCGAGGTGTCGCCGAAAGCGCGCCAGCTCGTGCAGGATACCTACCGCGCGCTGTGGCGCGGCATCTCGGCGGTGCGGCCGGGCGCCACCACCGGCGACATCGGACACGCCATCCAGAGCTTCGTCGAGCCGCGCGGCTACTCGGTGGTGCGCCAGTTCTCGGGGCACGGCATCGGGCGTCTGTTCCACACCGCGCCGGCGATCCTGCACTACGGCAAGCCGGGGAGCGGCGAACGCCTGCTGCCGGGGATGACGTTCACCATCGAGCCGATGATCAACCTCGGCGACTGGCGCTGCCAGGTGCTGCGGGACGGCTGGACGGCGGTGACCGTCGACGGCTCGCTCTCGGCGCAGTTCGAGCACACGCTGCTGGTCACCGAGCGCGGCGTCGAGGTGCTCACCCTCGGCAGCCACGAGCAGGCGCGGATCGAGCCCAGCCCGCTGGCGGCCAACGTCGAGCCGCCGCTGCGCGTCGGCGCGGTCGTCTGAGCGGGCCGCGCCCCGCCGGCGCGGCGCTCACCAGCAGAGCAGCGGCAGCCCCTGGGGATCCGGCGCGCACGCCGGCGCGCAGTGGATGCCGCCCGGCGGCACGGTGTTGGGCAGGCGGGTCTGCACCAACTCGTACTCCGGCTCGCTGCGATCGACCACCAGGATGGCGATGATGGCGACCAGCGCCACCACGCCGCCGGACGCGGCCGGCTGGCGAGCCGCTGCGGCCCGTGCGCCGCCTCAGGGAGCCCAGGGGTTCGGCGTGTTGGGGTTCGGCGCGCCGACCGCCGCGTCCTCGACCCAGCACCGGTAGGCGTCGGCGACGAACAGATTGGCACCCGGCACGAGCGCGCTCGCTTCCACCCCGGCCCGCGATCTGCCCGCCGCGTCCTGGTAGGTCAGCGCGCACTGGTAGGTGCGGTCGCCGATCCGCTCGTTGGAGATGACGTGCATGAACTCGTGCACCAGCAGGCCGGGCATGGAGGCACGCCCCTGCGCCGTCAGGTTCTCGGCCGTGGGCATGGGGGTCTGTCCGAAGAACGAGGCGCAGAGATGGATGCCCCACGACCCCCCGGGCCGCACCGGCCGCACCGCGAAGGCGCGGGCCGTGACCCGGTTCTCGCAGTGCGCCGAATAGCCTTCGTTGCGCGTCACCTGCGCGAGGTCGCCGGGGCTGCCGCTGGCGACCAGGCCGAAGCCCTGAATGGTGAAGACGATCTCGCGGCCGTTGAGCATGTCGATGGCGGCACGCCCCAGTGCGACGGCGGCGATGATCTCGACGGCGCCGGTCGCGGCGCTGCCGAGTTCATCGAGCTGATACACATTCGCCGCGGCGCCGCCGCCAAACCAGCGCTCGACGCGGCGGTTGTTGGTCATCGCCTCGAGGATGGCGTCGATGGCCAGCACGCCGCCGAGCGTGCGCATCGTCGTCGCCGTGACGTCCTTTGCCTGGCTGAGACCGCGTCGGGCCCGTAGCACGTTCTGTCCGGCCGCCTGCAGGCGCTGATACGACGACACCAACGCCTCGGGCAGCGTGAAGCGGCCGGAGGGATCGGTGCGGTTCACCGGGTTGCCGGCGGCATACAGATAGCGGTGCTGCGACAGCGCGTCGCCGTCGCCGCCCGGCTGAGGATCCCGCGAGAGGAAGGCGCCCGTCGCCGCATCGTAGTAGCGCGCTCGCAGATAGGTGAGGCCGGACTCGGCATCGAGCTCCTCGCCGGCGAATCGGTGCGGCCCGCCGGTCGGGTCGGCGCCGCCCAACGCATTGCCGTACGCATCGTAGTCGAAGGCGTCCGCGATCGTGCCGTCGGGCGCGGTGTCGAAGCGCGTCGAACCGATGTGGTTGAAGAGCCGGTAGCGCGGCGTACCGCCGTCGAAGGTCTCCAGCAGGCGCGTGCCGTAGACGAAGCTGCGATCGACCGACCCGCCGCGCTGGCGCACGATCTGCGAGTAGCCGGTGGCGTTGTGGCGGTCGACCAGATACTCGATCGCGCCGCCCGCCCCGCCCTTGGCGACGCGCGTGCCGTCGCCGTCGTAGGCGTAGGTCGTGGTGGCGCCGGTGGTGGCGCGGAACGCGGTGAGTCGGTCGCGCGCGTCCCACTCGTAGGTGACGACGCGCGGCATCCCCATGTCCGTCCAGGCCTCGCGTACGCGCCGCCCGGCGCCGTCGTACGTGTAGGTCACGCCGCCGCCCGAGGTGAGTTGATCGTTGGCGTTGTACGCCAAGCTGGCCGGTGCTCCCGCCGGCCCGGCGGTGACGAGATTGCCGGCGGCGTCGTAGCCGTAGACGAGATCGACCGTCAGCACCGCCCCGGGAGCGAGACGACGCTCGCGGGTGACGCGCGAGAGCGCGTCGTAGGTGTACTCGATCCGGCTCCCGTCCTCGCGCTCGACGCCGATGCGGTTGCCGAGCTCGTCGAGGACGTAGCGCTCGCTCGCCACGACGGCGCCGCCCCTGCGGTCGGTGATGGCGGTGATGCGGTTGAGCTCGTCGTACGCGAGGTCGGTGACGACGTTGTTCGGCCGGGTGACACGGATCAGGTTGCCGACGGCGTCGTAGGCGTGCACCGTCTTGCCGCCGGCGGGATCGGTGATCTCGGCGATCCGGTTCAGCGCATCGTAGGCGTAGCGGGTGATGGCCTCGCTGATGGTCGGGCCGCCGTGCGCCACCAGCGTGCGGTTGCCCACGGCGTCGTAGGCGTAGCGCACGTAGCGGCCGTCGGGCTCGGTGACGCGCGCCAGCCGGCGGGTCAGCGGCTCGTAGTCGTAGCGCGTGGTGCCGCGCCCGTCGGTCACGGTGCGCAGGCGTTGGTCCGGCGTGTAGTCGTAGCTCTCGGTCGCGCCGCCGGGCAGGACGGCGCCGCGCAGCCATCCCGCGTCGTCGTACTGGTACTGCACCGTCTGCCCGGCACCATTGGTGCGCGAGCGGACGTTGCCGACGTCGTCATACGCGGTGGTCGTCATGTCGCCGTCGGGATACGTGACCCGGTTCAGCCGGCCGGCGTCGTCGTAGGCGAGCTGCGTCCGATGGCCTTTCGCGTCGACGATCGCGGTCCGCTGGCCGCCCGCGGCGTACTCGTAGCGGATCAGGTTGCCGAGCGGGTCGGTGGTGGTGAGCAGATGGCCGGCGGCGTCGTAGGTGTAGCGGGTCTGCCTGCCGGCGGCGTCGGTGACGGTCGTGACGTTGCCGGCCGCGTCGTAGGCGCGCGTCGCCGTCGTGCCGTCGGCGTAGGTCGTCTCCACCAGCCGATCGAGCGCGTCGTAGGCGAAGCGCGTGGTACGCCCCAGGGGATCGGTCTCGGCGATCTGATTGCCGTTGGCGTCGTACTCGAAATGCCGCTGCCCGCCGAGGGCGTCGGTCTGGGTGACGAGCTGGCCGGCGAGATCGTAGGCGTACGTCGTCGCGTTGCCGCGCGCGTCCACCACCCGCGTCACCCGTCCCGCGGCGTCGTACTCGCGCCGCTGAATGGTGCCGTCCGGACGGCGCGTCTGCACGAGGCGATCGGCCGCGTCGTAGGTATGGCGGGTCTCGTTGCCGAGCCCGTCGACGACGCCGATGCGGTTGCCGACGGCGTCGTAGGTCTGGCGCAGCAGCGTGCCGCGGGCCGGGCTCTCGATCGCCGCCAGTCGTCCGGCGGGGTCGGACCTCAGCGCGACCTCCTCGCCCGTTGCGGTGACGGCGGTCGCGAGCTGTCCGGCGGCGTCGTAACCCAGCTCGCGCGTCCTGCCCGCGAAGGTGCGGCGGACGGGACGGTTGGCGGCGTCGTACGTCAGCGTCCAGTCGGCGCCCGGCCGGCTCTGTTGCTGCCCGATCAGATTGCCGTTGGCGTCGTACTGCATACTGGTGACGAGGCCGAGCTGATCGACGAGTTGCGTGCGCCGCCCGGCGCCATCGTACGTGTTGGTGGTGGTCCCAGCGGCGTCCGTCAGGGAGGTGACGTTGCCGGCGCCGTCGCGGCCGAGCGACAGTGTCTGGCCTGCCGCGTTCACGACCTCGACCAGATTGCCGGAACCGTCGTAGCGATTGGTGGTGATGCCGCCGCGCGGATCCGTGACCGTCAGCGGCCGGCCGGCGCCGTCGCGGGTGAACGCCGTCATGTGCCCGAGCGGATCGACGACCGTCAGCAGGTGATCGTCGCCGTCGTAGGTGAAGGTGGTGACGGCGCCCAGCGGGTCGGTGCTGGTCAGTTGGTTGCCGCGCCCGTCGTAGGTGAAGGTCGTGCGGGCGCCGAGCGGATCGGTCACCGCCAGCACGTTGCCGCGCTCGTCGTACTCGCTGACGGTGACGCGGCCGAGGGCATCGCGCACCACCTCCTGGCGGCCGACGACGTCGTGCTCATAGGTCGTGCGCTGCCCCGCGGCATCGGTCAGCGCGATCAGCCGTCCGTCGTCGTCGTACTCGGCGCGCGCCGTCGCCCGCCCCAGCGGGTCGACGATGCGCACGACGTCATGGGTGGCGTTGTAGACGAACTCGGTGATGTGACCGTTCGCGTCGGTATGCGAGATCAGGTCGCCCGCGGGCGAGTACGCGTACCGCTGCACCATGCCCCTGGGATCGGTCACCGCGGTGATGCGCCCCTGCGCGTCGCGCGTGAACTGGACGCTCGGGCCCGCCGAATGACTGATGCCGTTCGGTCCGACGGTGACCTCGTTGCCCTGCGGATCGCGTACGCGCTCACCGCCGCGGCTGCGGCTCACGACGTACTGCGTGCCGTCCGGCGCGGTGTAGCGGAAGCGGTCCGGGTGGTACTCGTTGAGCGTCTCGTCGTCGAGCAGCGTCACCGGGCCGGGCTGCGGATCGGCGATCAGCAGGCTGTTGTTGTCCAGGCTTTCCAGCGCGCCCCGGCTGCCCGGCCGCGGCGTGAAGGTCGCCTGCAGCCGGGTGAGCGGCACGAACAGCGACGAGCTCGGCGAGAGCTGCATCTCGAAGCTCTCGATCCTGCCGCCGGGCAGCGTGACGCTGACAACGTGATCGCCCCCGGGCACGAGCACGAAGCCCAACCCCGGGCGCTGCACGCTCCAGCCGCGACCGAGCACCCGCGCGGCGGTGGCGCGCACGGTCTGGACGTCGAGATGCCAGCCGATGCCGAAGTCGCCCCCGCGCTTGTCGCGGCTGTCGTAGGTGCGCACCACCTGCACGGGGATGCCGGAGACCGGCACGGTGAGATCCTCGTAGCGCAGGGTGAAGTTGCCGACCTTGGCGCCGCCCTCGACGAGGAATGCGGACTCGACGGCCTCGCTGTTGCCGTTGCGGTCGAACACGGTGAGCCGCAGCGTGTAGTGTTCGTTCGGCAGCAGCGTCGGATCGAGGGTGCCGAGCACGCCATCGACCACCGGCGCGGAGCCCTCGCCGACCAGCGTGAACTCCGACTCGCCGGCGCGCGCCAGCGCCAGCTCGTAGCGCAGGAAGCTGCGGTCGGTGGCGGTGCCGGTGACCTGCGTCAGGCCCGTGATCGTGGCGCCGTCGGGAGGCGTCGTGATCGCCGCCGTCGGCAGGTCCTGGTCGCCGGCGTTGCGGGCGGCGACACGGACCTCGGCGTGACCTTCCGCGCCGCCGAAGACGGCGCGGATGTCGGTCGTGCCGACGTTCAGCGCCCGGGCCACCCCGGCGCCGTCGATGCTGGCGACGGTGGCGGCCGTCGAGCTCCAGTGGGCGGCGACGACGGCGCTGGCGCCGTCGTCGTACCGCGCGGTGGCGACGAAGGGGATGGTTTCGCCGGTGACGCGCAGGGCGCGCCCGGGCGAGACGCGCACCTCGCGGACGACGCGCTCGGAGCCGTCGCAGTTCTCGTCGATACCGTTGTTCGGGATCTCGGCGGCGCCCGGGTTGATGGCTGGATCGGCGTCGTCGCAGTCGCCCTGATTGGGCGTGAAGCCGTCGCCGTCGGCATCGGTGTCGGCGGGGCCCGGACCGAGCGAGACGGTGAGCTGTACCCGCGTGCCGCGGCGCACCTCGCTGCCGGCGGCGGGATGCTGCGTCAGCACCTGGCCCGCCGGAACGCGTGAGGCGACGGCGATCGGCGGCCCGACGGCGAGGTCGAGCCGCAGGATTTCGTCCAGGGCGGCGCTGCGCTCCAGGCCGACCACATCCGGCACGAGCCGCTGCTGGTCGGTGAAGAAGATGACGATGGGCGCCGTCACCGTGGCACCCTTGTCGTCGGACAGCGTGGCGCGGAAGAAGCAGTACTCCTCGCCCCCGGAGCGGCCCCAGTAGGTGAACAGACCCTGCGGCGAGATGTTCACGCGCCCCTCGAAACCGCAGCCCTGCTCGTCGGTGGGACCGAAGGTGAGCACGTCACCGGGATCGGGATCGGTGCCGGCGAGCTGGAACGTGTAGAGCTGGTTGCGGTAGTCGCCGATCGGCAGCGTATCCGGCGGCAGCGCGGTGAGCGTCGGCGGCCGGTTCTCGGGTAGGATGTCGATGGTCACACGCGCCGGCGCCGACTCGCGTTCGCCGCTGCGCGCCGCGTACGTGAACTGCGCCTGCGTGCGCAGCCGCGGCTCCAGCGCGTAGGGCGCCGGCGGCTGCTGCAGGTACACGTTGGTGCTCGGGGCGGCGGTGTGGCGCGGGTAGGTGCGCGGCACGCTGCCGTCGGGGTTGAAGTTCGTGCCCCAGTAGGCGCGCTGGTTGAGATGGGTCGGCGCGGCGCGCCACGGGGCGCTGGCGCCCTTCAGCACCTGCAGAAAGGAGTGATCGTTCAAATTGACGTCGTGGTACCAGATCAGGCTGGCCTCGCCGGTGCCGTCGAGATCGGCGATCACCGGCGCCTGTGCGTTCTGCGTTCCCCGCTCGTCGCCACCCGGATAGGTCCACGACGCCTGGGTCTCGGCGGTGTCGCCGCGCAGGAAGAGGATGGTGCTCTTGGTGAACTGCACGACGATGTCGACGATGCCGTCGCCGTTGAGATCGTAGACCGGGAAGCCGGTGCCGTTGCCGCTCACCAGGGAGTGGAAGCCGCTCCCGTCGTAGGGGAACGTGCGCACCCACTTGAACTGGCCGTCCTGGTCGACCGCGTACATGGTGGTGCGGATGGCGAACAGGATCGTCGGCCGGCCACTGCGGTCCACGTCGGCGGCACTCAGGCGCGTGTACACCCCGTCCGTGGGCAGGGTCAGCTTCCACAGCAGGCGGCCGTCGGCCTTCCAGGCGCGCAGGATGCCGTTGCGGCGGTAGTTGGCGGCGTCGAGGGTGACGATCTCCATCGCGGCGTCGCCGTCGAGATCGACCAGCAGGGAATCCGCGGTGCCCGAGGAGGTGGACGGCGTGCCGTCGAACTGGCGCTGGACGGTGCCGTCGGCGTTCCACAACGTGCCCTGGAAGAGGACGTCGAGTTGCCCGTCGTCGTTGACGTCCGCGACGCTGGCTGCGCTCGGACCGCCGTACACCTGATCGCCGTACGGTCCGACGCTGTTCGGGTCCTCGGGCGCGGCGTAGTACGGCGTCTTGAGCGCACCGGTGGCGCCGTCGACGGCGAAGACGATGCGGCAGTGGGGATCGAGTTTTCCGGGCAGTACCTGGCCACAGTAGCTGCGCGGGCCGGGCCCGCTGCTGTAGCTCTTGCCGAGCAGCACGGTGGGTGGCTCGGTGGGCCGCAGGCGGGCGACGGTGATCGCTGCGGATGCCGCTTGGCCGCCGAAGGGCACGAAGAGATGGCCGTCGCCCTCGGTGTACGGGATGCGCGGGGAGAGGGGATCGGAGAGCCACTTCACGCGGACGCGCTGCGGCGCCGCCGGATCGTAGGCGAGCGCGACGAGCCGCGCCGCATTGCCGGCAACGTAGATGTAATTCGCGTTGTCGGCCGCGCACTGGGCGCTCATGACGATCTCGACGGCGCCGTCGTCGTCGATGTCGGCGGCCGCGAAGGTATCGGCGCCGCGTCCGTACATGGCGCAGCCGTCATAGGGCGCCGGCAGGCTGTTGGCGCTGAACAGCTCCTCGCCGGTGTCGCCGTGCACCACGGTGATGGTGTCGCCGCGCCAGAAGATGATCTCCGGCTTGCCGTCGCCGTCGACATCGGCAACCAGCGGCGGGTACCAGCCGATGATGACCGAGTTGCCGTAGTACAGCTGGTACTTGACGGTGGCGTCGAGCGGCGGCGGTGGCGGCAGCGCCGGCGGCGCCTGATAGGTGAAGGATCCGTCCGCCGCGAACGCCGTGACCGCGCCCTTGTCGGCCGGGGTGAGCCGCCGCGCGGTGAGGGGGCCTGCGTCGATGCTGACGTCGTTGGCGAGCACGCCGGCCGCGGGCACGGTGAGCGTGCGGCCGAGTTGCACCTCGTAGCGGTCGTTGCTCGCCTGCGGAGCCGCCGGCGGCGGAACGACGGCGCGGAACTCGCCCAGCGCCGACGCGCCGGCGGCGTCCACGACCTGCACGCGGACGACGAAGGCGCCGACCTGACCGGCGCCGGGCGTCCACGCCAGCTGCGCGCCGTCGAGCGTCATGCCCTCCGGGCCGGACAGCAGCGCGAACCGGAGCGCGTCGCCGTCGGGATCGGTCGCGGTGAGCAGGCGCGCGAACGGTGTCATCGACCGCGTGACGGCATCGGGGAGCGGCCCGAACGCCGGCGGGCGATTGCCCGGTACGACGCGCACGGTGAACGAGCGCCGAGCGCTGAGCCCGCCGGGATCGGTGACCGCGACGGTCACCGCGTGCGCGCCGAACTGATCGGCGAGGGGCGCGAAGCCGAAAATGCCCTGCGGGTCCACTGTCGCGCCGTCGGGACCGGAGACGAGGCCGTACGCCAGCGTGTCGAACGGATTGGGATCGTGCCCGATCAGCGCGAGGCGGAGTGCCGAGCCGGCGGCGATGGTCTGGTCGGCGATCGGATCGAGCACCGGCGCCAGGTTGGCGGCGGCGAGGTCGACGTGCAGCAGCATCTCGTCACTCGCCGACGCGCTGCCGAGCGTGGCGCTGAGCCGCACCCGGTACGAGCCGACGGCCGAGGCGCGGGCCGTGGTGGTGAGGGCGTTTGGCGAGCCGAAGGTGACGGTGCCGGGGCCGTCCACCACGCTCCAGTGCGCCTGCGGCGTCGCGGGCGTGCTCGCGACGCCGCCGCCGGTCACGCGCCCGGTCAGCGTTGCCGCGCCGTCGAGCGGAATGAGCACGTCCGGTCCGGCGTCGACCTGCAGCGTCGTGCCGAGCGGCGTCGCGGTGGGCGGCATCGGCGTGGGGGTGGGCGTGAACGCGGCGGGGCAGCCGAAAAGGGCGAAGTTGACGGCGGTGATCAGCTCGTTGATGGTCGCCTGGTCGTCCAGGTTGCGGTCGACGGCCAGGCAGGCGTCGAGCGGAAGGAGACCGAGGGCGATGTTGACCGAGCGGACGAGCTCGTCGATCGTCACCTGAGCGTTGCCGTTGCAATCGCCCGTGCAGGCGCTCTGCGCGGCCGCGAAACGGGTGCCCGGCGCCGCGGCCAGGGCGACGGCGAGGATCAGGGCGCGGAGACCGTGGATGGAGCCCGCAGGGCGGGAGCCTCGCATGATCGCCACGACATAGCGTCCCATGCTGCAGGTCGCATTGGCAAGGACAAAACGGCGCGGCGGCATCGGCCTCGCCCATGCCACGCGACCGGCTCGTCTGCGCGCCGAGACTCGTCGCCGCGCCCGACAAAGGCGTGATGCCCGGCGGTGATACGGCGCGCGACCGCGGGCCCCGGGCCCCGGTCGGACCGGCCGGCGCCCCTACCAGCAGGCCAGGGGCAGTCCGTGGTCGGTCAACGCGCAGGACGGGGCGAACTGCAGGCCGCGCTGCGCCCGGCGCGGCGCGTTCGGCACCAGCTCGTACTCCGGCTCGCTGCGATCGACCACCAGGATGGCGATGATGGCGACCAGCGCCACCGCGCCGCCGATCGCGGCCGGGATGATGTACACCAGGTTGTCGGTGGCGGCGGCGCGCCGCGGCGCCGCCAGCGTCGCGACGAACACCAGCGCCGCCAGCATGACCACGGCGATGCGTCGAGTCATCCGCGCCTCCTCCTCCACGGCGCAGCAAGTAGCAGCTTCGCCGCGGGGCGTCGACCGGAGAATCGCGGCGAGCGCGCAATCCCGCTTCCCGGTGCTCCGAGGCGTGGGTATGCTCCGCGTCATGGGCACATGGGGGCGCGTGGCGGGCGCGGTGGTCGCGCTGTGGTGGGCCGGGGCCGCCGCGGCGGCGCCGACGGTGAACGATCTCTCGCTCACCGTCGACACGGTGCTGACCCAGCTCAACACGCCCACCAACCTCGCCTTCCTCGGGCCGGACGATTTCCTCTTCCTCGAGAAGAGCACCGGTCGCGTGCGCCGGGTCGTCGGCGGCGTGCTGCAGAGCACGCCAGTGCTCGACGTCGCCGTCAACAGCGACAGCGAGCGCGGCCTGCTCGGCATCGCCATCAACGGCGAGGACCCACCCCGCGTCTTCCTCTACTACACCGAGGTGGCCGACCCGGACGGCGACGGCTCGCCGGACAGCGGCACCCCGCTCGGCAATCGCGTCTACCGCTACACCTGGAACGCCGCCGCCGGTCGGCTGGAGAACCGCCAGCTCATTCTCGATCTGCCGGTGCTGAGCGGGCCGAACCACAATGGCGGCGCGCTGCTGCTCGGCCCCCTGGCGAGCCCGCCGCCGACGCCGCTGATCGGCGACGGGCGGCCGCTGTTCGTCGTCATCGGCGACCTGAACCGCAACGGCCAGCTCGAGAACAATCCCGGCGGCGCGCCGCCCGACGACACGGCGGTGATCCTGCGCGTGCAGCAGGACGGCAGCCCGGCGCCCGGCAATCCGTTCGTTCCGTATTGCAGCCTCACCACCGCGCAGACCTGTCCAAGCGGCAGTGGCTGCCCGGGCGGCGAGACCTGCCGCACGGCGGTCGCCCGCTACTACGCCTACGGGGTGCGCAACGGCTTCGGCCTCGCCATCGATCCGTTCACCGGCGACCTGTGGGACACGGAGAACGGGCCGACGTCGTACGACGAGATCAATCGCGTCGTGCCGGGCTTCAACAGCGGCTGGCGGCCGATCATGGGGCCCGCCGCGCGCAGCGCGAACAGCATCGCCAGCCTGTTCGCCATGCCGGGGGGCGCCAGCGCCTACGCGGATCCCGCCTTCTCCTGGGTGGCTCCCGTGGCGGTGACCGGCATCGTCTTTCCGAGCGGCGGCGCGCTGGGCCCGGCGTACGATCACGTGGCGCTGGTCGCCGACTTCAACAACGGTCAGCTCTACCGCCTGCCGCTCAACCAGGCGCGCACCGCCTTCGATCTCGGCGGCGTGGCCGGCCTCGCGGATCTGGTGGCCGACAGCAGCAGCGAGCGCGACCTGGTGCGCCTCGGCTCCGGGTTCGGCGGCATCAGCGATCTCGAGCGCGCGCCCGACGGCTCCATCTACATCGCCTCGATCGGCGCCGGCGCCATCTATCGCCTGCGGGCGCTGAATCCACCGACCCCGACGCCGACTGCCGGCGCGACGCCGACCCCGTTCACCGTCAGCGGTTCGGTGCCGTACTACTTCGGCAGCAAGGTCGTTCCCGGCGTCGTCGTCTCCGCCGCCGGACCAGGCGCCGTGATGGCCGCCACGGACAGCGCCGGCAACTACACGGCCGCGCCGCTCCCCGGCGGCAACTGGACGCTGACGCCGCGCAAGACCGGCGACATCAACAACGGGCTCTCGGCGCTCGATGCCGCCCACATTCTCCAGCACGTCGCCGGCATGCGTCCCTTCGGGCCGATCCAGATGCTCGCCTGCGACACCACCGGGGACGGCACGTGCAGCACGCTCGACGCGGTGCGCGTGCTCGAGCTCAAGGTCGGCACGCGAGCGCGGCTGCCGGCCGCCGAGACCTGCGGCTCCGACTGGCTGTTCCAGCCGCTCCCCGGACCGGCGCCATTCCAGTCGCTGGTGCAGCCGCAGCTCGGCAACGGCCAGTGCCGGATGGGTGCGATCACCTACCAGCCGCTGGTCGACAGCGCCGGCAGTCAGACCTTCGTCGGCGTCCTGATCGGCGACGTCACCGGCAACTGGACGGCGCCGTAGCCGCGCCGCCGCGGTTCAGCCGAGGCCGCGCTGCGAGACGCGGTGGACGCGGCGCACGTTCGGCCGCGTCCGGCCGATGGCGCGCGCGGGATCGACCGCCTGGGCGCGCATCCGCTCGAGCGCGCGGCGCACCGCCGCCGGCTCGAGGCCGAGCGTCTCGCAGATGACGACGAAGCAGAAGGGCGAGCGGGCGCGACCGCTGTTCACCCAGTACTCCGCCTCGCTGCGGATCTCGTCGACCGGGCTCAGATAGCTGCGGATGCCGTCCTCGAGGACGGCGAGGAGAAGCCCTTTGGTGCCGTTGAAACTGCTCGCCTGCGGCGCACTGCTGCCGAGAACCGACGACAGGTCCGCCACGTCGTTGCCGAGTGCGTGGTCTCGCATAGCCCCCCTGAAGCGCTTGCGGGACAGAGCATGGCCGCAGCGGGGTTGTCAACGCGCACGCGGGGGCGGCAGCAAAAAGTCTCCCGTCGGTGGCCAGTTTGCCGCTGGCGGGTGCCGCTGCCATGATCCGCCGCCGTGCGGCGAGCGATCCGGGCGAGAAGGGTATGGCGGCGGCCGGCGGTGGTCCTGTTGCTGGCCCTCGCCGCCTGCGAGCAACCGCCGGCCCACGACGGTCCATGGCGGGTGGTGGTGCTCGAACCCGACGATCCGCCGCCGCCCGCGGAGTGCCGCGAGGCGCTGCTGGCGGGCGTCGACCAGGGCGCCGGCGCGGCGCCGGAGCGCAGCCTGCGCGCCGTCCGCGCGCCGGCCGCCGCCCTCGCCGATCGCCTGCGCGAGGAGTTGGCCGCCGGGGCCGACCTGGTGTTGACCGTCACCACCGCCGCCCTGGCGGCGGCGCGGCCGAGCGCGCCGGCGGTGGTGTTCACCGACGTCGCCGATCCGGCCGCTGGCGGCGCCACGCCGCCGGCGCTGCTGGCGCGCTGGCTGCCGGCGCTGTTCGCCCCGAGCGGCCCGCCGCTCGCCGGCGCCTACGCGGTGAACGATTTCGGCGCCCTGCTCGACGCGGCCGAGCCGCTGCTGCCGGCGCCGGCGCTCGGGGCGGTGTTCGCCGCCGGCGACGCCGACTCGGTCGCCTACCGCGACCAGCTCCGCGCCCTGACCCGTCACCCGGTGCTCAGCCAGCCGTTGGGCGACGGCGCCGCCGCGGCGGTGCGGGGGCTGTGCGACCGGCATGCGCGGACGCTGGTGCTGCTCGGCGACCGCAGCACCGACGCGGCGCTCGCCGACCTGGTGGCCGGGGCGCGCGCCTGCCGCATGCTGGTGCTCGGCACCCGCGCCGCGCACGCGCCGGCGGGCGCGGTGCTGACGCTGGCCGCCGACCAGCGCGCCGCCGCCGTCGCGGCGGGCCGGCGCGCCGCGGCGCTGATGCGCGGCGAGCGCCCGCAACTGGAGCCGTTCGAACGAGTGACGGCGGCGCGCCTCATCCTCAATGCCGAGGCGGCGGAGCAGGCCGGCGTCGGCCTGCCGCTCGGCTTGCTCGCGCAGGCGGATGATGTGATCGGGGACTGACATGAGCACCGCGCCGCCGTCCGCCACGCCGCCGCCGCCGCGGCACGCGATCGTCCTGCTGCTCGACAGTCTGAACCGCCACATGATCGGTCCCTACGGGGGGCGCGAGTTCGCGACCCCGAACCTGGATCGCCTGGCGCGCCGCGCCCTGCGCTTCGAGCGCCACTACGCCGGCGCCTTGCCCTGCATGCCGGCGCGGCACGATCTCCTGTGCGGCGCCCTCGACTTCCTCTGGCGGCCGTGGGGCTCGATCGAGATCTGGGAGCAGCCGCTCACCGCCCACCTGCGGCAGGCCGGCGTGGTGACCAAGCTGGTGTCGGATCATCCGCACCTGTTCGAGATCGGCGGCGAGAACTACCACTGCGACTTCACCGCCTGGGATTACCAGCGCGGCCACGAGAGCGATCCCTGGCGCAGCCGCCCCGATCCGAGCTGGCTCGGCGCGCCCTCGTTCCACCGCGGCCACACCCCCTACGACGACTCGCGCGGCTGGTTCCGGGACGAGGCCGATTTCCCGGGGCCGCGCACCATGGCGGCGGCGGCGCGCTGGCTGGAGGAGGAAGCGCCGGCGCACGAGCGCTTCCTGCTGTTCGTCGACGAGTTCGATCCGCACGAACCCTTCGACACCCCGGAGCCGTACGCGTCGCTCTACGACCCGGCGTGGCGGGGTCCGCATCTGATCTGGCCGCCCTACATGCGCGGCGCGCAGGCCGCCGGCGTGCTCTCGCCGGCGCAGGCGCGCCAGGTGCGCGCCTGCTACGGCGGCAAGCTGACGATGATCGACGCCTGGCTCGGCCGCGTCCTCGACGTGCTCGACCGCCGCGGGCTGTGGGAGACGACGGCGGTGATCGTCTGCACCGATCACGGCCACTACCTGGGCGAGAAGGACATCTGGGGCAAGCCGGCGGTACCGGTGTACGAGCCGCTCGGCCACACGCCGCTGCTGGTGGCGTGGCCGGGGGTCGCGCCCGGCGTCGTCGCGGCGCTGACCACCAACGTCGACATCCCGGCGACGCTCGCCGAGCTGTTCGGCGTCGGCTTCGCGCACCGCACCCACGGCCGGTCGCTGCTGCCGCTGATCCGCGGCGAGGTCGCCCGGGTGCGCGAGTGGGCGCTGTCCGGGGTGTGGGGGCGCGAGGTGCACCTGATCGACGAACGCCGCAAGTACGCGCGGGCGCCGGTCGGCGACAACGCGCCGCTCGGCCTGTGGTCGAACCGCTGGTCGACGATGCCGGTGCACCGCGCGCCGCAATTGCGGCTGCCGCTGCCGGACGATCGCGCGACGCTGGCGCGCATGCCGGGATCGACGGTGCCGGTGATCCGCCAGCCCTTCGCCGCCGGCGACCTGCTGCCGTTCTGGGCCTGGGGCGAGTTCAGCGGCAACCACCTCTACGACCTGCGCGACGATCCCGACGAGACCCGCAATCTCGCCGGCACGGCGGGCGAGCGGGACGCGGCCGAGGCGCTGCGCGCGGCGCTGCAGTCGGTCGAAGCGCCGCCGGAGCAGTTCGCGCGATTGGGGCTCTCATGACGGACCACCGCACACGCCGCGCCGCGCGCGCCCTGGACGCTGGCGCATGAACATCGGCATCCCGCTGTTCATGCTCCGCCCGCAGCAGATGGCCGACGTCGCCGTCCGTGCCGAGGCGCTGGGCTTCGAATCGGTCTGGGTGGCGGAGCACCTGGTGTTCCCGGCCGAGATCCGCAGCCGCTATCCGTACGCGCAGGAGGGCGTGCCGCCGATCAATCCGGCGACGCCGCTGCTCGATCCGCTGCTGGTGTTGATGCAGGTGGCCGCGCGCACGCAGCGCATCCGCCTCGGCACCAATGTCTACATCCTGCCGCTGCGCCATCCGATCGCGGTGGCGCGCATGGTGACCACGCTCGACGTGCTGTCCGGCGGCCGGGTGAGCTTCGGCGTCGGCCTCGGCTGGCTGGAGGAGGAGTTCCGCGCCGTTGGCATCGACTTCGCCAGCCGCGCCGGCCGCGGCCGCGAGGCGATCCGGGCCCTGCGCGCGCTGTGGACCGAGGAGGTCGCGTCCTTCCGCGGCCGATACGTCGCCTTCGAGCCGGTCCGCTTCGAGCCCAAGCCGGCGCAGCGGCCGCACCCGCCGATCCTGGTCGGCGGCGAGAGCGAGGCGGCGCTGCGCCGCGCCGCGGCGCTGGGCGACGGCTGGTACGGCGTCGGTCACACCCCGGAGAGCGCCGGCGCGCAGGCGCGGCGGCTGCGCGCGCTGCTCGCCGAGCAGGGGCGCGCGGACGCGCCGTTCGACTTCACCGTCAGTCACGGCGGCGGCGCGCTGACGGCCGACGACGTCCGCCGCTACGCCGATGCCGGCATCACGCGCGTCGTCTCGCTGCCATGGCGACGCGCCCGCGAGGCCGACGAGGCCCTCGACCGCCTCGCCGAACGCGTGCTGCGGTGACCCCGCTGGAGACCGGGCACCGCGCAGGCCCCGGTGTCGCTTCGGGAATCTCTGTGGTTAGGTAGGGCAATGACCCTGCGCATCGGACCCGTCACGCTGGCGCATCCGGTCCTGTCGGCGCCGATCGCCGGCTTCACCGACCGGATCTTCCGCGACATCGTGCGCGACTTCGGCGGCTGCGGCCTGATCTACACCGAGATGGTGTCGGCCGGCGGCTGGGTGCAGGGCAACATCCCGCCCGATCGCCTGAGCCGGGTCGAGGACGAGGCGCGGCCGCTCGGCGTCCAGCTCTGGGACCGCGAGGAGGCGCCGCTCGAGGAGGCGGCGCGGCGCCTGGTGGACCTCGGCATCACCGTCATCGACCTCAACTTCGGCTGTCCCAAGAAGCGGATCATGGGGACCCATGCGGCCGGAGCGACGCTGCTGCGCGATCCGGCGACGGTCGGCCGGCTGGTCGCCGCCACCCGTCGCGGCGCCGGCGGCGTGCCGGTGACGGCGAAGATCCGCCTCGGGCCGAGCGTGCACCAGCGCACCGCGCCGGCGGTGGCGCGCGCCGCGGCCGACAACGGCGCCGCCGCGGTGACCGTCCACGGCCGCACCGCCGGGGACGGCTACGGCGTGCCGTGCAATCGGGAGATGATCGCCGAGGTCGTCCAGGCGGTGGACGTGCCGGTGATCGCCAACGGCGACGTCCAGGACGCCGCCTCGGCGGTGGAGACGGTGCGGCGCACCGGCGCCGCCGGGGTGATGGTGGCGCGCGGCTGCCTGACGCGACCGTGGGTGTTCCGCGAGATCGCCGCCGCGCTCGCCGGCGAGCCGGTGCCGGCGCCGCCCAGCCATCTCGAGCAGCGGGCGCTGCTGCTGCGCCATCACGCCGAGATGATCGAGCGCGAGGGCGAGCGCTGGGGCACGGTGGCGATGCGCAAGTTCGCCGTTCGCTACCTGACCGGCATGCCCGGGGCGCGGGGCTTCCGCGACCACATCTGCCGCGCCGAGACGCCGGCGGAGTTCCGCGAGGTGGTCGAGCGCTTCTTCCCGCTCGCCGGCTCGATCGGCGCGCCGGCCGACCTCCCCGACGAATCCTGTAGCGCCGCCTAGGCTATCGCGGCGCCAGCTCGCGCAGGAACATCTCCGTCATCTCGGCCGGCATGCCGGTCGGCAGGTTGATCAGCGCCGTGCCGACGCCGTTGCGGTGCCACTCCTGCAGTTGCTCGCGGCAGTGCTGGCCGGGGCCGCAGATGGCGATGGCGTCGATCAGCTCGTCGCTCACCGCTTCGCTCGCCTCGCGGCGCTTGCCGGTGTTGTACAGCTCGCGCACCCGATCGGCGGTCTCCTGGAAGCCGTAGCGACAGAACATGGCGTGGTAATACGTGCCCATGCCGCCGATGTAGAAGGACACCAGCGGCTTGATCATGGCGCGCGCCGCGGCGACGTCGTCCATCGGCACGACGCCGACGAAAGGGGCCACTTCGATGGCGCTCGCATCGCGGCCGGCCTTGGCGGCGCCGTCGCGGATCAGCGCCACGCCGTCCTTGAGATCGCGATAGGGCCAGAAGGTGGGCAGCCAGCCGTCGGCCATGGCGCCGATCTCGCGGATCGCCTTCTCCTGCAGCGAGGCGACGTACACCGGGATGGTCGGCCGCAACGGCGTCATCTCGAGCTTGAACTGGCGGGCGTCGAAGAGGGTGCTCAGCTCCGGCCGCAGGCGCTCGCCGCGCCACAGGGCGCGCATGATGCCGATGGTCTCGCGCAGGCGGGTGAGCGGCTTCTCGTAGGCGACGCCGTGGAAGTTCTCGACCACCAGCTTGCCGCTGGTGCCGAGGCCAATGATGGCGCGGCCCTCGGAGATCTCGTCCAGCGTCGCGGCGCTCATCGCCAGCAGGCCGGCGGAGCGGCTGAAGACGTTGGCGATGCCGGTCGCTACCTTGATGTGCTTGGTCTTGAGCGCGATCTCGGTGAGGAGCTGGAACTGCTCGTAGGCCCAGGCCTCGGGGATCCAGATCGAATCGTACCCGAGCTCCTCGGCGAGCTGCGCGGCGCGGACCACCGCCTTGCGGTCGTAGTTCTTCCAGAACGCGACGACACCCTGTTTGAGAGGCATGCGGGTCTCTACCACAGCGGCGCGCGAGGTCCACAGAGGGCTTCACCCCCGGGCCGCGGTGTGCTCTGAGGCCGGTGTGAGCGACCATCACTTCGTCCATCGCGGCGTGATCGAGGGCTACTACGGGGCGCCGTACGCGCACGCCGATCGCCTGTGGCTGCTGGAGCGCATGGCGCGCTGGGGGATGAACCGCTACGTCTACGCGCCCAAGGACGACCCGCTGCACCGCGCCCAGTGGCGCACCGCCTACAGCGGCGCGATGCTGCGCGAGCTCGGCGCGCTGGTCGAGCGCGGCGCGGCGCTCGGGGTGGCGGTCGGCTTCGCGGTGTCGCCCGGGCTGACGATCGAGTACGGGTCGGCGGCCGACGTCCGCGCCCTGCAGGAGAAGTTCCGCGCCTTCCACGCCCTCGGCGCCCGCTTCTTCTGCCTGGCGCTCGACGACGTGCCCACCGGCTTCCTGCACGCCGGCGACGCCGAGCGGTTCCCGTCCCTGGCGGCGGCGCACGTGGCGCTGACGCACGCGGTCGCCGAGGCGGTTGGCGACGAGTCGACGCTGTGGATGGTGCCGACGGACTACGTCGGCACCGCGGCGACGGACTACCTGGCGACCCTGGGGGCGGAGCTGGCGCCGGCGATCGAGGTCGGCTGGACGGGCCGCACCGTGATCAGCCCGACCATCACCGCCGCCGAGGCGGCGGCGCGCGCCGCGACGCTGCGCCGGCGCCTGCTGGTGTGGGACAACGTCCCGGTGGCCGACGGGCCGATGCGACCGATGCTCCATCTCGGCCCGTACCGCGGCCGCGACGGCGCGCTGCCGCAGCACGTCAGCGGCCTGCTCCTCAATCCGATGGCGCAGGGCCACGCGTCGACGGTGGCGCTGCACACCGCCGCCGTCTACATGGCGGACCCCGCGGCCTACGACCCCGAGCGCGCCTGGGCGACGGCCGTCGAGGAGGCGGGCGCCGGCGCCTCGGCGCCGTTCGCCCTGTTCGCCGCGGCGCACTGCTTCTCGCCGTCGGCGCCCGACGACCGCGACCGCCAGCTCGAGGACCTGTTCGATGCCGTGCGCGCCGCCTTCGCCACCGGCCGCGGCGCGCTCAAGGCGGTGACGGCGCTGCGCGACGCGCTCGAGCCGCGGGTCGACGCCGCGGAGGCGCTGCGCGCCGGCCTCGACGACCGCGCCCTCGCCGAGGAGATCGAGCCCTGGCTGATCTCGCAACGCGCCGAGAGCGAGCGCATGCTCGCCGCCGTCGATCTGCTGGAGTCGTTCTGCGGCGACGAGCAGCCGATGCAGCGCGTCTTCGCCCTGTTCCGGCTCGAGGGCATGCTGAGCCGCATCGTGCCCGTCGCCACCGCCAGCTACGGCCCGCGCCGCGTCCTCTACCCGCAGCTCGTTTCGATGCGCGACGACGACGCCCGCTTCGGCGCCGACCAGGCGCTGTTCGTCGATCGCTGCCTGGCCGACGAGGTGGTGCGGTTCGCCGAGGAGGTCGCGTTGCGGGCGCTCGAGGGGCGAGCCGCGGGCTAGCAGTCCGTTGAAGAACAGGTCAGCTACTGCGGGCGGGTCTTGTGCGCCAGCTCTTCGTTGCCGAATCCTCGACAAAACCGACCGGTTTGCCTCCGGTTCGGCGCCTCGATCTGCCGCACAATCCCGCGCCCTCGCTACGCCGCCTGTTCTTCAACGGACTGCTAGGCGCGGCGGGTATCGGGCGCGGCAACGAGCGAAACGCATGCTGCCGGGGAGGAGCCTCATGCTGCGGAGATTGCTGTTCGCGACCACGATGCTGATCCTCTGCGATGCCCGCATCGACGCGGCGCCCGCGCCGTGCGTCGGGGACTGCGATGGCGACGGCGCGGTGGCGATCGCGGAGGTCGTCACCGGCGTCTCGATCGCGTTGGAACGGCGTCCGCTCGCCGACTGCGCGGCGAGCGACGCCGATGCCGACCTGAACGTCTCCATCGCGGAATTGATGGCGGCGGTCGGCTTCGCCCTGACGGGCTGTCCCCCCGCGGCGACACCGACGGCGACCGCCGCGTGCGGCGATGCGGCGGTCGCCGACCGCTACCGGGACTGCGTCCGCAGTCAGAGCCAGGCGCAGTGCGTGGGCGCCGGCGGCGAGTGGGGGCCCTATCCGTTCAGCGGCAGGCTGGGGTGCTTCTGCCCGACGGGGCAGCGCGGCTGTGCCTGTCGCGCGTCGGGCGATTGCCTCGGCTTCTGCATCAGCCCGCTGAGCGACTGCGGCGCGGTGCGGGAGGGCCTCTGCAGCGACCGGTCGGTGGTGGCGGGGTGCTTCTGCACGCCGTTCGGCGACGAGGGGTTCATCGGGCTCTGCGTCGACCCGTGAGACGTCGACGGCGACCGGACGCCCGCGGCCGCGGTGCCGCGGCGGTCGCGCTCACCCCATCGGGTAGCGGATCTCGCGCGAGACCTCGTTGCAGGCCGCCAGCACGTCGGCGCTGAGCTTCACCTCCGCCGCGGCCAGGGTGTCGGCGAGTTGGTCGGGGGTGGTGGCGCCGATGATCGTCGCGCCGACGAAGTCGTGCGCCAGCGACCAGGCGATGGCCAGGGTGCCGACCGACAGACCGGCCTCCTGGGCGATGCGGGTGAAGCGCGCCGTCGAGCCCAGCGTGCCCGGGTTGACGAAGCGGCGGGTCATCGTCTGGCCGCGCGGCGAGCCCTTCTCGTAGAGGGTGAAGCGCGCCCCCTCGGGGCGGGCGTCGTCCTGGTACTTGCCGCTCAGCACGCCGCCGCCGAGCGGGCTGTAGGCCAGCAGACTCACCGACTCGCGGCGGCAGACCTCGGCCAGCTCGTCCTCGAATCGCCGGTTGAGCAGGCTGAAGTTGTTCTGGATGGTCTCGTAGCGGGCGAGGCCGTTGCGGTCGCTGACCCAGAGGCTCTTGGTGAGGCCGTACGCCGTCTCGTTGCTGCAGCCGACGTAGCGCACCTTGCCGGACTCGACCAGGCTGGTGAGCGCCTCCAGGGTTTCCTCGATCGGCACGCCGCGATCCGGCCAGTGGGTCTGGTAGAGGTCGATGTAGTCGGTGCCGAGGCGGCGCAGGCTGCCCTCGACGGCGCGGACGATGTGGTGCCGGTCGAGGGCGGTGCGGTTGGCGCGCACCGGCGCGACGAACCATCCCGAGCCGGGGCCGGCGACCTTGGTGGCGATGACCAGGCCGTCGCGCGGCTTGTCGGCCATCCAGCGGCCGACGAACTCCTCGCTGCGGCCGGCGTACTTGAAGTCCGGTGGCACCGGGTAGACCTCGGCGATGTCGAGGAAATCGACGCCGGCCTCGTGGGCGCGGTCGAGGATGGCGCGGCTGGTGGATTCGTCGGCCTGGTTGCCGAAGGTCATCGTCCCCAGGCAGATCTCGGATACGACCAGGCCGGTGCGGCCCAAGCGGCGCTGCTTCATGCGTCTCTCTAACCACAGCGGTTGCCGCGGGGCCACCGCCATCGCCGACCCGCGCGGGCGCGATCCCGTCGCGGAACCCGCCGCCATGGGTTATACAGGCGGGGAACCATGAGCGACGGACCGGTTGACGAGCGCGAGGTCGGGGTGGTGACCGAGACCGAGAAGCGGGTGAAGGTGCCCCCGCTCTACAAGGTCTTGCTCCACAACGACGACTATACGACCATGGAGTTCGTGGTGCAGGTGCTGGAAAGCGTCTTCCACAAGTCGCACGCCGAGGCGACGCAGATCACGTTGCACGTGCACCGCACGGGCATCGGGGTGGCCGGCGTCTACAGTCACGAAGTCGCCGAGACCAAGGTGGCGCAGGTCGAGGCGCTGGCGCGCAAGCACGAGTTCCCGCTGCTCTGTTCGATGGAAGAGGCGTGACGAGACACGAGGAGTCCGTTCGACGATGATGATCAGCCGCGAGCTGGAAGTGACCTTGGGGCTGGCGCTGCGCGAGGCGGTGCGCCGCCACCACGAGTACCTGACGCTCGAGCACGTGCTGTTCGCCCTGTTGCACGATCACGAGGTTTCGGAAGTCATCCGCCACTGCGGCGGCAACGTCGATCGCCTGAAGCAGGAGGTCGACCAGTTCCTGCAGGACAAGCTGGAGCGCCTCGAGCAGGCGCAGCGCGTCGAGCCGACGCAGACCATCGGGTTCCGCCGGGTGCTGCAGCGGGCCGCGCTGCACGTGCAGTCGGCCGGCAAGGAACAGATCGGCGGCGCCGACGTGCTGGTGTCGATGTTCCGCGAGAGCGATTCGCACGCCGTCTACCTGCTCAACAAGGAGGGCATCGAGCGCTACGACATCGTCCGCTACATCTCGCACGGCCTGTCCAAGATCGGCGAGGGGCGCGAGGACGCCGGCGACGACGAGGAGGAGGACGAGGGTGGCGAGGGCGGCGATGAGCCGAAACGGCAGCCGCGCAAGGCGCTCGACGCCTTCACGGTGAACCTGAACGCGCGCGCCGCCGAGGGCGACATCGATCCCCTGATCGGGCGCGAGGACGAGGTCGAGCGCACCATCCACGTGCTCTGCCGGCGGCGCAAGAACAATCCCCTCTACGTCGGCGACGCCGGGGTCGGGAAGACGGCGATCGCCGAGGGCCTGGCGCTGAAGATCCACCGCGGCCAGGTGCCGGCGGTGCTCGCCAACTCGACCATCTACGCCCTCGACATGGGGGCGCTGCTGGCCGGCACCAAGTACCGCGGCGAGTTCGAGCAGCGCCTGAAGGCGGTGATCACGGCGCTCAAGAAGGAAGAGGGCGCCATCCTCTTCATCGACGAGATCCACACCGTGGTCGGCGCCGGCGCCACCAGCGGCGGCTCGATGGACGCCTCGAACATCCTCAAGCCGGTGCTCAGCTCGGGCAAGATCCGCTGCATCGGCTCGACCACCTACGACGAGTACCGCAGCTACTTCGAGCGCGATCACGCCCTGGCGCGCCGCTTCCAGAAGATCGAGATCGCGGAGCCGACGGTCGAGCAGACCTATCGCATCCTCAAGGGGCTGAAGGCGCACTACGAGGCGCACCACGGGGTGGTGTACACCGACGCGGCGCTGCGCGCCGCCGCCGAGCTGGCGGCCAAGCACATCAACGACCGGCGGCTGCCCGACAAGGCGATCGACGTCATCGACGAGACCGCGGCGGCGATGAAGATCCTGCCGGCGTCGAAGCAGAAGAAGACGGTGCGCGCCGGCGACGTCGAGCGCATCGTCGCCAAGATCGCGCGCATTCCGGCGCGCAGCGTCTCGACCTCCGACAAGACCCGCCTCGAGCGGCTGGACGAGGACCTGAAGTTGACCGTCTTCGGCCAGGACAAGGCGATCGACGCGCTGGCGACCGCCATCCGCGTCGCCCGCGCCGGCCTGGGGCGACCCGACAAGCCGGTCGGCTCCTTCCTGTTCGCCGGGCCCACCGGGGTCGGCAAGACGGAGGTCGCCAAGCAGCTCGCGCACGTGCTGGGCGTCAGCTTCCACCGCTTCGACATGAGCGAGTACATGGAGAAGCACACCGTGTCGCGCTTGATCGGCGCCCCGCCGGGCTACGTCGGCTTCGACCAGGGCGGGCTGCTCACCGAGGCGATCACCCGCAATCCGCACGCGGTGCTGCTGCTGGACGAGATCGAGAAGGCGCATCCCGACCTGTTCAACGTCCTGCTCCAGGTGATGGACCACGCCACCCTGACCGACAACAACGGCCGCAAGGCCGACTTCCGGCACGTCATCCTGATCATGACCACCAACGCCGGGGCGCGCGAGATGGCGGCGCGGGCGATCGGCTTCGGCGGCCGCTCGAGCGCCGAGCGCGGCGGCGAGGCGCTGGAGAAGCTGTTCAGCCCCGAGTTCCGCAACCGCCTCGACGCCGTGGTGCAGTTCGAGCCGCTCAGCCCGGAGGTCATCGAGCAGGTGGTGGACAAGTTCATCAACGAGCTCGACCTGCAGTTGCAGCCGCGCAAGGTGTCGCTGACCCTCACCCCGGCGGCCCGCAAGTACCTCGCCGAGAAGGGCTACGACCGCACCTTCGGCGCTCGTCCGATGGCCCGGCTGGTGCACAACGAGATCAAGCAGACGCTGGCCAACGAGCTGCTGTTCGGCCGCCTGCAGCAGGGCGGCGCGGTGACCGTCGACGCCGCCGACGGGGCGCTGGTCTTCCGCTACGAGGCCCCGGCGCCGGCGCCGGCGCCGCCCGCCGAGGCCTAGCCAGCCGTCCATCCGGCTTGCCGTTGAACGATCCATGACGGCATAGGGGGAGATGCCCTCCGTGCCGTCCTCGATCCGATTCGCCCTCGCCGCGGCCCTGCTGTGGTGCGCCACGCCGGCGCTCGCGGCCGCCGGCCGGCCGAACATCCTCTACATCGTTGCCGACGATCTCGGCTGGAAGGACGTCGGCTTCCACGGCTCCGACATCAGGACCCCGACCCTCGATCAACTGGCCGCCGGCGGCGCGCGCCTCGAGCAGCTCTACGCGCAGCCGATGTGCACGCCGACGCGTGCCGCGCTGCTGACCGGCCGCTATCCGTTCCGCTACGGGTTGCAGACGCTGGTGATCCCCTCGTCGCACACCTACGGGCTGCCGACCGACGAGTGGCTGCTGCCGCAGGCGCTCCACGACGCCGGCTACCAGACCGCGATCGTCGGCAAGTGGCATCTCGGTCATGCCGATCGCGCCTATTGGCCGCGGCAGCGTGGGTTCGATCATCAGTACGGGCCGCTGATCGGCGAGATCGACTACTTCACGCACCAGCAGCACGGCGTGCTCGACTGGTATCGCGACAACGAGCCGGTGCAGGAGGAGGGCTACTCGACCACGCTGCTCGGCAACGACGCCGTCGCGCTGATCGAGCGGCACGACCCGGCGGTGCCGCTGTTCCTCTACCTCGCCTTCAACGCGCCGCATACGCCGTACCAGGCGCCGCAGGAGTACCTCGATCGCTATCGCGACATCGCCGACCCCAGCCGCCGCGCCTACGCGGCCAGCATCACGGCGATGGACGAGCAGATCGGCCGCGTCGTCGCCGCGCTCGCCGCCCGCGGCATGCGCGACGACACGCTGATCGTCTTCCAGAGCGACAACGGCGGCACCCGCAACAAGATGTTCACCGGCGAGATGGACATGTCGAAGGCGACCATCCCGTGCGACAACGGCCCGTACCGCGACGGCAAGGGCACGCTGTACGAGGGCGGAACGCGGGTCGTCGGCTTCGTGAACTGGCCGGGGCACGTGCCGGCTGGCGGTACGGTGGACGAGGTGATGCACGTCGTCGACATGTATCCGACGCTGGTCGGCCTCGCCGGCGGCTCGACGGCGAAGTCGAAGCCGCTCGACGGCATGGACATGTGGCCGACGATCAGCGGCGGCCGCCCGTCGCCGCGCACGGAGGTGGTGTACAACGTGGAGGTCTTCCGCGCCGGCATCCGGCAGGGCGACTGGAAGCTGGTGTGGCGCACGCCGCTGCCGCAGGTGGTCGAGCTCTACGACCTGGCGCGCGATCCCGGCGAGCAGACCAACGTCGCCGCCGACCATCCCGAGATCGTCGCCGCCCTGCAGCGGCGCGCCAACGAGCTGGCGACCGCGATGGTGCCGTCGCCGCTGCTGGCGGCGGAGTTCCAGGCGGTGCGCGGTCGACTGGCGCAACCGCCGGCGCTGCCGGGCGCCGAGCTGGAGCTCGACGGCGAGCCGTGAGCCCGGCGCGGCGGGCGCTCAGCCGGGAGAGAGCCGGCGCAGCTCCTCGATCGCCAGCGGCATGATGACCAGGAGCTGCACGGCGTCGAAGACGCCGTGGGCGACGATGCAGGGCAGGAGGTTGCCGGCGCGGCGGAAGGCCCAGCCGAGCACCAGCGAGATGGCGAGCACGCTGGCCAGCAGGTTGGGCATGCCGTAGCCGGCGTGGCTGAGGGCGAAGAACACGCTCGAGGCGATCCAGCCGATGCGCGGCTGCAGGAAGGCGCGGTAGAAGCCCTCCTCGACGGTCATCGCGACGGCGACCACCACCAGCTTGTGCGCGATCGGCAGATCGCTGAGCCACGCCATCAGCGGCGGCACCTCGAACAGCTCGCTGCCCGGGGTCGCCGCCGGCGGCCAGTTGGCGAGGTACATGAGCCCGCTCGTCAGCGAGCTGGCGACGATCGCCAGCAGCCAGCCGAGAGCGCCGACGAACAGGCCGAAGCGCACGTCGCGCGCCGTCGCCCCCTCGAGGCGCAGGAAGCGGCGCAGCGGCATCGGCCAGCCGAGCATCCACCAGGCCTGCAGGAAGATGGCGATGAACAGTTGGCCGGTGAACAGCTCCGGAAACCACATCGTCTCCGGATCGACCGCTGCCGCCTCGCCGGGCGACACGGTGGGCCCCCAGACGACGATCGCCAGGATGGCCGCCAACAGCGCCAGGCCGAGCGCGAAGCGCCAGCGAGTGGGGAACTCCTCGCGCAGGCGCCGCAGCCGGCCCGTCCAGCCGAGCGCCAGGAAGGTCAGCGTGGTGAAGAGGAGGATGAGCGCCGGCTGGAGGAGTCGCATGCGGAAGGCGGTCGACGCGTCGTCATCGGGCTAGCTGCCAGACAGGCGGCGCGGCGAGGGCGAGGGACTGTGCGCCGGATCGAGGCGCCGAACCGGAGGCAGAGCGGTCGGCCTGGTCGAGGATTCGGCGACGCAGCGCTGGCGCACGAGACTCGCCCGCAGTGGCCGAGCTGCTTTTCAACGGGCTGCCGACTACGCCGTCAGGATGTGGATGGTGCAGGCCGAGCCGAGGCCGATGACGTGCGCCAGGCCGACCGTGGCGTTGGCGACCTGGCGGTCGCCGGCCTCGCCCCGCAGGTGGGTGACGATCTCGTAGATGTTGGCGACGCCGGTGGCGCCCAGCGGGTGGCCCTTGGAGAGCAGACCGCCGCTGACGTTCACCGGCGTGCGGCCGCCGTGCTCGAACCAGCCCTCGTCGACGGCGCGCCCGGCTTCGCCCTCCGCGCAGAGGCCGAGGTTCTCGTAGTGCAGCAGCTCGGCGGTGGCGAAGCAGTCGTGCAGCTCGACCAGGTCGAGGTCGTCGGGGCCGACGCCGGCGCGCTCGTAGGCGATCCGGGCGGCGTTGCGGGTCAGCGTGTTGACGTCGGGCATGGTGAGATCGCGCGGCGTCCACGGATCCGAGGTGAGGACGGAGCAGGCGACCTTCACCGCCTTGCGGCCGAATTTCTTCGCCATCTCCTGCGAGCAGACGATCGCCGCGGCGGCGCCGTCGCCGGTCGGACAGCACATGTAGAGGGTGTTCGGATACGCCACCATGCGGGCGTTCATCACGTCCTCGAGCGACACCTCGACCTGGTACTGGGACAGCGGGTTCTTCGTCGAGTGCCGGTGGTTCTTCACCGACACCTTGGCGAAGTGCTCCGGGGTCGTGCCCCAGGTGCGCATGTGCTCGACCCCGGCCATGCCGAAGACCGCCGGCATCAGGCCGCTGCCGAGAATCCCCTCGACGCTCTCGCCGCTGCCGCCGCCGCCGAGCAGGCCGGCCTTGCCCATCTGCTCGGAGCCGACCGCCATCGCCACGTCGTACTCGCCCGAGCCGACCGCGACGTAGGCCTCGCGGAAGGCGCTCGAGCCGGTGGCGCAGGCGTTGGCGACGTTGACCACCGGGATGCCGGTCTGGCCGATCTGCTGCATGATGCGCTGGCCGATCATGTTGCCGGCCTGCAGCAGGTTGCCGGACGCCAGCAGCTCGACGTCGTTGATCGTCATGCCGGCATCGGCGAGCGCCAGGCGCGCCGCCTCGCCGGCCAGCTCGTGCACGTCCTTGTCGCGATAGCGGCCGAACTTGATCATTCCAACGCCGATGACGAATACGTCGCGCATGGTCGCTCCTCGGTGATCCTGCTGCGTCAGCTCGCGGGCGTGAAGAAGAAGGCGACGACGTCGCGCCCTTCCTTGTCGGTGCGCACCGTGCGGGTGATCATCTTCACCGGCATGCCGTAGGGGAGGGCGGCGGGGTCGGGGCGGACGTCGACGATGGTGCAGCGCACCGCCACCTGCTCCGGCAGGTCGACGATCGCCGCCACGTACGGCACCGGGATGCCCGGCGCCGACTGGTGCACGATGGAGTACACGTAGAGCGTGCCGTGATCGCTGAGGCGGATGTCGTCGAACGGGCCCGCTTCGCCGCACTTGGCGCAGGCGACCCGACCGCTGCGCAGATAGGTGGCGCCGCAGTGCGTGCAGCGGATGCCCGCCAGGTACGGCGGGTCGTCGAGGACGAGGAAGGGAATGATCGGCCGCGGTCCCTTCGGCTGCTCGGCCGCCGCTGCGGTGTCTGCCATGTCGGTGCGCCCCCTTGGTGGGCGATTTCTCGCAGCCGCGCCGGGTGGGGTCAACCGCCGCGGCGCCGCGTCGGGCGTTCGTTCCGGAATCGCGATTGCGGACGCGCTGCCCGGCCGGTAGCGTGCGCCGGATGCGCGACCTCGAGACCTGGGCGTTCAGCGACACCCCGCCGTGGGAGATCGCGCTCGAGCGCTGCGCCTGGCGGGCGAACGTCGACGCGCTGCGGGCGCGTTCACGCGCCCTGGTGCCCGAGCTGGTGCGTCCCGCCATGCTGCCGCCGCTCTGGCGCTTCACCGAGGCCAGTGCGCTGATCGGCGCCGGGCTCGCCGGCTGGCTGCTGCGCGAACGCCGCCGCGGCGGCGCCGTCTCGCGCGCCGGCCTGTCGCGCCGCCTGCGGCGCGCCTTCGAGCGCCTGGGGCCGGCGTACATCAAGCTCGGCCAGATCATCTCCTCCGGCCGTGGCCTCTTCCCCGAGGAGCTGGTCGAGGAGTTCAAGGCGTGCCGCGATCAGGTGCCGCCCGAGCCGTTCGCCGCGGTGCGCGCCGTCGTGGAAGCGGAGCTCGGCCGGCCGCTGGAGGCGATCTTCGCCCGCTTCGACGAGTCGTGTCTGGCGGCGGCGTCGATCGCCCAGGTGCACGCCGCCATCCTGCGCAGCGGCGAGGAGGTGGTGGTCAAGGTCCAACGGCCGCGGGTCGAGCAGCGCGTGCGCCGCGACATCGCCGCCATGGCCTGGATCGCTCCCCATCTCGTCGGGCGGCTGCCGATCGCCGCCCTGGCCAATCCGCCGGCCCTGGTCGAGCTGTTCGCCGAGACCATCACCGAGGAGCTCGACTTCCGCCTCGAGGCGGAGAACATGCTCGACATCGCCCGCCTGCTGCGCGAGGCCGGCCAGACCATCATCGTCGTGCCGCGTCCGCACCCCGAGCTGGTGACCGAACGGGTGTTGGTGATGGAGCGCCTGTCGGGGTTCAAGTACGACGACCTCGAGGGGATGCGCGCCGCCGGCATCGACGGCGCGACCGTGCTGCGCTCGCTGCTCATCTCGTTCCTCGAAGGGGCGATGATCTTCGGCGTCTTCCACGGCGACCTGCACGGCGGCAATCTCTTCGTGCGCCCGGACGGACGGGTGGCGCTCTTCGACTACGGCATGACCGGGCGCATGGACGAGCCGCAGCGGCTCGCCTTCCTGCGCATGATGATGACCGGGGCGATGAACGACGTGCGCGGCCAGGTGGAGGCCTTCCGCGACCTCGGGGCGCTGCCGGCGGACGCCGACATCGACGGCATCCTCGCCCTGCTGAAGGTCGACCAGCCCATCCAGGACCCGACGAAGATGGCGCCCGAGCAGCTCGTGCGCGAGATCCAGGACGTCCTGCGCGGCCTGCTCGCCCAGGGCGCGCGCCTGCCCAAGCACCTGATGCTCTACGTCAAGAACACGCTGTTCTTCGACGGCGCCATCGCCCACCTGGCGCCGGACCTCAACATGTTCGAGGAGGTGGCGAAGATCTACGGCTACTTCGCCGCCACCCACGCCGAGCGCATCGAGCGCGACGTCGGCATCGATCCGAGCCGCACCCCGCTCAACCTCGACAACATGCGCGCCCAGCTCGGCCTCGAGGGCGAGGTCGAGTCGATCACCCACCGCGAGCTGCAGCAGCGCCGGCGCCAGATCCAGCGCCAGATCGACGCCGCCGGCGGCCTGCCGCGCGTCTGAGCGCCGCGCGCAGTCGGGTCAGCGAGCCGAGCGCGCCGGCGGCGCGATTGTCCCGGCGCGTCAGAGCTCGGCGCGCAGGGCCAGCGCCTGCCGCAGATCGGGCAGCGCGCAGTCGGCGGGGAACGACCGCACGGCGGCGTCGAGGAGCTGCCGCGCCTCGGCGCGGCCGCCGTCGGACGCCCGCAGGCGGGCCAGCGACAGCGCCGCCCGCAGCTCCCAGAGGCGGGCGCCGCTCGCGCGAGCGATCGACAGCGCCTCGCCGAAGCAGGCGCCGGCGGCGTCGGCCTGCCCGATCAGACGCAGGGATTCGCCGCGCAGCCGGTGCAGCTCGGCCAGGTGCCGCCGCTCGCCCGAGCGCTCGACGAAGGCGAAGATCGCGTCGAGCTCGTCGAGCGCCGCCCGTGCCCGCCGCTCTGCGAGCAGCACCTCGACGAGCAGGGCGCGGAACAGGGAGGTGCCGACGTACTGGCCGGCGCCCTCGTAGGCGGCGATGCCGTCGCGCAGCGCGCCGGGGTCGCCCTCGGCCCACCCGCGCACGAGCTGGGCGACGGCGCCGTGGACGACGAATCCGTGCTCGCCCGCCAGCGGCGCCGCGGCGCTGGCATACTCGAGCGCCTCGGCTCGCTGGCCGGCGGTCGCGTGGTACTGGGCGGCGAGCTCGCTGGCGTACGACACGCCATAGGGACTGGCCAGCGCCCGGGCGTGCGCCAGGGTGGCGGCGAGCGACGCCGCGCCGTATCCGGGCTCGCCCTGCACCAGCGCCGTGAAGGCCAGCATCGAGCGGCAGATGATCGTCGGGTCGAGGAGGAGCGTCGGAAAGTCCGCTTGCCAGAGCGACCGCGCCTCCTCGAGCTCCCGGCGCGCCGCCGCCATCTGGCCGAGGTTGAAGAGCGCGGAGCCGAGCGAGACGTGGCCGATGAAGGTGAGGAAGGGCATGGGCATCCGCGCCGCCGTGGCGAGCATGTCGGCCGCCACGGCGCGCGCCGCGTCCAGATCGGCGCGCATGATCAGGAAGGTGAAGCAGGCGCCGCTCGCCTGGATGCGGGCCAACGGCTGGTCGAGCGCGTCCGCCAGTTCGAGGGCGCGCCGGTGCACGGCGAGGGCCTCCGCGGATCCGCCGCCGCGCATGGCCACCAGCGCGCCGCCGAGGGCGAGCAGGCATTCGAGCTCGGTGTGCGTGCGCTCGGTCGACGCGGGAAGCCGCGGGAGCTGCGCCAGCGCGGCGCGCAGGTGGACGACGACCTCGCGGTCGGCGAAGCGCGCCCGCGCCCCGTCGGCCGCCGCGCGGTGGTAGCGGACCGAGCGCTCGGGATCGCCCGCGGCGGAGAAGTGACTCGCCAACTCCGCCGCGATCTCCGCCGCGCGGCCGCCATAGGCGGTCTCGAGACGCTCGGCGATGGCGCGATGATGCCGGGCGCGGCCGGCGGCCGGCAGCGCGGCGTCGAGGACCTCGCGATAGAGCGCGTGCCGGAATGCGTAGAGGCCGCTGATCGTGCCGTCGGGCCAGGCCGCCACACCGGTCGGCACCACCAGCTCGCCGCTCGCGCTCAGCGCCGCGCACGCCGCTTCGACCTCGGCGACGGGCAGTCCGGACGCGGCGGCGACGGCCGCGACCGCGAACTCCCCGCCCGCCACGCTGGCGGCGTCGAGCACCCGGCGGGCGGTCGCGGACAAGCGCTCGATCTGGCGCAGGGCCAACTGCCGCAGACTGTCGGGGATGATGCCGGCCAGCGGCTCGCCGAGGCGCCAGCGACCGTCGACGGCGACGAGGATGCCGCGCTCGAGCAGGACGTCGACGGTCGCGGCGACGAACAGCGGGTTGCCGCCCGCGCGCGCCTGCACCTCCGAGACGAGCGTCGCGTCCAGCGCCGCGCCGGCGAGGCGCCGCGCGAGATACTCCTCGACCTGCGAGGGGCTCAGCGGCGGCAGCGGGAGCTCGACGGCGCGCCGCCGCGCCACCAGACTCTGCACGGATCCCCGCAGGGCCTCGTCCTGGAGGAGATCGGCGCGCCGGTAGCTGGCGAGGAGGAGCAGACGCGCCGGCATCGTCCGCTGCGCCAGGTAGGCGAGGGCGTCCATCGACGAGGGGTCGCTCCAGTGCAGGTCCTCGACGACCAGCACCACCGTCCCCTCGGCGGCGATGGCGTCGATCGCGTCGCCGAGCTCGCGCAGCATGCGATCGCGATTGGGGCTCGGGACGCGCGCCCGCAGGCTCTCCGCCGTTCGCGAGTCGATCAGCGCCGGCATCTGGAGGAGCCAGCTCGGCGCCCGCTGGGCGAGCGCCGTCCGCACCGCGTCGGTCGCGTCGTCGGCGCAAAGTTGAGCCAGCAGATCGAGCACCGGCAGATACGGCTGGCTGCCCGCGGTCAGCTCCACGCACTGCCCGCCGGCGACGCGGGCGCGGGTGCCGGCCCGCACCTCCTCGGCGAAGTGCTCGAGCAGCGTCGTCTTTCCCATGCCGCCCTCGCCGGTGACGAGGACCACCTGGCGCACTCCGCCGTCGGCCCTGCGCAGCGCGCGTCGCAGCGCCGCGAGTTCGCCGGCGCGGCCGACGAGCGCGGCGGGCGGGGACTCGCTCCCCCCCGGATGCGCCGTCAGCCGGTAGCCGCGCCGACCGACGCTCTCGACCAGCACCGAGGCGTCGCCATCCTCGGCCAGCGCGGCGCGGATCTCCGCGATGCACACCCGCAGCACCGTCCGGCTGACCGCCGCGTCGGGCCAGCAGGCGCGGAACAGCTCCTCCTTGGTCACCAGCCGTCCGCGCCGCAGCACCAGCCGGTGGAGGACGGCGAACGACTTGGCGCGCAGCGGCCGTTCGAGCCCGCCGCGCCAGAGTTGCCCGGATTCTTCGTCGAGAGAGAAGGCCCCGAAGGTCAGCATGAGAGAAAAGCCGCGTCCGCGGTTCGATCCGACTGCCGAGCTATTGAGTATCGTAAAATATAGTGACATTGAGCGGCGGATGTGATACACGACGATCCATGGGAAATCCGGCGGGGGTGAAGCGGGATTTTGATGAGTTGGAACGGCGGCGACTGGAGGCCGCGCGGTTACTGAAGGCCGGGGTGAAACCGGCCGAGGTGGCGCGGCGGGTGGGCGTCCATCGCCAGTCGGTGAGTCGCTGGGTGCAGCAGTTGGCGACCCACGGGCGGGCCGGGCTGAAGAAGGCGGGGCGCGCGGGGCGCCCACCGCGCCTGACCGCCTCGCAACGCCGCCAGCTCGAACGCGCCCTGCAGCGCGGCCCGGAAGCGCTCGGATACCCCACCGGGTTGTGGACCACCGGGCGCGTCGCGGAGCTGATCGAGCAGGAGTTCGCGGAGCGCTTCCATCCCGGCCACGTCTGGCGCTTGCTCCGGCAGCTCGGGTGGAGCTGCCAGCGGCCGACCGGGCGCGCCCTGGAGCGCGACGAAGCCCGTATCCGCTGGTGGAAACGCGAGCACTGGCCCGCCCTTAAAAAAAAGCCCGCCGCGAGCGGCGCACCATCGTCTTCATCGATGAAAGCGGACTCAGTGAGCGCCCGCACCGCTGTCGGACATGGGCGCCGCGGGGGCAGACCCCGGTCCTCCAGTATCACTTCCACTGGAAGACGCTCTCGGCGATCGCGGGCGTAACGTGGTGGCAGTTCTACTTCCGGCTGTACCCCGGCACGATCAAGAGTCCGGAGATCGTCGACTTCTTGGGCCGTCTCCAACGGGCCCTCCCCGGCAAGCTGCTCATCATCTGGGATGGGCTGCGGCAGCACCGCAGTCGACTGGTGAAGGACTTCATCGCTCGCCAGCGCGGCGCGATTCACCTGGAGTACCTGCCCGCCTACGCGCCGGAGCTGAACCCCGTGGAATACATCTGGGGGTACTGGAAGAAGCATGAGCTGCCCAACTTCTGTCCGAAGGACTTCTCGCAGCTCACCACCGTGGCGCGCCGCGCCTTGCGCCGAATGCAGCGCCGCCCCACGCTGGTGACCGCCTTCTGGCAGCAAGCGGAGCTGTTCTAGATCCCGTCACTATATTCTGCGAGACTCAATAACCCGGATTGAACGCGAAATGAACAGTTCCAGCGTCGACCGCGGCCGCCCCGCGTGGGCGTCATGCGCCCGACACGCGGCGCGGGCCGACCGCGAGCGGGTACTCTGGAGGATCGGGCATGCGCAGTCCATTGCCGAATCGGGAGAAGCTGAGCGCCGCGGCGGCGGCCCTGGCGGGTCTGCTCGCTTTCGCCGTGCCAGGCCGCGGCCTGGCGACCACCGCCGACGATCTCGACTACTGCGGCGGCTACGGGCAGCGTGCGTGCTGCCTGCTCGAGGCCGTGCCCTCGTGCGACCAGGGACTGTCCGAGACCGGCGCCATCGCCCACCCCACGGTCTGCGGCGGCTTCCCCGCCGGAACCTGCGGCGGCGCGTCGCCCGACGCTCTTCCCTTCTGCGGCGGCGACCGCCAGCGCGCCTGCTGCGTCGGTGAATCGCCGCTCGGGAATCCGTGCGACACGGGCGCCATCGAGCTCGGCGCCGTCGGCGGCGCCTGCGCCTACCCGGCGCTGGCGGTGGGCGCCGACGCCGGCACCTGCTGGAAGCGCACGCCCTGCGGCGGCGCCGGCGAGCGCGCCTGCAGCGTGCTGCATGACGACGGGCGGCCCGCCTGCGCCGAGGGGCTGATCGAGCTCGGCGGCTGCCGCGACCTCGATTGCGGCCCCTCGTCCGGCTGGTGCTATCGGCCGACGCCGTGCGGCGGCGAGGGCCAGCGCGCCTGTTGCCTGCTCGGCGACATCAAGGGGCCCCCCGGATGCGCCGCTGGACTGCGCGAGATCCCCGGCGCCAGCGGCGACTTCTCCTGCGGCATCGGTGACCTGATCGGCAACGGCACGCCGTCGCTGTCGACCTGCGCCAGCGCCGATGCGCTCCTGCGCCCCATCGCCGAGCCCGCCGCGGGCTGGAGCGCGACGGGCGCCACCGACCAGACCTGCGCGGCGCGCGGCTACGCCGACCTGCATGCCCACCTCTTCGCCGATCTCGGCCACGGCGGCGGCGTGCTCGCCGGCGAGCCCTACGCGCCGGGCGGCATCAACGCCGCGCTGCGGCAGGACTTCGGCAGCTACCGCGACCTGGTCGCCAAGGACGGCGCCGACCTGCTCGCCGCCGCCTGCGACCCGACGCTGTACCCCGACTGCGGCACGCCGGGCTTCCTGCAGTTCCACGGCGCCCACACGTTGACGGACCACGCCCTCGGGGCCGGCACCCGCGAAGGGCTGCCGCTCGCCCTCGGCCTGGTCGGCGCCGGCTCCCACCTCGGCGCGCCGTTGTTCAACGGCTGGCCGACCTGGCGCAGCACCACCCATCAGCAGATGTACTACAAGTGGCTCGAGCGCGCCTGGCGCGGCGGCCTGCGGCTGATGGTCCAGCTCGCGGTCACCAACGAGGCGCTCTGCAAGAGCTCGAAGCGCCTGCGCCACACCGACTGCGAGGACGAGATGGCGCCGGTCGACGCCCAGCTCCAGGCGACCTGGGCGCTGCAGGACGTGATCGACGCCGCGGCGGGCGGCGCCGGCATGGGCTGGTTCCGCGTCGTCACCACCCCGGCGGCGGCGCGCCAGGCCATCCGCGACGGCAAGCTCGCGGTCGTGCTCGGCATCGAGGTGGCGAACCTGTTCAACTGCAAGCGCGGCGGCTGCAGCGGCAAGAACGCCGGCGAGAGCGACGCCGCCTACGTCGACCGCAAGATCGACGAATACTACGACAAGGGCGTTCGCGTCATCTTCCCGATCCACAACTTCGACAACGCCTTCGGCGGGCCGGCGACGTGGCAGGATGCGATCCACGCCGGCAATTACGTCTCCGAAGGATCCTGGTGGGACGCCGAGCAGTGCCCGGACGCCTACGGGTTCAGGCTCGGCGGCTTCACTCCCTTCATCATCAACCTGTTCGGCTTCGGCGAGCTCGTCGTTCCGCTCATCGATCCGAACGTCTCGGTGTCCTGCAATCGGCACGGCCTGACCCCGCTCGGCGACCACATGATCCGCTCGCTGATGCGCAAGGGCATCGTCGTCGACGTGGACCACATGTCGAATCACGCCTTCGACGCCGCCCTCGACATCGCCGGCGAGGAAGCGCGGCCCGTCATCGCCAGCCACGTGCAGTTCTACGAGCTCATGCGGCAGGAGAAGCGCCACGAGCGCATGCGGACGCGGCCGCAGTTGGAGCGCATCCGCGACAGCGGCGGCATGGTGGCCGCCATGCTGAAGGACGACAAGCAGGATACCGACGACGTCGGCGGCAAGTGGAACCTGCCGTACGTGCCGCCGTCGGGGAAGGGCATCGCGGACGACTGCCGCCACTCGTCGAAGACCTGGGCGCAGATGTACCAGTACGCCAGCGACGTCATGGGCGGACCGGTGGCGATGGGCAGCGACTTCAACGGCGTCGCCGGCCACGTCGGCCCGCGCTTCGGCTTCGACGCCTGCGGCCAGGACGCGGAAGAGCGCAGCATCCAGGGGCGCGCCGGCAACGCCCTGGGCTATCCGTTCACGCTGCCCGGCTTCGGCACCTTCGAGAAGCAGACGACCGGGCTCAAGACGTTCGACTTCAACGTCGACGGCCTGGCCCACGTCGGCCTGCTGCCCGATCTGGTCGCGGACCTCGGCCGCCTCGGCCTCGGGGCGAGCGACCTCGAGCCGCTGTGGGACTCGGCCATCGGCTTCGTCGACGTCTGGGCGCGCGCCGCGGGCGACGAGCCCAGCGGCGGCTCGACGACGCGGCTCGGCTGCGAGGACCGCAGCGTGTCGGCCGACGCGACCTGCAGGGCCGCCGGCATCTCGATCGCCGACGCCGCCACGGCGGCCGCCTACGAGCAGCTCGTGCAGGCGCCGGCGGGCCCGTACCTGCTGGGCGGCACCTCGGTGACCCTCTCGACCACGCAGACCGACGCCTGCGGCGCGCAGCCGGAGTCGTGCAACGCCGTGGTCACCGTGCGCGACACCACGGCGCCGGGAATCACCTGCCCGGCGGCGGTGGCCGCCGAATGCGCCGGCGCCGGCACGCCGGTCGCATTCGGCTCGCCGGTCGCCGGCAGCGACAACTGCGGCCCGGCGACGCTGACCGGCTGCAACCCCGCCGCCGGGGGGACGTTCGCATTCGGCACGACGACCGTGACGTGCGGCGTTCGCGACGCCGCGAGCCCGACGCCCAACGTCAACACCTGCAGCTTCCCGGTGACCGTGCGCGACACCACGCCGCCGACCATCACCTGCCCGGGCGCGATCACCCGCGAGTGCACGAGCCCGCAGGGCGCCAGCGTCACGCCGGGCGCGGCCACCGGCGCCGACGTCTGCGGCGGCATCAGCGTGAGCACGCAGGCGGCGCGCACCTTCCCGCTCGGGACGACGGCGCTCAGCTACACGGCGACCGACGCGGTCGGCCTCACCGCCACGTGCAGCAGCGACGTGATCGTCCGCGACACCACGCCGCCGGCGGTCATCTGCCCGGATCCCGTCGTCGCCGAGTGCACGGGGAACCAGCAGGCCGCGGTCACGCCCGGCGCCGCCAGCGCCTCCGACCTCTGCGGCGCCGCCGGTGTCACCAGCTACCCGACCGCCAGCTATCCGCTCGGCACCACGCCGCTCACGTTCGTCGCCACCGACGGCGCCGGCCTCACCGCGGCGTGCGAGAGCAGCGTCACCGTCAGGGACACGACGCCGCCGACGATCAGTTGTCCCGCCGATGTCGTGCGCGAGTGCGAGGGGCCGCACGGCGCGCGCGTGACGCCGGGGAGTGCCGTCGCGTCCGACGTCTGTGGCGACGTCGCGGTCACGTCGCACCCCAGCGCCGACTTCGCCCTCGGGACGACGACGTTGCCGTACGTCGCCACCGACGGCGTCCACCTGACCGCGCGGTGCAGCGGCCGGGTGACGGTGCAGGACACCACGCCGCCCGCCATCGCGGCCAGCACCGCCACGCCGGCGGTGCTCTGGCCGCCAAACCACAAGATGGTGCCGATCGCGCTGACGGTCGACTCCCGCGATCTCTGCAGCGGCCAGCCCGGGACGTGCGCCATCACCGGCGTGCGCTCGAACGAGCCGGAGGATGGTCGCGGCGACGGCGCCACGGCAGCGGACTGGATGGTGACCGGACCGCTGGCGCTCCAACTCCGAGCCGAGCGCAGCGGCACCGGGAGGGGGCGGACGTACACCATCGACGTGGCCTGCCGTGACGCCGCCGGCAACGCCAGCACGACAGCGATCGCCGTGACCGTGCCGCACAACCAGTGACACGGCGGCGACGAGCGGCGCGCCCGCGTGCGGCCGCCAGCTCGTCGCCCCGCGCCCGACCGCCCGCACCGCGTAGGCGCCGAGCCGTGGCGCGGCTCGCGCACAGGCTGCACGTTCGGCGACGGGGGGCGTGCCTCGACCGCGAACGCCCCCCACAAGCCGGCGGCCGGGTCAGCGGCCGAGGCGCGTGGATCGGGCCAGCTCGCCGGCCTTGCGGGCCATGTCGAGGACGACGTCGCCGAACATCCGCATCTTCGGATTGTCGGCGCCGCCCTGGACGTAGCGGGCGTAGCCGCCCTCGAGCACGACGGCCATTTTGAAGCGGGCGAGGATGACGTAGTAATCGATCTCGTCGACCGGCCGGCCGCTGACCCGCGCGTAGCGCTCGAGCAGCTCCTCGCGGCTCGGCATGCCGGTGTAATCGACGTAGCCGGAGGTGGCGCGCTCCTCGTCCGGGTTCGGCCACGCCATCACCACCCAGGCGAGATCGAGCAGGGGATCGCCGATGGTGCTCATCTCCCAGTCGACGATCGCCGCCAGGCGCGCCGGCGCGCCGTGGCGGAACATGACGTTGGCGAACTGGTAGTCGCCGTGGATGATCCCCGGCACGTACGAGCGCGGCAGATAGCCGCGCAGCCAGGCGGCGGCGTCGTCGAGGCCGGGGAGGTCGCGGAACTTGAAGCCGGCGAGATGCGCCAGCCAGCGGTCCACCTGGCGCTCGTGGAAGCCCTCCGGCCTGCCGAAACCCTCGAGGCCGCGCGCCTTCCAGTCGACGCTGCTGAGCCGCGCGATGGCGTCGACCAGCTCGTTGGCCAGGCCGGCGCGCGCCGCCAGGTCGGTGTCGAAGGGCGGCGGCCAGCCGTCGAGATTCATGCACGACCACCCGTCGACGTGTTCCATCAGGTAGAAGCAGGCGCCGAGCAGGTCCGGGTCGTCGCAGGCGGCGAGGACCCGGGTGTGCGGCACGTCGCTGTCGCGCAGCGCCGCCAGCACCCGGTACTCGCGCAGCATCGACTCGTTGCGCCCCTTGGGCACCTGGCGGGGCGGCCGCCGCAGCACCAGGCGGGCGTCGCCGCGGATGATCTCGAAGATCTCGTTCGAGGCGCCGCCGCTGATGAAGCGCGCCTCGATCGGCGATCCCGCGCCGGGCAGGCGGCGTTCGTCCATCCAGCGCGCCAACGCGTCGGGGTTGAGCAGCTCGCGAATCCGCTCGTCCATCCTCTGTGCGCCTCCGTGCGCTCCCTGGTTAGCGTTGATCAGACAACAGCACTCTCACCACGGAGGCACGGAGACGCGGAACAGCCGGAGAACGAGGGGCACGGGGCGGGGATCCCAACCCCATCGGCAAGGACCGTACGGATTCCCGCCAACCAGCCATCCCGACGCTGTACTCTCCGTGTCTCCGTGCCTCCGTGGTGAGCTTATTTTTGTGAGATCGAGGTTACAGGTTGCCCGCCTCGCGCTCGAGGGCGTTGGCGATGCGCGCCCGCGCCTCGGCGACGCGGTCGGGCAGGAAGTCGCGCGGCCACAGGCCGTCGTACGGCTGGTACGCCTTCAGGACCGCCTTGGCGACGGTGAGCTTGTGCACCTCGGTGGGGCCGTCGGCGATGGCGAGCACCGGCACCGCCGACCACAGCGACATCAGCGGCAGCTCGTTGGAGCAGCCGATGGCGCCGTGCACCTGCACGGCGCGGCGGACGACGTCGTGCAGCACCTCCGCCATCTGCACCTTCACCGCCGCGATGTAGGTGCGCGCCTCGCGCGCGTGGCCCTTGTCGATGTGCCAGGCGGTGTAGAGGACGAGCAGCCGGAACTGCTCGAGCTGGATGAACGAATCGGCGATGTACTGCTGCACCATCTGCTTCGCCGCCAGCGCCTCGCCCTGGGTGCGGCGCGAGAGCGCCCGCTCGCACATCATGCGCAGCGCCTTCTTCACCATGGCGACGGTGCGCATGGCGTGGTGGATGCGGCCGCCGCCGAGGCGCGTCTGGGCGATGGCGAAGGCCTGCCCCGGACCGCCGAGCACGGCGTCGGCGGGCACGCGGCAGTTCTCGTAGCGGATGTAGGCGTGGTGCCCCTCGCCGAGCGGCTCGCCGGCGAGGCCGGCGTTGCGGACGATGTGGAGCCCGGGGGTGTCGCGAGGGACGAGGAACATCGAGGCGCCCTGGTGCACCGGCACCTCGGGATCGGTGATCGCCATGGTGATGAGGAAGCTGGCCAGATCGGCGTGCGAGGAGAAGTACTTCTCGCCGTTGATCACCCAATGGTCGCCATCGCGCACCGCCCGGCAGCGGAACTCGCGCGGATCGGCGCCGGCCTGCGGCTCGGTCATCGAGAAGCAGGAGACGATCTCGCCGTCGAGCAGGGGCTGCAGGTAGCGCTGCTTCTGCTCCGGGGTGCCGTAGTGGGCGAGGATCTCGGCATTGCCGGAATCGGGCGCCTGGCAGCCGAAGATCGTCGGCGCCCAGTTGGAGCGGCCGAGGATCTCGTTCATCAGCGCCAGCTTGAGTTGCCCGTACCCCGGTCCGCCGAGCTCGGGGCCGAGGTGGCAGGCCCACAGCCCCTGGCGGCGGACCTCCGCCTTCAGCGGCGCGGTGACCCGTTGGTAGGTCGGATTGTCGCGCACGTACGGCGCCGCCGGGTCGCGAAAGGCGAGGTCGAGCGGCTCGACCTGCTCGCGCACGAAGGCGTCGATCCAGTCGAGCTTGGCTTGGAAGTCGGGCTCGGTCTCGAAATCCCAGGGCATCGCGCCTCCTCCGTCGAACGACGGGCGTCGGTAGTACCTGGGGACGCGCGCTGGGCGCAAACCGAGCCCGCGGTTGACAGCACGCCGGGCGGCGCGCTCAAAGGCGCCGGGGGTCCATGGCGATGCAACCCGGCTTCGTTCGTCTCGCGGCACAGCTCGTCGAGGCGTTCGAGCGCGGCGATGGCGCGGCGACCGACAAGCGCGTCGAGACCGAACACGTGCGCTGCCTCGGCGAGCTGTTCGCCGCCATCGCCGCCGACGACTACGCGGGCGCCATGCGCTACCTCGATCCCGACGCCAGCTACGCGCTGTACGCCGGCGGACCGGTGCCCTTCCGAATGGCGGGGCGCGGTCTGGCCGAGGTGGAGGAGGGCATCCGGCGCAACTTCGGCGTCCTGACGTTCGAGTGGGTGGAGATCGAGACCCTGGCCGCCCAGGGCGACGTGGTGGTGATGATCATCCGCCAGCGCGGCCACTGGCGCCACAACGGCGAGGAGTTCGACGAGCGGGGGATGCTGGAATACCGCTTTCGCGACGGCCGCATCGCGCGCTATCGCGGCTGGGCGCTGCCGTTCGCGCCCTGACGCGCCGTCAGCCGAGGGCGACGTAGCGGCTGAGCAGCAGCAGCGCGAGCTGGGCGAGGAAGACCGGCAGGGCGAGCGGGATCGCCGCCCCGGTGGTCACCGTCGCGGCGGCGCGCAGCGCGACGACGAGGGCCGCGAAGGCCCACAGCATCAGCAGCCCGTACAGCGCCAGGTAGAGCGTCGGATCGGACGCGGCGGCCAGGGTGGCGAGCAGCATCGTCGGCGTCTGCGCGAACCCGAGACAGCGCAGCAGGCGCCGGAACGCCGGCCGCGACGCCGTCAGCCGCGTGACCAGCCAGGCGACGGCGCCGAGCAGCAGCCAGGCGATCAGGGCCAGGGCGACGAGCACCGGCAGGATGAGCCCCCAGAGCTTCTCGACCTGGCTGAGCTCGTAGATGACGACCGACTCGCGCGCCAGCGTCACCAGACAGACCATCGCGCCGGCCGGGCCGGTGGCGGTCTGATCCGCGGCGGCGCGCTCGTAGAAGTCGCGGCGCAGCAGGAGCGCGGCGCCGACGCGGGCGGCGATCGGGCCGCTGGTGGGGCCGACGGAGGCCGGCGCCGGGGGCGGAACGGAGGTCACTGCCCGAGCCGCTCGCGCGCCTGCGCGAAAGCGAGGATCTCGCCGCTGCCCGCCTGCGCCACCGCGTCCTGCGCCGCGCCGAAGCTCGCGAACGCCGTCCAGCCGGCGCCGTGCGGCGTCTCGGCCCCGGGCAGCGCCGCGAACCAGGCGTCGTCGGCGGCGATCCAGGCCTCGTCGGGACCGTGGAAGCGGATGGCGCGCGGCGGCGCGGACTCGCGCCGCAGGGCGCGGAACAGGCAGACGGGCGCGTCGAACGACAGCACCGTCCCGTCGGCGCGCACGAACTGCGCCGCGTGCCGGGGCGCGCCGATCACCTCCTGGCAGGTGGCGCAGGCGGCGCTGCCATAGGCCGGTGGCGGCACGGAATCCAATGCGCCGCGCGTGCAGGCCGCGAGCAGGCAGGCGAGCCCGAGCCAGAGGGAACGCGACATGCCGCTGTCATACCGAAGGGGCTGGCGCGGGGCTACCGGGCCGCCACCCATCTCCCGATCGGCGCCGCGGCCCTCCGTGTTCCTCTGCGGCTGGTTTTTCGGTAGGACAAGCCCGATGAGCGACGTGCTGTTCGAGAGCGACATCAAAGAGCTGCCGCTGCTGTTCCGCGGCAAGGTGCGCGACGTGTACGACCTCGGCGACGCCCTGCTGGTGGTCACCAGCGACCGGCTGTCCGCGTTCGACGTGGTGCTGCCGACGCCGATCCCCGACAAGGGCCGCGTGCTGAACACGCTGTCCACGTTCTGGTTCGCGCGCACGCGGCACATCGTCGACAACCACCTGCTCGAACGGCGGCTTGAGGACGCGGTGCCGCCGGCATGGGTGGAGCGGCTGCGCGATCGTTCGCAGATCGTGAAGAAGGCGAAGCCGCTGCCGGTGGAAGCGGTGGTGCGCGGCTATCTCGTCGGCTCGGGATGGGAGGAGTACACGCGCCACGGCACGGTGTGCCGCGAGCCGCTGCCGGCCGGGCTGCGCCAGGCCGACAAGCTGCCCGCGGCGATCTTCACGCCGTCCACCAAGGCGCCGCAGGGCGAGCACGACCAGAACATCTCGTTCGCCGACGCCGAGCGCCTGCTCGGCGCGGGGCGCGCGGCGCAGGTGCGCGACCTGAGCCTCGCCCTCTACCGCTTCGGCGCCGACTGGGCCGAACAGCGCGGCATCATCATCGCCGACACCAAGTTCGAGTTCGGGCTGCTGGACGACGAGATCATCCTCATCGACGAGGTGATGACGCCCGACTCGTCGCGCTTCTGGCCGCGCAGCGAGTACCGCCCCGGCACCTCGCCGCCGAGCTTCGACAAGCAGTACGTGCGCGACTACCTGACGCAGATCGGCTGGAAGAAGGAGCCCCCCGGTCCCGAGCTGCCGGAGGAGGTGGTGCGCAAGACCTCGGAGAAGTACCGCGAGGCGCTGAAGCGCCTCACCGAGTAGCGGGATCAACGACGGGCCGCCGGCGCGCTGCGCGCCGGCGGCGTTCGGGTCGACGGACCGCGCTGGAGGCGAACGGTGGGCACGATCGATATCGACGGTCTGAGCGAAGCGGAGTTGGTGGACCTCAACCATCGCGTCGTCGAGCGGCTGCGGTTTCTCCGCCAGATGCGGGCGCATTCGCAGATGCTCGAGTTCCGCATCGGCGATCGCGTGTCCTTCGCGGCCGACGGCGTGTCCGCGGTCGTCGGCATGCTGACGCGCTACAACCGGAAATCGGTCACCGTCGTCACCGACGACGGGCAGCGCTGGCGGGTAGCGCCCGGCCTGCTGCGGCGGGTGGCGCCCGACGTCGCCACGCCGCCGAACACCGGCGTCGTGGTGCCGCTGCGGCGCACGTGAGCGGCCCGTTCCGGCCTCGGCGGGAGAGCTGGGGAGCTGTTCCGCCTTCCTCCGCTGCGAACGGGCCGTCGTCTCGCCAGGCCACGTCGGACTCGGAGACTCCGGTCCAGGCGGGTCCGTCGCGGGCGCGGCCCCGGGTATCCTTGCATTCCTGGAGCGACACTCCGTAATTGCACGCATGATCCCCCGCCGCCTTCTGGCGGACCTCGCGACCGCATTGTCCGAAGCGCCGGCGGTGGCGCTGCTCGGACCGCGCCAGGTCGGCAAGACGATCCTGGCCCTCGAGGTGGCCAGGACTACCTCTCGGCGCTGATCCGCGAGCCGCGCTGCGAGCCGCCGGCCAGCGAGGCGGTGATCAACGCGCTCGGCGGAGCGTCGCCCGCCGCGTCAGAGCGCGCGCCGGCGATCACTTCGCGGCGCGGCGCAGGCGGTCCATGATCGCCCGGCCGATGCCCGCGTCGGCGACGGCGACGGCGTAGACCCGGCGGAAGCCGCCGGCATCGAGGGCGCGCAGGGCGGCGAACAGGCGCGTCGCCGCCTGCTCGAGATCGCCGCTGGCGGACAGGATCTCGACGGCGGCGAAGCCGGCGCCGTCGGTCACCGGCGCGCAGGCGAGCAGGGCGGCGCCGCGGCGCAGGGACGCGGGGATGGCGGCCGGGTCGTCGACCAGCTCCACCGGCGTGCCCGGCGCGTAGTGGCGCGGAAGCTGGCCGGGTGCGGTGGGCAGGGCGGCGTCGCCGCCGATGCGCAGCGGTCCGATCTCGGCGGCGAGCATCTCGAGCGTCACCGCGCCCGGCCGCAGGAGCACCGGGGTCGGCTCGACGAAGGACACGATGCTCGACTCGACCCCGACCCGGCACGGGCCGCCGTCGAGGATCAGCGGCACGGCGTCGCCGAGCTGCGCCGCGACGTGCTCGGCAGTGGTGGGGCTCACGTAGCCGAACGGGTTGGCGCTGGGCGCGGCGATCGGGCGGTCGGCGGCGGCGATCAGGGCGCGCGCCACGGCGTGGTCGGGGACGCGCACGGCGACCGACGGCAGCCCGGCGGTCACGATGTCGGGGATGCCGTCGCGCTTCGGCAGCACGAGGGTGAGCGGCCCAGGCCAGAAGCGGGCGATCAGGCGCCGCGCCAGGTCGGGCACCGATGCCGCGACGCGATCCACCCCCGCGGCCGCGGCGAGGTGCACGATCAGCGGATCGAAGGACGGCCGCCGCTTGATGGCGAAGACATGGGCGGCGGCCGCGGCATTGGTCGCGTCGGCGCCGAGCCCGTAGACGGTCTCGGTGGGAAAGGCGACCACCTGCCCGGCGCGCAGCAACGCCGCGGCGCGCGCGATGTGCTCCGGCGTGGCGGCAGCGATCATCGTCGTCGTTCGCCGGCGCTCAGCGGCCGAGGAGCTGCAGTTTGTTCTTCGCCGCCTTGCCCACCTTGGTGCGACCATGCGCGTCGGCCAGATGCGCCAGGATCTCGGCGGCGACGCCGCGGGCCTCGCCGCGCTGCTCGGCCAGGGCGAAGGCGACGTAGTAGGCGTCCTCGGGATCGACCGCGCGCTCGCGCCGTAGCCGGTCGGCGAGCGGGAAGGGCGAGTCGGCGAGCGCGCGGAAGGTGTCGAGCGCCGGGTCGCGCGGCCGGGCGGAGCTGCCGAGGGGGTGGCGGTGGGTCTTGAGCGTCGCCACCGCGTAGGCGAAGCGGGCCTCGTCGTCCCACGCCGGGGTGTCCTTGAGCAGCAGCAGCCAGCGGGCGCTGTCGGCGAACTGCTTGCTCTTGCGCTTCTTCTCGGCGCGGGCGCGGATCCGTTCCCGCAGCCATTCGGCGTCGAGCGCCACCAGGACGTGGTGGAGGGCGGCATGCAGCCGATCCTCGCGCTGCTCGAGCGCCGTCTCCATCTTCGCCCAGAGGGCCGTCAGGGTGTCGCGCTTCCAGCCCCGGTCGTGCAGCAGCAGAATGTCGGCGATGGTCCACGCTTTGCGCTCGTCGTCGCAGGCGAGCAGCTCCTTCATCAGGGGCAGGCGCGCCGCCGGCAGCGTCTTCAACGTGGCGATCGCCTGGTCGCGGCGCGCGTAGCTGTCGTCGGTCAGATAGCCGATGAGCGTCTTGACGACGCCGCCGGACTCGAAGCCGCCGAGCGTGCCGACGGCGAAGCGCTTGACGATCGGCTGCGGGCTCTCGGCGAGCTGGTTGAGTCGCGCCAGGTAGGCGCGGTCGAAGCTCTGGTCCTCGAGCAGGCGGACGACGGGGCGGATGATGCCGACTTCGTCCTCGTGGCCGAGCAGCGGCAGGAGGAGGTCGATCTCGCGCGTGCTGAGCGGTTTGCCGCGCAGGCACTGCGTCAGGGCGGCGAGGGCGTGCGTGTGGACGACGTGCGGCTCGCGTTCGTGCAGCATGGCGAACAGGGTCTTGCGCGCCTTGGCGTCGGCGAGGGCGCCGAGCAGCTTGGCCGCGGCGACCAGCCGGGTGCGATGTCCCCTGGCGTCGGCAGCGAGCGTCTCGGCGCGGCGGAAGAGATCGGCGCGTTCGCGTTCGGCGAGGCCCGGGATGGCGGCGATGAGCGCATCGCAGGCGACGCGGTTGCTGTCGAGGTCGTCGCTCGCCATGAGCTCGAAGAGGGTGTCGAGGGCGGCGGCGCTGCGCACCTGCGCGCAGAGCTCGACGATCGCCGTCAGGCGGCGGCGCGGCGCGTCGGCGAGCCGCTTGCGTGCCGCGTTCACCGCCGCGGCGCCATGCGGAGCGAGCAGGGCGACGGCGCGCTGGCGCACCGGCTCGTCCTCGGCGTCGAGGAGCGGCAGCACCGCCGGCACGGTCTGCGGCGAGCGGACGCGCTCGAAGTAGCCGAGCGCGAAGTCGCGCACCAGGACGTTGGGGCTGGCGACCGCCGCGGCGACGGCGCGCGCCACCCGCTCCTCGTCGATGCCGAGCTGGGTCAGCACCACCAGCGCCGCGCAGCGCGCCTCGACGTGGGTGCCTTCGACGAGCCCGACGAGGCCCCTGAGCGTCCCGTCCATCGGGCGAGGGTTAGCCGAGCCGCGAGGAGCGAGGCAAGCGCGCGCGGCGGAGGTGCGCGCGCGCGGCGGCCGCGACGGGTCGGTGGACGGCCGCCCCCTTCGGCGCCCACTCGAGGATCAGCGCCGACCGGCGCCGACGGAGGCACCGATGCCGCCGGCGGGTTGCTGGCCTCCGCCGCCCGCCCATCGTAAGGGAGCCGGCATGGACTATCGGAACAAGGTCGTCGTCGTCACCGGCGCGTCGTCAGGGATCGGCTACGAGGCGGCCAAGGCGTTCGCCCAGCGCGGCGCGATCGTCGTCGCGGTGGCGCGGCGCGAGGCGCTGTTGCAGAAGCTGATCGGCGAGTGTCAGGCGGCGTCGCCGCAGTCGTTCTACATCGCCGGCGACCTCGGCGAGCGGGCGCTGGCGGAGCAGGTGGTCGACGAGGCCGTGCGGCGTCATGGGCGGCTGGACATCCTGGTCAACAACGCCGCCATCTCGAAGCACAAGCACACCTACCACACCAGCGCCGAGGAGGCGGACGTCGTGATGCGGGTGAATTTCATGTCCTGCGTCTGGACGACCTACGCCGCGATCCCGCCGATGCTGCGCCAGGGCGGCGGGTTCATCGTCAATGTCTCGTCCTTCGCCGCCAAGGTGTCGCCGCCGCGCGAGGGCCTCTACGCGGCGTCCAAGGCGGCGATGAACGCCTTCAGCGAAGGTCTGTGGAACGACCTCGCGGGCTCGAACATCCACGTCGCGATCGTCAATCCGGGCCCGATCGACACCGAGATCTGGGAGAAGGAGGACGAACCGCCCGCATACCACGGCCCCAAGTATCCGCCCGCCATCGTCGTCGACGCCATCTTCGAGGTGATCGAGAAGCGCCGCTACGAGGTGACCATTCCGCGCCGCCATCCGATGCTGATCACGGCGCGCATCCTGCGGCTGTTCCTGCCCGGCGTGCTGCGTTTCGGCATGGGCAAAACCGAGCCGGTGCCGGCGGAGCTCCTCGATCGGGCGCGTGCCCGCGCCGCGCAGGGCAGACGCTTGGGCGACGTCGGCTGAGCGGTCCCCGCGGAGGTCCACGGCGGTCGCCGTGGTGCTCCGCGCTCATTCCCCTTCCGGCCAGCCGGCCCAGATGTGGCCGTCGCGGACCTCGAGCGGGACCGGGGTCAGGCACTTGCCGAGCGGGGGGCCGGCGACGCACTCGCCATTCGCGGGTTCGTAGAGGGCGCCGTGGGTGGCGCAGAGGATGTGCGCGCCGTCGTCGCTGAGGAACTGGTTCTCGACCCAGTCCATGGTCATCGGGATGTGGCAGCAGCGGTTGACGTAGGCGACCAGGCGGCCGCCGTGGTTGAGGGCGAAGGCCTCGACCTCGCGCCCGTCGCGGACGAGCACGAACTTGGCCGTCCGACCCGGCGGCAGATCCGCCACCCGCGCCACCATCGTCCGCTCGCTCATCGGCGGGACGCTATCAGGTTTCATCACCGAGCGGCACCGCAGGCCGGCGGGGCGCGCTTGGCGGGGGCAGGGCGGGCTGGTAAGAACAGCGGCTATTCCACAGGCGAGGAGTCGGTGATGCGGGCATTGATGGTGGCAGTGTTGATGGTGGGTCTGAGCGCGGCCGGGGCGCGGGGCGCGGACAGCAACCCCGTCGTGGTCATGAAGACCTCGATGGGGACGATCAAGATCGAGCTCGACCGCGAGAAGGCCCCGGTGTCGACCGAGAACTTCATCGCCTACGTGAACGACAAGTTCTACGACGGCACGATCTTCCATCGCGTCATCCCCGACTTCATGATCCAGGGCGGCGGCTTCGACAAGGAGATGAACCAGAAGACGACGAAGGCGCCGATCAAGAACGAGGCGGGTAACGGGCGCAAGAACACCAAGGGCACCGTCGCCATGGCGCGCACCAGCGATCCCAACAGCGCCACGGCGCAGTTCTTCATCAACACCAAGGACAACGCCTTCCTCGACCACCGCGACGACAGCGTCCAGGGGTACGGCTACGCGGTGTTCGGCACGGTGGTCGACGGCATGGACGTGGTCGAGAAGATCTCGGCCGTGCCGACCACGACCAAGCTGCCGCACCAGAACGTGCCGGTGACGCCGGTGGTCATCGAGAGCGTGGTGGTCGAGAAGAAGTGAGCACCGCGACGCCCGACGCCGGCGTCATCTTCGACCTCGACGGCGTCATCATCGATTCGGAAGCGCTGCAGCACCGGGCCTACAACCTGGTGCTGCGGCGCTTCGGCATCGAGGTCGACGCGGTCGTCTACGGCCGCGAGTGGATCGCCGCCGGGCGCGGGCCGGAGTACGCGGTGCGCGAGCTCGGCCTGCCGATCTCGGCGAGCGAGCTGCGGCGGTTGAAGGATCCCGTCTACCACGAGCTGCTGCGGCGCGAGATCCAGCTCATCCCCGGCGCGCGCGCGGCGCTCGAGCGCCTGCGCCCCCGCTTCCCCTTGGCGGTGGCGACCAATTCGCACGCCACCGACGTCGACTTCGTGCTCGCGCGCTTCGCGTTGACGCCCCTGTTCACGGCGGTCGTCACCCGCGAGCACTACGTCGAGGCCAAGCCGGCGCCGGACGCGTTCGCCACCGCCGCGGCGCGACTCGGGCTCGCCCCGGCGCGCTGCGTGGTGATCGAGGACGCGACCAAGGGGATCCGCGCCGCCGCCGCCGCCGGCTGCGCCTGCATCGCCTTCCCGCACGACTACACGGCGGACAACGACACCAGCTCGGCGCAGGCGGTGATCCGCTCGCTGGACGAGCTGACGGTGGAGCTGGTTCAAGGCGTGCTCCACTGACCGCGCGGCGCACACACGGAGGCAAGCGATGGATCCAGAGGTGATGGGACGATTCCTGGTGACGGCCTTCTTCGCCGTCGTCTTCCTGCAATCGGCGCTCGACAAGCTGACCGACTCGGCCGGCAACCTCGAGTTCCTGGCCGGGCACTTCAAGAACAGCCCGTTCCCGCCGGCGATGGTGACGCGGATGTTCTGGATCCTCACCGCGCTGGAAGCGCTGGCCGGGGTGCTGTGCGGGCTCGGGATCGTGTTCTTCAGCTTCACCCGCGCCGGCGTCAACCTCGCCTCGCTCGGGTTGACGGTGTCCGGCCTGGCCCTGCTGGCCCTGATCACCGGCCAGCGCTTCGCCAAGGACTACGCCGGGGCCGCAGTGGTGGCGGCGTACGTCGCCGTCGACCTCGTGGGGTTGCTCTTCTTCGCCTGAAGCCTTCACCGCGGAGGCGCGGAGCGAGCGCTGCGCCGCCGCGTCTCCGCGGTGAAATCAGCTCACGTCCCAGGTATCGCCCTGGGCGAAGAGGGCGTCGAGGTCGCCGGCGCCGAGCTTGGCCTTGGCCTGCGCCACCTGGGCGTTGATCGCCTCGTCGTAGGTCGGGCGCTGCACGGCGCGCAGCACGCCGAGCGGCACCGGGAAGGCCGGCGTGTGCATGGCGCCGAGCAGGAAGGCGAGGGTGGCGTCCTGCTCGTCGTGCACCAGCAGGTCGGCGGCGGTGATGCCGTTGCCGAGCTGCACGACCTCCAGCCGGTGGCCGTTCATGCGGATGCCCTTGTCGCGCTGCTTGCCGAACAGCATCGGCTTGCCGTGCTCGAGCACCAGCGCGTTGTCCGGCTTGCTGTCCTTGTCGCTGATCGCCGACCAGGCGCCATCGTTGAAGATGTTGCAGTTCTGCAGGATCTCGACGAACGCGGTGCCGCGGTGCTGGCTGGCGCGGCGGATCATCTCCTGCAGGTGCTTGGCGTCGACGTCGACCGTGCGGGCGACGAACGTCGCCTCGGCGCCGAGCGCGACCGACACCGGGTTGAGCGGGTAGTCGATCGAGCCGAGCGGGGTCGACTTCGTCACCTTGCCCATCTCCGAGGTCGGCGAGTACTGGCCCTTGGTGAGGCCGTAGATGCGGTTGTTGAACAGCAGCAGGTTGAGATCGATGTTGCGCCGCAGCGCGTGCAGCATGTGGTTGCCGCCGATGCTGAGGCCGTCGCCGTCGCCGGTCACCACCCACACCGAGAGCTCCGGCCGCGCCGCCTTCAGGCCGGTGGCGATCGCCGGCGCCCGGCCGTGGATGGAGTGAAAGCCGTAGGTGTTCATGTAGTACGGGAAGCGGCTCGAGCAGCCGATGCCGGAGACGAAGACCACGTTCTCGCGCGCGATGCCGAGCTCCGGCATCACCTTCTGCACCTGGGCGAGGATCGAGTAGTCGCCGCAGCCGGGGCACCAGCGGACGTCCTGGTCGGTGACGAAATCCTTGCGCGACAGCGCCGTCGGCGCGGTGATGGTGCTCATCGGGACGACTCCAGCATCCGGGTGGCCTTGCTCACCACCTCGCTGACCTTGAACGGTTGGCCCTGGATCTTGTTCAGGCCGACGGCGTCGACGAGGTACTCGGCGCGGATCAGCCGCACCAACTGGCCCATGTTGAGCTCCGGCACCAGCACGCGCCTGAAACGCGCCAGCACCTCGCCGAGGTCGCCGGGCAGCGGATTCAGGAAGCGCAGGTGGGCGTGGCCGACCCGTTTGCCCTGCGCGGTCAGGACACGCGTCGCGGCCTCCAGGGAGCCGTAGGTGCTGCCCCAGCCGAGCAGCAGCAGGTCGCCCTCGCCGGCGCCGCGCACCTCGGTGGGCGGGATCTCGCGCGCGATGCCGGCGATCTTGCGCGCCCGCACCCGCACCATCTGCTCGTGATTGGCCGGCGCGTAGCTGACGTTGCCGGTGAGGTAGTCCTTCTCCAGCCCACCGATGCGGTGCTCGAGGCCCGGGGTGCCGGGGATCGCCCACGGGCGCGACAGGGTCTCGGGATCGCGCAGGTAGGGATAGAAGCCGTTCGGATCGGTGCGGAAGACGGCGCGGATCTCCGGCAGGTCGGCGGCGCGCGGGATCGCCCACGGCTCGGCGCCGTTCGCCAGGTAGCCGTCGGAGAGGAAGAACACCGGCGTCATGTAGGCGACCGCGATGCGCACCGCCTCGAACGCCATCTGGAAGCACTCGGCCGGCGTCGCCGGAGCGAGGATCGGCACCGGCGAGTCGCTGTTGCGGCCGAACATGGCGAGCAGCAGGTCGGCCTGCTCGGTCTTGGTCGGCAGCCCGGTGCTCGGGCCGCCGCGCTGGATGTCGGCGATGACCACCGGCAACTCGGTGGCGACCGCGAGGTTGATCGCCTCGGACTTGAGGCAGATGCCCGGACCGCTGGTCGTGGTCAGCGCGATGGCGCCGCCGAACGCCGCGCCGAGCGCCGAGCCGACGCCGGCGATCTCGTCCTCGGCCTGGAAGGTGAGGACGTCGAAATTCTTGTAGGTGGCCAGCTCGTGCAGGATGTCGCTCGCCGGCGTGATCGGATAGCTGCCGAGGAAGAGCGGCCGTCCGGCGCGCCGCGCCGCGGCCACGAAGCCGAGCGCCGCCGCCTGGTTGCCGGTGATGTTGCGATAGCGGCCCGGGGCGATGGTCGCCGGGCCGACCTTGTAGGCGGTGCGGAACATCTCCGCCGTCTCGCCGAAGTTCCAGCCCGCTCGCAGCACCCGGACGTTGGCGTCGCCGAGGGCGGCGTTCTTGGCGAACTTCGCCTGGATCCACTTGATCGTCGGTTCGATCGGCCGTTGGAACAGCCAGGACGTCAGGCCGAGGGCGAAGAAGTTGCGCGAGCGCATCATGGTGCGCGTCGGCAGGCCGAGGTCCTTCAGCGCGTTGATGGTGAGCTTGGTGATGTCGACCTGGAACACCTGGAAGCGGTTGAGCGAATCGTCGGCGAGCGGATTGCTCGCGTATTCTGCCTTGCGCAGGTTCTGTTCGTTGAACTGTTCCTTGTCGACGATGAGGATGCCGTTCGGCTGCAGGTCGCCGATGTTCACCTTCAGCGCCGCCGGGTTCATCGCCACCAGCACGTCGGGCGCGTCGCCGGGCGTGAACACGTCGCGACTGGAGAAGTGGAGCTGAAAACCGCTGACGCCGGCGAGGGTGCCCGCCGGAGCGCGGATCTCGGCCGGGAAGTCGGGCAGGGTGCTCAGGTCGTTGCCGGCGAGCGCGGTCTCGTTGGTGAAGTGCTGTCCCGCGAGCTGCATGCCGTCGCCGGAATCGCCGGCGAAGCGGATGACGACCTCGTCGCGCTCTTCGATCGCCTTGGCGCCGCTGGCGCCGGCCCCTGCCGCCACCGCGGTGGCGCTGTCTGATTCCATTCTGCTTGGTCCTCGCCTCTCGTCCGCCGCCCGCCCCGCCGCACCGCACCCCAAGGGTCGACGCCGCACCGCGCAACGTCGACTCGCAGCTATATCGACGCCCTGACAGCGATTCAACGGGGTTTGGCAGCGCCTCCGTGCGCCCCCGACGCGGGGGCTTGCGCCGCCGCGAGGATGCCCCGGACGGGTTGCCACCCGGGGGGACGCGGGCGCCGGCCATGCGCCCCCGGGCCGCGGCTACTTGGCGGCTTCCTTGGCGACCACCGGGAGGATCGCGTAGTCGACCGACGCATCGCTGCGTTCGCTGACGGCGATCGGCACGCCCAGCTCGCGCTCGATCTCGCGCAGCGCGGCGGGTTCGTACTGGTGGAGGAAGGCGAGCACCGGGCCCGGGAGGGCGACCTCGAGCCGCTGCACGGCGCCGTTGAGCGTCGCTTCCCGGCGGATGCGGCGCAGCGCCTCGTAGGCGGTGGTGGCGACGCCCTTCACCAGGCCGCGCTGATTGCAGGTCGGGCAGGGCTCGCACAGGCGCTGCGCCAGGCTCTCGCGCGTCCGCTGCCGGGTCATCTCGACCAGGCCGAGCTCGGAGATCCCGAGGATGGTGGCGCGCGCCTTGTCGCCCTTGATCGACTCGTTGAGCGCCGCCAGCACCGCCTTGCGGTCCTCGGCATGGTCCATGTCGATGAAGTCGATGATGATCAGGCCGCCGATGTTGCGCAGGCGGAGCTGGTCGGCGATCACCCGCGCCGCCTCGAGGTTGGTGCGCAGCGCCGTCTCCCGCTGGTCGGTCTTGCCGATGAAGCGGCCGGTGTTGACGTCGATCGCGGTCAGCGCCTCGGTATGGTCGATGACGATGTAGCCGCCCGACTTCAGCCACACCTTGCGCTCCAGCGCCTTGTTGATCTGCGCCTCGATGCCGTAGCGCTCGAAGATCGGCTCGGGCAGCTCGTAGAGCTCGACGCGCGGCCGGGCGCGCGGCATCACCTCGTCGGTGAAGTCGAGGATGCGCTGGTAGTCGCGCCGATTGTCCACCATCACCCGGGTGACGTCGCTCGCCGACAGGTCGCGCATGGTGCGCAGGATCACGTCGAGCTCCTGGTGCAGGATCGCCGGCGCCGGCAGGCTCTCCGCCTTGCGCGACAGGTGCTGCCACTGGCGGCGCAGGAGGCGCAGGTCGGACTGGATCTCGCGCTTCGACACGCCCTCGCAGGCGGTGCGGATGATGATGCCGCCGCTCTCCGAGGCGACGGCCTCCACCGCTTCGCGCAGGCGCTGCCGCTCCTCCTCGCTCGCCAGCCGCCGCGAGATGCCGATCTGGTTGCTGTATGGCAGGTACACCAGGTAGCGGCCGGGCAGGGAGATGTTGGAGGTCAGGCGCGCGCCCTTGCTGCCGATCGGCTCCTTGCTGATCTGGACGATGACGTCCTGACCCTTCTGCAGCCGCTCCTCGATCGGCGGCAGCACGCGGGCGCGGCGGCCGCCGGCGTCCTCGGCGCCCGCGCTCGCGGCGTCATCGCCGGGCGGCGTGTCCGGCGTGTCGGGGGGCGTCTCGCGCAGCGCGTACTCGTCGGCGCTGAGCGGGAAGAAGTCGGCGCCGGGCAGGAACGCGGCCTTCTCCAGGCCGATGTCGACGAACGCGGCCTGCATGCCCGGCAGGACGCGCAGCACGCGGCCCTTGCAGATGCTGCCGGCCAGGCTGCGCTCGCGCACCCGCTCGATCTGGATCTCGAGCAGGCGGGCGTTCTCCATCGTGGCGACGCGCGCCTCCTGGGGCGTCGAGTTGATGATGATCTGCCGCGCCACGAACGACCTACGCCGAGGCGCTCGCCGCCGCGACCTGCGGCGCGTCGGCGCCGCGCCGGAACGCGTGGGTCTTGGTGAGGGGCAGGGCGCGGGCCGTCTCGACGTCGAGGTCGAGCAACGCCGCCAGCAGCTCGGTCGGCTTCAGCGACCCGGCGGGCGAGAAGGCGACGTCGATCTCCACCAGGTGCGGCGCGACGCGGATCAGGCGATGCACCAGCGGGCGCGCGTCGACGGTCTTCTCGGTCCGGCCGCCGCGCTTGCGCAGCGGGAAGGCGTCGCGGGCGAGGAAGTCGGAGAGCCGGGCGTCGATCCAGGCGCCGCCGTCGCCGTTGAACAGCTCGCCGATGTCGACGCGATAGCGGAAGCCGACCAGGTCGTGCTCCAGGCTGGGGGCGCGCAGGGCGATCGCCTCGGCGGCGAGAATGGTGAGGCCGTCGGGCAGGTGGGCGCCGAAGCGGCGGGCGATCTCGTCCACCGGCAGCGCGGCGGTGAGGTCGATGTCGACCGCTTCGCAGTCGCTCTCGGCGCCGACCGGCAGGCCGGGGCTGAAGCGCAGGCGCGGCGCCGGCCGGTGGCCCTGGCTGAAGGCGAGCGGCAGGTGGGCGCGCCGACAGGCGCGGTCGAAGACCTCGATCAGCTCGAGATGGCTGATGAAGCGGGCGCGGGCGCGCTTGGCGTAGGTGAGGCGGATCCGCATGCGGGGCGGCAGGATCGCGATCGGCGGCGCCAGCGCCTCGGTGCCGGCGTTGATCCACTCCTCGGCGTTGCCGAGTCCGGGCTGCGCGGCGGCGGGCGCCGGCGCGGCCGGCGGCGGCGGCGCGGCGACGCTCGCAGGCTGTCGCGGCCGCTGCGCGCGGCGGCCGGCCGCCTGCTTCTGCTGCAGCTTCTGCCAGCCGCGCGGCTCCCAGCTCCCGGGCGCCGCCGGCAACTCGCCGCCGACCGCGACGTGGGCCCAGTTGTCGACCACCGCGCCTCGATGCTCGCCGCCCTTGGCGCCCTTCAGATGGTAGGTGACGTTGCGCACCTGGGTGAAGTCGCAGGCGCCGCAGTAGGTGCAGCGCTCGATCGAACAGTCGGGGGTCAGCCGCCCCTCGACGGCGTAGGCGAGCTCGCGCTGCAGGTAGGCCTTGGTGACGCCGCTGCTGAGATGATCCCAGGGCAGGGCCTCGTTGAGGTAGCGGCGGCGCAGGTAGTCGCTGGGCTCGATGCCGGTTTCGGCCAGCGCTGCCTCCCAGGCGTCGAAGCGGCAGTGCTCGGTCCAGCCGTCGAAGCGGCAGCCGCGCGCGTAGGCGGCCAGCAGCAGCGGTGCCAGCTCGCGGCCGCCGCGCGAGAAGATGCCCTCGAGGTACGAGGTCCGGGCATCGTGCCACTTGAAGCGGATGCGGCGCTTGCCGAGCTCGCGGCGCAGCAGCGACTGGCGGGCCTCGGTCTCGGCGACGTCGATCTGCGCCGACCACTGGAACGGCGTGTGCGGCTTGGGGACGAAGGTCGACACGCTGGCGGTCACCTCGACCCGCCCCTTGCCGGTGGCGGCGACCTTGGCGGCGAGATCGGCGATGGCGACCAGGTCCGTCTCGTCCTCGCCCGGCAGGCCGAGCATGAAGTAGAGCTTCAGGGCGCGCCAGCCGAGGCCGAAGATCTGCCGCGCCGCCTCGATCAGCTCCTCCTCCTCGTACTCCTTCTGGATGATGTCGCGCAGGCGCTGCGAGCCGGCCTCCGGGGCGAGCGTGAAGCCGGTCTTGCGGACGCGGCGGATCTGCTCGAGGAGCGACGGCGCCAGCGCGTCGACGCGGGTGGAGGGCAGCGACACCGCGACGCGCTCGCCGGCGAAGCGGTTCATCAGCTCGGTGAGCACCGGGTTGACGCAACTGTAGTCGCCGGTGCTCAGGCTGAGCAGCGACAGCTCGTCGCTGCCGGTCGCCGCCACGGCGCGCTCGGCCTGCGCCAGCACCCGGCGCGGGTCGCGCTCGCGCAGCGGCCGGTAGATGTAGCCGGCCTGGCAGAAGCGGCAGCCCTTGACGCAGCCGCGCATCACCTCCAGCGACGGCCGGCCGTGGACGACGCGGATGTTGGGCACCACGTGCGTGTCGGCGATCGGCACGGCGTCGAGGTCGCGCAGGATGCGCTTCTCGACCACCGGCGGCAGCTCCGGCCGCCGCGGCGCGACGGCGACCAGGCGACCGCGTGCGTCCCGCTGTGGCGCGTAGAACGCCGGCACGTAGACGCCCGGCACCTCGGCCAGCGCTGCCAGCAGCGCCCCGCGGTCGCGCCCGTTCCAGCGCTTGTACGCCTCGCACAGATCGTGGATCGCCTCCTCGCCGTCGCCGAGCAGCACGGCGTCGAGGAAGTCGGCGATCGGCTCGGGATTGAAGGCGCAGGGGCCGCCGGCGACGACCAACGGATCGTCGGCGCCGCGCGCCGCGGCGCGCAGCGGGATGCCGCCGAGGTCGAGCATCGCCAGGATGTTCGTGTACGTCAGCTCGTACTGCAGGCTGAAGCCCACCAGGTCGAACTCGCGCAGCGGCGTATAGGTTTCGAGCGAGACCAGCGGATGGCCGGCCCGCCGCAGCACCGCCTCGAGATCGAACCAGGGCGCGTAGACCCGTTCCGCATAGACATCGGGCCGGCGGTTCAGCAGGTCGTAGAGGAGCTGCAGGCCGGGGTGCGACTGCGCGATCTCGTAGACCTCCGGGAAGGCGAGCGCGAAGCGCAGCTCGACCGCCGCCGGATCCTTGCGCACCACCCCGAGCTCGTTGCCGAGATAGCGGCCCGGCTTCTCGACGCGGGCCAGCAGTCGTTCGTAGGTCTCGGCGCACACGGGCATCTACAGCGGTCCTCGGCGGTCCTCGGGCGCCGGATGATATGGGCAAGCCACGATGGGGGCAACCGACCGCCCGCCAGAGGCGCAATGCAGCGCGAAGCGCGGGCCATAAGGTCCTACGATTGCGACTGAAAATGACCCGCGCGGCCCTGGCTGAGCGGCCGCGGAGCGCCGGCTGCGGCGGCGCTGCCGGTTGACACACCGCGCGGCGGCGGCCATCCGACGCGGGTGTCCTCGCTCCCGCGCGCCGTCGTCGCCCTGGCCCTGCTCCTCCTGGGGGCACCGCCCGCGGGGGCGGCCGCCGGGCCCGCGCCGACCCCGCGCTTCAGCGGCGAAGGGGCGTTCACCCTCGACTGCCACGGGACGACCACGGCCGACGGCCAGGTGACCGCCGACACGCGCCGCTACGACGTCGACACCAGGCGCTGCACGGTGGCCCCGTGGTCGGCGGCGCGCTGCAAGTGCATCGACGAGACCATCGCCTGCGACAACCGCAACGCGGGACGGCGCGAGGGACTGGTCATAAACCGTCTGACCACGAAGGTCATGGAGTATCGGGCCGGCTGGCGCTTCGAGGGCCGCTGCAAGCGCCGCGCGCCTTGACTTCAAAACGGTGGCTCAGTAACGCTCGCCGGAAGTAACCACGGCGAGGAGGTTGCGTGCCAATGGTGGCGGGGGCGGTAGTGCTCAACACCAAGGTGTTGGTCCTCAACCGGAATTTCCTTCCGGTTCACGTCACCTCGGTGCGCCGTGCGTTCTCCCTCCTGTACCAGGGGCTCGCCGAGGCGGTCGACGATCAGTACCGCACGTTCGATTTCGACAGTTGGTCGGCGCTGTCGGCATCGGTGCACGAGGACACGATCGGTCTCGTGGACCGCGTCATCCGCGTGCCGCGGGTGATCCTGCTCCTGACCTACGACCGCATCCCCAGGCGCCAGGTGCGGTTCAACCGCTTCAACGTCTACGCCCGCGACCGCAACACCTGCCAGTACTGCGGCCAGCGCCTGCCGCGGGTCGAGCTCAACCTCGACCACGTCATCCCGCGCTCGCAGGGTGGCATGTCCACCTGGGAGAACATCGTCTGCTCCTGCCATGCCTGCAACCGCCGCAAGGGCGGTCGCACCCCGAAGGAAGCCGGGATGAAGCTGCTGCATCCACCCCGCCGCCCGGAGTGGACCCCCTTCATGCTCGAGACCTTCAGCCTGCGCCGCTACCGCGAGTGGCTGCCGTTCCTGTCGACGGTCGACGCCGCGTACTGGAATACCGAGCTGCAGCCGTAGCTACCCCCATCCACAATATATGGGGGAATCCGTGTCCCGACTCCCCAAGTTCTTGACCGTTTCCACGGCCTGTGCGATGGAGCCGGAAACCGAGGCGGAGGGGGAGGAAGCGGCATGCGGATCAAGCAGCTCGAGCTGGTTGGGTTCAAGTCATTCCCCCAGCGAACCGTCCTCGACTTCCCTTCGGGCGTGACCGGGGTGGTCGGGCCGAACGGCTGCGGCAAGTCGAACATCGTCGACGCCATCCGCTGGGTCCTCGGCGAGCAGAGCCCGAAACACCTCCGCGGCGATGCCATGGAGGCGGTCATCTTCAACGGCAACGAGCGGCAGTCCCCGTTGGGGATGGCGGAGGTCTCGCTGACCTTCGACAACGACCGTCCGTTGGCGCCGCCGAGCGAGCTCGACCTCGAGGTGTCGACCCTGCCGGCGCACATCCGCGAGCTGCCCGAGATCACCATCACCCGCCGCTACTTTCGCTCCGGCGAGGCGGAGTACCTGATCAACCGCATGCCGTGCCGGCTGAAGGACATCACCGAGCTGTTCCTGGGCACCGGCGTCGGCTCGAAGGCCTACGCGATCATCGAGCAGGGGCGCGTCGAACAGCTCATCAACGCCAAGCCGGAGGATCGTCGCCTGTTCATCGAGGAGGCCGCCGGCACGACGCTCTACCGCGCCCGCAAGCAGGCGGCGGAGCGCAAGATGGAACGGACGCGCGAGAACCTGTCGCGGGTCAACGACATCCTGCACGAGATCGATCGCCAGACGCAGTACCTGGAGCGCCAGGCCAAGAAGGCGGAGGCGCACAAGCGCCTGGTCGAGGAGCTGCGCGGCCTCGAGCTGCGGGTGAGCGGCCGGCAGTGGCAGGCGCTGCAGCGGGATCTGGCGGCGCTCGACGCCACCCGCGAGCGCCTGGCCGGCGATGCCGAACGCCTGCGCGGCGAGCTGGACGCGAACCAGGACGCGCACCAGGCGGCGGCCGCCGCCGTGGCCGACGCCGAGCATCGCCACGCCGCGGCGCGCGAGCAGCTCGCGGTGCTCGAGGCCGAGCGGCTGAGCGTTCAGCAGCGCATCGCCATGCTCGAGGAGCAGCGCGCCGAGCGCGAGCGGCGTTCGGTCCGACTCGGCGAGGATGCGGACGCGGCGCGCGCCGCGCAGGCGACGACCAGCGAGCGCGTGCGGCAGGCGGAACGCGAACGCGAGGCGTCGGCGCAGTACCTGGCGTTCGACGAGGGCGAGCTCCTGAAGTGCGAGGAGGCGCTGGCCGCCGGGCGCAACGCGCTGGCGACCCTGTCGGCGGCGCTGGAGGCGGCGAAGGGCGCGCTCGTCGAGCACGTCACCCGCGAGGTGGAGGTGCGCAACGGCCTCGCCAGCCTGACCCGGCGGCGCGAGGAGATCGCCCGCCAGCTCGACAAGCTGCGCGGCGAGGAGCGCGCGCTGGAGCAGCGGCGCGAGGAGATCGACGCGCACCTGACGACCCGCCGCGCCGACCTCGAGCGGCTGCGCGGCGAGCTGGCGCAGGCCACCGGCGAGCAGGAGGCGCGCGCCAACGAGCTGCGCGCCCTCGCCGAGGCGCGCCGGCGCTGGGAGCGGCAGGCGGTGGAGGTCGAGGGCGTGTTCGTGCAGGCGGGGTCGCGCCTCGCCTCGCTGGAGCAGATCCAGTCGAATTACGAGGGCTATCATCGCGGCGTGCGCGCCATCATGCGCGAGGAACAGCACCCCGACGGCGTGCTCGGCGTCGTCGCCGACGTCATCGACATTCCACAGCAGTACGAGCGCGCCGTCGCGGCGGTCCTCGGCGAGCGCCTGCAGTACGTCATCGTGCGCGGCGAGGAAGAGGGCGCCGAGGCGGTCGACCGCCTGCGCCAGGAGGCGATGGGGCGCTCGAGCTTCATCCCCCTGCAGCCGCGCGTGCCCGACCTCGCCGCCGTGCAGAGCCTGAACGGCACCTCGCGCCAGATGCTCGACCTGGTGCGGGTGCGCGACGAGTACCGCAGCGTCGCCCAGGCGCTGCTCGGCGAGGTGGTGCTGGTGCCGGATCTGGCGACGGCGATCGCGATGTGGCGCCAGCATGGCGTGCGCGTGACCCTGGTGACGCCGGACGGCGACGTGCTGGATCCGAGCGGCGTCATCACCGGCGGGTCGGACCGGCCGATCGAGGAGGAGCTGCTGGCGCGCCGGAGGGAGATCGAGCAGTTGCGCGAGAGCGCGGCGCGCAGCGGTCGCGAGCTCGCGGAGGTGCGGGCGCAGCTCGAGGAGGTCGGGCACGCGATGACCGCCGCCGAGACGGCGGTGCAGTCGCTCGGCGAGGGCGCGCACCAGTTGACGGTGCAGATCGTCGCCGCCGAGAAGGACATCGAGCGCCTCGAGATCGAGCGCCCGCAGTGCTGCAGCCGGCGGGACGTCGTGCGCTACGAGATCGAGAGCCTGCTGGACGAGGAGCGCGCCGCCGCGGCCGACGAGGTGGCCCTGCGCCAGCGGCACGACGAGCTCGCCCGCCAGCACCAGGCGCTGGAGCAGGCGCTGATCGAGCGCCGCGCCGAGACCGACGAGGCGGTGGCGCGCGCCGAGGCGCTGACCAGCCAGGTGACGACGGTGAAGGTGCGCGTCGCCGAGCGCCGCGAACGCCAGGCCGCCGCCGCGGCGGCGGTCGAGGCGCTGCGCCGCCAGCAGCGCGAGCTCGACGAGCGGCTGACCGCCCTGCAGGCCGAGCGCGAGCAGGCGGAGGGCGAGCGGGCGACACTGGAGCAGGACGTCGCCACGGCGCGCGCCCGCGAGGTGGAGCAGGTCGCGCAGCGCGCCGCCCTCGAGGCGGCGGTGGCCGCCGGCGCGGTCGCGGTCGAGGCGGCGGGTGGCGGCCTGCGCGCCGCCGAACAGCGGGGGCGGGAGCTGCAGGCGGCGATCGACGAGCTGCGGACGGCGCAGAGCCAGGCGGAGATCGCGCGCTCGGAGGCGCGCCTGCGCGGCGAGCACCTGGTCGGGGCGATGCGCGAGAAATACGAGGTCGACCTGGCCACCCTCGAACCGGTGGCGAGTGACGAGGACGTGAACGAGGAGGAGGAGCGGGCGCGGGTCGACGCGGTGCGCCAGCGCCTGCTGCGCCTGGGCGAGGTCAACGTCGGCGCCATCGACGAGCTGCGGGAGTTCGAGGAGCGCGGCACGTTCCTGCGCACCCAGCGCGACGACCTGCAGGCCTCGCTCGCCGACCTCGAGCGGACGATCCAGAAGCTCAACCGCGCCTCCCGCACCAAGTTCGCCGAGACCTTCGCCAAGGCCAACGAGACCTTCCAGCGCGTCTTCCCGCGCCTGTTCCGCGGCGGCGAGGGCAAACTGGTGCTCACCAACGAGCACGACCTGCTCGAGAGCGGCGTCGAGATCGTCGTCCGCCCGCCGGGAAAGCGGCTCGACACCGTCAGCCTGCTCTCGGGCGGCGAGAAGGCGCTGGTGGCGGTGAGCCTGATCTTCTCGCTCTTCCTCATCAACCCGACCCCGTTCTGCATTCTCGACGAGGTCGACGCCCCGCTCGACGACGCCAACATCGGCCGCTACAGCCAGATGATCAAGGAGATGAGCGCCCACTCGCAGTTCATCCTGATCACCCACAACAAGCGGACGATGGAGAGCGCCGACATCCTGTACGGCGTCACCATGCAGGAGCCCGGCGTGTCGAAGGTGATCTCGGTCGCCATCAACTGATCGCCGCGATGCAGGGCCAGGAGCACCTCGTCGCGCTGGCGGCCGCCGGCGCCGCCCTGCTGTTGCTGGTCGGTCTCCTGCTGCTGCTCGCCCGCCGCCGGCGCGGGCGCGCCGCGGCGGGCGGCGGCGCGGGGCGCGCGTCCTGGACCAGTGGCCTCGCCAAGACGCGCGGCCACCTCGCCCGGCGGCTGTTCGAGAGCTGGAGCGGCAGCGGCGACGTCGACGGCTGGCTGCTGCAGGTCGAGGAGATCCTCCTCAGCTCCGACGTCGGCATCAAGGCGACGCAGGCGCTGCTCGGCCGCCTCGGCGCCGCCGGCCGCGCCGCCCGCGATGCCGGCGAGCTGCGCGCCGCGGCGCGCGATGCCGTGCGCGATCTGCTCGCGGCCCCCGCGCCGTCGGCGCCGGCGCAGCCGCCGGAGGTGATCGTGGTGGTCGGCGTCAACGGCGTCGGCAAGACCACCACCATCGGCAAGCTGGCGCATCGCTTCCGCCAGCAGGGCCGCAAGGTGGTGCTGGTCGCCGGCGACACCTTCCGCGCCGCGGCGATCGAGCAGCTCACCGCCTGGGCCGAGCGGGTCGGCGCCGAGATCGTCAAGCACCAGCACGGCGCCGATCCGTCGGCGGTGACCTTCGACGGCGTCCAGGCGGCGCTGGCCCGCCAGGCCGACGTCGTGATCGTCGACACCGCCGGCCGGCTGCACGTCAAGGCGAACCTCATGGAAGAGGTGAAGAAGATCGCTCGCACCACCGCCAAGCTGGTGCCCGACGCGCCGCACCAGGTGCTGCTGGTGATCGACGCCACCAGCGGCCAGAACGCGCTGGCGCAGGCGCGCACCTTCAACCAGGCGCTCGGCATCACCGGCGTCGTGCTCAGCAAGCTCGACGGCACCGCCAAGGGCGGCGTCGCCCTCGCCATCCGCGGCGAGCTCGACCTGCCGATCCGCTACGTCGGCCTCGGCGAGCAGCCCGACGACCTGGCACCGTTCGACGCCGAGGCGTTCGCGAACGCGCTGTTCAGCGACGACGACGGCAATGGCTAGTGGAGTAGCGCCTGCTAGGCAGGGCAATTGATCCGCACAACCGGGGGAGGAGAAACCGATGGCGCTTGAAAACGGCAATGGGCAGGGCGTATACGCCACTGAAGCAATTGTTGAAGATCATCGCTCCATGAGCCTTGACAGCTTGAAAGTTCTCGAGAGTCGGGTCGACGACGTCGTGGCCCGCCACGCGGCCATCGCGACGGAGCGCGACCGTCTGCAGTCGGAGCTGCGCGCGGCGCAGGCCCGCATCGCCGAGCTCACCGCCCAGCTCGAGACGTTCGAGAAGGAGCGGGGCCAGATCCGGGCCCGGGTGGAGAGCATTCTCGGCCGACTCGAGGGGCTCGACCTGAGCTGAGCCGATGCCGCAACCGGTCGAGGTCGTGATCATGGGGCAGACCTTCTCCGTCACCAGTGACGACGGGGAAGAGCACGTCCGCGAGGTCGCGGCCCACGTCGACCGGACGATGCGCGAGATCGCCAGCCGCGGCAAGGTGGTGTCCTCCTTCACCGCCGCCGTGCTCGCTGCATTGAATATTGCCAGCGAATGGCACAAACTGCGCCAGACTGTCGCGGAGACGGATGCCGCGATTGAGCGCTTGGCGGACCGGCTGGCGACAGCCGGGGATGCGACGGGCGCTATAAAGGAGAGAGCGATTCGGAACGGGTGATGGGCCGCTCGTCAACACGGGGCGGCGCGGACGGTCGGTGCGGTGGAGCGGTAGGGCAAGCCGGTTCACTTCTCGGGATTGGTTGAACGCGCAACGGACATCGGGAACTGACGCAGCGGGGTTGATGGCAGTCACGAGTGGCAGAAGGAGCGATTGGCGCCGGCCGTGGGGGGACGGCGCCGCGCAGCTCGCGCGCGAGACCTCATAGGGCACCGACCGTGGATCCCCGTCCCGATTCGACAGCGTCGAACTGGGATGGACGAGAGCAAAGCAGCGATTCGGCTTGCGATGCGCCGGCGACGGCGCGCGCTCGCGCCGACTGACGTGGCCGCCGCCGGCGCCGCCGTGGCGGACGCCGTGCTGGCGTTGGGCGTCGTGCGCGCCGCGCCGGCGCTGCTCGCCTACGTCGATCACGACAACGAGATTCCCACCGACGCGCTGATCGCGTCGGCCCTGGCCGCCGGCAAGCGCGTGTTCCTGCCGCGCCTCGACGGCGACCGGATGACCTTCGCCGAGCATCGGCTCGGCGCCGCCCTGCGGCCGGGTGCCTTCGGCATCCCGGAGCCGGAGGGCGACCCCGGGGAGCCCGGACTGCTGGCGACGGCCGTGGCGGTGCTCCCTGTCCTGGCGTGGGACGACGCCGGCGGCCGCATCGGCCGCGGCGGCGGCCACTACGACCGCGCTTTCGCGGGTCCCGCCCGGCCCCGGTGCCTGCTCGGGCTCGCCTACGCGTTCCAGCATCTGCCCCGCGTGCCGCACGATCCCTGGGACGTGCGGCTCGACGGCGTCGTCAGCGAGCGCGGGGTGGCCGAATGCTGGACGGGGGACGCCGCGTCCCCGAACCGCAAGGAGGTTGAAGACACCAATGGATACCGTGGGGATGATCATCGCCAGCGTGGTGATCGGCGCCGTGCTGGCGGTCCTGCTCGACGTCTTGCGGCGGCGGCAGGCTGACGGAGAGACGAAGGCCACCCAGGAGGCGGCCGAACGCGTGCTGGCCGAGGCGCGCAACGAAGCAGAGGCGATTCGCAAGGAGGCGGAGCTCCAGGGAAAGGAAGCGGTCCTACAGGCCAAGGAGGGGTTCGAACAGGAGGTTAAGGAGCAGCGGCGGGAGATCCAGCAGAGCGAACGGCGTCTGGCGGCGCGCGAGGAGACGCTCGATCGGCGCGCCGAGCAGATCGACAAGCGCGACGCCGAGTCGAAGCGGCGCGAGCAGTCGCTCAAGGACCGCGAACAGACGATCGCCGGCAGGCAGGAGGAGCTGGAGGGGTTGGTCGAGCAGACCCGGAACCAGCTCGAGCAGACCGCCGGACTGACCCGCGACGAGGCGCGCAAGCAACTCATCACCTCGATGGTGGACGAGGCGCGCCACGAGGCCGCCAAGCAGATCCGCCTGGTCGAGCAGGAGGCGAAGGAGAGCGCCGACCGGCAGGCGAAGAAGATCGTCTCCATCGCCATCGAGCGCCTGGCCGGCGAATTCGTCGCCGAGCGGACGGTGTCGGTCGTCCACCTGCCGAGCGACGATCTGAAGGGCCGCATCATCGGCCGCGAGGGGCGCAACATCCGCGCCCTGGAGGCCGCCACCGGCGTCGACCTGATCATCGACGACACGCCGGAGGCGGTGGTGATCTCCTGCTTCAACCCGATCCGCCGCGAGATCGCCAAGCGGGCGCTCGAGCGGCTCATCTCCGACGGCCGCATCCATCCGGGCCGCATCGAGGAGGTGGTGCGCAAGGCGGAGGAGTCGGTGGAGGAGAGCGTCCGCGAGGCCGGCCAGAAGGCGGTGCTCGAGGTCGGCATCCACGGCGTCCACCCCGAGATCGTCAAGCTCATCGGCATGCTGCAGTACCGCTACAGCTACGCCCAGAACGTGCTCAGCCACTCCATCGAGGCGGCGTTCATCTGCGGCGCCATGGCCGTCGAGCTCGGCCTGAACGAGAAACAGGCGCGGCGGGCGGCGCTGCTGCACGACATCGGCAAGGCGCTGACCCACGAGGTCGAGGGCTCGCACGCCCTGATCGGCGCCGACATCGCCCGCAAGTACGGCGAATCGGCCAAGATCGTGAACGCCATCGCCGCCCATCACGAGGAGGTGAAGGCGGAAACGATCCTGGCGCCCCTGGTCGACGCCGCCGATGCGCTCTCCGGCGCCCGTCCCGGCGCCCGGCGGGAGATGCTCGAGAGCTACGTCCGCCGCCTCGAGGACCTCGAGCGCATCAGCAACTCGTTCAAGGGCGTCGAGCGCTCCTTCGCCGTGCAGGCCGGGCGCGAGATCCGCATCATCGTCGCGCCCAGCGTGGTCGGCGACGACCAGGCCGCGATGCTCGCCGGCGAGGTGGCGCGCAAGATCGAGAGCGAGATGACCTATCCGGGGCAGATCAAGGTGACGGTCATTCGCGAGATCCGGGCGTCGGAATTCGCCAAGTAGGTTGTTAGGTTGTTACGTTGTTAGGTTGCTAGGTCAGAAGGGCGCTGATCCTCGGCAACCTAACAACTAGCAACCTAGCAACTAACAACCTGCCTTCATGAACCTCCTTTTCCTCGGCGACATCGTCGGCAAGCCCGGTCGTCTCGCGGTGCGGCAGCGGCTGCCGAAGCTGATCCATCGCGAACGGGCCGACTTCGTCGTCGCCAACTGCGAGAACGTGGCGCATGGCGCGGGCGTCGATCCCGACAGTTGCCGCGAGCTCTTCGACGCCGGGGCGGACGTGCTCACCTCCGGCAACCACATCTGGCGGCGCAAGGAGATCGCCGACTATCTCGAGCGCGAGCCGCGCCTGCTGCGGCCGGCGAACTTCCCGCCCGGCGCGCCGGGGCGCGGCGCGGCGACCTTCAGCACCGCGGGCGGCACCACCGTCGCGGTGGTCAATCTCATCGGCCGGGTGTTCATGGATGCCGTCGACTGTCCCTTCCAGGCCGGCGAGGCGCTGGTGCGCGACCTGCGGGCGAAAACCCCGGTGATCTTCGTCGACATGCACGCCGAAGCGAGCTCGGAGAAGGCGGCGATGGCGTATCACCTCGGCGGCCGCGTCAGCGGCGTGGTCGGCAGCCACACCCACGTGCAGACGGCGGATCAACGCCTGCTCGATGCCGGCACCGCGTTCATGACGGATGCGGGCATGTGCGGGCCGGTCGATTCGATCATCGGCGTCAAGGCCGAGCTGGCGCTGCGCCGCTTCGTCACCCACCTGCCGGTGCGCTTCGAGCCTGCCAGCGGCGCGACCTGGGTGCAGGGCGCGGTCATCGCCATCGACGACACGAGCGGCCGCGCCACGGACATCCGCCGCATTCAGGAGGTCGTCGACCGCCCATGATCAGTCCCGACGAACAGCTCGCGCGCCTGGAGCGCGGCACGATCCACATCATTCCGCGCCAGGAGCTGCTCGAGAAGCTGTCGGCCGGGCGGCCGCTGCGGGTGAAGCTCGGCGTCGACCCCACGGCCCCCGACATCCACCTCGGGCACACCGTCGGGCTCACCAAGCTGCGCCAGTTCCAGGATCTGGGCCACACCGCGATCCTCATCATCGGCGATTTCACCGCCATGGTCGGCGACCCCAGCGGCCGCTCGGCGACGCGCCCGCAGCTCACCCGCGCCGCCGTCGAGGCGGCGGCGCAGACCTATCAGGAGCAGGTGTTCAAGGTCCTCGACCGCGCCCGCACCGAGGTGCGCTGGAACGGCGAGTGGTTCGCCAGGATGCCCTTCCAGGACGTCATCCGCCTCGGGGCGCAGTGCACCGTCGCGCGCATGCTCGAGCGCGACGACTTCGCGACCCGCTATCGCGAGGGCGCGCCGATCGGCATCCACGAGTTCCTCTACCCGCTGATGCAGGCGCACGATTCGGTGGAGATCCGCGCCGACGTCGAGCTCGGCGGCACCGACCAGACGTTCAACATCCTGCTCGGCCGCCAGTTGCAGAAGGACGCCGGCCAGCCGCCGCAGGTGGCGCTCATCCTGCCGCTGCTCGAGGGCACCGACGGGGTGCAGAAGATGAGCAAGTCGCTCGGCAACTACGTCGGCGTCGCCGAAGCGCCGGGCGAGATCTTCGGCAAGGTGATGTCGATCTCCGACGAGCTCATGCTGCGCTGGTACGAGCTGCTCACCGACGTCGACCTGCTGGCCCTGCGACGCGATCTCGAGTCGGGCGCCACCCATCCGATGGAGGCCAAGAAGCGCCTCGCCGAGACCCTGACCGCTCGCTTCCACGGCGCCGAAGCGGGGACGCTGGCGCGGCGCGGTTTCGAAGAGCGTTTCCAGCAACGCCATCTCGACACGGCCTCGCTCGAGGAGATCGCCGTCAGCCGCCAGGACGGCGCCCTCTGGCTGCCCGGCCTGCTGTTCCAGGCCAAGCTGGTGAAGTCGAATTCGGACGCGCGCCGCCTGCTCAAGCAGCGCGCCGTGCGCATCGACGGCGCCACCGTCGAGAGCGAGCGCTTCGCCTGCGCCGCCGGCGCCGAGCTGGTGCTCGAGGTCGGCAAGCGCCGCGCGCTCCGCGTCCGCGTCGCCTAGCCCGGCGTTGGCCCCCGGCCTGTCCCGCTCGAATCGGTGACGGCGTGCCGGCGCGAGCCGGGAGCGGGGGCTGACGCGTGCCCGCCCCCACGGGCACGGCGGCGCCGGGAGGGAACCGCGCCGCCGGTGATGGCGCGGCTCCCTGCGCACGCGTCACTTCGCCACCGCGCCGAACAGGCCGGCGTCGTTCTGGCGCACGTCGTCGGCGGCGAACGTGGCGGCGAGACAGGTGGCCGTCTCGTCGTTGAGCAGCTCGACGCGCACCGGCAGCGGCAGATTGCCGAAGGAAGGGAGGGCGAGGTTGGTCCCCTTGCCGAGCAACTGGGCGCGCGCCTTTCCGGCCGCGCCCGGCTTGAGGCGGACGCGGGTCACGCCGGCGGCGCTGCCGGCCGCGTCCTTGTAAGCGAAGCCGGCCGGCGACAGGGGCGACCACTTGCCGCCGCCGGCCGCGACGGTCAGGGCGGCGATGCGCGTCCGCGACGGTCCGGCGTAGACGCACATGGCGTAGTCCGTCGTCTGCCGCGGGTCGCCGAGCTCGCCGGCGGCGACCGCGGCGCCCGCGAGCCAGCCGAAGCGCAGCCGGTTCCTCGCCGCGTTGCCGGCGCGCTGCAGCCGGAGCAGGGCCTTGCCCGGCGGGCGGCAGTCGGCGGGCGGCGCGCCGATGCAGCCCCCGGCGCCGTCGCAGTGGCTCACCGCGCAGGGATCGCCCGTGCAGGACGCGCCCACCGCGTCGAACGTGCAGGTGGGCGAGCAGCAGTCGCCGGCGGCGATGTTGCCGTCGTCGCACTCCTCGCCGAGGTTCAGGATGCCGTCACCGCAGGCGCCGGTTGGCGCGAAGGCGATGCCGGCCAGATCGGGCACGGTCGGCACGATGGCGCTCACGGTGCCGCCGGGCAGGCCGATGGTCGACAGGAAACGGCCGGGGAAGAGCGCCGGACACGACAGCAGGCCGTGCGCGGTACCGGCCTCGTCGGTGGCGAGCCCGATGACCCGCGGGCTTACGCAGGCGTCGGGGGGGAAGGCGAGCGGGCCGAGGTCGGTCGCCAGGCCGGTGGCCTGGTTGATGCGGGCCAGGCGCTGCGAGGCATAGAACAACTCGTCGGCGGCGCTGAAGGTGAGGCCACCGTTGGCCGTGTCGATCAGGTTGGGGTTGCCCAGCGGGCTGGCGGCGCCGGTCGTCTTGGACAGCCGGGCGATGCGGATGGGCGGGAGGACGAAGGCGAACAGCGCGCCGTCGCTGCGCGACGCCAGGTCGTTGACGTTGGTCGAACCGGTGGTGCCGATCAGGGTGCTGGCGCCGGTCGTGGGGTCGACGCGGAACAGCGCCGGCGGCGAGGAGGTGCGGAGGGCGTAGAGGATGCCCGTCGTGGGGTCGAATTCGAGCCCGGCGCAGCCCGGGAAGCCCATGGCGCCGACCGCGAGGCCCACCCCGGTCGTCGGATTGAGGCGGTAGAGCTGGCTGATCCCCGCATTGGTGCAAGCGAACAGGGTCGCGCAGGCCTGGGTCGGATCGGTGACGCAGGGGTCGACCTCGTCGCAGAGGCCGTCGCCGTCGCTGTCGACCGTGCCGGGACCGGCGCAGGTGTCACAGGCGTCGCCATTGCCGTCGCCGTCGCTGTCCTGCTGCGAGGGGTTGGGCGTGCTCGGGCAGTTGTCGACCTCGTCGCAGACGCCGTCGCCGTCGCCGTCGCTGGTGCCGACGCCGAGGCAGGCGTCGCAGGCGTCGCCGATGCCGTCGAAGTCGCTGTCGGCCTGATCGGGGTTGGCGACCGCGGGGCAGTTGTCGCAGGCATCGCCGTGCCCATCGCCGTCGGCGTCCGCCTGGGTCGGGTTGAAGTTGAACGGGCAGTTGTCGCACCCGGCAGGACACTGCGCGGGGGCGCTGCAGAAACCGTCGCCGTCGTAGTCGAACGGCGACGGGTCGGCGGCGCAGGGGTCGCAGGCGTCGCCGAAGCCGTCGAAGTCGCTGTCCTCCTGCCCGGGGTTGGCGTCGGCCGGACAGTTGTCGATGCCGTCGCAGACGCCGTCGCCGTCGCCGTCGGCGCCGTCGCCGACGCAGGGGTCGCAGGCGTCGCCGATGCCGTCGCCGTCGCCATCCGCCTGATCGGGGTTGGCGACCTCCGGACAGTTGTCGCAGGGATCGCCGGCGCCGTCGCCATCGCTGTCGCCGACGATGCGGCCGTTGTCGAACAGCAGCACGGAGTCGACGATGCCGTCGCGGACGTCGGTGACGCCGGCGCCGATGACGTCGACGCCGCCGGTGGCGACGACGCACGCCGAGCGATAGCCGGTCTGCAGGCCGATCGAGCCGAAGCCGATGAACCGCGCGTTGGTGTCGGCGAGCTCGCGCAGGCTGCCGTTGAAGGTCAGGAAGGCGAAGTCGTTGTAGATCGACCCCGCGCCCTCGTTGGTGCCGAAGTTCCAATCGAACGCGATGATGGCGCCCGGCGGCGCGGTGAAGGCCTGGCGCAGGGCGCTGCCTTCGGTGGCGGTGCCGTTGCCGAGCCCGTTCAGGGCGCCTGCCGCGAGGCCGAGGAAGCCCTCCAGCGCCGCCGCCGACACCGAGCCGAATCCGTTCGTCATCTGCGCCTGGAACGCGCCCTCGGTGGGCGCGATGCCGATGCTCGCGTCGACCACGGTGGCGGCGCTGGTGCCGGCGAGCAGCCAGCCGCTGAAGGTGCCGGTTTCGAAGCCGGGATTGGTCGGCTGGGCGCCGGCGCCGCGCGCCAGCAGCAGCGAGATCAGGAGCATCGCCGCCAGGATCCCGCGTCGCATGGGCACCTCCCTTGCCTGGCTCATGGGCACGCCCCGGGAGCGGCGCAGGCGCGGCCGGTGAAGCGGCGGCCGTCGCTGCCGTCGGCGCCGGCGGCGGGTCCGCAGGCGCCGCACAGCGAGGTGCCACCGCTCCGCAACACGGCGGTGACGGTGCCCTGCGGCACGCCGACCTGCAGATCGTAGTCGAGGGTGGAGGGCCCGCGCCCCAGCAGCACGACCTTGAGGCGGCGCCCGGTCTTCCAGACCACCAGCTTGACCGTGCCGTCGTCGAGCTCCGGATCGCGGTAGCGGTAGCCCTTGGGATGGGCGGCGCTGCCGATCAGTCGCCAGTTGCCGCACGGCAGGCCGGTCAGGTGCGCCTGTCCGGAGCTGGCGCTGGCGACGCGCAGGGTGGCGCGCACGGTGTCCGGCGGCGCCAGGCCGCAGCGCGGGTCGTCGGGTCCGCCGACCGCCGGCGTCGCGACATCGCTGCCGCTGGCGACGACGACGATCTGGTTGCGCGCCTCGTCGTCGGGCAGGCGGTTGCTGATCTGCAGCGTCTGCAGCCCCACCCGCACGTCGACCGGGCCGCCGGGGTAGCTGTTGGGATCGGCGGGATCGGTGCCGGCGTCGCGCTCGTCGCGGTCGTAGAAGCCGTCCTGGTCGCGATCGAGGGCCAGGCGCGGCCCGGAGTCGGGCGGCGCGCAGGTGTAGGTGAGCGCCTGACCCGCCGTGCCGGCGAGCAGGCGCAGCGCGGCATCGCCCAGCGGCGGCTCGGCGGCGCGGTCGCTGCGGAAGAGACCGCTCGCGGGGTCGAACAGATACCCGCGCGCCTCGCCGCCGACGATGCCGTGCACGACCAGATCGCATTCGCGCACGCCGGGCGCGTTGAGCAGCACGAAGGTGGTCTGCGCCCTCGCCAGCAGCAGGGCGAGGCGCGGCGCGACGACGGCGCCGTTGCTGCTGGTCAGCGTCACCTGCTGGCCGACCGCCGGCGCCAGGTCGCTGTCGAAGGCCATGATGAACTGCTCGAGATTGGCGCGGTCGGTGTCGCTCAGGAAGAACACCGTGGCGTGCAGGAAGTGGCGCACGGTGTCGACCGAGCCGTCGTGGAGGAAGCCGAAGCCGCGCACCTGGGCGCCGGTGTGCTGCGGGTCGGCGACGTTGAGGAAGGCGATGTTCGGCATGCCGAACATGCCGACCTTCTGGTAGAGGTTGCGCAGTTGCGCGACCTTGAATTCCTGGGTCTCGTTCTCGAAGGTCGCGCGCCCCGCCGAGCCGAAGAAGCCCTGCGCCGGGTCGAGCACGTGGCAGCCGTTGCACGACGCGATGCCGTCGGTGTTGGGGGCGTTCAGGAACGTATTGCGGCCGGCGGCCTGTTGCGGCGTCAGCGAGTTGTCGAGCGCCCGGATCGGATTCGGCGGCAGGCGGATGGCGAGGGCGAAGCGGGCGAACGCGGCCATGTCGGCCGCCGGCAACGGACCGGCATCGCGGCCGAGCAGGCCGTCGAAGGCGACGTTGAAGGCTTCGAAGGCGCGCTGCTCGTCGAAGGCGAGCGGATCGCCGGGGAAGGTGGCGCCGGTGCGGTCGCCGCGCCAGTGCATCGGCCCGTGCGTCGCCAGGCCGCGCAGGGTCTGCGTCGTCATCGGCCCCTTCATCGGGTGGAAGGGCTGGCCGCCGCCGATGATGCCGGGCGGATTGTTGTTGGGCACGACGACGTCGTCGGGATTGCCGAGGTCCCACCCCAGGCTGTCGAAGTCGGCGAAGACGTGGCAGCTCGAGCACGACGCCTCGCCGTTGCTCGAGGTCAGACGGGCGTCGTAGAGGAAGCGCCGGCCGTCGCGCACCACGGGGGGCTCGGGATCGTGCAGCGGGTGCTGCGCGGTCTCGGCGCGGGTGGTGGCGTTGATCACCTTCACGGCGTTGTCGAAGCGGGTGAGCACGTAGAGGCGGGCGTGCGCGTCGTCGACCACCAGGCCGGTCGGCCCGCCGCCGCTCACCGCGATGTGGTCGGCGGCGCTGGGGACGAAGCTGTCGTTCTCGATCGCGCTGGCGGCGAAGCGGCCGATGGCGCTCGAGCCGAAGGCGGCGACGTAGAGCGTGCCGTCGCTCGACAACGCCATGCCGAGCGGCGTGGCGAGGCTGGCGGCGGCGACGGCGGCCGGCATCGGCGCGGTGTGGTAGCCGTCGGGCAGGGCGGTGATGTGCTTGTTGAGGTGGCGGGGCAGCGCGCTCAGGCCGTCGACGACGGTGATGCGCGCCTCGTGCAGATGGCCGCGCACGGTGGTGCCGCCGCCGCCCGGGCCCTCGAAGCGGACCTCGTTCCGCGCCTCGGTGTTGGTGACGTAGAGCTTGCCGGTGGCGGGATTGACCAGCATGTTGAAGAGGACCGTGCCGACGTGCGGCACGGCGCCGGTCTGCACCGGCAGCGGCGCCGCGGCGTCGATCCGGAAGACGTCGAGGTCGGGCAGGTCGAAGCGCACGGCGTTGGTCCAGTTGCGGCCGAGCTGGTCCTTCCAGACGCCGGACAGCGGATCGCGGCGCACGATCAACCCGACCTCGGGCGCCGGCGAGCCCTGCAGGTTCTGGTTCGGCGCCGGCAGGCCGCCCGGCATCAGGGCGCTTGGCAGCCCGCCCGGGACCTGCACGCCGTCGAGCCCGCACGGCGCGGCGGCGCCGCCGCCGTTGCACACCGCGCCCTCGCTGATCGCCGTCGTCTGGTTGCCGGAATGGAAGACCGCCGCGTACACGGTGCTGCCGTCGGCGGTGGCGGCGAGGGCGCGCGGCGTGTCGCCGAAGAGCTCGAGGATGGTGAGCGGCACGCCCTCCAGCGTCGTGCCGAGGGCCGTCGCGTCGTAGACCCACACCAGGGCGCGCGGCGTGCCTCCGGTGGTGAGCAGCGGGGGCACGCTCGCCGGCACGTTCTGGCCGCGCCGGGCGGTGGTGACGAAGGCGCGGGTGAAAGCGCCGGCGCCGTCCGTCGGGCCGGCGAAGACGATGTCGCGCGGCTCGTCGCCGACCAGCAGGGTGCGGACGACGCGCGGCGGCGCGGCGGTGACGTCGACGATGCTGACGCTGTCGGAGAGGTGGTTCACCACCCACACCTCGCCATCGGTACGCGCCGCCACCGCGACCGGCTCGAGGCCGACCGGCACCGAGTCGAGGTGGGTCAGGCCGGCGGCGCCGACGGCGAAGATCTCCAGGGTGTTGTCGGGCGTGTTGACGGCGAACAGTCGGGTGCCGCCCGGCGACAGGGCCAGCGGCCGCACCTGGCCGCTCTCGAAGGCGGTGAACGACTCGGCGGCGACCAGCGCCGGCGACGCGAGTGCTGCCGCTACGATGCCGATGACGAAGCGAACCATGGACCCCCCGGCGCCGGGTGGCTGCCGCTCACACCCAGCGCCCGCTGGCTATCATCCCGACCGCGGAACCCGCAATCGCCACGCGCGCGCGCCCGCCGCGCCGCCGCTTGCGCGTGCGCGGCGCGCTCACTTATGACTCGCGGTGGGGACACGGAGGCTCGATGCTCACCGACCGCGAAGCGCGCCAGCAGATCATCCAGATCGTCAACGAGCTCTTCTCGATGGGACTGCTGACCGCCACCGGCGGCAACATCAGCGCCAAGGCCGAGGAGGAGGGGACGTTCTGGATCACGCCGAGCCAGATGTACAAGGGCGGCCTGACCGAGGACGACCTGGTGCGCATCCGGCCCGACGGCACGGTGCTCGAGGGCGCGAAGGTGCCGTCGGTCGAGTACCACATGCACTGGCGTTGCTACGAGGTGCGGCCCGACTGCACCGCCGCGGTGCACACCCACGCGCCGATCGCCACCGCCTTCGGCATCGCCAATCAGACGTTTCCGCCGATCAACACCGATGCCGTGTTCCTCGCCGATACGGTCACCGTTCCGTGGTTCATGCCGGGCTCGATCGAGCTCGCCGAGGCGGTCGGCGAGGCGATGAAGAAGTCGAAGGGCTGCATCCTGCAGAACCACGGCCTGATGACCGTCGGCGTCAACCTGCGCAAGGCGGCGACGCGGGCGATGATGCTCGAGGAGACGGCCAAGATCGTCCTCTACACGAAACAGTTCGGCGGCACGGTGTCGCTGGTGCCGGAGGACTGGATCGGGCGCCTGGCGGCGATCGCCGATTTCGTCTGAGCGGATGACGGCGCTCGCGGGCAGGGTCGCGATCGTCACCGGCGCCGCCTCGGGAAACGGCCGCGGCATCGCCGAGCGCTTCGCCGCCGACGGCGCCGACGTGGTCATCGCCGATCTCGACCAGGCGGGCAGCGAGGAGACGGCGGCGCGCGTCGCCGCCCGCGGCCGCGCCGCGCTGGTGCAGCGGTGCGACGTGTCGCGCCGGGCCGACGTCGACGCGCTCGTCGCCGCCGCGGTGGCGCGCTTCGGACGGATCGACATCGCGGTCGCCAACGCCGGCGTCGTCGAGACCGACACCGACTGTCTGCGCATCAGCGCGGACCAGTGGCAGCGCACCATCGACGTCAATCTGACCGGCGTCTTTCTCACCCTGCAGGCGGCGGCGAATCGCATGATCGCCCAGGGCGGCGGCGGCCGCCTGATCGCCATCTCCAGCATCATGGCCGAGTGGGGCGGCGCCGCGACGCCGGCCTACACGGCCAGCAAGGCGGGCGTGAAGCAGCTCGTGAAGGCGTTCGCCATGGCCGGCGGGCGCCACGGCATCACCTGCAACGCGATCGCGCCCGGGATGATCGAGACCGGAATGACCGAGCGCGTGCGCGCCGTGCCGGCGCTGCTGCGCGGCTTCATCGACCGCACGCCGGTCGGCCGCATCGGCCAGCCGCGCGACGTCGCCAGCGTCGCCGCCTTCCTCGCCCGCGACGAGGCGAGCTTCGTCAGCGGGACGATGATCGTCACCGACGGCGGCATCACGGCGGGTCCCTACAGCGCCGCGATCGGTGGCGAGGCCGTGCCGCCGCGGACGGACTGATGGGCTGGGTCGGGGAGGGGAGCTTCGCCGGCGCCTTCGGGCTGCGGCCGGGGTTGTTCGCGGACTACCAGGAATTCGAACAGGCCGTGCGCGGGGCGGTGGACCCCCGGTTGTTCGCCCTGTGCCAGGCCCGGGTCGGCTACCTGCTGGGCGCCAGGGAGACGGCGCTCGAGCCGGAGAGCGACCGCGAGCGCGCCTGCCTGCGCCTCGCCGACAAATTCGTGCTCGACCCGCATGGGGTGACCGACGCGGACGCGGCGGCGGTGGTGGCGCATCTCGGCCCGCCGGCGACGGTGGCGTTGGTCGAGGCCCTGGCGCTGCTCGACGGCTTCACCCGCTTCCGCCTCATCCTCGGGGTGGAGGACTGAGATGGCGCCGCGCGTCCCAGCGGCCGATCCGACGCACGCCGATCCGGCGCTGCGCGGCCCGCTCGGACACCAGCCGGAGCTGTGGCGGGCGTTCCAGCGCCTGTACGGCACGCTGTGGAGCCGCGGCGTGCTCGATCAGGCGACCAAGGAGGTGGCGCGGCTGCGCAACGCGCGCGTCACCGGCTGCGGCTATTGCCGCAACGTCCGCTTCGAGGGCGCCCGGCGCCAGGGGCTGACGGAGGACCTGGTGCAGCAGATCGACGACGGCTTCGAGACGTCGGCGCTGTCGCCGCGGCACAAGCTGGTGATCCGCTATGCCGACGCGTTCCTGACCGACCCCGCTGCCATCCCGCCGGCGTTGCGGGCGGCCCTGCGGCGCGAGCTGGCGCCGGCCGAGATCGTCGAGCTCACCGCCGGCCTGGCGCTCTTCATGGGGTTCTCGAAGATCGCCGTCGTGCTCGGGACCGCGCCCGAGTCGATGCCGCTGACGATCGTGCCGACGCCCGCCTGACGCCGCCCTTCAGACGCGCCAGGAAGCGCTCGACCGGCAGGGTGTTGAGCACGTCCTTCGCCGTCGCCCAGCCGCGGCGCGCGACGGCGATGCCGTAACGCTCCGGGAAGCCGAGGTGCGCGATGGCGTGGGCGTCGCTGTCGATGACCAGCGGCACGCCGGCCGCGACGGCCTTGCGCGCGTGTTCGTCCCTGAGATCGAGGCGGTCCGGCAGGGCGTCGATCTCCAACGCGGTGCCGGTGCGCTTGGCGGCGGCGATCACCGCGTCGATGTCGAGGTCGATTGGCTCGCGGCGGCCGAGGACGCGCGCCGTCGGATGGAAGAGGATGTCGGCGTGCGGATTCTCCATCGCCCGGATCACCCGCGCCGTCTGCTCGGCGCGCGAGAGGTGGAAGTGCGAGTGGACGGCGATGCCGACGACGTCGAGCTCGGCCAGCAGCGCGTCGGCGATGTCGAGCGAGCCGTCCCTGCCGATGTTCACCTCGGCGCCGCGCAGCACGCGCACCCCCGGCGTCCTGGCGTTGAGCGCCGCGATGGCCCGGCCCTGCCGGCGCAGGCGCGTCTCGTCGAGCCCCATCATCGCCAGGCCGTGGGTGTGGTCGGTGATGGCGAGATAGTCGAGTCCCTGGGCGCGCGCCGCGGCGGCCATCGCCGCCAGGCTGTCGGCGCCGTCGCTCCAGTCGGTCTGGATCTGCAGGTCGCCGCGCAGGGAGCCCGGCGCGATCAGCCGCGGCAGGGTGCCGGCGCGCGCCGCCTCGATCTCGCCGGTCATCTCGCGCAGCTCGGGCGGGATGAAGGGCAGGCCGAGGGCCCGGTAGACCTCCGCCTCGGTGCGGCCGGCGATCGCGCGCTCGCCCCTGAACACGCCGTACTCGTTCAGCTTCAGCCCGCGCTCCATGGCGAGGCGGCGGAGGGCGACGTTGTGATCCTTGGAGCCGGTGAAGTAGTGCAGGGCGGCGCCGAAGCTCTCGGCCGGGACGACCCGCAGGTCGGCGTCCATGCCGTTGTCCAGGCGCACCATGGTCTTGGTCGGCCCGCTGCCGTGGACGTGCGCCACCTCGGGCAGGGCGACGAAGGCGCGCATCACCGCCGCGGGGGCGTCGGCGACGACCAGGAAGTCGAGATCGCCGATGGTGTCGCGGCGGCGCCGCACCGACCCGGCGACCGCCGCCTGGCGCACCCCCGGAAGCGCCGCAAGGCGGCGTTCGATGTCCTCCGCCAGGTCGAGGACGGCGCCGAGCGGTCGCCGGCCGCTGCGCTGCGCCAGCAGCGCCAGGCCCTCGAGGATCTTGCGTTCGGTTTTCTCGCCGCTGTGCGGGAGCCGGCGCACCCGCCCGGCGCGCGCCGCCCGCTCGAGGTCGGCCAGCGTGCGCACCCCGAGCTCGTCGTAGAGGTGCTTGACCATCTTTGGTCCGACGCCCTCGAGCGAGGTCAACGCCAGGATGTCGACCGGGGTTTCCGCCCGCATGGCGTCGAGGTCGGCGGTGTGGCCGGTGGCGATCAGCTCGCCGATCCGCTCGGCGATGCCGGCGCCGACGTGCGGCACCGTCGCCAGCGCCTTTTGCCCGCCTTCGGCGAAGAGCTGGGCGATCGGCCGATCGAGCGCCTCGACCGCGCTGGCGGCCTTCTCGTAGGCGCGCGGCTTGAAGGCCACGCCGCGCATCTCGAGAAACAGCGCCAGCTCGCGCAGCCGCGCGGCGATCTCGGCGTTGGTCCGCACGCCCCCAGACTAGCCCGGATCATTCGTGAATTCGCCACCGCGCGCGCCGATCGCACGCCGGCTCCGGCGCCGCTCGACGCGCTCGCCCGACGCGAGCGCGTGACGCATCCGTCCGCGGCGCCCGCCGTCGGCGGGTTGGCGCCGCGGCCGGCGACGGTTGGCCGGATGCGTGGACCTCGCGGCGCGATCCGCGTAGAAGGCTCGTTCCGAGGAGCGCAGCGATGGAGTTCGTACGGGTTGCCCGCATCAGGGACATCCCCGCCGGCGAGGGACGGATGTTCGAGATCAACGGCCGTCAGGTGGCGGTGTTCAACGTCGGCGGCCGCTTCCACGCCATCGACCAGCGCTGCGCCCACCAGCAGGGGCCGCTGGCCGACGGCGATCTCGAGGGCTGCATCGTCACCTGCCCGTGGCACGGCTGGACCTACGACGTCACCACCGGCCAGTCGCCCGACGACGCCGCGGCGCGGGTCGAACGCTTCGACACCCGGGTGGAAAAGGGCGAGGTGCTGGTCGCCGTGCCGGCCGTCGCTCCGGCGCCGTGACGGCGGAGAATCCACGCCAGGACGCGGAGCGGCGGAGACCAGTCGGAGGAGAGAGCAGCGCCATGGCCAGCGCATTGAAACGGGCGTTCGGCGGCAGGCGCCGACGCGCCCCACAACCGTCCGCGGCGGCCGCGCCGCCGCCCGTCCCGTGAGCGCGGACGCGGCAGCGGCGCTGCGGGCGCGCGGCGCGGTGACGGGGCCCTTCGCCGGCGTCGAGGTGGTGCTCCACTTCGGCGACGTCGACCGCGAATGGCGCGCCGCGCGCGAGGGCGCGGCGCTGATCCCGGCCGGCTATCGGCGCGCCATCGCGGTCACCGGCGGCGATCGCCTCGACTTCCTGCAGGGCATGCTCACCAACGACGTCAAGGCGCTGGCGCCGGGCGACGGCTGCTACGCGGCCCTGCTCAACCAGACCGGCAAGGTGGTCAGCGATCTGCGGGTCTACGCGGAGGTCGACCGCCTGCTGCTCGACGTCGTCGCCTGGCGCGCCGCGGCGCTGCGCGCGGCGCTGGAGCGCTTCCTCATCGCCGATGACGTCGAGCTCGCCGACGCGGCGGAGCAGCCGTTGCTGCAGCTCGAGGGGCCGCTGGCGCGCGCCGTGGCGGGCGAGGCGCTGGGCATGGCGGCGCTGCCCGAGGCGCCGTTCGCGCACGCCGCGGGCGCCCTCGAGGGGCGGCCGCTGCGGTTGGTGAGCGCCTCCGAAGCGGGCGGCAGCGGCATTCTGGTGCTCGGTCCGCCGGCGCTGCTGCCGCGCCTGGTCGAGGTCGGCGTCGAGGCGGGCGGGCTGCCGGCCGGGCTCGCGGCGCTCGAGTGCCTGCGCATCGAAGCGGGCGTCGCCTGGGCCGGGCTCGACATGGACGAGTCGACCCTGCTGCTGGAGACCGGTCGCGAGGCGGCGGTGAGCTTCAGCAAAGGCTGCTACCTCGGCCAGGAGGTGGTCGAGCGCATCGCCGCCCGCGGTCACGTCAACCGCCGGCTCGGCGGCGTGCTGCTGGCGGGCGACACGCTGCCCGCGCCCGGCACCGCGCTGCTGGCCGAGGGCCGCCCGGTCGGCTATGTGACCAGCGCCGTGCGTTCGCCGCTGTTCGAGCGGCCGATCGCGCTGGCGATGATCCAGATCAAGCACGGAGCGGTGGGGGAACGGTTGCAGCGCGCCGACGACGCCAGCCTGGCGACGGTGGCGGCGCTGCCCTTCGCGCCCGCCGGCTCGGAGGAGGACGGACCGTGACGCAACTCGGCAAGATCTACATCGCGCCTGGGGGCATGCAGCTCATCGTCACCAAGGGCGGCCCGGGCGTGCTCAGCGATGGCGCGACGCCCCTGCTGCGCGCCGATTCGGGCGAGAAGTTCCCCGAGGGGACGGCGGCGGGCGCCACCCCGCTGCAGCTCGGCAAGCGCTACAAGTCGGCCGACGGCGCCGTCGAGGTGCTGATCAACAAGCCCGGCCCCTGCGACCTGCGCTACGAGGGGCAGCCGATGGAGCTCAAGGACGCCAAGCCGCTGCCCTCGAGCGACTGAGGCGGCGGTGGCCCGCACGGCGGCGCCGCGGCGACGGCCCGGCACGCAGGAGTCGCCCGGCGACGCGGTGCTGTTCGACCTGGTCGACGAGGGGCGGGTGGCGCTCGTCACCCTCAACCGGCCGGAGCGGCGCAACGCCTATGACGTCGCCATGCGCGACGCGCTGTACGCGGCGCTGACCGCGGTGCGCGACGACCCCGCCGTCCGGGCGCTGGTGCTGTGCGGCAACGGCCCGGCCTTCTCGACCGGCGGCGACGTCGCCGAGTTCGGCAGCGCGCCGTCGCCGCTGCGCGCCCGCGAGGTGCGCTGGCTGCGCGACGTCTGGGGGACGCTGTGGTCGCTGCCGGCGATCACCATCGCCGCCGTGCACGGGTACGCGGTCGGCGGCGGCTTCGAGATGGCGCTGCTCTGCGACCAGTGCCTGGCGGCGGCCGATGCCCGGTTCGCCCTGCCGGAGACTGGCCTGGGGATGATTCCCGGCGTCGCCGGCACGCAGACCCTGCCGCGCCTGACCGGCCTCGGGCGGGCGCTGCACTACGCGCTCACCGGCGCCTGGCTCGACGCCGAGGAGGCGCGCGCCTGCGGCCTGGTGTCGCGCATCGTGCCGCGCCACGCCCTGCTGCCGACGGCGCTCGCCACCGCCCGCGCCGTCGCCCGCCTGCCGGCCGGTCTCGCCGCGCGCCTCAAGCGCGCGGTCAACGAAGGGACGGAGCTGCCGCTGGGACGGGGACTGGCGCTGGAGCGGCGGTTGGCGTGCGCCAGTCGAAGCGCGTCGCGGCGCGCGTCGGAAGCGGGCTGACGCGAGGGCCGATCGACGCCGTGCCGCGGCGGCGCGCGAATTTGTCTTTTGCGTTCGAACGACGCTAGGTGAGGGGCGATGAACACCGCCAACTTCGTCGGCATTCCGGCGCAGATGTTCCCCGACCAGGAGATCCTGGTCTTCGGCGACCGCCGCCTCACCTACGGCGACCTGTGGGAGAACGTCCGCCGTCTCGGCAACGCCCTGCGCGCCCTCGGCGTGCGCCGCGGCGACAAGGTCGGGGCGCTGCAGACCAACTCCGATCAGTACGTCACCGCCTACTATGCGACCGCCGCGATCGGCGCCGTCTTCGTGCCGCTCAACTACCGCGCCAAGCCGCCCGAGCTGGAGTACATGATCGACACCGCCGACATCGCGGTGCTGCTGGTCGGCGGCCGCTACCTGCCGCTGATCGGCGACCTGCGGCCGCGCCTGCGGGTGCGGGAGTACGTCTCCCTCGACGCCCCGCACCCGGACATGACGCCATTCGAGTCGCTCATCGCCGCGGCGAGCGACGAGTTCGACGAGGAGCCGATCGACGACGACGACGTCAGCATCCTCATGTACACCAGCGGCACGACGTCGCTGCCCAAGGGCGTGATGCTGCGCTTCAACGACTTCACGGCCTACGTCGTCGGCACCACCGACATGGCGGACGGCACGCCGCGCGGCACGGCGCTGTTGTCGGCGCCGCTCTACCACATCGCCGGCGCCACCAACATCATGACCTCGCTGTGGACCGGCCGCCGCCTGGTGGTGCTGCCGCAGTTCGAGCCCGCCGCCTGGCTCGAGGCGGTGCAGCGCGAGCGGGTCACCCACGCCTTCGTCGTGCCGACGATGCTGAAGCAGATCCTCGACCATCCGCAGTTCGCCGCCTTCGATCTCTCGAGCCTGCAGAACCTCTCGTACGGCGGCGCGGCGATGCCGTTCCCGGTCATCCGCCGCGCCATCGAGCTGTTCCCGCGCGGCACCGGCTTCGTCAACGCCTTCGGCCAGACGGAGACCACCTCGACCCTGACCGTCCTCGGCCCCGACGACCATCGCCTCGACGGCACCGCCGAGGAGGTGGAGCGCAATCTGAAGCGCCTGGTGTCGATCGGCCGGCCGCTGCCCGACGTGCAGGTCAAGGTGGTCGACGACGCGGGCGACGAGCTGCCCGCCGGCGCGGTCGGCGAGCTGTGGGTGTTCACGCCGCGCACGATGAAGGGCTACGCCGGGCAGGACGGCGGCGTCACCAACCCGGCGCTCGAGGGCTGGCTGCCGACCCGCGACATGGGCTGGATCGACGAGGACGGCTACATCTTCCTCGCCGGGCGCAAGGACGACATGATCATCCGCGGCGGCGAGAACATCTCGCCGGCCGAGGTCGAAGCGGTCCTCTACTCGCACGTCGGGGTCGAGGAAGCGGCGGTGATCGGCCTGCCGGACGTCGAGTGGGGGCAGCGGGTCGTCGCGGTGGTGGTGCGCCGAGCCGACGCCGCGCTCGAGGAGCCGGAGCTGATCGAGTTCTGCCGCCAGCGCCTGGCCAGCTTCAAGAAGCCCGAGCAGGTGTGCTTCGTCGAGGCCCTGCCGAAGAACCAGATGGGCAAGGTGCTGAAGAAGGACCTGCGGGCGCAGTTGGCGGCATCGTGAGCGCGGCCACCGCCAGGCGCGCCGGCGTGCTCTGCGCCGTGCGCGACGGCATCGCGTCGATGGCGCTGCTGCGGCCGCGCGTCGACCTGCGCGTCGCCCAGGATCTCTGCGCCGCCGCCGAGCGCATCGCCTTCGACCCCGACGTGCGGGTCGCCGTGCTCGAGGGGCCGCGCAATGGCTTCTGCCTCGGCGTCGAGGACGAACGCGAGGGCTGGCCCGACTGGGTCGGCGCCGTCGCCGGCTTGGCGGTGCCGGTGATCGCCATCGTCGCCGGCGCCGCGGTCGGCGCCGGGGCGGAGCTGGCGCTCGCCGCCGACCTGCGCATCGCCGGCCCGCGCGCCGCCTTCGCGTTCCCGCACCTGGCCGCCGGCGCGCTGCCGCGCCACGGCGCCACCCAGCGCCTGCCGCGGATCGTCGGCCGCACCCGCGCCATGGAGCTGCTGCTCACCGGCCGCCGCGTCGGCGCGCGCGAAGCGCAGCGCATCGGCCTGGTGACGCAGGTGTCACCGCAGCCGGCGACCGCGGCGCGCGCCGTCGCCGCCGAGCTCTGCGCCAAGGGCCCGATCGCCCTGCGCCTCGCCAAGGAGGCGGTGCGCGCCAGCGGCGACCTGCCGCTCGCCGCCGGCGTGCGCCTCGAGCAGGACCTCTACGTGCTGCTGCAGACGACCGCCGACCGCGCCGAGGGCGTGCGCGCCTTCCTGCGCAAGCGCCGGCCGCGCTTTCGCGGCGCCTGACCCGGCGCCGGTCAGCCGCGCGGCCAGCGCGGCGGGCGCTTCTCGACGAAGGCGGTGAAGCCCTCGGCGACCTCGGGGCCGCGCAGCGACTGGGCGAACATCACCATGTTGAACGCCGGCAGCTCGCGGTTGATCTCGGCCTTGACGGCGGCGCGGGCCGCCGGTCCGGTGGCGAGCACCTGCGCGATCACCTGCTCGGTGACCGCCGGCAACTGGTCGTGCGGCGCCAGGCGCGCGATCAGGCCGATGCGCAGCGCTTCCTGGGCATCGATGACCGCCGCGGTGAGGAGCAGGTACTTGGCCATCGCGGTGCCGACGCGCGCCGGCAGGCGGGCGGGGAGGAACGGGTCGGCGACGCCGCGCAGCAGCTCGGGGGCGCGGAAGGTGGCGCGCTCGGAGGCGATGGCGATGTCGCTGCACAGCGCCATGTTCAGTCCGCCGCCCTGGCAGAGGCCGTTGATGGCGGTGAGCACGATCGCCCGCGTCGTCTCGAGGGCGCGGAACGGCAGCAGGTCGAGCCCGTCGGTCTCGCGGTCCAGCCGCTCGCCGCCCTCGTGCTGGCCACCCATCTCGCCGCCGACGCAGAAGACGTCGCCGCTGCCGGTGAGCAGCAGGACGTCGACGGTCGGGTCCTTGTCGGCCAGCACCGCGGCCTTCTTGATGCCGTGGTACATCTCGATCGTGCAGGCGTTGCGCCGCTCCGGCCGATTGATGACGACGCGCAGGACGCCGTCGTCCAGCGTCGCGTCGAGGTGGCGCGAGTCGAGATCGATGCGGGCCATGGCTCCTCCTGACCGCCGCCGGCAGTAGGCCGCGCGACCCGTCAGGTCAAGGTGGCGGAAGGGCCGTCGGCGCGGGGTGGGCGCGCTGCCGCCGCCCCGCGGCGCGCAACAGCGGCTTGATTCCCCGGCGCCTTCCGGGCAGACAGTCGCGCGAGATGCACGGGGCGGTCGCGCGCGCGCGGCGCGGAAGGCGCGGCTGACATGGCGACGTCGATGGGCGCTCCCGATCCCCACCCGCTGGCGGCCGGGGGGGCGCCCCGGCTGACGGCGCGCGGCAAGTTCCTCTTTCGCGGCGACGACAAGGTCTACCTGCGGGGCGTCAGCTACGGGCCGTTCGCGCCGGCGGAGGACGGCTGCCAGTTTCCCGCTGCGGCGCTGGTCCGGCGCGACCTCGCCCTCATGCGCGAGCTGGGCGCCAACACCGTGCGCTGTTTCACGGTGCCGCCGCGCTGGCTGCTCGACCTGGCGCACGAGGCGGATCTCGGCGTGCTGGTCGGCCTGCCGTGGAGCGAGCACGTCAGCTTCCTCGACGATCCGGCGATCACGGCGCAGGTGCGGGCGGCGGTCGACCAGGGCGTGGACGCCTGCGCCGGCCACCCGGCGGTGAGCGCCTACCTGGTCGGCAACGAGATCCCGCCCGACATCGTCCGCTGGCTCGGCGTCGACCGGGTGCGCCGCTTCGTCGAATCGCTGGCGGCCGGCGTGCGCCGCCGCGACCCGCGGGCCCTGGTCGGCTACGCCAGCTTTCCGCCCACCGAATACCTCGACCTCGGCGAGCTCGATTTCGTCGCCTTCAACGTCTACCTGCACCGCCCGGCCGACTTCCGCCGCTACCTGTTGCGCCTGCAGAACCTGGCCGGCGACAAGCCGCTGCTGCTGACCGAGCTGGGCATCGACTCGATGCGCGAGGGCGAAGCGGCGCAGGCGACGATCCTCGACTGGCAGCTCCGCGCCGCCTTCGCGCTCGGCCTCGCCGGCGCCAGCGTCTTCGCCTGGACGGACGAGTGGCACACCGGCGGCCAGCCGGTCGACGACTGGGCCTTCGGGCTGGTGGATCGCGACCGCCGCCGCAAGCCGGCCTTCGCGGCCGTGCAGCGCCTCTACCGCGAGGCGCTGCCGGCGCTGCCCGACCCGGCGCCGCGGGTGTCGGTGGTGGTCTGCGCCTACAACGCGGAGGGCACCATCCAGCCGTGCCTCGAGAGTCTGCGGGCGCTGCGCTACCCGGACGTCGAGGTGATCGTGGTCGACGACGGCTCGAGCGACGCGACCGCGGCGATCGCCCGCCAGCATCCGTGGGCGCGCCTGATCTCGCAGCCGAATCGCGGCCTCAGCGCGGCCCGCAACGCCGGCATCGCGGCGGCGACCGGGGCGCTGATCGCCTTCACCGACGCCGACTGCGTCGTCGATCCGGACTGGCTCACGTATCTGGCGTGGAGCTTCACCAATCCGGACGCCGCCGCGGTCGGCGGTCCGAACCTGCCGCCGCCGCAGGCGGCGCGCACCGCGGCGTGCGTGGCGGCGGCGCCCGGCGGGCCGACGCACGTGCTGCTCGACGACGAGACGGCGGAGCACATCCCCGGTTGCAACATGGCCTTCCGGCGCGAAGCGCTGGCGGCGATCGGCGGTTTCGATCCCTTGTTCCGCGCCGCCGGGGACGACGTCGACGTCTGCTGGCGGCTGCAGGACGCCGGCCTGCGCATCGGCTTCAGCCCGGCGGCGATGGTCTGGCACTTCCGCCGCGACACGGTGCGCGCCTACCTGTCGCAGCAACGCGGCTATGGCGCCGCCGAGGCGCTGCTGGCGCAGAAGCATCCGTACCGCTTCAATCTGCTCGGACAGTCGCGCTGGCTGGGCCGCATCTACGGCGACCTCGAGCACGGATGGCTGCTGCGCCGGCCGGTGATCTACTACGGCACCTACGGGCGGGCGCTGTTCCAGACGCTGTACGAATCGCCGGCGTCGGCGCTCTCCTGGCTTCCGTTCACCCTCGAGTGGAATCTGTTGGCGGTCGTGTTGCTGGTCACCGGCGTGCTCAGCGGCGACCCGCTGCCGCTGGCGCTGCTGCCGCTGCTGGTCTCGCTCGCCGCGGCCGGCGCCCGCGGCTGGCGGGCGCGCCTGGCGCCGGAGCACGACCGCTGGAGCAGCCGGGCGCTGGTGGCGCTGCTCACCTATCTCGGGCCGCTGGCGCGGAGCTGGCAGCGCTACCGCACCCGCCTCGCGGCGGCGACGCCGGTGGATCCGGTGTGGTCGACCCGGCCGCTGCCGCCGGCGCGGGTGCGCTGGCGGCGGACGGCGATCGAGATGGCCTTCTGGAGCGAGGCCGGGCACGACAAGGAGGACTTCCTGCACGCGCTGGCGGCGTTCCTGCGACCGCGCCGGGTGCAGGTCGCCGTCGACCAGGGCTGGCGCGCCTGCGATCTCGACGTCCACGCCGGCCTCTGGGCGCACGTCGCGGTGCTGACGGCGGTCGAATACCACGGCGGCGACCGGCGGCTGCTGCGCGTGCGCTGCGCCCCGCGCCTCTCCCTCCTCGGGCGGATCGCCCTGGCGCTGCTGCTGGCGGCGGCGCTCGCGCTGGGGTTCGGCGGACCCGCCGCCAGCGCCGCGGTCGCCGCCGGCGCGGCCGCGGCCGGCGTCGCATTCGGCGGCCGGGCCGTGCTGGGCGCCGGCCGCATGATGAGCCAGGTGACGGCGATCGTCGCCGAGCGCCTCGGCCTGGTCCCGGTCAGCGAACGGCGATGATCCTGCGGCGCACCGCGCAGGCCGTGTGGCCGCACCGCTGGCCGGTCGCCCTCGGCCTGCTGCAGGTGGCGGCGATCAACGGCCTCGAGCTGCTCAAGCCGTGGCCGCTGCAGGTGGTGATCGATGCCGTCATCGGCGGCCACCCGGTGCGCTGGGCGCCGCTGGCCGGCTGGTCGCGGGAGGCGCTGCTCACCGTCGCCGCCGGCGGCCTGGTCGGCATCTGGGTGGCGAGCGGGGCGCTCGCGGTGTGGAACAACCACACCACCATCGCCGCCGGCCAGGCGATGGTCGACGACCTGCGCAACCGCCTCTACGACCACGTCCAGCACCTGAGCCTGTCGTTCCACGCCCGCGCCGGCGTCGGCGACCTGTTGTACCGGGTGACGGCCGACACCTTCGCCATCCAGACGCTGGCGATGAACGGCCTGTTTCCGGTCGCCTCCGCGGTGCTGCTGCTCGCCGGCATGCTGGCGGTGATGCTGCAGCTCAATCCGCTGCTGACCGTGGTGGCGCTGGTCGTCGCGCCGCTGATGCTGCTGAGCATCGCCCTGGTCAACGCCCGCCTCGACGCCGTCGCCAGCGAGGTGCGCGCCAACGAGAGCGCGGTGTACCAGATCGTGCAGCGCAACCTGGCCGCGATCCGCGTCGTGCAGGCCTTCGCCGCCGAGCCGATCGAGCAGCAGCGCTTCCTGCGCGGCAGCCGCGCCAGCCTGCGCAGCAGCCTGCGCCTGTACACGCTGCAGACCGCCTACGGCGCCGCCACCGGCGTGCTGACGGCGGCCGGCACGGCGGCGGTGCTGGTCGTCGGGAGCTGGCAGGTGTGGGCGGGCCGCCTCAGCGTCGGCGAGATGGTCGTCTTCGTCAGCTACCTGGCCTCGCTGTATGGGCCGCTGAACGCGCTGGTGAACACCTACGGCCTGGTGCGCGCCGCGGCGGTCGGCGTGCGGCGGGTGTTCGAGGTGCTGGACGGCGAGGCGCCGCTGCGCGACGGCAGCCTCGACCCGGCGGCGCCGGTGCGCGGCGGGCTGGCGCTGCGCGGCGTGTCGTTCACCTATCCGGACGGGACCGAGGCGCTGCGCGACGTCGACCTCGACATCGCCCCCGGCGAGCGGATCGCCATCGTCGGCCCGACCGGCGCCGGCAAGAGCACGCTGGTCAGTCTCATCCCGCGCTTCGCCGACCCGACCCAGGGGAGCGTCCGCCTCGACGGCGTCGACCTGCGCCAGTTGCGCCTGGCGGCGCTGCGGCGCCAGATCGGCATGGTGCTGCAGCCGGCGACGGTGCTGCCGCTGAGCGTGCACGACAACATCGCCTACGGGCGGCCGCAGGCGACCCGGGCCGAGGTCGAGGCGGCGGCCCGCCTGGCCCAGGCCGACGCCTTCATCCGCCGCCTGCCGGCGGGATACGACACGGTGCTGGGCGAGCAGGGCGCGACGCTGTCGGAGGGCGAACGGCAGCGCCTGACGATCGCGCGGGCCCTGCTGCGACAGGCGCCGGTCCTGATCCTCGACGAGCCGACGGCGGCACTCGACGCCGGCACCGAGGCGGCGTTGCTGGCGGGGCTCGAGGAGGTGGTGCGCGGGCGGACGGCGATCGTCATCGCGCATCGCCTGCGCACCGTGCTGGGCGCCGACCGCATCGTCGTGCTCGACGGCGGACGCATCGTCGAGGTCGGAACCCCGGACGAGCTGCTGCGCCGCGGCGGCGCCTTCGCCCGCCTGCACGCCGCCCAGCTCGGAGGCGCGCGTGTCGGCGCCTGAGCGGCACGCGAACCCGTGTGCGGGCCGGTGAGATGCGCGTCGTCGTCACCGGCCTGGTGGCCACGTATCCGCTCGGCGGGCTGAGTTGGGACTACCTCGCCTACGTCGACGCCTTCCGGCGCCTCGGCGCCGAGGTGCTGTACCTCGAGGACACGGGGAGCTGGTTCTACCAACCGGACACCGCGACGTACGCCGACGATCCGTCCGCGAACCTCGCCTATCTCACCGCCGCGCTGGCGCGGATCGACGCCGGCGATGTCCCCTGGGCGGTGCGGGCGCCGGATGGCGCGCTGCACGGCGCCGCCGAGGCGGCGGTCGCCGACTTCTGTCGCGGCGCCGATCTCTTCCTCAACGTCTCCGGCGCCTGCTGGCTGCGCGACGCCTATCGCGCCGCCCGGCGGACGGCGTACCTGGACACCGATCCCGGATTCACCCAGTCCACGCTGCAGGCGGTCGAGCGCGGTGACGCGAGCGACGACCAGCGCTTCTCCGCCACCCTCATCCGCCAGCACGACCGCTTCCTCACCTATGCCGAGGCGATCGGCGACCCGGGCTGCGGCGTGCCCCGCTGCGGCCTGGAATGGAAGCCGACCCGACAGCCGATCGTGCTCGACCGCTGGCCGGTCGAGCCGCCGCCGCCGGGCGCGCCGTACACCACCGTGATGTCGTGGGCGCACGGCCGCGCGGCGCCGGTGATCGACGGCGTGGCCCGCGCCGGCAAGGACGCCGAGATGATGCGCTTCCTCGACCTGCCAAGGCGCTGCGGCGTTGCCTTCGAGCTGGCGGTGGGCGGCGAGCCGCCGCGGGACCTGCTCGCGGCGCACGGCTGGCGGGTGGTCGACGCCTGGAGCCGCTCGACCACCATGGACGTCTACCAGGCGTACCTGCGCGCCTCGCGCGGCGAGTGGAGCGTCGCCAAGCAGGTCTACGTCGCCCTGCGCAGCGGCTGGTTCAGCACCCGCAGCGCCGCCTATCTCGCCTGCGGCCGGCCGGTGGTGGCGCAGGACACCGGTTGGAGCGCGCGCTACGCGAGCGGCGAGGGGTTGTTCGCGTTCACGACCCTCGACGAGGCCGTGGCGGCGGTGGCGGCGATCGAGGCCGACTACCCGCGCCACGCCGCGGCGGCGCGGGCCGTCGCCGAGCGCGAGCTCGACAGCCGGCGGGTGCTCGCCCGCCTGCTCGCCGACGTGGCGTGAATGGGGCGATGAAGGTCGCGGTCGCCGGCGGGCTGGCCCGCCATCCCCTCGGGTCCGGCGGCTACGCCTGGGCATTCCTGCAGTTCGCGCTCGGCCTGCGCGAGCTGGGGGCCGAGGTGCGCTACGTCGAGCATCTCGCGGCGCGGGACTGCGTCGACGCCGCCTGGCGGCCGGCGCCGTTCGCCGAGTCGGCGAACGCCGCCGCCTTCCGCGCCGTCATGGCGCGGCATCGCCTGGACGGCAGCCTGCTGCTCGGCGAGGGCGAGGAGGCGATCGGCGCCGATCGCGCCGCGCTGCGCGACTGGACCGCGGGCGCCGACCTGTTCGTGAACCTGTCGGGCCGCTGGCACTGGCGCGACGTGATGATGGGGGCGCGGCGGCGGGTGTACGTCGACCTGGATCCCGGCTTCACCCAGATCTGGCAGGCCGGGTACGGGGTCGACATGAACCTCGCCGGCCACGACACCTACGTCACCGTGGGCCTCAACGTCGGCCGCGCCGACTGTCCGGTGCCGACCCTCGGGCTGCGCTGGCATCCGCTGCCGCCGCCGGTGGTGCGCGCCCTGTGGCAGCCGATCGCCGCGCAGCGGCCGGTCTACACGACGGTTGCCGACTGGCGCGGCTACGGCCCGATCGAGTGGCAGGGCATCAGGTTCGGACAGAAGGCGGACGAGCTCCGGCGCATCATCGACCTGCCGCGCCGCGTCGCGGTGCCGCTCGAGCTCTGCCTCGCCATCCATCCCGACGAGCCCGACCTGCCGGCGCTGCGCGCCCACGGCTGGCGGCTGTCCGATCCGCGCCGCGAGGCGGCCGACGACGAGGCCTATCGCCGCTACGTGCGCGGCTCGCGCGGCGAGTTTTCCGTCGCCAAGCAGGGGTATGTCGCCGGCCGCACCGGCTGGCTCAGCGATCGCACCGCCTGCTACCTGGCGGCGGGGCGACCGGCGGTCGTGCAGGACACCGGCATCGCGGGCCATCTGCCGGTGGGGAGCGGCCTGCTGACCTTCGTCGACGGCGAGGGCGCGGCGGCGGCGCTCGCCGCCGTGGAGCGCGACCACGAGCGGCACGCGGCCGCCGCGCAGGCGCTCGCCGCCGAGTACTTCGACGCCCGCGTCGTCCTGCGACGTCTGCTGGAGCTCGCGCTGTAGCCGCCGCCGCGCCGGGTCCATTGCGCCGGCGCAGAGGCGCATGGTACCCGCCCGGGTACGGATCGCGCTCGCCGGGGGGCAGGGGCAGCGGCGATCGAGGAGCGCATCATGAGTGAGTACGCGGCCTGGTTCGAGTGCGTGAACGGCTGCCCCGACCACTACAGCTTGTTCGAGGTCATCTACCGCTGCCCGCACTGCGGCGACTTGCTCGACGTCGTGCACGACGTGGCGGCGCTGCGCCGGCGCTCGGCGGCGGCGTGGATGCAGCTCTTCGACGAGCGCTACCGCCACAATGCGTTTCCCTACGGCTCGGGGGTGTGGGGCAAGAAGGAATGGGTGATCCCGTTCCTCGCCAACGAGAACATCGTCTCGACCTACGAGGGCGGCACCAACCTGTTGTGGGCCGAGCGCTACGGCAAGCTGCTCGGCATCGAGGACCTGTGGGTCAAGCAGTGCGGCAACTCGCACACCGGGTCCTTCAAGGATCTGGGCATGACCGTGCTGGTGTCGGTGGTGAAGCAGATGATCGCCGACGGCCAGCAGATCGCCGCCATCGCCTGCGCCTCGACCGGCGACACCTCGGCGGCGCTCGCCAACTACTGCGCCGCCGCCGGCATCCCCGCGGTGGTGCTGCTGCCGCGCAACAAGGTCTCGCCGGCGCAGCTCGTGCAGCCGCTGGCCAACGGCGCGCTGGTGCTGAGCCTCGACACGGATTTCGACGGCTGCATGGCGCTGGTGCAGGAGATCACCAAGGAGCGCACCGTCTACCTCGCCAACTCGATGAACAGCCTGCGCATCGAGGGGCAGAAGACGGTCGCCATCGAGCTCGTGCAGCAGTTCAACTGGGAGATCCCCGACTGGGTGATCATCCCGGGCGGCAACCTCGGCAACGTCAGCGCCCTCGGCAAGGGGTTCCTGCTGATGCGCGACCTCGGCCTGATCCAGAAGCTGCCGCGCATCGCCGTCGCCCAGGCGGAGAACGCCAATCCGCTCTATCGCTCCTACCTCGAGCACTTCGAGCAGTTCGCGCCGGTCGAGGCGCGGCGCACCCTCGCCAGCGCCATCCAGATCGGCAACCCGGTCAGCGTCAAGCGCGCCATCCGGGTGCTGAAGCAGTTCGAGGGGGTGGTCGAACAGGCGAGCGAGTCGGAGCTGGCGAACGAAGCGGCGCTGGCCGACCGCACCGGCATGTTCAACGACCCGCACACCGGCGTCGCCCTGGCGGCGCTGCGCAAGCTGGTCGAGCGGAAGCTGATCCGGCCGCAACAGCGGGTGGTGGTGATCTCGACCGCGCACGGCCTCAAGTTCGCCGAGCAGAAGACCGCCTACCACCTCGGCCAGCTCGAGGGCATCACCTCGCGCTACGCCAACCGGCCGATGGAGATCGGCGGCGAGCTCACCGCGGTCACCGACGCCATCCACCGCTTCGCCGAGAAGGTGAAGCTGCTGGAGCAGTGATCGTGCCGCGGGATCCGCACGCCGGCGGCCCGAGCACGCGCGCCGTCCACGGCGGCGAAGCGCGACGCAAGCTCGCCGACGCCGCCACCGAGCCGATCGTCCAGACGGCGACCTACACCTTCGCCGACACCGCCGAGCTGGTGGCCTACTTCGAGGGCCGGGTGGAGCGCGAGGAGTACGGGCGCTACGGCAATCCGACCCAGCGCGTGGCGGAGCGCAAGCTGGCGGCGCTCGAGGGCGCGGAGGACGGGCTGCTGTTCGCGAGCGGCATGGCGGCGATCACCACCACCCTGTTCGCCATGCTGTCCAAGGGCGCGCACGTGGTGGTCACCGACGACGCCTACCGCCGCACCCGCCAGTTCCTCCTGCACACGCTGCGCCGCTACGGGGTCGAGGTGACGGTGGTGCCGGCGGGCGACTACGAACGGCTCGAGGAGGCGATCCGGCCGACGACGCGGGTGCTGTTCAGCGAGTCGCCGACCAATCCCTACAACCGCATCCTCGACCTCGAGCGCGTCGCCGCGATCGCCCAGCGGCACCGGGTGAAGAGCGTCATCGACTCGACCTTCGCGACGCCGATCAACCAGCGGCCGATCGAGTACGGCATCGACCTGGTGATCCACTCGGCGACCAAGTACCTCGGCGGCCACAACGACCTGCTGGCTGGCGCGGTGCTGGGCAGCGCGCCGCTGATCGGCGGCATCCGCGACCTGCAGGGGGTGACCGGCGCGGTCCCGGATCCGTTCGCCGCCTATCTGCTGATCCGCGGCATCAAGACCCTGGCCCTGCGCGTCGAGCGCCAGAACGACAGCGCCGCCCGGCTCGCCGCCTTCCTCGCCGGCCACGAGAAGGTGGCGCGGGTGCACCACGCCAGCCTGGCGAGCCATCCCGAGCACGCCATCGCCGCGCGCCAGATGCGCGGCTTCGGCGGCGTGGTGTCGTTCGAGATCCGCGGCGACCTGGCGGCGGGCTCGCGCCTGGTGGACGCCTGCCGCATTCCGCGCATCGCGCCCTCGCTGGGCGGCGTGGAGAGCCTGATCGAGCAGCCGGCGCTGATGAGCTTCTTCGAGCTCAGCAGCGAGGAGCGGCTGCAGGTCGGGATCACCGACGCGCTGATCCGCTATTCGGTCGGCATCGAGGACGCCGACGACCTGATCGCCGATCTCGCGCAGGCGCTGGACGCGGTGTAGCCGGCTCGCGACGGGACGGCGTCACGCCACCGCCCGGGCGAGGGCGCGCAGCAGGGCGGCGCCGTCGCCGCGCCAGGCGCTGCCGTGCATGCAGGCGAGGGTGGTCGGGCGCTCGGCGGCGAGCCGCTCGATGACGGCGGCGGTGTTGGGGCCGTGCGCATAGTAGTCGAGCGGGGCGCGGAAGGCTTCGCTCGGACCGAGGATGTCGCCCTCGGTGAGCGCCGGCGCGCCGTCGCCGCCCTGGGTGAAGAGGTCGCCGCAGAACAGCGTGCGCGTGGTCTCGTCGAAGAGGAGGCCGGCGTCCCAGCCGTGGGGAACGTGCGGGGTGTCGAACCAGCGCAGCGTGTGGCGGCCGAGGCTGAGGCGGTCGCCGTCGGCCAGGGCGCGCGGCGGGCGGTCGGCGACGTCGCCGACCGAGGTCATGGCGCCGATCGCGCCGCAGGCGGCCTCGGCCGCCGGCGCGACCGCCAGCCAGTCGTTCAGGCTGCCGCACTCGTCGGCCTCGAAGTGGCCGAAACCGACGTGGCGCAGCCGCTCGACGGGGAGCAGGCGGGAGACCGCCTCGCGCACCAGCGGGAACATCCGCCGCGGCCCGGTGTGGAAGAGCAGCGGCGCGTCGTCGAGCACCAGGTACTGGTTGAAGCTGAAGTCGCCGACCCCGCCCGGGATCTGGATCGGCGTGCTGATGCGGTAGATGCCGTCGGCGATCTCGTGGACGTTGGTGCGCGAGTGCGGGTTGGTGATCATGGTCTCCCCAGGGGCCACGACCGAGCACCCGCGACCGCGACGAAGGGCGGGAATCCCGGTCGACGTGGCGCGCGGCGGTGGTGGTCGCCGTCCGTGGCGGTTCCGCTCAGACCGGATACCGCTTCACCAGTTGCCGGGCGATGATGGTGCGCTGGATCTCGTTGGTGCCCTCGCCGATGATCATCAGCGGCGCGTCGCGGTAGAAGCGTTCGACCGGGAATTCCTTGGTGTAGCCGTAGCCGCCGAGGACGCGCATCGCTTCCAGCGTCACCCAGCCGCAGGTCTCGGAGGCGAAGAGCTTCGCCATGCCGGCCTCGAGGTCGCAGCGCTGGCCGGTGTCCTTCTTGTAGGCCGCCTGGCGCACCAGCAGGCGCGCCGCCTCGATGCGGGTGCCCATGTCGGCGAGCTTGAGTTGGATCGCCTGGTGCTCGCAGATCGGCTTGCCGAAGGTCGTGCGCTGCTGCGCGTAGCGGATGGCGTGCTCGAAGGCGGCGCGAGCGACGCCGACGGCGCGCGAGGCGATGTTGATGCGGCCGACCTCGAGGCCGTTGAGCACGTGCTGCATGCCGTGCCCCTCGACGCCGCCGAGCAGGTTGGCGGCGGGGACGCGGAAATCCTCGAACGCGATCTCCACCGTGTCGACGCCCTTGTAGCCGATCTTCTCGATGTCGCGGCTGATGGTGACGCCCGGGCCCCGTTCGGCGATCAGCAGGCTCATGCCCTTGTGCGGCGGGTTGGCCTGCGGGTCGGTCTTGCACACCAGCGCGTAGACGCTGCCCTCGCGCCCGTTGGTGACGAACATCTTGCTGCCGTTGACGACGTAGTCGTCGCCGCGGCGGACGGCCGTGGTGCGGATGCGCTGCACGTCGCTGCCGGCGTGCGCCTCGGTGAGGCAGAGGGCGCCGCGCAGCTCGGCCCTGGCCAGCTTCGGCAGGTAGCGCTGCTTCTGGTCGTCGGTGCCCTGGGTGCGGATCATGTAGGCCAGCAGCAGGTGGGTGTTGAGGATGCCGCTGAGGCTCATCCAGCCGACGCACAGCTCCTCGATGATCATCGCGTAGGTGCTGAAGTCGAGGCCGAGGCCGCCGTACTCGGTCGGGATGGTGGCGCCGAACAGCCCCAATTCCTTCATCCGTTCGACCAGGGCGTGCGGGTACTCGTCGTCGTGGTCGAGCCGGCTGGCGACCGGCGCCACCTCGCGCTCGACGAAGCGGCGGATCGTGTCGACGAGCTCGGCCTGCACGTCGGTCGGCGTGGCGAATGGCGCGTTCACGGCGGTCCTCCCTCCAGGGCGTGCTGTATCTCCTACCAGGCGCCGGCAAGTCCAGAAGCCCCCGGGGCGGGTCGGGGAAAGCCCGCTTGACCGAGCGCCATCGACATGGTGTTTTCGCCGACGTCGAGGAGGGCACCGGGAGTGTATGCGGCGGTGAGGCGGAGCGTGCTGGCGATGGCGGTGGCGACCGGGATGGTCGCGAGCGCGGTCGCCGCCGATGTCGGGGCGGGCAGCGTGGTGCCGGGCCGGCCGACGATCGAGATCTGGAAATCGCAGCGCAAGATGGAGCTGCGCTACGGCGAGTACGTCGACCGCACCTTCGCCGTCATGCTCGGCCGCGCCCCGCGCTTCGCCAAGGAGGAACGCGGCGACTACCGGACGCCGGTGGGGCGCTACTACATCGCCTACAAGAAGCCGAGCCGTTTCGACCGTTTCCTCGGCATCAGCTACCCGAACATCGACGACGCCGAGAAGGGCTACCAGCGCGGCCTGATCGACGCCAACCAGTGGGCCGACATCTTCTTCGCCAACATGAAGCTGGACACCCCGAGCGCGCAGACCCGGCTCGGCGGCATGGTCGGCATCCACGGCTTCGGCGACCGCCAGTACATGCCCATCGACTGGACCGAGGGCTGCATCGCGGTCAGCAACGACGAGATCGAGTACCTGTACAACGTCACGCCGGTGGGCACGCCGGTGCTGATCCACGAGTAGGGGCGCCCGCCCCGACCGCTCAGCGGAACAGGTCGAACTGCTTCTCGCGGATCAGCTCGCGCCCCGAGCCCTCGCCCGGCGTGAAGGGGTAGCCGCGCACCAGGGCCGCGGGAATGCCGGCGCCCTTGCGCATCACCAGGCCGGCGGCGGCGGCGAGCGCATCGGCCTGGGCGTTCACCGTGTGGTGCAACTCGCGGCCGTCGAGGTCGCTGCTGCCGCGCAGGTCGAGCAGCGCCGGCATGCCGGCGACGCCGAGGGCGAAGTCGACCAGCCCCTGGCGCCAGGGACGGCCGAAGGTGTCGGTGACGATGACCGCCACCCGGCGCCCGCTGCGCTCGCGCAGCGTCGCCGCGATGCGGCGGGCGGAGGCGTCGGGATCGACGGGCAGGAGCACGACGATGCCGTCGCCGCCGCTGTTCGACTCGTCGACGCCGGCGTTGGCGCACACCCAGCCGGGGCCGGTCTCGACGATCAGCGTGCCGTTGTCCATGCGGACGATGCGGCGGGTCTGGCTGAGGATGACCTCGATGACGCGCGGATCCTTGCCCTGGGTGGCGGCGGCGATCTGCTCGGCGAACGGCGAGGGGGTGACCGTGGCCAAGTCGACCAGGCGGCCCTCCGCCTTGGAGACCGCCTTCTGGCAGACGACCAGGATGTCGCCGTCCTCGGGCGCCAGGCCGGCGGCGCCGACGGCCGCGAGCAGCAGGGCGCCGAGGTCGTCGCCGGGCCGGATCATCGGCAGGCCGGGCAGGGGGGTGATCGAGACGGTCATGCGGCGCGCACCATACGCGCTCGCGGGCGCCGGCGCTATGCGGTCAGGGCGCGCAACACCAGATGCGCCAGGGCGCGCGAGCGGGCGGGCGTGCGCATGATCGTGTCGGCGACGACGGGGCGCATGCCGAGCGCTTCGATGCGCGGCGCGAGCGCGGCGTCGCGCTGGTCGAGGACGAAGACGTCGACCAGGCCGCGGTACAGCTCGGCGACGCCGACGGCGGAGACCTCGTGGCCGAGGCCGCGCAGCATGCGGTCGAGCGGGCCCTTGATCGGCAGGCCGCGCACCAGCGGGGTCACCGCCGCGACCCGGCGGTGGCGGCGGATGGCCTCGCGGATGCCGGGCAGGGCGAGGATCGGCCCGATGCTGACGAACGGATTGGAGGGCGGCAGGAGGATCGCGTCGGCGCCGCGCAGCGCCGCCAGCACCCCGGGCGCCGGCCGCGCCCGGTCGGCGCCGGCATAGCGGATGGCGCGCACACGGCCGCGGCCGCGGCGGCGGACGAGGTAGTCCTGGAAGGCGATGGTGCCGGCGCCGGCCAGCGTGACGCGCGTCCGCACCGGGTCGTTGCTCATCGGCAGCAGGCGCTGGCGGACGCCGTGCCGGGCGGCGATCTCGGCGGTCACCTGGGCGAGGGTGCGGCCGCGGCGCAGCGCGTCGGTGCGGTAGATGTGGGTGGCGAGGTCGCGGTCGCCGAGCTGGAACCAGGTCGCGTCGTAGTAGCGGCCGAGCGCCGCCAGGGCGGTGAAGCGATCATCGGCGAGGCCCCAGCCGTGCGGTCCGACGGCCCCCGCCAGCGTGTACGTGACGGTGTCGAGATCGGGCGAGACGTGCAGGCCGAAGAAGGTGTCGTCGTCGGCCGTGTTGCCGATGATGGTCAGCCGCGCGGGATCAAGAAGCGAGCGCAGGCCCCGGAGAAAGCGCGCGGCCCCCACTCCGCCAGCCAGCGCCGCGACCCGGATGCGTGGCGCCGTCCGGCGCAATCCGCCCATAGGTGGTCGTCCGTTGTGCAGGGATGCGCCCGGCGGCGCGGATCAACGCCACGATCTCGCTCTCCGGCAGGTACTCGCCGAAGTCCGCGCCGGCGGCCTTCGAGATCGATTCCTCCATCAGGGTGCCGCCGAAGTCGTTGCAGCCGGCGGCGAGCGTGAGCTGCGCCAGCTCGCTGCCGAGCTTCACCCACGAGGTCTGCAGGTTGTCGATCCAGCCGCGCAGCATGAGGCGGGACACGGCGTAGACGCGCAGGTCGAGCGGGCCGACCGGCGGGGGCGTCACCAGTCCCTTCTGGTAGAGCTGGGTCAGGGTGTGGATGAAGCGCAGCGGCACGAATTCGGTGAAGCCGCCGGTCCGCTTCTGCAGGTCGCGGATGAGCGCGATGTGGCGGGCGACGTGGCCCGGCGTCTCGACGTGGCCGTACATCACCGTCGCGCTCGAGCGCAGGCCGAGCTCGTGCGCGGTGGTGATGATCTCGACCCAGGTGCGCACGTCGACCTTCTTGTGGCTGAGGATCTCGCGCACGTCGTCGTCGAGGATCTCGGCCGCCGTCCCGGGGACGGTGCCGAGGCCGGCGTCGCGCAGCATCGTCAGGTAGTCGCGGTAGGTCATGCCGGTGCGGCGGGCGCCGTACATGACCTCCATCGGCGAGAAGGCGTGGATGTGGAGGCGCGGGAAGCGGGCGCGGATCGCCTGCAGCAGGTCGCGGTAGAAGAAGGCGTCGGACTCGGGGTTGATGCCGCCCTGCATGCAGACTTCGTGGGCGCCGCGGTCGACGGCGTCCTGCACCTTGGCGAGCACGTCGTCGAGCGAGTGGTTGAAGGCGCTGGCGTCCTTGCGGTGGACGGCGAAGGCGCAGAACTGGCAGCCGACGAAGCAGACGTTGGTCCAGTTGATGTTGCGGTTGATGACGTAGGTGACCTCGTCGCCGACGTCGCTGGCGCGCGCCTGGTCGGCGGCCCGCACCAGGGCCGCGAGGTCGTCGTCGCGGACCTGCAGGAGGCGCTCGCCGTCCACGGCGCTCAGCTCGCCGCCGGCGAGCGCGCCCTCGAGCAGGGCGGCGGTCGCGGGGGTCGCCGCGTCCAGCAACTGCGCCAGCGTGCGGCGGTCGTGCACGACGGCGCGGACCTCATCCCACATGGCGGGCTCCTCGTTCCAACGCCGCCGAGTCTACGCGGCGACGCATGCCCTCGTCGAGCCACCCCGGCTGCGCCACGTACTCCGCGTACACCGGCAGGCGAGGGACGAGGGTGAAGCCCTCGTCGCGACAGGTCTCGGCCAGCGTCTGCACCGGCGGCCATGGCGCTTCCGGGTTCACGTAGTCGAGGGTGAGCGGCGAGATGCCGCCCCAGTCGTTGATGCCGGCGGCGAGGAACAGGCGGTGGTCGAGCGGGCTCAGATTGGGCGGCGCCTGGATGTTCATCGTCGGCATCATCAGGCGCGCGACGGCGATGGTGCGCGCCGTCTCGACGCTCTCCGGCTCCGGCGCCGCCGCCATGCGGGTGCTCGGCTTGGCGCGGAAGTTCTGGATGATCACTTCCTGGATGTGGCCGTGCGCGGCCTGCAGCTCGGCGATGGCGCGCAGGCTGGCGACCCGCTCGGCGGGTGTCTCGCCGATGCCGAGCAGGATGCCGGTGGTGAACGGGATGCGCAGCTCGCCGGCGGCGCGCAGCATCGCCAGGCGCAGCGCCGGGTCCTTGTCGGGCGCCTGCTGGTGGGCGCCGCCGCGGCCGCGCAGCCGGTCGCTCACCGACTCGAGCATCAGCCCCATGCTGACGTTCAGCGGCCGCAGCCGGGCCATCTCCTCGGCGCTCATGACGCCGGCGTTGGTGTGCGGCAGCAGCCCCTCGTCGAGGGCGATGCGGCAGCAGTGGGCGACGTAGTCGATGGTGGTGTCGCAGCCGAGCACGGCGAGGGTGCGGCGGTACGACCGGTAGGCGCGCTCGGGCTTGTCGCCGAGGCACAGCAGCGCCTCGATGCAGCCGAGGGCGCGGCCGCGGCGGCTCCAGTCGCGCACCTCCTCGGGCAGCATGGTCCAGGCCGCCGGCGAGTCGGGGTCCTGGCGGAAGGTGCAGTACGAGCAGCGGTCGAGGCAGAGGTTGGTGATCGGCAGGAAGACCTTCGGCGAATAGGTCACCACCCGGCCCTTGTGGCGGGTGCGCAGCGCGCCGGCCACTGCCAGCACCGCGGCGAGCGGGGCGGGGCCGTCGAGCAGGTGGCGGGCGGCGTCGTCGGCGATCGGCTCGCCCGCGAGGGCGCGGTCGAGGATCCGTCGACTGGCGGCGTCGACGGCGTCGAGCTGCCGCGGGGCGGCGTCCGGTTCGAACATCCCGTGCATGGGCGTGCCCGCCGTCGCGGACGAGTGGGGCCGTTATATGGACCGCTCGGAGAGCGAGTCAACAGCGGGCGAGCGCGGCGAGCGCGGGGGGCGCGGAGGGCCGGCTGGGCTGCGAGCGTCCTGGCGCCGCCGGCCGGCGGGGCGGCCTCACGCGGCCCGGGTGACCAGGGCGCGATGTACGCGCACCGCGAGGGCGCCGTCCTCGGCGCGGTGGTCGCGGATGAAGCTGTGGGCGCGTTCGAGGGCGACCGCGTCGAAGAGCGTCGCGCAGCGCTCGACCAGCCGTTCGACCAGCGCGGCGGGGAAGGGGCCGATGCCGGCGTCGGGCAGGGTGGGGTCATCGAAGGCGATGTCGATCTCCGCCGGATCGAGCGGCGCCAGCAGCTCGCGCACGGTGCCGACGAAGGCGTCGACCTCCATCGGATGAATGACGTGCGGATAGAAGTGGCGGTCGAGGGCGCGGCGGAGGAGCGCCTCGTCGACGTCGACCCAACTGCTGGTCGGCGGCGATCCGGCGGCGGCGATTTCGTACTGGCGCGGGTCGTCGAGGGCGCGGCGGCTGCTGCGCACGGTCAGCAGCTCGGCGCCGACCGCGACCGTGAACCAGCGGGTGGCGAGCGGATCCCAGGCCGGGCGGTCGGTGCGGGCCAGCTCGTCGCAGCGCAGCGCTGCCTCGACGCCGTGCGCCGCGTGCGCGGCGCGGAACGCGGCCAGCTCGCTCGCGTCGTCGTCGGTGCTCGCCCAGGGCGCGCTCGGCGCCAGCGGGGTCAGGAGGCCGCAGTGGCGGCAGAGCAGGAAGGCGTCGCGCCGCTCAGACATGCGGCACCCCCGGCTCGTGCGGGTCGGAGGCGAGGACCGGGATGGCGATGGTGAAGTGCGTGCCGCCGTGGTGCTCGCTGCGGACCTGCAGTCGGCCGCCGAGAAACTGGGTGAGACGGGAGGCCATGCGCAGGCCGAGGCCGAGGCCGCGGGCGCGGGCGGTGGGCGCCGGGACGATGTCCTCGACGAGCTGCGCGATGTCGGTGCTGTGGATGCCGACGCCGGTGTCGCGGACGCTGATCTCGACCTGCGTCCGGTCGGCGGAGAGGTGCGAGCCGAGGCCGATCGAGCCGTCGGGGGTGAACTTGACGGCGTTGTCGATCAGCGCCCAGAGGATGCGCTCCAGTTTGTGTTCGTCGCTGGTCACCCAGATCGGCGTCAGATCGCCTTCGACCGAAAGGCCGAGCCCGCGCTGCCGGGCGGCGGCGGCGAACTGACGGGCGACCCGGCGCAGCGTCTCGCGCACGTCGAAGGTGGAGAGGGTGAGGCGCAGCTCGCCCGCGTCGAGCGAGTTGAGCAGCAGCACGGTCTCGATCAGGTTGAGGAGCTTCTGCGAGTTCGCCTGGATGCGGTCGAAGGCGACCCGCTGGTCCTCGTTCAGGCGGGTGTGCAGCTCCTCGGTGAGGATCGAGTTGTAGCCGATGATGGCGCTGAGCGGGGTGCGCAGCTCGTGCGACAGGTTGGCGAGGAAGTCGTCCTTCACGCGCCGGGCGCGCAGCGACTCGCGGCGCCGCTCCAGGGCGCGGTGCACCAGGCTCGAGATCTGCGGCACGTCGAACGGCTTGGTGACGTAGTCGAAGACCTGGTTGCGCAGGCCGCGCACGGCGGAGTCGAGCGAGGCATAGCCGGTGACGACGATGATCTCGATGTCCGGGTCGTGGCGTTTGATCTGCTCCATCACCTCGACGCCCGGCATGCCGGGCATGCGCAGGTCGAGGGTGACGATGTCGATCGGTTGCGCCTGGAGGATCTCGAGCGCCTCGTGACCGCCGGGGGCCGTGTAGACCTCGAACTCGGACTTGAAGACCATCCGCAACGACTCGGTCGGCCCGCGTTCGTCATCGACGATCAGTAATGAAGCGCGACTGTCCATCTGAGTTTCCAACCTTCCCCCCGCGTCTCTGCACTGCGGACAGCACTGCGCGTGCCAGGGGAGGTGCGCGGCGACCCGGCCCGTCGTCGGGCGAGCGCCACGCATGGAATGTGACGTGTAACAGCTCAGAATGGCGACGAATTGGGGTCCTGGCCTCGGCCGCGCAGCAAAGCGAAGCACAAGACTGGCGACCTGGCTGTGGACAATTTCGTACGGCCGACAGCCAGGAATGTGACGGTCGTCAATCCGGTCGCGCCGCCGGCAGGCGGTCCTGTGAGACCTCGGGTCCGTGGGGTGGCGCTACCGCCCCGGGACGGGGGATCTCAATGGCTGCGGCGCAGCCAGGCCAGGCAGCGATGCGACGGAGTGGGTGTCGTGCCGCTGGACGTTGGCGAGGGCGCCTCGACGACCCGGGGGCGTGGCGACGAGGCCAGCCCGGGCTCAGACGGACCCGCCCCTGGCACGTGGCGGAGCCGTCTGAGCGGCCGGCTGGCGACACGCGCCTACTGCTTGGCTTTGAACTGCGTCGCGGTGTTCTTCTTCTCGTCGGCGCCGGTGAATACGCTCTCGAGGCAGAGCGAGGAGCCGTCCTTCTTGAGCTGCACGGTCACCGGGTAGGTGAGCGGCAGCGTCGGATCGGGCAGGGCCGAACCCTTGCCCTTGGCGAGCGCCTTCGACTTGCCGGCGCTACCGCCCTTGAGCAGCGCCAGGGACAGGCCGTCGGGGCTGGCGCCCTTGAACTTGTAGCCTTTGGTGCCGACCGCGCTCCAGGTCGGACCGGGGGGAAGCGCCGCGTCGGCGATCAGCGCGTTGGCGGTGCCGGCGTAGACGCACAGCGCGTAACCGGTGCTGCTGGTCGGGTCGGCGAGAGCGAGTGGATCGAGGGCGGCGCCCTTGATCCACTTCCACAGCAGCTTGTCCTTGCCGTGGTCGCTCGAGCTCTTGATCAGCACGATCGACTTGCCCGAGGTGAGGCAGCCGCCGGCAGGGGCGTCGTCGTTGACGCAGCCGCTCAGCGGAGCGCAGGAATCGGCCGTGCAGGCGTCGCCGTCGTCGCAGTCCAGTGGGTCGGCGCCGGTGCAGAGGCCGCCCTGGCAGGTATCGGACTGGGTGCAGACGCTGGCATCGTCGCAACTGGTGCCATCCGGCTCCTTGGCGTCGGCTGGGCAGGTGGCGCTCACGCCATCGCAGACCTCGGCCAGGTCGCAATCGCCGGATGCGGGGCGACACAACGACCCCGCCGGATCGGGAGCGGTGCAGTTGTCGGCGGTCTCGTCGCAGGACTCGGCACAATTCGTGTCGCCATCGGGGCCGGGGCACGGATCGCCGGCGTGCACGTCGCAGTTGCCGGCGCTGCAGGTGTCGCTGCCGTTGCAGAACGCGCCGTCGTCGCAGTTGGTGCCATCCGGGAGGGGAAGCGCCGGCAGCGCGGCATACGTGACGGTGACCACGGCATACGCGCCGCTCCCGTCGTCGCTGAGCCCATCGCAGGTCCCCGGATCATCGGTGAGGATCGCATTGCTTCCGCCCTTGACGTAGGACGTGACGTCGATCCCGGTCAGCAGTCGCGGCGCATGCGGCGAGTTGCAGGAGCAGGTGCCGGCGGCGGCGTAGGAGCCGACCGGGTTGCCATTGAGCGCGACGTTGCGCGCCGTGCCGCTGCAGCTTATGCCGGCCTCGATCCGCAGGTCGGCGCCCAGGACCGCGCCGACCCCGGCGTCCCCGGCATCGACCCAATGGAACCCGAAGGCGCCGCTGCAGCTGTTGTACCGGTTCCCCGCGAAGCAACTGGCCGCAAGGTTGTCGAGCAGGCTGACATCGATCGGGTAGGTCTTCTGACAACCTCCGCCGCCGCTGGTGTAGCCGGCCGGACAGGTCTGGCAGGCGGCAGTCTGCGGATCGCAGGTGAACGTACCGGGCGCGAAGCACTGGTTCAGCGCGTCGCAGTCGACGGCGTTCGGGTGGGCGCAGGTGCCGGCGCCATCGCACTGGTCAGCGGTGCACAGGCTCCCGTCATCGGGGCAGGGGCTGCCGGGGAGCAATGCCGGGTGGGTGCACGTCCCGGCGCCATCGCAGACGTCGGAGGTGCATGGCTCGCCGTCGTCGGCACAGATGCTGCCGGAGGCCTGCGGCGCGCAACTCGACGGCGCGCCCGAGCACTCGTAACAGGGATCGATCAGACAGTTGCTGCAGCCGTCGCCATTCACGTTGTTGCCGTCGTCGCACTCCTCTAGGCCCGTGAGCGCGCCGTCGTAGTCGCAGGAGTATTGGAGAATCACGCGTTCGAAGGCGGACGATCCCTGGAGAAAATCGTCTCGCCCGCATCGCCATCCCGCATCTATCCCACCGCCGTCGGTATGAAAGCAGATGCGCCTGTCGCCATCGGTCGCGCCACCGGGATACGAGTTGCTGTCGATCGTATCGCAGGAGTTGCGATTGATCGGGCTGCCCTGCGGCGCGAAGCCCCAGGAATACGTGCTGCTGAAGTACCATCCGACGCCGTTGGCATCGTGCGGCGTGTTCGAGGTGGACGTGTCGAAGATCACGTCGGCGCGTGGAGCATAGGCGGCCAGGGTCAGCGTCGGCGAGCCGACCGGGCGGCAAGCGAGCATCAGGTGGTCCCCCGAACACGAGGCGAGGATCGAGGACAGCGGGGTGCCGGAGTTGTTGTAGTTGTCCTGGTAGCAGATGCTCCATCCATCGAGGGATGCGATGGGGACGTTCGATGCGACGCCGGAGAAAGGCGTGAAGGCGGATGCGCGCGTCGCGGCGGTCGCGGCGAGGGCGGCACAGGCGATCGCCATCGCCACGCGAGCCCGCGCGGTGACGATGCGACTGGCTCGAGCTCCCATCCCCAGGTGCTTCCTCGAAGTGGTCATGGTCTCCCCCTCTTCCGTCGGCCGATCTCGCGTCACAACGCGGGTGCCCGGCGGTACTGCCCACGTGTGTGCCAGATGGAAGAAAGAGAAAGCAATTAGGGAAAACCCGAAAGATCCGAAGCGAGCCTGGGAGTCTACGACAACGGCAGGGTAGGGCGAGATGCTTCCAGCCCGTGCGCGTGAAGTCCCCGAGCATGCCTCGCCGGGGTCGTGTTCGTGCCGCTGAGATCGACGCCACGGTCGCCGCGGCGGCGGTCGGTGCTCGCCTACGGTTGCGGCGGCAGGGACGGCGACGCCGCTGACACGACGCCGGCGAAGGCGTCGAGGTACTCGGCGACGATCGTCGGCAGGGCGTGCGCCGTGACGCGCGCGCGCGCCTGCCGACCAATGGCCGCGCGCAGGGCGGGGCGGTCGGCGAGATGCAGCAGCCGGGCCGCGAGGTCGGCCGGATCGCCCTTGCGGAAGAGCACGCCGGTCTCGCCGTCGGTGACCACCTCGCGCGCCGCGGCGATGTCGCTCGCCAGCAGCACCCGGCCGCAGGACTGGGTCTCCAGGTAGACGCGCGCCTGGGTCTCGTCCTCGGCCGGCATGACGACGATGTCGGAGAGGTTGAGGAAGTCCGCCACGCGGTCGTGGTCGACCCAGCCGACGAAGCGGACGCGCTCGGCGATGCCCTTCTCGTCGCACGCCGCCCGCATGGCGGCGCCGACCGGTCCCTGCCCGACGATCACGAAGACGAGGCGCGGATCGCGGCGCAGCGCCAGCGCGGCGGCGTCGATGACGTCGAGCGGCCGCTTGAGCGATTTGAGATTCGAGACGTGGGCGACCACGACGTGGTCCGCGCGCAGCCGCAGCGTGCGCGCCAGCCGCGGATCCCTCACCCGCGGCGCGAAGCGGTCGGCGTCGACCGCGTTCCAGATCACGCGCACGGTGCCGACGTCGAACGGCGCCAGCCGTGCCGCGAGATGCCGGGCCGGACAGATGATCAGGGCGGCCTTGCGGTACTGCGAGAAGAGATGGTGGATGTCGGCTGCGGGCAGTGTGCCGTGGAGCATCCCGATGGTCATCGCGCCCGCGGTGCGCAGCACGGCGGGGATCCCGTGCGCGCGGGCGATCTCCGGCACGTCCCAGGCGAACGTCTCCCGGCCCATGAACACGAGATCCGGTCTGTCGGCGGCGATCAGCTCGGGAAGCCGCGCGCGGATGCTCTCGCGTTCGACGCTTCGGTAGCGGTCCGCCGTGGGCAGGTTCGGCGCCACGTCATCGAAGGGAACGGGGAAGCGGGTGACGGCGATCTCGGGATGCGCCGCCGCGAAGGCGTCCGCGCCACCCGCGGCGTCGTCGGCGATCGGCGCCAGGACGCGCACGGCATGTCCGGCGGCCGCGAAGCCGCGCAGCAGCAGCGCCGACGAGACGGCGCTGCCGCCGCGATGCGGGGGCAGCGTGCAGACGGCCAGGATCTTCACGACGGGCGCTCCGGGTCGCCCGCGGCGTCGCCGTAGCGCGCCGCCCAGGCGTCGAGCACGATCAGCGACCACAGGAACCGATTGAGATTGCGGCCGCGCTGATGGTCCTGCCACCACTCGCGCACCACGGCGAGGTCGACCCACTCGCCGAGACGCGTCTGGCGATGGAAGAGCCGCTGTTCGACCCACGGGCGCAGGGGGCCGCGCATCCACGCCGCCAGCGGCATGGAGAAGCCTCTCTTCGGCCGCTCGACGACCTGCGCTGGGAGCCGATCGCCGAGCGCCTGCTTCAGCACCGCCTTGCTGACGCCGTCACGGAGCTTGAGCGCCGACGGGATGCGGGCCGCGTGCTCGACCAGGCGGTGATCGAGCAGCGGCACGCGCACCTCGAGGCCGTGCGCCATGCTGGCGCGGTCCACCTTCGTGAGGAGGTCGCCGGGCAGGTACGTCTTGCTCTCGACGTACTGGATGCGCGAGAGCGGATCCCACTGTCGCGCGTGCGCGAAGTGCGCCCGCACCTGGGCCAGCGGGTCGTATCCGCGTAGCTCGCGGCGCAACCAGTTCCCGTAGAGCCGCGCTTTCATCTCCGGTGACAGCCAGGTGCGTGCCGCCAGGTACGCGTCCTCCGCGCCGGCGGGATCGACCGCGGCCCGCTCCTGGAACGCCGCGAATCGCGGATAGCCGGCGAACACCTCGTCGCCGCCGTCGCCGGCGCAGCACACCCGGAGGTGCGCCCGCGCCAACTGACAGAGGTGATAGGTCGGCACCATCGAGGAATCGGCGAAGGGCTCGTCGAAGTGCTCGGCGAGCCGGTCGACGACCTGCACCGCCTCGTGCCGCACGAGCGACTCGTGGGCGCGGGTCTGCCAGCGCTGGGCCACCGCGCGCGCGAACGGCCGCTCGTCGAACGCGGACTCCGCGAAGCCGATCGAGAAGGTGTCGACGGGGCCCGCGGCGAGCTCGGCCGCCACCGCGGTCAGGGCGCTGGAATCGATGCCGCCGGAGAGGAACATGCCGGTCGCGGCGCCGTCGAGGTGGAGCGCGACGGTGGCGCGCAGCGCCTCGCCGAGCCGGGTGGCGCAGGTCGCCGCGTCGATCTCCCGCGGCTCGAACACGAGGTCCCAGTACTCGCGCTCGACCACGCCGTTCGCCGAGACGGACAGGGTGCGACCGGGCGACAGCTTGCGCACCGCGGTGAAGATCGTCCGCGGCGCCGGGATGTAGGTGAAGGTGAAGAAGTCGTCGAGCGCCGTCGCGTCGATCGCGCGCCGCACGCCGGCGGCGAGGAGCGCCTTGATCTCCGAGCCGAAGTGGAACGTGCGCCCGTCCCACGCATAGTACAGCGGCTTGATGCCGAAGCGGTCGCGGGCCAGGAACAGATGCCGGCGCGGCGCGTCCCAGATGGCGAAGGCGAACATGCCGCGGAAGTGCTGGACGCACTCGGGCCCGTAGTGCTCGTAGGCGCGCAGGACCACTTCCGTGTCGCAATCGGTCGCGAAGCGATGGCCGTGGGTGCGCAGGACGGCGCGCAGCTCGCGGAAGTTGTAGATCTCGCCGTTGAACGCCACCGCCACGCTGGCATCGTCGTTGACCATGGGCTGGGCGCCGCCGGCCGGGTCGACGATGGCCAGGCGGCGCACCGCCAGGCCCACCGGGCCGCGGACGTGAACGCCCGCCGCGTCGGGACCGCGATGGCGCAGCCGGCCGGCCATCCGCTCGACGAGATCGGACGACGCTTCGGCGCCGCCGTCGACATGGAACACGCCCGCGATTCCGCACATCCAGGGCGCTAGTTGTCTGGTTGGAGACGCGAGGGCAAGACCGCACCGCCAGCCGCGAAGCCGGCGCGGGTCCTGCCGCCGATCGCGCAGCACGCCGCAGCGCCGATCGTTCGATCGCCGGCCGAGGGACCGGGTCGCGGTCCGAAGCGGGCCGGCTCAGGCCCTGCGGCGGTCCCTCACGACGCCGTCGGCCGGCGAAGGCGCATCGCCGGTGGCCGGTTGCGCGACCGGCGCGTCGGGCTCGAGCCCCCGCGGTGGCGCGGCGGCGTGGTGGCGCAGGGACTCGAGCCAGGCGCGCAGGTGGCCGACGCCGAGCACCGCCTCACGGGTGCGATAGTCCTTGGCCGGGCCGGTCGGCGCCGCCAGATGGCCCGCCATCAGGCCGAGCAGGGCGAGCGCGTTCAGGTCGCTCGGATCGTCGAGAAACCGCCGCAGGAAGATCGGTCCGTACTCGGCGAACCACTGCATGCGGTCGGGATGGACGCGCAGGCGGCGCTGCAGATTGGCGTAGCGCTCGTAGATCGATTCCGGCGTCCAGCGGGTGCCGTGCATGCCGAGCGTGTGTCCGGCGAGCGGCCGCTGCCCGCAGGGCGACTTGACGAGGCGGTAGCCGTCGGCCTCGAAGCGTTGCACCTGATCGATCTCGAACGCCTCGATGGCGCGGAACGGATAGCGCCGGACGACCTCGTGGCGGAAGATCTTGACGCCGAAGATGCAGCGCTCGAGGTGCACGTCGTAGAGCGTGCGCGCGATGACCGCGACCGCCGGCGGGGACGCCGCCATGGCGTCGTGCAGCGTCCGCACCGCGTGCGGATGCAGGAGCATGTCCTCGTCGACCTGCACGTAATAGGGCGTGCGGCACTCGTCGAGCATGCGCTGGAACGCGGCGTCCATCGGCGCCACGCGGTCGAGCACCCGCAGCGGAAAGGTGCAGTCCTGCTCGGCGAGATGCGCGAGGCAGGTGTCGATGGTCGGAGCGCCGACCGTGGTCACGAACACGGTGAGGGCGCGCGACAGATCGGGCCGCGCCGCCGGCGCGGCGGGCCGCGACGCGAGCACGCCGCGAAGGAAGGCGAAGTGCTCCCGGCTGCGATCGGCCCAGTGCCACGCCCGGATGTCCTGCTGCATCGCCTCGGCGAGGCGCGGGTAGTGGGCGAGCGCGCGCTCCACGCCCGCCGCCAGGGATTCCAGGTCGCGCTCGACCAGATACCCGTTCACGTCGTCGCGGATCAGCTCGGGCATGTTGCCGACGCGAGTCGAGACCACGGTGCAGCCGCAGGCGGCGGCTTCGAGCGCTGGATTCGGCGTGCCCTCCGACTCGCTGGCGCACACCAGCACGGTTCCCGCGTTGTACCATTCCGCCATCTGCCGCGGCGTGCGCTTGTGCGGACCGCGGGAATCGACCAGCAGCAGCTCGCAGTCGATGCCGCGCCCACGCAGGCGCTCGCGCAGGGGCAGCATCAGATCGTCGTGTCCCTTCAGGCGTCGGTAGAGCTGCGAGCCCACCCACAGCACCTTCGGCCGCCGCGTCGCCGGGGGGCGCGTCACCGAGAAGACGTCGAGATCGACGCCGTTGGCGATCTCGACGGTGCGCGGCCATTGGCCGCTGCCGAGCCAGCACTCGCGGTTGTTGAAGATCCACCCGTCGGCGCGGTGACGCAGGGCGTAGAACTCGCCGAGCCGGCGCGGGAACCCGCAGCTCCAGCCGACCACGAGCTTGCTCGGCCAGCGGCGGCGGCGGAGCGCGTCCGCCACCTCGGCGGTGGCGAACTCGCGCAGCAGCAACACGATGTCGGCGGGCGGCCCGTCGCCGAGCGCCGCTTCCGCGCCGGCCACGGTCGCGGGCTCGAGCGGCGCGATCGACACCTCGAAATCCGGCGGCGCGTACTTCTGCAGCGCCACCGCCTCGTTGTGGTAGGCCCATCCCGGGACGTCGTAGAGGATGCGCAGCGACGTCATCGGTGGCCTGCGCGGCGGCGATTCCGTGCAGCACGGCTGCCTGGAGGAGTGGGCACGGCTGCAGATGTCATGGCGCGACGCCAGCCGGCAAGCCGGCTCGCAGCGGCCCGGCCCGGCGCCGCGCGCTGCATCGTCACGCCGCCGGATAGCCCATGAGCACGGCGGTGCGCATGGTCTCCTCGGACAGCGGGACGCCGGCGGCGCGCCACAGGCCGACGCGATGGCGCGAGATGCTGCCGCTCCTCAGCAGCTCGTGCCGCTCGGCCTTCAGCATCTGGCGCGGAACGGCGGTCGCGTCCCAGCGCTCGCGCACCGGCAGCTCGAGGCCGAGCGCGCGGGTCACCCGCGGCATCACCTCGGCGGGCGACGCGACGAGGTCTTCGTAGCGGATCCACAGGTCGAAGCGCTCGCGCTCCGCCCAGATGGCGCGGTAGGCGACGTTCATCCGGGCCTCGTCGATCCACGGCGGCAGCGGGCGGACGAGCGCGTCGCGGATGTCGCGCACGATGGCGACGATCCGCAGCCCCCGGGCGCGGTAGACCTCGGCGTATTCGAGGAAGGTGCGATTGCAGGTCTTCATGCCGAAGATCCGCGGCTCGATGGCGCGCTCGCACCGCGCCATCAGGTCGACGGCCTGCGCGCAGCTCAGCGCTCCCGGCGGCCGCTCGGGGAACGGGACGCCGGGGAAGCGCGCCGCGAGCACGGGGATGCCGCGATGGCTCTGCTCGGGGTTGTGGAAATCGGGCTCGTCGAGGCAGACGACCGGATCCTGGTCGAGGAGGAGCGTCAGCAGCGTCGTGCCGCTGTAGGCCGGCCCGCCGATCAGGAACATGGCGGCAACCGCAGCCCCATGCGGCGGAAGAACGCGAGATAGCGCTCGAGCGTCGCGACCGTGTCCCAGGCCGCCTCGAAGTGGCGGCGCGGCGCATAGGAATCCCGCGCGGCCAGGACGCGGCGCATGGTGGCGAGGAGCTCGTCCTCGGTCGCCAGCTCGCCGGTGACGCCCGGTACGACCAGGTGCTTGCCGCCGCGGATCGCCGCGTTGACGACGATCGGCAGGCCCGCCGCCACGCACTCCCACATCGCCGCGGGGTTCGACGTGCGATCGCCCGCGTACACGGCGATGCGGGACGAGCGGAGCAGCTCGACGACGCTGCGCGCGCCGAACGCGGACGTGGTGATGTTGGGATTGCGCACGTCGAGCTGGCCGGGCTCCACCGGGTGGAGATGCCCCGTGAGCTCCGTTCCTTCCACCGCGCGGAGGAGCAGGTCGTGGCGCTTCCCCTCGTAGACGCTGGCCAGATAGATGAAGTCGCGGACCTTCGGATCCGCGCCGGGAGAGATGCGGTGCGTGTTGACGACCGGCACGTAGAGCAGCGAACGGTCGTCGAGGTAGGCCTCGTCGTCGACCAGGTAGCACTCCGCGCCCGAGTTCCCGTCGCGCTCGCTGGCGGCGCGGGTGCAGGGCACGTGGACGCGGAAGCACTGCCCGGCGAGCAGGTCGAGCAGCGGACGGCCAGTGCGCCCGTAGTTCACGAACAGGTCGGGTGGGCCATAGCGGCGGAGGTACGCGGCGACGTCCGCCGCGTTGGAGAAACGCACCTTGAGCACGCCGTTGCCGTGGTATTCGGTCGACCGCTGGCGCGCGTAGTCCCAGAACTCGACGTGGCGCGCCAATCCGCGGTCCAGCATGAGCACGCCGAGCGCGTAGATGTGGAAGCCCCAGCCGACCGGTTGATCGAAGAGGCCATGCCGCCGCGCTGGCGGCGGAGGCAGCTCGTGGTCGGCCCAGAGCGCATCATAGTCGAGGCTCCCCTCCACCGGATTCGTGACGTTGGCGATGACGACGCGCGGGCGCGCCGGCGCGCGGTGGGCGGCGATCATGGCGCGACGCGCTCCAGGGTTGCGCTCGAGGCCAGGAACATCGCGTCCGCGATCTCGTCGCAGGTGCGGAGATCGCCGGTCGTCGCCAGCTCGTCGAGGAGGTCGCCGTACCAGTCGAGCCAGTGGCGGGCGTAGCAGTCGTGGAGGCCGACGCCGACGAACGCCTGGCGCGCCAGCAGGCCGCGCAAGCGGGACAGCCAGGCGGCGCGGTCGAGGTCGCCCGTGTGGAGGGGGTAGTCGTCGAGGTGCACCGGGATCTTCACCAGGCCGCCGACGAGTCGAGGCGCCTCGAATCCGAGGTGGCGCGACCCGCACAGGAGCCACTCGAAGTTCCAGTATGCGAGTGCGTGGTCGGTGAGCTCCGCGGTCAGGATCGAGCGTGGCGGACGGTAGCCGCGCACCTGCAGGTCGACGCGGCGGACGCGCGGGAGCTGGTCGAGAACCTCGATGCGGTGGTCGTGGGAGTGGAAGGCGAGCCCATGGCCCCGGCCGGCGATCAGCGGCTCCTTGGCGCGGAAGAGGGTTCCCAGGATGCTGTAGGTGACGCGGATGCCGCGCCGCTGCTGGAGCGCGAGCGCCTGCGCCAGGGCGGCGCCGCACGCCGCCTTCGGCACGTCGGTGTCGACGTCCTCCTCGATGTCGTGGAAGAGGGCGATCGTCGGTCGCGCGCCGCGCGGCGACGCCTCCTCGGGCGCGTCGCCGTCGGGGCGCGCCGTCGGCAGCAGCGGGACGATGCGGGCGGCGTTCTCGGCGACCGAGACCTCCCAGTACTCCGCCGGGCCGACGGTCACGCGCCGACAGGCATACCGCGCCGCGACCGAGTCATAGATGCGCGCGAAGAGCGCGGGGTCGACGGCGGTGCGCATGCCGACCCGGATCTGCGCCGCGGTCGGCGAATGGACGCTGGCGATGCCCTGGTCTCGGGCGTAGTCGAGCACGGCGTTGAACAGCAGCGCCGGCCAGCGGCCGAACCGGTTGTCGACCCGCGATCTGCACGCCGCCCTGAGCGCCGCGTGCTTCGACAACTGCTGGCACACATCCGACTGCAGGAGGGTGACGAAGAGCGCCCCCTGGCGCTGAAACAGGCCCGCCACCGCGATCAGGCCGGCGCGCCCGAGCTGCTGCTGATGCCAGTTCACGGCGCGATCGGTGAACAGGTCGGGCGGCAGGCCGTCGAGGTCGCGCGCGTACAGGTTGAGCTGGCGGCAGCGACCGGACAGCGCCTCCTCGCGGGACAGCCCGCGCCGCTCGAGCTGCAGGTAGGTGTCGGCATACGGCTTGTCGATGCGCGCGACCTCGTGCGCGAAGCATTCCCGCCGCCGCAGGCCGAGGACGGCGAACGCGTCGGCGTCCGGGGATCGCCTCACGGGGGCGTCCCCGCTCCGCGCACCGCATGGATGGGGCGGCCGAACCAGCGCGCATGCCGGGCGATCAGCTCCTGCCGCTCGTCGCCGCCGACGCCGTGCTTGTCGAGGATGCGCTCGAGGGTGCGCACCTGTTGCGCGGGGTCGCGCAACGTGAGGCGCTCGCGCTCGTGGTCGCGATAGTTGTAGAGGCTGCGGCCGACGATGCCGACCGTGGCGCCGCGCTCGAGCAGGGTCCAGACGAGGTCGTAGTCGTCGATCCCCGGCGCATCGCCGAGCGTCTCGTCGAGGCCGCCGACGGCGACGAGGCTGGCGCGCGAGAAGAGGAAGAAGTGCTGCAGGTACGCGGCGCGGCGCTCGAGCGTCGGCCGGGCGAGGAAGCCGTCCATGGTGACGACGTCGCCCGGTCGGTCGAGCCGCGTCACGCCATCCGCCGCGCGCGTGCTGATCCCCGCCGACACGATGTCCGCGTCGATGCGGAGCGTCTCCTCGACGGCGGTCGGCTCGAGCCAATCGTCGCTGAGCAGGAGCCCGATGCGCGGCGCGCGCGCCGTGCCGATGCCGTCGTTGATCGCGGCCGGGAAGCCGGCGCGCCGCTGCTGTCGCACGACGAGGTGCGGATGCTCGCGGGCGAAGGCGTCGAGCACCGCGCGGTTCGAGGCCGGCGTGGTCGGCGCGGTCACCACCACCACCTCGGCCGGGACGGTCTGCCGCAGCGCGGAGTCCAGGGCCTGCGCCAGCCAGGCATCGTCCTGGCGCAGGAGCGGCACCACGATGCTCGCCGCGGGGGCGCGCATCACGAGTCCATCCCGAGCCAGGCTTGGAGCTGCCGGATGCGGTCGTGCCACGTGTTGCGGGCGGCGAACGCGCGCGCGTCGGCGCGCTCGGCCGGATCGACGCCGCGCAGCAACGGTTCGAGCGCCGCGGCGCAGTCGTCGGCGTCGTCGTAACGGTGCACCGACGCGTGCTCGGGGAGGTCCAGTCCGCGCCGGCACATCTGCGGGATTCCGAGCCCCAGATATTCCCAGCTCTTCACCGGCTGCATGCCGGCGAGGTGCGCGCCGCGGTACGGCACCAGGCCCACGTCGAAGCCTTGCATGAGTTGCCAGGCGGCCTCCCAGGTGGTCTGCCGGCGCCGGGTCAGGTTGCCGTCCGCGGCGTCCTCCGTCGCGCCGACGATCTCGAAGCGGACGCGCGGGAAGCGGCGCGCGAGCTCGCGGACGAGCTCGCCGTCGAAGCGCTCCAGGTCGGCGAGGCCGCAGAACCCGACGACGCGCGGCTCGCCGGGCCGCTGCGGCCGCGGGGCGGGCGCCAGGCGCTGACACGCGTTGGGGAGATAGGGCACCCCGAGATCTTCCGCCATCCTGCGCGACGAGGCCACCGCGACATCGGCGAGCGCGACCATTCGCCGCTCGGTCTGGGCGTCGTACCAGGCATCGCCTGGGAAGCGTTGCCAATCGTCGACGCAGCGGTACACGGTCCGTATCCCCATGGCGCGCGCCATCTCCAGATAGCGCAGGCTCGCGGTGTCCGGGAGGCAGAACATGGCGATGCGCGGCCGCCCGTCGCGCGGCTGCGCGAGGGCGGCGCGCACGCTCTCCTCGTCGCGCGGGATGATCTCCAGGTCGAGCAACCGGTGGCGGGTGCGCCGGTTCGCGCCGTGGACGAACACGGCGCCCGCGGCCGCGAGGGCGCGCCCGTACTGCTCGGTCGAGTTGCCGCCGTCGTTCCAGTTGTTCTGCGAGAACAGCACCCAGAAGGGGGTCACGGTGCGACGAGGGAGCCGGTCAGGCCGTGCATCGGCATCCGCGGCCCGCCGCGGCCATCGCGCGCGAGCCACACCGCGGCAGGCGGCGGCGGGTGGACGTGCTCACGAACCGACGTCGCTGGCGTCCCGGTCCAGAATCCCGAGCTTGTCCATGGGCTATGTGACGGTCTGCCATACCGAACCGACCCGCGTCGAACGGAAGTGCGGGCATTTTTCGCCGCGGCTCGTCGGCTCCGAACGGCGAGGGCGGGGCGGAATGGTGACTGCGGTGGTGACCGCCATGCCGAGTCTTGACGCGCGGGTCGAGCCGTCGCCAGTCTAGGCCGCGCACATACCGCCGCCGGCTAGGTCCGGCCGACCGAACGGCGCATCCCGAGCGCCTGCCGGCGGCGGTGTCTCACAGATCGGGGGCCACGACGGGAGTGGGTATGGCACGGCGGCGGATCGAGCTGGCGCCCCGCGAGGTGATCGAGGCGCAGGTCGGTGCGGCCCGCAAGGCCACGCGCCCGCCGCGCACTGAGCTGGCGCGGCTGCGCGCGGAGAACGCGCAGCTCCGGGCGCGCGTCGAGCAGCTCGAGCACGCGGTGGACGTGGTCATCGGCCTGGAGCGCGCGGACGCAGACGAGCGCATCGCGGCGGTCCGCGCCGCCTGGAGGCGCGAAACCGAGGCGCGACGCGCCAAGGATCGCGACCGCAAGAAGGAGCTGCCGGCAGTCCGTAGAGCGCGCGGGCCGCGATGGACCGACGCCGACGAGCAGCACATGGCGGCGGTGGTCATCCCCTATGAGGTGGAGTGCCAGACGATGGCACACCGCCGCGGCGTCGCCACGGACGCGCTGACGGGCCGCGAGCGGTACGTGGCCTGCTCAGCGGTGGCGGCGGCGACGGGACGCAGCTACGCCGCGGTCCGGAGCATCCTGCGCGCGATGGCGCAGAAGGGCGCGATGTACGTGCGCGTCCCGCCGAGCGCCGACGGTCGGAGCAGCGGGACCTAGCGCCACGGATATAGGTCCCGTGACGCTGCCGGCGTGCGCGCTACCGTGCACGCACCGTGACGCATACCGACCCCGACGCTGACCGTCTCATCTCGCGCGCCGAGCTGTGCCTGACACTCGGCATCGCGCCGCGCACCCTCGACGCGTGGCAGCGACGCGGCATCGCACCGCCGGCCGTGCACCTGACGGCGCGATGTGTGCGCTACCGGCTGGCTGACGTGCGCGCCTGGCTGGCCGCCCGGCAGGGGGCCGCCGCGTGACCGCCGCCACCGCCCGCGCCGAGGCGCCGAGCGCCATCCTCGCCGCGGCCCGCGAGTACGTGGCGCGTGGCTGGTCGGTCGTGCCGCTCGGGCGCGCGGCGAAGGCGCCGACCCTGCGCGGCTGGCAGCGCCTGCGCCTGCAGGGCGCCGACCTCGAGCGCGAGGTGGGCAGCGCCGGCGGCATCGGCATCCTTTGCGGCGCGCCGTCTGGCGGGCTCTGCGATGTCGACTTCGACGACGCGTATGCGCGGGCCGCGTGGCCGCTGCTCGGTCCCGCGACCGACATGCGCCACGGCCGCGCGTCATCGCCTGAGTCGCACGCCTGGTACGTGGTCGACGCGCCGCCGGCGCAGACGGAGCGGCTGCGCGACCCCACCGCCCGCGACGCGCAGGGCCGTGCGGTGACGCTGATCGAGCTGCGGTCGAGCGGCGGTCAGACCGTCGTGCCGCCGTCGACGCACCCGACCGGCGAGGCCATCACGTGGCACGCCGCCGGCGAGCCAGCGCACGTCGCCGTGGCCGCCCTCCAGCGTGCCGTGCGGCAGTGCGCCGCCGTCGCCATGCTCGCCCGCCGCTGGCCGGACGGTGCCCGCCACGATGTGGCCCTGGCGCTGGCCGGCACACTGCTGCGCGGCGGCATGGCGGCCCAGGATGCCGAGCAGATCATCGGCGTGCTGGCGCGCGTCGCCGGCGATCCGGAGGTGGCCGACCGAGTGCGCGCCGTGCGCGACACGGCCGCCGCCATCGCCGCGGGCGACCCCGCCACGGGCGGGCCGCGGCTCGCCGAGCTGCTCGCCGACGGCGAGGCGGTGGTGGCGCGGCTGCGCGAGTGGCTCGGGCTGCGCCAGGGCGAGGATGCCGCGACGCCGGGGCTGCGCGTCGTCACCGTCGCCGAGCTACTGACCCTCGACCTCGCGCCCCGCGAGATGGTGCTGGCGCCGGTGCTCCCGACCCAGGGACTCGCCATGCTCTATGGCCCCCGCGGCGCTGGCAAGACGTACTTCACGTTGTCGATCGCGCTGGCGATCGCCACCGGCGCCGCACTGCTGCGCTGGTCGGCGCCGCAGCCGCGCCGCGTGCTGTACGTCGACGGCGAGATGCCGGCCGTCACCATGCGCGACCGCCTGCGCCAGCTCATCCGCGGCGCGCGGATCGCGCCCGAGCCGGACATGCTGCGGATCATCACGCCGGATCTGCAGCCCGGCCCGCTACCCGACCTCGCCCGCCCCGAGGGCCAGCGCGCCATCGCGCCGCACCTCGACGGCGTCGACACGATCATCGTCGACAGCATCTCGACGCTCACCAGCGCCGCCGAGAGTGAGGCCGACGAGTGGCTCCCGCTCCAGCGCTGGGTGCTCGCACAGCGCCGGGCTGGGCGCACGGTCCTGTTGATTCACCACGCGGGCAAAGGCGGCCAGCAGCGCGGCACCAGCCGCCGAGAGGACGTGCTCGATACCGTGCTCGCGCTCCGCCGCCCGCGCGACTATCGCGCTGAGCAGGGCGCCCGGGTCGAGCTGGCGCTCGAGAAGGGCCGCGGCGTCCACGGCGACGACGCCCGCACGATCGAGGTATCGCTCGCCGACGACGGCCGCGGCGGGCTCGTCTGGGCATCGCGGTCACTCGATGACTGCCTCACCGAGCGCGTCGCCGCGATGATCCGCGACGGCATGACCCACCGCCAGATCGCCACCGAGCTGAGTGTCGGCGTCGCTACCGTCGCCCGCCATCGACGCCTCGCCCAGGCTGCCGGACACCTCCCGGGAGGTGACGATGACTGACCGATCCGCGATCCAGCGATCCGCGATCCACCCTATAGAGGGTGGATCAGCGGATCACGGAGGCTCCGCCGGATCGGATCAGCGGATCACGCGCGGATCAGCCGAGCTGCTGGCCCTTGTCGATGCTACGTTTTCTCGTGGTCCTGCGGATCACGATTGCGGATCACAGCGCGGATCAGAGCGATCCGCACCCGCGGATCACGCCGCAAGTTATCCACAGGCTGATTTCGTCGATTCTGAGGCGCGCCGGACGCCGTCGCGAGTCGCGTTCCTGGCGCCGCGCCCGCTCGCTCCCTCCGACCGCCCGCGCTGGTCTGACCTCTCCTCCGCGCTCTTCTGGCTCGCCCGCCGTGGCTGGCCCGCGCTCGAGGTGGCCGGCGAGACCATCGCGGGCGAGCCGAGCTGGCGCGCGTGGTGTGGGCGAGTGACCGTGGGTGAGTTGCTCGCGGTGCGGGATCGGGTGGCGGATGACCGGCCCGCGACCGGCGCCCCTGGGGCCGCTGATGCTTCGCGCATCGTCGGCGAGGAGGGACGATGACCCTCGAGGAGCTGCGCCGCGCCCTCGAGCAGGCCGAGCGCGACTTGCCGCGAGCCGAGCTGGCGGACGCCATCGGCGCGTGCGCGGCGACGCAGGCGCGTCTGCACGCCCGGCTGACCGCACCGCCGGCGGCGCCCAGCAGCTCGCCGGTCGGCGAGTGGGTGACCGCCGCTGAGGTGGCGCGGCGATTCAGCTTGTCAGTCTCGACGATCAACGAGCTGAGCCGTCTCGGCCGGCTGCCGCACCGGATGTTCGGTCGCTACCGGCGATTCAGCCTCGCCGAGCTGACCGCCGCGCTCGATTCCGAGTGTGCCGAGCATGGCATCGGGGATCGAGCGGAAAAAGCCGCATGACGACGCCTACTTACGCCGGCGATGATGGGCCGGTCACCGCGCAGTCACCACGTCGCGGCCGAGACGGCGGACGCTCGCGGCACCGCCGGCAGGACGTCGGCCCCCGCCGCGCCGGCGCCCCGCTCAAGAGCGGTGCCCGCTCGCTCGCCCGCCACATCGCCGCCGGGAGCCTCGACCGCCGCACCTGGATTGCCCGGGCGCTGGCCGACCTCCGACAGGACCTCGCCGCCGATGCCGGCGGGCTGGACCGCCTGACGGCGCGAGAGCGGCTGCTGATCGACCGCTGCGCCGCGGCGGCGCTGATTTGCTCGACGATTGAGGGACACGTGTTCGGCCACGCCGACCGCCTGGTCGACAACGCCGGCGAGCTGCTGCCCATCCTGCGCCGCGGGTACGTGACCCACGTCCAGTCGCTGTCTCGGATGCTGCAGGCGCTCGGCCTGCGCCCAGACCGGACCGTCGACGTGCCGGACCTCGACGCCTACCTGCGCGATCGCGCCGCGCCCGCTGCCGCGCCGGCCGAGGCTGCGCCGCCGGCCGAGGCGGCCGCGGTCGACGCCGAGGTGTCCGCCGACACCACAGGAGACGATCCCGCATGACCGACGACATCCTCGAGTGCCTGTGCCATGCCGGCCTACCGGCCCGTGCCTGCCATGCTCGCCCGCGCCTGCCGGTGCCCGTGGCGGTGACGTGCCGCGACTTCGCCCGCGCCGCCCGGCGCTACGGCTGGTCGCTCGATTTCCTGACGCGGCAGTTCCGCGGCCGGATCGACCAGCCCGGCGAGTTCTTCGCCCGCGTGCTCGATCGCCACGACCGCCACGGCGCGGTGGTGATCCCGTTCCGGTGCGTGCTCGACTGGTATGCCCGCGAGTTGGCGTACACGCGCACCAGCCGCGCCACGCGCCGCCGAAAAATGCCCGCCGTTCCTACGTCTTGTCCACAGATTTCGGCCGGGGTGGGGTCTACCCCTTGCCCGGCCGATTTCGCGCACCCGAGGGCCGACCGATGAGCCGCGCCGGCCGCCGCTGGGCATCCGACCGCGAGCGCCGGGCCGCGCAGGCGCTCGGCAGCGCGATCAGTGCCGAGGTGCGCCGCCGCCGCGAGCAGCAGCAGCGCGATCGCCAGCCGGTGGCGACGCAGCACGGCAGCCTGCGCGACCAGCTGATCGCCGCCGGGCTGCTCGAGGGAGACCTCGATGACTGACCCATCGCATCCGCGCCCTGCTAGCCCGTACGATGGCCCGCCGCTGCGCGTGTGGCGCCCGGAGTGTGGCGTGGCGCTGCCGATCGCCGGCGCCTCCTGCGGCCAGCTCGGCCCGGGCCACACGCGCGAGGTGCTGCGCGCCGCCAGTGAGCGGCAGCTGGGCCGGCTGCTGGCGGACTGGCGCTGCGCCTGCGGGCGGCACGCCTACGGCGAGGACCGCCGATGACGCACGCCGAGCGCCTCGCCTGGCCGCTCTGGGACCTCGACGCCGTGGACGCCGAGCGGTGGCACTTGCGTCGACGGCTGGCGGCCGTGGGCGACGCCTTGACCGACCACCAAGATAATCGAACTGCGTGATGTCGCGCCTCGATGCTCGGGAGGCGATGCACTGACCCTTGCCGACCCCCGGCAGGCCGGCCCGCCGGCGTCGCGTCCGACTCCTCCCGGCGCGCGTCCGGCGGTGCCCGGTTCACACCACCGACAGGAGGAGCTGGAGATTCATCATGACCGACATCATCACCACCTTGCGTGACCGGCACCGCCGCCTGATGGATGCGCTCGCCGCCGCCGCGCCCGACCAGGCGCGGCAGCTCCGCGATCGGGCACACGCCGCGGCTGCGGACTCGGCCGCTGAGCCGCTCAGGCGGGCGGCGGCGCGCCGTACGGCGCTGGCGGACCGCATCCGCTCGGCGTCCGCCGCCGATGCTGGGGACCTGACGCGCTGGCGCGTCGAGCACGACGAGTTGCTGCGCGTGGAGCGCGCGGCCCGCCAGACGCTCGACGCCATTCTCGCCGGCACCGCCGACGACGGCGTGGCCGAGGACCTGTGCGCGGACGTCGCCCGCCGCGTCGAGGCGGGCGAGCTGAGCAAGGACCAGGCGCGCGACATCCTCGCCGGTGCGGCCGGCACCGGGCGGCCGCGCCATGGGTTCATGCCGGCGCGCGGCATGTGACGGGGCCGCGTCCCGGTGGACATCATCGACTTCCGCCACGACCCGCAGCTACTTGGGCGCCTGCCGCACATGCGGCGCCCAGCGACGCAGCGCGCGTGGGATGCATGGTTGCGGGCACTCTACGGCCTGCCGCTCGACGACAACGGGCTGGCGCTCTTCCGCGCCTGCACGGGCCGCGAGCAGCCGCGGGCCGGCGGCTATCCGGCGGGTGCGGTCATCACCGGCCGCCAATCCGGCAAGACACAGACGGCCGGCGACGTCGTGATCTACACCGCCGCCACCGCGCCGGCGGACGGCAGCGCGGACGGCACCTACGCGGTGCTGGTCGCGCAGGACATGCGCGGCTCGATGCGCGCCGCCTTCCGCTACATCTGCCAGGCATTCGAGCGCGTGCCGATGCTGGCGCGCATGGTGACCGGGCGCACCGCGGACGCGCTGACGCTGGCCAACGGCGTGACGATCGGCGTCTATCCCTGCCGGCCGGCGGCGGTGCGCGGCATCCGGGCGTTAGTTGCCGTGGCCGATGAGCTGGCGTTCTACCGCGCCAGCGACGGCAACCCCGTGGACGTCGAGATGCTGCGGGCGCTGACGCCGGCGCTCGCGACCACGGGCGGGCGGTTGCTGGTGCTGTCGTCGCCGTATGGGCAGGCGGGCGCGCTCTGGGAGCTGCACCGCCGGCACTTCGGCCGCGAGGACTCGGCGACGCTCGTCTGGCAGGCGTCGGCGACGACGATGCACGACGGCTTGCCAGCCGACTACCTTGAGCGGATGCGGGACGACGACCCCGACGCCTACCGGTCGGAGGTGCTGGGCGAGTTCCGGGCGGGTCTCGCGACGCTGCTCGATCCCGAGGCGCTCGACGGCTGCGTGGCCGACTGGCGGGAGCAGCCGCCGCGAGACGGCGTAACCTACGTCTGCGGTGCCGACGTGTCGGGCGGGCAGCGCGACGCGACCGCGGCGGCGGTGGCGTACCGTGACGGTGATCGGGTCGTGGTGGCGGCGGTGCGCGCCTGGCCCGCGCCGCACAATCCCGAGACGGTCATGGGCGAGTTGGTCGACTTCGCCCGCCGCTACGGGTGCCAGCGCATCACGGCCGACCGCTACGGCGCGCAATTCCCGCAGCGCGCCGCGGAGCGGGCTGGCGCGTCGCTGATCCCGAGCGAGTTGGACCGCTCGGCGCTGTACCTCGAGTTTCTACCGCGCGTGCTCTCCGGCACCGTCACGGTGCCGCATGATCCGGTGTTGCTGCGCGAGCTGCGCGGCCTGGAGCGCAAACGCGGCTTCGGCGGCAAGGACCGTGTCGACCATCGGCCGGGCGCCCACGACGACCGGGCCAATGCAGTCGCGATGGCGACCTATCTGGCGGGCGGGCGCCGGGAGGGCTTCCGCGGCCTGGCCCGGCTGACGGGCTTCTGATGGCGCTCCCCAACGCGAAACGAAAAGGCACGCGCAACGAGCACCGCAGCCGCGTGCTGCTCGAGGCGGCGGGCTATGCGGTCACGCGGGCCGCGGGCTCGCTCGGCGCGTGGGACTTGATCGGCATCGGGTCGACCGACGTGGTTCTCGTGCAGGTCAAAACGCGCGACTGGCCGGGCGCCGTCGAGATGGAGACGCTGACCGGCTTCCGCGTGCCACCCAACTGCCGTCGCCTGCTGCACCGCTGGCGGGATCGGCAGCGGGTGCCGGACGTGCGGGAGCTGTGACGATGTTACCCGTTACGCCACACGTCACACCGTTACGCGAGCCGGACCGGCGCTGGTTCACCGTGGCGTGCTCGCGCTGCCGCTATCGCTACAGCCGGCCGGGGGCGCCGCTGGCGGGCGACCTCGACGCGGGCTGCGCGCTCTGCGGGGCGGAGCTGGGGGCGGTGACGGTGTACGCGGTCAGCGGGACTTGTACCGCGCCTCGAGCACCGCGAGACCCTCAAGCAGTGCCCGCTTGATGACGACGGAGCGGCCAACGCGCGTGATACCCTGTGCCGCGGCTTCGTGTGCCAGCGGCGCAACCAGCGCATCAGCCCGCCGGACTATCTCCGTTGGAAGGCGAATTGAGATCGCCGCGTCCGACGCAGGAACCTTGCTTCCCTTCGCCATCCCCACACCCCCGACCAATACCACTCGGGTATCACGTCGGCGGCACTCCTCCAATGGGCGCTTGCTACTCATGTGCGCGTGATGTATCACGCACGCACACGAAACACAACCGGCCAAGGGCCAACGGAGGACGCAATGGGAAAAAGAAGTGGGCGAAGCTGCTGGACCGCCGCGACGAGGTCGCGCACGACCTCGCCATGACGTGGGCACAGTTGCTCATCGCCGATGCCGAGTATCGGTGCACGCAGGACACGCTGGCGGCGGTGCTCGAGATCCACGGCTGGCGCTGCAAGCCGCCGAAGACCAGGGAGGCGGAGTGATGGCGACCGCGACCACGCGCACGATCGCCGTTCCCGCGCCGGCGCTGGCGGCGCTGCTGCAGGCGCTGGAGACGTTTGCCCGGGATGTTCTCGCGATCAACCGCGAGCAGGAGCAGGCCGCGCAGCCGACGAAGCCGCGGCGGCGGAAGGGGAGGGGCTGATGGCGGTGAAACTGCGCGAGCGCCGGCCGGGCGAGTGGTGGCTGTTTGTCGACCATCACGGCAAGCGGACGGCGAAGCGACTCGGGCGGATCGAGAAGAAGGAAGCCGAGAAGCTGCGGAAGCGAACCGAGGAGCGGCTGGCCGCGGTCGACTTGGGGATCGTGCCCAAAGATCCGGAGCCGGCCGCGACGACGCCGACGCTCGAGGAGTACGCCACGAAGGTGTTCCTGCCCCGCATCGAGAGGCGGCGGAAGGCCACGACCGCCGAGGACTACGAGATCAGCTTCCGACTCCGCATCCTGCCGGTGCTCGGCCCGCGGCGCCTGGGCGAGATCACGCGCGCCGACGTGAAGGCGTTTGCTCACGGGCTGCAGGCCGCGGAGAAGTCCGGCCGGAACATCCAGAAGACGCTGGCGACCCTATCGAGCTTGTTCTCGGAGGCGATCGAGGACGAGCACATTGCCACCAACCCGGCCCGCGGCCTGAAGAAGCTGTTCCCCGCCGAGGCAAAGAAGATCGACCCGCTGACGCGCGGCGAGACGGCGCAGCTCCTCCACACCGCGCAGACGCACGCGATCGAGCGGCACGGCAAGACGGTGTACCCGTACCGCGACCACCACCCGTTCCTCTTGCTGCTCGCCCGCACCGGCCTGCGCCTGGGCGAGGCGCTGGCGCTCAAGTGGGGCGACATCGACTTTGCCGGCGGCTTCCTGACCGTCGACCGCGCCTGGGTGAAAGGCAAGATCGTCAGCCCGAAGGGCAGCCGGGCGGGGCGGCGGGCGACCCGGCGCGTCGACATGTCCTCCCAGCTACAGGCCGTGCTGCGCGAGCTGTGGGCGGACCGCTTCGAGCGCGTGGTCGCCATCGACGCCGAGGCGCAGGCGGCGCTCGAAGCCGACCTGGCCGGTGCCCTGGATGCCTGGGTGTTCAGCCACGGCAAGGACCCCGGCGACCCCGACAACTTCCGCAAGCGGGTGTTCGAGCCGCTTTTGGTTGCGGCTGAGTTGCGGAAGGTGCGGATTCACGACATCCGCCACGGCTACGCGAGCCAGCTCCTGCAGGACGGCGTTGAGCTGCTGTACGTCTCTCAGCAGCTCGGGCACCACAAGGCGAGCTTCACCCTCGAGCGCTACGGGCACCTCATCAAGGGCGACGCGGAAGCGCGCAAGCGCCGGCTGGCGCAGCTCGATCAACTCGACGACGCCCCGCAACCATCCGCAACCTATCCGCAACCAGCCACCGGCGACACGGAATCCCAGAAAGAAGAAGCCCCGCAACTCGTTGGAATTGCGGGGCTTTCGAGAGCGGGCGACCGGGGTCGAACCGGCGACCTTATGCTTGGCAAGCATACGCTCTAGCCAACTGAGCTACGCCCGCGTGCCTGTTGGGATTAGCGAAGGTCGTGGTGCGAGTCAAAGGGGGATCGCCGCGGAGGACGCAGAAGATCGCCGGGCGACGGGACGGGCGCAGCGCCCGACGGACCGATCCTGGGTATTTTGCGCCGGCATTGAACCCGCCGTGAGGGCGGCGCGTATCATCGGGCGAGACGAGGAGGAGTCGATGCCCGAGATGAAGCGCTGTCCATTCTGTGCCGAGGAGATTCGCGGCGAGGCGACGCGCTGCCGCTATTGCCGCAGCCGGCTGACCTCGTTCGCCAGCGACCGCTGGCACCGCAGCCATCCCGAGAAGCGGCTGGGCGGCGTTGCGGCGGCGCTGGCGCGGGCCTTCGCGGTACCGGTGGTGGCGGTGCGCGTCGGTTTCGTCGTGCTGACCTTCTTCCACTTCGCCGGACCGTTGCTCTACGCGGCGCTCTGGCTGGCGATCCCGCGCCGGCCGGGCGAGGAGTCGTTGCTCGAGCGGGTGCTGCACCTCGGGCTCGACCTGGCGGCGCGGCTGAGCGGCCGCCCGGGCTCCGGGCCGCCGGCGGTGCGCGAGTCCTGATGCGGGCCGCGAGCGGGTGATATGCGCAGTCGATGCCGACCGACGAAGCGCTCGTGGCGCAGGTGGCGCGCGGCGACGAGCAGGCGCTGGCGGAGCTGCTGCGGCGCTGGCAGCGGCCGCTGGCGCACTTCCTCCACCGCCGCACCGGCGGCCGCGACGTCGAGGACCTCTACCAGGAGGTCTGGCTGCGCGTGGTTCGCGCCGCCGAACGCTTCGACGGCGAGCGGCGCTTCTCGACCTGGCTGTTCCAGATCGCCCTCAATCTCAGCCGCGACTGGCAACGGCGGCAGCCGCGCGAGTCGGGCGCAGCGAGCGGCGAGGGCGACGGCGCGGCCCCGCCGGGCGACGCCGGCATCGACGTCGCGCGCCTCCTGGCGCGCCTCCCGGACGGGCAGCGCGAAGTGGTGGCGCTCCGCTACCTGCACGATCTGAGCGAGGACGACGTGGCGTCGATACTCGGCATCCCGCGCGGCACCGTGAAGAGCCGCCTGCACCACGCGATCGCCACGCTGAACGCGCTGGTCCGCGGCGAGGATGGGGAATGAGCGACGGCGACGACCGGCTCGACCCGCGCCTGGCCGCGGCCCTGGCGGCGGCGCGGGTGTCGATCGACACGGCGGCGCTGTCGGCGCGCGCCCTGGCGGCCGCCGGCCCCGAGCTGGCGGCGCGCGCTGCCTTCTGGCCGCGCCTGCTGCGCGTGCTCGGGGTCGCGCTGATGCCCCTGCCGCTGCTGGTGGCGGCCAACGTGGCGCTGGTCGCGTGGCTGTACGCGCTGGCCGATGCCTGGCTGCCGCACGGCGTGGCGATCTACCTCGCCGCCAGCTACGCCCTCGCCGCGCTGGTCGGCGTCGGCCTCTCCTACGCGAGCATTCCCCTCCTGCTGGCGCGGCGTCCGCCGGACGACGCGCTCGCCGCCTGAGGTGCGACGATGAAGACCTGTCCCTACTGCGCCGAGCCGATCCAGGAGGCGGCGATCAAGTGCCGCTACTGCGGCAGCTCGCTGGTCGCCTCGCCGCTGTCGCGCGAGTGGTATCGGTCGCGCGACGGCAAGAAGATCGCCGGCGTCTGCGCCGGCCTGGCGCAGGAGCTGGGCATCGCCGCCACGCCGGTGCGCCTGGCGTTCGTGCTGCTGACCCTGATCGCCGGCGGCGCCGGGCTGGTGCTCTACGTCGTCCTCTGGGTGGTGATGCCTTATCGGCCGGAGCGCCTGGCGCTGGCGGCGCGCGATGTCGAGACGGTCGAGCTGCGCTCGCCGGTGAGCACCGACAGCCAGCGGTGACGATCAGGCCCGGCGCGGGGCCGGGCCGCCGTGCGGTGTCCATCGACGGCCATCTGTGTTCATCTGGGTGGCGTGCGACATGCTCTGGCGATCCTGCTCGGCACCGTGCAGCGCACGATCAGGGAACAGGCGCTGCTGACCCCCGGCGATCGGGTGCTGGTCGCGGTATCGGGCGGGTCGGACTCGATCGGCCTGCTGCTGGCGCTGCGCGAGCTGCGCCGCAAGCTCGGCATCGAGCTGGTGGCGGCGCACGTGCACCACGGCTTGCGCGGCGCCGCGGCGGACGCCGACGAGGCGGCGGCCGCCGCCGCCGCCGCGACCCTGGGCGTGCGCTTCGCGCGCTGCGACCTGGGCGGCCGGCTGACCGTCGCCATGCCGAATCTCGAGGCGCGGGCCCGGGCGCTGCGCTACGCCGCATTGCACCGCCTGGCGGCGGCGCACGAGTGCACGCGCATCGCCACCGGTCACACCGTCGACGATCAGGCGGAGACGGTGCTGATGCGCCTGCTGCGCGGCGCCGGCGTGCGCGGGCTCGGCGCCATCCGGCCGCGCCGGCGCGATGGGGTGGTGCGGCCACTGCTCGAGTGCCGCCGCGCCGACGTCCGCGCCGTGGTCGAGCAGGCCGGCCTCGCCTATCGGCACGACGCCTCGAACGACGATCCGCGCTTCCTGCGCACCCAGGTGCGGCAGCGGGTGCTGCCGCTGCTCGGCGAGCTCAACCCGGCGATCGCCGAGGCGTGCGCCAATCTCGCCGCCTCGGCGCGCGCCGAACGCGCGGTGGTGGCGCGCTGGGCCGATGCCGAGCTGGCGTCCGTCGCCGGCGACGGTGGTCTGCCGGTCGCCTGGCTCGCCGGCCAGGGCGCCGGCGCCCGCGCCGTGCTGGCGCGGCGCTGGTTGCTGCGCGCCGGCGTGCCGCGGCGCCGCCTGCAGCGGCGTCACATCCGCGCCGCGGTGGCGCTGGCACTGGCGCCGGAGGGGCGCGGCGAGATCCATCTGCCGCTCGGTTGGACGGTGCGGCGGAGGCGCGGACGCCTCGTCGCCGCGCGGCGTAAGTCATCGTCCGGACGCGGCGTTCGCGCTGCCGAGAAGCCGTTATGAGCCGTTGCCGCAGGATATGTGCCATGTTAGGCTGGCGTCGATTTTGAGCCTTCCGGGGGTCATGTGAATCAATTTTCGAGAAACGTCGCGCTCTGGCTCGTGCTGGGGCTGATGATTCTCTTGCTGTTCCAGTTGCTCACCAAGCAGCAGACCAAGCTGCAGGACGTGTCCTACAGCGACTTCGTCGCCGCCGTCGACAAGGGCGAGGTGACGGACGTCGAGATCGAAGGCCAGAACATCCGCGGCCGCTTCCACAGCAGCGAGCGCTTCAAGACCTATGCGCCGGAGGACCCGGACCTGGTCAAGATGCTGCGGGCCAAGGACGTCAAGATCATCGCCAAGCCGGAGGTCGGCGACCCGTGGTACGTGGTCGCGTTCGTCCAATGGTTCCCGGTGCTCCTCCTGATCGGCGTCTGGATCTTCTTCATGCGCCAGATGCAGGTCGGCGGCGGCAAGGCGATGTCGTTCGGCAAGAGCCGGGCGAAGATGCTGAGCGAGAACACCCAGAAGGTGACGTTCAGCGACGTCGCCGGGGTCGACGAGGCCAAGGACGAGCTGGAAGAGATCATCGCCTTCCTCAAGGACCCGAAGAAGTTCACCAAGCTGGGCGGCCGCATCCCCAAGGGCGTGCTGCTGGTCGGCTCGCCGGGCACCGGCAAGACGCTGCTGGCGCGCGCCATCGCCGGCGAGGCGGGGGTGCCGTTCTTTTCGATCAGCGGCTCCGACTTCGTCGAGATGTTCGTCGGCGTCGGCGCCTCGCGCGTCCGCGACCTGTTCGTGCAGGGGAAGAAGAACGCGCCCTGCATCATTTTCATCGACGAGATCGACGCCGTCGGCCGCCACCGCGGCGCCGGCCTGGGCGGCGGGCACGACGAGCGCGAGCAGACGCTGAACCAGCTCCTGGTGGAGATGGACGGCTTCGAGACCAACGAGGGGGTCATCCTGATCGCCGCCACCAACCGGCCCGATGTGCTCGACCCGGCGCTGCTGCGCCCGGGCCGCTTCGACCGGCGCGTGGTGGTGCCGCGGCCCGACGTGAAGGGGCGCGAGGGCATCCTGAAGGTGCACGCGCGCAAGCTGCCGCTCTCGGACGACGTCGACCTCGAGTTGCTCGCCCGCGGCACGCCGGGCTTCGCCGGCGCCGACCTCGAGAACGTGGTCAACGAGGCGGCGCTGCTGGCGGCGCGGCAGAACAAGGACCGGGTGACGATGCTCGATTTCGAGGTCGCCAAGGACAAGGTCCTGATGGGCTCGGAGCGCAAGAGCATGATCCTCAGCCTCGAGGAGCGCCGGCACACCGCGTACCACGAGGCGGGGCACGTCCTGGTCGCCAAGCTGACGCCGGGGGTCGACCCGGTGCACAAGGTGAGCATCATCCCGCGCGGCATGGCGCTGGGGGTGACGACGACGCTGCCGGCCGACGAGCGGCACAACGTCACCAAGGACTGGTGCCTGAGCCGCATCCAGATGTGCTTCGGCGGCCGCGGCGCCGAGGAGATCGTCTTCGGCCACGTCACCACCGGGGCGCACGACGACATCAAGAAGGCGACCGAGATCGCCAAGAGCATGGTCTGCGAGTACGGCATGAGCGAGCGGCTCGGCCCGGTGGCGTTCGGCAAGAAGGAGGACCAGGTCTTCCTCGGCCGCGACTTCGCCCAGGTGCAGGACTACTCGGAGAAGACCGCGCAGGAGATCGACGAGGAGGTGCGGCGCATCGTCAGCGAGGGCTACGAGCGCGCCAAGTCGCTGCTCGGCGAGCACATCGACTGGCTGCACGCCCTGGCGGAGCAGTTGCTGGAAAAGGAAGCCCTGGACAGCGCGCAGATCGACGAGATCCTGCGCGTGCAACGCGAGCAGCGCGACGCGCGCTCGCCGCTGACCGTGGCCAGCGATCAGCGAGCCTGACCCCGGGCGGGTGACTTTTCTCGACAACTTCCGCCTGCAAGATGCCGTCGACATCGGCATCGTCGCGTTCATCGTCTACAGCCTGATCGAGCTCATCCGCGGCACCCGCGCGGCGCGGATGCTGATCGGGCTCTGCATCGTCGTCCTCATCTACCTGTCGTCGCGGCTGTTCGACCTCTACACGGTCAACTGGATCCTCGATAACTTCCTCAGCTCCGTCCTGCTGGTCATCGTCATCATCTTCCAGCACGACATCCGCCGCGCCCTGGTGCAGGTCGGCAGCCGGCCGATCTTCGGCGCCGCCAGCGCGCTGCGCGGCCAGGACCTCGAGGAGATCCTGCGCGCGGTGGTGACGCTCGCCGGGCGGCGCGTCGGCGGCCTGGTGGTCCTGGAGCGCGAGACCGGCCTCAACGAGTTCATCGAGGGCGGGACGACGATCGACGCGCAGATCAGCCGGGAGCTGATCGTCAGCATCTTCACGCCGACGTCGCCGATCCACGACGGGGCGTTGATCATCCGCAAGGGGCGGATCACCGCCGCCGGCTGCTTCCTGCCGCTGACCACCAATCCGAACGTCAGCAAGACCTTCGGCACCCGCCATCGCGCGGCGATCGGCATCACCGAGGAGACCGACGCGGTGGTGATCGCGGTCTCGGAGGAGACCGGCAGCATCTCGCTGGTGCTCGACGGCCGCCTGACGCGCGACCTCGACGCCGGCTCGCTGCGCGGCACGCTGCAGAAGCTCGTGGTATGACCTGGCGCGACCGCCTGCGCGACATCACCCTGCGCGACGTCGGCGAGTCGCTGCGCTGGCTGCTGCTGCACAACGCCGGCGTCAAGCTGCTCTCGCTCGTCATCGCCGTCGGGCTCTGGTTCTTCGTCAACGCCGGCGAGCGCGACACCGAGATCGCGGTGCAGGTGCCGGTGGAGCTGCGGAACCGGCCCCCGAACGTGATGCTGGTGAGCCCGCGCGTCGACTTCATCGACCTCGTCGTGCGCGGCCCGCGGACGCTGCTCAACCGCATCGATCCGCAGCGCGCCGCGATCACCCTCGACCTGCACGGCGTGCGGCCGGGTCCGGCGGTGTTCCGCATCGTCGGCGACACCCTCGATCTGCCGCGCGGCGTCACCATCGTGCGCATGACGCCGGCGGAGGTGACGCTCGAGCTCGCCGCCGTGATGCGCAAGCGCGTGCCGGTGCACGTCGCCTTCGCCGGCAAGCCGCCGGCGAATCTGCTCGTCACCGACACGCGCGTGGCGCCCGAGTCGGTGGAGGTGGTCGGGCCGGCGGCCGAGGTGAGCGCGCTGAAGACGGCGGAGACCGATCCGCTCGATCTCGCCGACGCGCAGGCCGGCCTGCTCGAGCGCGAGCTGCCGCTCGACGTCCCGGGGGAGTTCCTGTCGTTCAGCGCCGCGCTGGTCCACGTCCAGGTGCGGCTCGAGGAGCCGGAGCGCACGCGGACGCTCAGCGGCGTGACGATCGTCGTTCGCAATGCCGACTACCAGACGGCCGTCGTGCCGCCGAAGCAGCAGATCACGGTGCGCGGACCGCAGTCGGCGACCGACGCGCTTGAGCTCGACCACGGCGCGGTTTATATCGACGCCGGCGGACGCGAGCCGGGCAGCTACCGAGTCACCCCGGCGGTGGACCTGCCGGCCGGCATCGAGCTCGTCAAACAGGATCCCGCCGTGGTGGAGCTGCGCGTCCTGCGCCAGAGACGGAGAGCCGATGGGCAATGAGAGGGCGGCGCGGCCGCGTCTGTTCGGGACCGACGGGATTCGCGGCACCGCCAACGTCGAACCGATGACGTCGGAGACCGCGGTCCGCCTCGGCCGCGCCATCGCGCATGTCGTCAAGCGCAGCCCGCGCCGCCACAAGATCATCATCGGCAAGGACACGCGCCTCTCCGGCTACATGCTCGAGAGCGCGCTCACGTCCGGGATCTGCTCGATGGGCGTCGACGTCCTGGTGTGCGGGCCGATTCCGACCCCGGGGATCGCCTTCCTCACCCGCAGCATGCGCGCCGACGCCGGGGTGATGATCTCGGCCTCGCACAACCCGTTCCAGGACAACGGCATCAAGTTCTTCGCCTCCAGCGGCTTCAAGCTCGCCGACGACGTCGAGCGCGAGATCGAGGATCTGGTGCTCGGCAGCGGGACGGACGGGCTGCGGCCGACCGCGGATCAGATCGGCAAGGCCTTCCACGTCGACGACGCGCTCGGCCGCTACAACGTCTTCCTCAAGAACACCTTTCCGCGCCAGCGCACGCTGGACGGCGTGAAGGTGGTGATCGACTGCGCCAACGGCGCCGGGTACCGGGTCGGCCCGGAGGTCTTCGCCGAGCTCGGCGCCGACGTCGTGGCGATGGCGGACGAGCCCGATGGCACCAACATCAACCGCGACTGCGGCGCCCTGCACCCGCAGGGCCTGGCGGCGCGGGTGCGGCAGGACGGCGCGGACATCGGCGTCGCCCTCGACGGCGACGCCGACCGCGTCATCCTGGTCGACGAGCAGGGCGAGGTGGTGGACGGCGACGAGGTGCTGGCGATGCTCGGGATCGAGCTGCAGCGCAGCGGCCGCCTGCCGACCGGGGCGGTGGTGGCGACGGTGATGAGCAACCTCGGCCTCGATCTGGCGCTGCGCGCCCATGGCATCGCGCTGAGCCGCGTCCAGGTCGGCGACCGCTACGTGGTCGAGGAGATGGTGCGCGGCGGCCATCTGCTGGGCGGCGAGCAGTCGGGGCACATCGTGTTCCTCGAGCACGGCACCACCGGCGACGGTCTGGTGTCGGCGCTGGCGGTGCTGGCGGTGATGGTGGAGACGGGCCGTCCGCTCAGCGCGCTGCGCCGGGTCATGCAGCGCCTGCCGCAGCGCCTGGTCAACGTGCGCGTTCGCGAGCGCCGCGAGCTGGCGGCGCTGCCCGTCGTGCAGCGGGTCATCGACCGGGTGAGCACGGATCTCGGCGAGCGCGGCCGCGTCCTCGTGCGCTATTCCGGCACCGAGCCGCTGGTCCGCGTCATGGTCGAGGGGGAGCACATCGGCCAGGTGGAGCGCTATTGCGAGGAGATCGCGGCGGCGTTGCGCGAGCAGGTGGGGGCGCGCGACGAGGAGGCGCGTCGGTGAGCCCGCGCGCCGCCACGCCAGGACCGCGGGCGCGCCGCGGCGGTCGCCGAACCGGGCCAACGGCGAGGGGGGCGCGGGCCGACGTCCTCCCATGATCCGCCTCGGCGTGAACATCGATCACGTCGCCACCGTCCGCCAGGCGCGCGGCACGCCGTATCCCGACATCGTGGAGGCGGCGCGGGCGGCGGAGCGCGGTGGCGCCGACGGCATCACCGTGCACCTGCGGGAGGATCGCCGGCACATCCAGGATCGCGACGTCGAGCGCTTGCTGGCGGCGGTGTCGACGAAGGTGAACCTGGAGATGGCGGTGACGCCCGAGATGGTCGCGATCGGCTGCCGACTGCGTCCGCCCGATGTCTGCCTGGTGCCGGAGCGGCGCCAGGAGGTGACCACCGAGGGCGGGCTCGACGCGGCGGGCAACCCGGCGGTGGTCGGCGACGCCGTGCGGCGACTGCAGGACGGTGGCACGCGCGTCAGCCTGTTCATCGACGCCGAGCCGGCGCAGGTCGAGACGGCGCACCGCCTCGGGGCCCGGGCGATCGAGATCCACACCGGCCGCTATGCCGACGCGCCGGATGCGGCGGGGCGCGCCGCAGAGCTGGCGCGGGTCCGCGCCGCCGCCGCGCTCGGCCGCTCGCTCGGCCTGGTGGTCAACGCCGGGCACGGTCTGACGGTGGAGAACGTCGGGCCGATCGCCGCCGTTCCCGGCATGCACGAGCTCAACATCGGTCACAGCGTGGTGGCGCGGGCGCTGTTCGTCGGCCTCGAGGCCGCGGTGCGGGAGCTGAAGGCGGCGATGGTCGCCGCGGCGGGCGCATGACCGGGGCGGCCGGACTTGGCGCCGCACTGCGAGCGGGTCGCCCGCCGGCGCAGTCGCCATGCGCCTGGTGACCGCGGAGGAGATGCGGACCCTCGATCGGCTGACGATCGAGGGCGGCACGCCCGGGAACGTCCTGATGGAACGCGCCGGTCAGGGGGCGACGGCGGCCTTTCTGCAGTGCGTGCCGCGCCTGCGGCGCCGCGGCGCGCGGGTGCTGATCGTCGCCGGCAAGGGAAACAACGGCGGCGACGGATTCGTCATCGCGCGGCTGCTGAAGAAGCGCGGGGCGCGCGTCCAGGTGGCGCTGCTGGGGCGCGCGGCCGAGGTCGGCGGGGACGCGCTGCGCAACCTGCGCGCCTATCGACGACTGCGCGGGGTGCTGGTCGAGATCACGGACGACGCCGGCCTGGCACGCCTGAGCGCGATGGCCGGCGAGGTCGATGCCGTCGTCGATGCGATCTTCGGCACCGGCTTGCGCGACGCCGTTCGGGGCCTGCCGGCGTCGGCGATCGAGATCGTCAACACCTGCGGCGCGCCGGTGTTGGCGGTCGACATTCCATCCGGCCTGGACGCCGACCGCGGCCGGCCGCTGGGCGTCGCCGTGCAGGCCGAGGTGACCGCCACGTTCGGCTTCGCCAAGGCCGGCCAGGTCCAGCATCCGGGCGTGCGCCACTGCGGCGCGCTGGCGGTGGTGGACATCGGCCTCGCCGCGGCGGCGCTGGCCGCGGTGCCGGCGCGCGCCGCGCTCTTGGAGGCCGCGGATGCGGCCCGCCTGGCGCCGCGCCGCGACCCCGAGGTCCACAAGGGCGACTGCGGCCACGTGCTGATCATCGCCGGTTCGTTCGGGCACACCGGCGCCGCGCAACTTGCGGCGCGCGGCGCCGGCCGGGTCGGCGCCGGACTGGTGACCCTGGTCGGCCCGCGATCGCTGTATCCGGTGTATGCCGCCGGCGTGCTCGAGGCGATGACCGAGACGTTGCCCGATGATGACGGCCGCATCCGCTTCGACGCGGCGCGCCTCGCCGCCCTGGTCGGCGGCAAGAGCGCGGTGGTGATCGGCCCCGGCATCGGGACCCACCACGGCGCCGCCGCCACGGTGCGCTGGCTGCTCGAGGAGACGGGGCTGCCAATCGTCCTCGACGCCGACGCGCTGACCATCCTCGGCCGTGACCCGGCGCCGCTGCGCGCCGCCGGCGGTCGGGCGGTGCTGACCCCGCACCCGGGGGAGATGAGCCGGCTGAACGGCGGCGACACCGCGTCCGTGCAGGCCGACCGCATCGGTCAGGCGCGCCGCTTCGCCACCGCCCACGGCTGTACCCTGGTGCTCAAGGGAGCGCGGACGGTCATCGCCGAGCCGGGCGGCTTCGCCTGGATCAATCCGACCGGCAATCCCGGCATGGCGTCCGGCGGCATGGGAGACGTGCTGGCCGGCGCCATCGGCGGCCTGCTGGCGCAACGCCTGCCGCCCGCGGAGGCGGCCTGCCTCGGCGTCTACCTGCACGGCCTGGCGGCGGACCGGGCGGCGGCCGACGGCGAGGTCGGGCTGCTGGCGGGGGACGTGGTCGAGGGCCTGCGCCCCGCCATGGCAGCGCTGCTGGCCGGGTGATGGACCGGGTCGAGCTGATCACCACCAGCGAGGAGGAGACGCGCGCCGTCGGCCGCCGCCTGGCCGCGGCCCTGCGCGGCGGCGAACGCATCGGCCTCTCCGGCGAGCTCGGCGCCGGCAAGACCTGCTTCGTGCGCGGCCTGGCGGAAGGCCTCGGGGTGCCGCCGGAGGAGATCCGCAGTCCCTCGTTCCCGATCCTGATTCCCCACGAGGGCGGGCGCCTGCCGCTCTACCACATCGACCTCTTCCGCCTCCCCGCGGGAGATGTCGACTCGCTGTCCCTGCGCGAATACATCTTCGGCGCCGGGGTCTGCGCCGTGGAGTGGCCGGAGCGCCTGGACGAGCCACTCGGCGACCACCTCGAGGTCCGCATCGAGTTCGTTCCCGGCGGCCGGCGCCTGCTGGCCGTCGCGCATGGTTCGGGTTATGGTGCCGCGATTGACGCCCTGACACGCAAGGGCTGAGCACAGATGGACAGCGACCCCGCCCGCCCCACGCCGATGCACACGGATCGGACCGCAACGAACGCGTCGATGGCGCAGCGACTGCTTCGGTGCTCGCCGGCGTGGGGCGGGCGGGGGCGGTGTCCATCCGGGTGTGGGCTGTGAGATGAGTCTGATCGTCCAGAAGTACGGCGGCACCTCGGTCGGCAGCATCGAGCGCATCCAGGCGGTGGCCGCGCGGGTGGCGGCCGGGCACGCGGCGGGCCACCGTCTGGTGGTGGTGGTCTCGGCGATGTCGGGCGAGACCAATCGGCTGCTCGAGCTGGCGCAGCGCTGCGCGCCGCAGCCTTCGCTGCGCGAGGTCGATGTGCTGATCGCCACCGGCGAGCAGGTGACCAGCGCGCTGCTGGCGATCGCGCTGCAGGGGCAGGGGATCCCGGCGCGCTCGTTCCTCGGCCACCAGGTTCGCATCGACACCGACAGCGCCTACGGCCGGGCCCGCATCCAGCGCATCGACGGCGACCAGATCCGCGCCGTGCTCGACCGCGGCGAGGTGGCGGTGGTGGCGGGCTTCCAGGGCGTCGATGCGCACGGCCACATCACCACCCTGGGCCGCGGCGGCAGCGACACCTCGGCGGTGGCCGTGGCGGCGGCCCTCACGGCCGATGTGTGCGAGATCTACACCGACGTCGACGGCGTCTACACCACCGACCCGCGCATCTGCCCGCAGGCGCGCAAGCTGCAGCGCATCTCGCACGACGAGATGCTCGAGCTCGCCAGTCTCGGCGCCAAGGTGCTGCAGATCCGCTCGGTGGAATTCGCCAAGCGCTACGGCGTGCCGCTCTGCGTGCGCTCCAGCTTCGACGACAGCGACGGCACCTGGGTGGTGCCAGAGGACGAGGCGATGGAACAGGTGATGGTATCCGGCGTGTCGCTCGACCGCGACCAGGCGAAGATCACGCTCCGCCACGTCCCCGACAAGCCGGGCCTGGCGTCGAAGGTGCTGGGCCCGATCGCCCGGGCGCACATCAGCGTCGACATGATCATCCAGAACGCCAGCACCGCCGGCGACGCCGACTTCACCTTCACGCTGCCCAAGACCGACGTGGCGCGGGCGCTGCAGATGGTCGAGGAGACGGCGCGCGAGATCGGCGCACAGGCGAGCGCCGATACCGAGGTGGTCAAGGTGTCGGTCGTCGGCCTCGGCATGCGCAGTCACGCCGGGGTGGCGGCGCGCATGTTCGAGACGCTGGCCAACGAGGGCATCAACATCCAGATGATCTCGACCTCGGAGATCAAGATCTCCGTCGTCATCGAGGCGAAGTACGGCGAGCTGGCGGTGCGGGCGCTGCACAAGGCGCTGATCGAGGAGGCGCCGTCGGAGGCCTGAGCGTGGCGAAGACCATCCACATCTACGACACGACGCTGCGCGACGGCTGCCAGGCGGAGGACATCGCCCTCACCCTCGAGGACAAGCTGCGCATCGCCGAGCGCCTGGACGACTTCGGCATCGATTACGTCGAGGGCGGCTGGCCGGGCTCGAACCCGCGCGACGAGGCGTTCTTCCAGGCGGTGAAGCAGCGGAAGCTGACGCGCATCAGGGTCGCCGCGTTCGGCTCGACGCGCCGCGCCGGCGCCCGCGCCAGCGACGACCGCAACCTCGAGAAGCTGCTGCGCGCCGACACCCCGGTGGTGACGATCTTCGGCAAGAGCTGGGATCTGCACGTGCGCGACGACCTGCGCATCCCCCTGGCCGAGAACTTCGACCTCATCCACGACACCATCCGCTACCTGAAGCGCCACGTCGACGAGGTGGTGTACGACGCCGAGCACTTCTTCGACGGCTACCGCGCCAACCCGGAGTTCGCGCTCGAGTGCCTGCGTGTCGCCGCCGACGCCGGCGCCGACGTCCTCTGCCTGTGCGACACCAACGGCGGCCGCATGCCGTGGGAGATCGCGGCGGCGGTGGACGCCGTGCGGGCGCAGGGGCCGACGCCGATCGGCATCCATTGCCACAACGACTCCGAGCTGGCGGTGGCGAACAGCCTGATCGCCGTCGAGCACGGCGCCATCCAGGTGCAGGGCACGATCAACGGCATCGGCGAGCGCTGCGGCAACGTCAACCTCTGCTCGGTGATCGCCAATCTGCAGCTCAAGATGGGCTACCACGTGGTCAGCGCCGCCAACCTGCGTCGCCTGCACGAGGTGTCGCGCTTCGTCGACGAGCTCGCCAACGTCGAACCGAGCAAGCGCCAGCCCTACGTCGGGCAGAGCGCCTTCGCGCACAAGGGTGGGGTCCACGTCGCGGCGGTGCAACGCAATCCGCGGACCTACGAGCACATCGATCCGGCGCTGGTCGGCAACACGCAGCGGGTGCTGGTGTCGGACCTCTCCGGGCGCGCCAACATCGTCTACAAGGCCAGGCAGTTCGGCGTCGACATGGAGGCGCTCGACGGCCACGTGAAGCACCTGCTGCAGGAAGTGAAGCAGCTCGAGCACCAGGGCTACCAGTTCGAGGGCGCCGAGGCGTCCCTCGAGCTGCGCATGCACCGCATCCAGCACGGCGAGCTGCGCTATTTCGAGCTGGTGCAGTTCCGGGTCGTCGACGAGAAGGGTTACATGCGCCTGGTCTTCGGCGACAACGGCTCCGTCGCGGTCAGGACCGACGAGCGCATCGAGCACGGTCCCGCGTCGGCCTGGGCGGCGGTGATGCTGAAGGGGCCGACCGGCGACATCGAGCACACCGCGGCCGAAGGCAACGGCCCGGTGAACGCCCTCGACACCGCCCTGCGGCGCGCCCTGCGCCGCTTCTATCCCGACATCGAGGCCGTGCGCCTGCTCGATTACAAGGTCCGGGTGCTGAGCGGCGCCGCGGGCAGCGCGGCGCCGGTGCGGGTGTTGATGGAGTCGGCGGACGACGTCGACCGCTGGGGCACGGTGGGCGTGTCGCTGAACGTCATCGAGGCCAGTTGGCAGGCGCTGGTCGATAGCTTCGAGTACAAGCTCTACAAGGACGGCAAGCGAAGCGCCCGGCGCGCCCCGCGGGCCCGCAGCCGGCGGCCGTAGGAGGCAGCGCGGCGCGTTCGGGGCGATGATCTATCTCGACCACAATGCGACCGCGCCGCTCGCGGCGGTGGCGCGCCAGGCCATGCTGGCGGCGCTGGACGAGGGGATCGGCAATCCGTCGAGCGCGCACGCCGCGGGGCGGGCGGCGCGCGCCGTGCTCGAGCGGTCGCGGCGCGCGATCGGCGAGATCCTCGGCGTCCCCGCGGCGTCGGTGTGCTTCACCAGCGGCGCCACCGAGGCCAACAATCTGGCTCTCTTCGGGTCGGTGGTGGCGGGGGGGCACGTCGTCACCACGCCCATCGAGCACGCGTCGGTCCTCGCGCCGGTGCGCGAGCTCGAGCGGCGCGGCGCGCGGGTCACCTGGCTACCGGTGGATGCCGAGGGGCGGATCGCGGTCGATGACGTCGCGGCCGCGCTGCGGTCGGACACGGCGTTGGTCTCGATCGGCTGGGCGAACGGCGAGATCGGCACCCTGCAACCGATCGCCGAGATCGCCGCCCTCTGTCGGACACGCGGCGTGCTCCTCCACGTCGACGCGGCGCAGGCGGTGGGGCGCGTTCCGGTGCACGCGGGCGCGGTCGATCTGTGCACGCTCTCGGCGCACAAGCTCGGCGGACCAGTCGGCATCGGCGCGCTGGTGGTGCGCCGCGGCGTCGGGGTGCGGCCGCTGCTGCGCGGCGGCGAGCAGGAGCGAGGCCTGCGGCCGGGAACCGAGAACGCGGCCGCGGCGGCGGGTTTCGCCGCCGCGCTCGCGGTGGCGCCCGCCCCCGGCCTGGCGGCATTGCGGGCGCGGCTGTGGGAGGCGGTCGCCGGGGTGGACGGCGTGCGGCGCCACGGGCCCGGCACCGGAGGGTTGCCGAACACGCTGTGCCTCGGCATCGACGGCCTGGCCGGGGAGACGGTGGTGGCGGCGCTCGATCTCGAGGGGGTGTGCGCTTCCGTCGGCTCGGCCTGCGCGGCCGGATCCGGGGAGGCCTCGTACGTGCTGCGCGCCATCGGCTGCGACGACGCGGCGGCGCGCGGCGGCGTGCGCTTCAGCCTCGGGCCGCGGACGACGGCGACGGAGATCGAGGCCGCGGCGGCGGCGCTGCGGCGGGTCGTGGCGCGCGCCCGCGCGCTCGCGGCGCGGGCGGTGGGATAGGCGATGGCGCGGGAACGGGTGGTGGTCGCGATGAGCGGCGGCGTCGACAGCTCACTGGCCGCGGCGCTGCTGGTGGAAGCCGGCTACGAGGTGGTCGGGATCTCGATGCGCCTGTGGGCGGGCGCGAGCGACAGCGGCTGCTGCTCGCTCGACGACTTCCTCGACGCGCGCCTGGTGGCCGAGCGCCTGGGCATCCCCTTCTACGTGATGGACTTCAGCGCCGCCTTCGCACGCGCCGTGGTCGACGACTTCGTCGCCGAGTACCGGCGCGGGCGGACTCCGAACCCGTGCGCGCGCTGCAATCAGCACGTGAAGTTCGCCGGCTTCTGGGAGCGCGCGCGCGAGCTCGGGGCGACGCGCATCGCCACCGGCCACTACGCGCGGATCGCCGGCGCCGGCGACGGGGCGGCGCTGCTCGCCGGGGTCGACGCCGACAAGGACCAGTCCTATTTCCTCTTCGGCATCGAACGGGCGGTGCTGGCGCGGACCCTGTTCCCGGTCGGCGGCCTGTGCAAGTCCGAGGTGCGCGCCGCGGCGGCGCGGCGCGGCCTGCCGGTGGCCGGCAAGCCGGACAGCCAGGAGGTGTGCTTCGTGCCGCGCCGTGGCTATGCGGCCTTCGTCGAGCGACACCCCTCGCCGGAACCACTGCGCGGTGGCCGCCTGGTCGACGCGGCCGGTCAGGTGATCGCGACCCACGACGGCGTGCACCGCTTCACCATCGGCCAGCGCCGCGGCCTCGGGGTCGCCGGCGGCGCGCCGCGCTACGTGACCGCCATCGAGGCGGACGGCACGGTGCGCCTGGGTGGCGCGGCGCAGGTGCTGGCGCGCGGCGTCGTCGCCGCGGCGGTGAACTGGCTCACGGCGCCGCCGGCCGTCGGGGCGCCGGTCGCGGTCAAGATCCGCTCGCGCTTCGCGCCGCAGGCGGCGCGCGTCGTCCGCGCCGACGCGGAGGGCTTCGTGGTCGTCGCCGCGGACGGCCTGCGCGCCGTGACGCCCGGGCAGGCGGCGGTGTTGTACGACGGCGAGCGCGTGCTGGGCGGCGGGTGGATCCGCGCCGCGCTGCCCGACGGGGCGGCGGAGCCGGCGATCGGCGGGGCGGCGAACCCATGAGCCGCAAGTTGCGCGTCGCCTTCGCCACCCTCGGCTGCAAGGTGAACCAGTACGACACGGCGACCATGCAGACGGCGCTCGCCGCCGACTGCGAGCCGGTGCCCTTCGCCGCCGGCGCCGACGTCTACGTCGTCAACTCGTGCACGGTCACCGACCGCGCCGATGCCGAGAGCCGCCAGTTGGCGCGCCGGGCGCGGCGCTGGAACCCGCGCGGTCGCGTCATCCTCACCGGCTGCTTCGCGCAGACCAGCCCGCAGCGCGCCGATCTGCCGGAGGTCGACTATGTCATCGGCGTCGGCCGCCTGCCGGACCTGCTGCGCGCCGTGCGCGACCAGATCCCGGATGCCGAGGGCCGGGTCTTCGTCAGCAACCTGCGCCGGGCGGCGACGGTGAGCACGCTGGGCGCCGAGGCGTTCGCCGGGCAGACCCGCGCCTTTCTCAAGGTGCAGGAGGGCTGCGATCTCTTCTGCACCTTCTGCATCGTGCCGATGGCGCGCGGTCGCAGCCGCAGCGTGTCGCCGCGCCGGGTGCTCGCCGAGCTCGCGCGCCTGGCCGGGCTCGGCTTCCGCGAGGTCGTGCTCACCGGCATCCATCTCGGCGGCTACGGCAAGGACCTGGAGACGCCGCTGCAGCTCGCCGACCTGGTGGAGATGATCGCCGAGGCGGCGCCGGTGCCGCGCGTCCGCCTCAGCTCGATCGACCCACCGGAGGTGACGCCGCGCCTGCTCGATCTGATCGCGCGCAGCCCGGTGCTGTGCGAGCACCTGCACGTGCCGGTGCAGGCCGGCGCCGACCGGGTGCTGCGCCGCATGCGCCGGCTCTACGACGCGGCGCTGGTGCGCGCGGTCGCCTCAGAGATCCACCGCCGCCTCCCCGGCGCCGGGCTCGGAACAGACGTCATCGCCGGCTTCCCCGGCGAGGGCGACGCCGACTTCGCCGCCACCGAGGCGCTGCTCGCCGAGAGCGGCTTCAGCTACCTGCACGTCTTTCCCTACTCGCGTCGCAGCGGCACGACGGCGGCGAAGGCGAGCGACCACCTGGCGCCGGCGGTGATCCGCGAACGCGCCGGGCGACTGCGGCGGCTCGGACGCGCGCAGCGCGAGGCCTTCGCCGAGCGCTGCCTCGGGCAGGAGCTGCGGGTGCTGGTCGAGTCGACGCGCGATGCGTCGACCGGCAAGCTCATCGGCTACAGCCGGAACTACGCCCGGGTGCTGCTCGACGGTGACGACGACCTCGCCAACCACGAGGTGCCCGTGCGGGTGCTGGCGCGGGTGGGCGACCGGCTGCGCGGCGAGCGGGTAGGGGGCCTCGGTGGCGCGAGCGCTGGGTGACGAGTTCCGGCGCATCGAGGAGCGGCTCGGCTACAGCTTTCTCGATCGCAGTCTGCTCGACGCGGCGCTCACCCACCCGTCGGCGCTGCCGGTCGGCGCCGTGCGCGCCGGCGAGCAACTCGAGTTCCTCGGCGACGCCGTGCTCGACCTGGTGATCGCCGATCTGCTGCTGCTGCGCCTGCCGGAGCTCGACGAGGGCGAGTTGTCGAAGCGGCGCGCCACCCTGGTGCGCACGGTGACACTGGCGGACAAGGCGCGCGCCCTCGGCCTCGACGAAGCGCTGCGCCTGGGACGGGGCGAGGATCGCAGCGGCGGGCGCGAGAAGGCCTCGATCCTCGCCTACGTCTACGAAGCGGCGCTCGGCGCGGTCTTCCGTGACGGCGGCTTCGCGCGCACCCGGGCGCTGATCGCGCGCCACTTCGCCGAGGACATCGCCCGCGGCGGCATGGTCGGCGCGCCGGACTGGAAGACCATCCTGCAGGAACGCACGCAGGCGGCGCAGCGGATCGTGCCCGAGTACCGGGTGGTCGAGGAGAGCGGGCCGGCGCACGCGCGCCGCTTCACGATCGAGGTGTGGGTCGCCGAGCAGTGCCTGGCGGTCGGCTACGGCCCGAGCAAGCGCGCCGCCGAACAGGACGCCGCCCGGGCGGCGCTGGAGGAGTAGCCCGCGGCGCCCCCGGCGGCGCTGGCACTACGACGCGCGGGCGATCGGCTCCCTCGCAACGACGAAGGGCCGACCGGCGATGCCGGTCGGCCCTTCGCTTCGGGTCGGGATCGGCGCTCAGTTCGAGGCCGCGATCATGTGGGCGATGGTGAAGAATTCCTCGGTGAGACCGGTCTTCGCGCCCTGGTTGAAGTACCAGCCCGGCTCGCCGGGGTATTTCGGGCTCGGCAGCGCGGCGCGCGTGGCGTGGCTGAGCTGCATGTCGGCCATGGTGATGCTGTGGGTGAACGGCATCACGGAATCGTAGGTGTCGCCGTAGCCCGGGGCCGCCTTGTTGCGGAAGCCGAACTGGTTGAGCCACACCTTCCAGAGCTGGCCGGCCTTGTCGTAGATGTCGCTGTACGCGATGTAGTACGACTCCTTGTCGATGAAGAGCACGCGCTTGCCGTAGGCGTACTGCGCCTGCTTGGCGGTGCCTTCGACGACCCACACGTCGCGCGGCTCCCAATTGTCGCAGTAGACGAAGTCGGCGCCACCCGGGCAGTACTCGACCGGGAACTTCTCGGCATGGAAGGTGCCGAGGATCTTCTTGCTGCCGAGGAATTTCCAGGTGAACCAGGGGATCTGTCCGGCGTAGCCGCCGTAGCTGTCGACGTCCGTGTCCTGGCCGAAGAGGGCGTCCGAGCGCTGGGCGCTGGAGAGCCGGCGGACGCGGCGGAGGGTGGGCAGATACAGCCAGGTGTCGTCCTGGCGATCCGGGTCGAGGTAGCGGATGCCGGTCAGGCCGACGCCCTTGAGGTCGAAGGGCTCGAGGATCGGGTGCAGGGACTGCTTGGCGCGCACGCCGTCGGTGTTGGGCAGCAGGATGGGCTTGGGATCGATGTACAGGCGACCGGTGTAGAAGAGCGTGCGCAGGTGGTCGAGGATGTAGTGGCGCTCGACGTCGAGCGGCTTGTCGGAGACGGTGCCGGTGTCCGCGTCGAAGTTGCGCAGGTCCTGGTCGTCGGTGACGAACGGCTTGTACTCGTAGTTGAACATGATCTTCAGCGCCACGTTCGGGTCGTTGGGATCGATGTTCGGGAAGGGCAGGCCGCCGACGTGGTTCTCGATCGTGCGCCCGTCGGCCGACAGCTTCACCTGGCCGGAGTACTTCTCGGTCGCCTCCTTGTAGGCCGGGTTCCAGTCGATCTTCTGGTACGGGACGATCTTCATCGTCATCCCGTGCTCGATGCACCACATCACGCCCGGCGAGACGAGGTCGGTGACCTTGTCCTTGTTGTCCTTGTTGATGACGTCGCCGGGGTTGACGTCGGCGCGCGTCGGCGCGGCGGCGAGCAGCGCCAGCGCCAGGCCGCCGCAGAGCGCCGCGAGCTGTCTGGGAAAGGTCATGGGTTCCTCCATATGGATCCAGCGGATGGCGCGCCCGCGGTCACGGCGCGGCGTCGCTCTGCACGGGATGCAGCTCGACGCGGCGATTCTGGGCACGGCCCGCTTCGGTGTCATTGGACGCGACGGGGTTCGATTTGCCGAAGCCCTGGACGGTCAGCCGCTCCGGGTCGACCCCCTGGTTCACGAGATAACGGAAGACCGCCTCGGCCCGTCGGACCGAGAGCGCCTGATTGTATTCGACGCTGCCGATGGCGTCAGTGTAGCCCTTCACCAGGACTTGCACATCCGGATGCCGCTTCAGAATGTTCGCCGCCTCGTCGAGCACCGGGCGCGACTCGGGCTCGATCGCGCTCGAGTTGAAGGCGAAGTTCACGCCGCGCAGCACGATGCGCTGGCGCACGGGCGGTTCCGGCGTCGGCTCGGGCAGTGGCGGCGGCGGCGTCACCGGCTCCGGCTCGGCGGCGGGGTCGAGGAACACGTGCCCGAGCACGCCGCAGAGCACGGCGCCGCTGGCGGCGCCGATCAGCGCCCCCCAGAGCCAGAAGGTGTCGTCGTTCGAGTTCGAGATCGACTGGCAGTCCTGGATCTTCTGCCCGTTGACGGTCGCCGTGGCGCAGCTCGTCCGGGCCTGCTGGATGCCGACGCCGGCGCCGGCGCCGATCGCCGCGCAGACGGCGGCGGCGACGCCGGAGCGGTAGCTCCAGGGCTTGTTCCAGCCCGGCTCCTGCAGCCACCCGGGGCGGTTGGCGGCGCTACACCCCGCCTGCACGAGCAGCAGGGCGGCGAGCACTCCCCGAATCAGGCGACTGGCACGGCATCTCATCTGATCCCCCCAGCGTGACAGCCGATGCGCAGCCGGCGTCGGAACGCATCAAATACTGAACGCGCAAGGCCCCTTACTAGGCTGGCCGTCGCGGAGGCGTCAAGGGGCCGCATGGCCGACTGTCGCTGCTCAGTGATTCTGTCCGCCCTCAACTGCTCAGTGATTCCGTCCCCCCGGGGTTCATCGTGGTGGTGACGGGATCATGTCGGTGGGGGAAACGGAAGGAGCCCGCAGGGCGACTGGAGTTTTCCCCACCGAGGCGGCGCTCGGCGGCCGCCGCCGCCGGCGCTTGAGCGTGCGGAGGGCGCCGGGCGAGGTGGCGGCGGCCGTGGCGATCACCGTGTCGCCGCCGTAGACGCGCCAGCTGCCGTCGAGGAGCTGGCGCACCTCGACGCGCGTCCCCGCATAGCTGCGCTTGCGCGGGCCGGGCGGGATGTCGAGGACCAGGCCGCCGATCCGCACGGTGTTGTCGTTCAGCACGGTCGCCTCGTACTGGAAGCTGCAGATCCGGCTCAGATCGGTCCCCCGTCGCACCGGCCGCCACGCCGGGGTGGCCTCGGCCGGGGGAATGGCAAACCGCTGGTTGTGCTCCGCCCGAAAGGCCTCCAGCACGGCATTGGCCTCCTCCACGGTCGTGGCCCCCACCAACCGGAGCTCGGAGACCAACCGATCCTGCAGCGTGCCCCACAGCCGCTCCACTCGGCCCTTCGCCTGCGGCGACAGCGCGTAGATCACCTCAATCTCCAAGGCCGCGAGCGCCCGGCCCACCTGCGTCGGGTCTTGGACCCCGCGTAACTCCTCTTCCAGCGTCCAGTGCGCGTCGTTGCGCTTCAGGCTCCCGTGCCGATCCATGTAGGCGCTGTACGGAAGTCCTTTCGCCTCCGCGATCGCTCGCAGCACCCGCAGGTACCCTGCCGCGCACTCCTGCTCCACGAACGACGCCCCAGGCAGCAGCTCGCCGGTCGCGTCATCGATCGCTCCCATCAGGCACAGCATCGGCCCGCGCCCCTCGAGCCACTCGTGTCGGCTGCCGTCCCAGAGGATCATCAACCCCGCCTGCGGTTTGCGGTCTCTGCGCCGGCGGTGTTTCGGGGCGCGCCGCCGGCGCGGCGGCCCGATGCCCGCCGCGCGCAGCAGCCGCTGCACGCTGGCCCGAGAGACCTTGACCCCTTCCACGTCCCCCAGCTTCTCGGTGAAGTGCTGGTCGTTGAACCCGTCGTACTTCTTGCGCCGCAGCTCCAGGATCTGCTCCCGCACCGCTTCCCCCAAGCGGTGCTTCGGCGCCCGCCCCGTGTTCCCGTGCTGCACTCCTTTCGCCCCACGCCGCCCCACCGCCCGCCGCAGCCGTCGCACCTGCCGCTTCGACAGTCCCAGCACCTCTGCCGCTTCTCCCACCGTCAGCGCCCCTCGCTCGATCCGCTCCACGGCGTCCAGCCGCTTCCATTGCCGCTTGCTCATCCTCTCCATCCCTCCTTCTTTGCCGCGGAGGGGCGGACATTTTCACTGAGCAGTTAGGCGGACAAAATCACTGAGCTTCAACAGGGGCCGCATGGCCGACGCGGCCCGTCGGCGCGGTTGACAAGGCGCGCGCTGACGGGCGATGAGGCGCCGCCCCCTGGGCGGCCACCGATCGGTTGAGCCGGATCGCGACCCTGTGGTAAGCGCCGCGCGTCTGCCGCGCGGGGGGGAAGCGGCGCGGGGCTCGGGCCGCGGCGCGCAGACAGGAGGGGAGCGACGATCATGCGAGGGATTTCGGCACATCGGCGGCGCTGGCGACCGATGGTGGGGGCGCTGCTGCTTGCCGGCGCGATCAATGCCTGCGGCGACAGCGACTCGTGCAACCACGTGATCGAGGACGTGGCGCGCTTCGAGGACTGTCGGGCGATCGCCGTCGAGCGCGGCTGCTCGGACGAGATCACGTACTCGAACAAGAACAAGCGCTGCCTGGTGAAGAGCTGCAGCGACTGCCACGCGGCGCCGACGCCTACCGCGACGCCGAGCTCCTGACCGGCGCGGTGCGCCGGCGCGACCCGCGTTGACTTCGCAAATCGCGCACGCTTATACGGAGAGGTTGCTCCGCGTCGGCCGGCCTCAGCGCGCCGCCGTTCGGCGAGCGACGCGACGACCAGGGTGCAGACGTGAGAGCAAGCCGACGCGCAGAGGCGCAGCGTGGAGCGCGGGACCGAGGGTCCGCGCCACCGATCCGCGGATGCTGATGCCCGCCGCCGTCGCACGCGGCGCCGCTGAGCGCATGCCCGCCAGCGCCGTCGCGCGCAGCTCGCTGATGAACGTCGGCCGGCGGGTCGACTACGCCCTGCGCGCCCTCTGCTACCTCGCCGCCCAGGACGACGATCGCGTCGTCACCTGCACCGAGATCCAGGCGCGGCAGGCGGTGCCGCCGCACTTCCTCTCCAAGATCCTGCGCCGGCTGGTCGCCGCCGGGGTGCTGGAATCGGTGCCCGGCGCGCGCGGCGGCTTCCGCCTCGGGCGGCCCGCCGATCGCATCACGGTCCGTCAGGTGTACGAGTGCATCGAGGGGCAGTTGTCGCTCATCGACTGCGTGGAGCGCCGCGACGCCTTCTGCTGCTTCGCGTCGGTGTGCGCGCAGCGCGAAGTCTGGCAGGGCGCGCAGCGGGTTCTGTTCGACTATTTGGACGGCATCTCCGTCCGTCAGATCGCCGATCGCGCCGGGCTGGTGAGCCGCCTGGCCGAGACGCAGACCGCATCACCATCCCGCTCCTGAGGGGGCGCACGAGGAGGACCGATGGCTTACGTGATCACTCGCCTGTGTCGCGACTGCGTGGACACCGCCTGCGTGGCGGTGTGCCCGGTCGACTGCATCTATCGCTACACCGGCGATGACAGGGCCAGTTTCCCGAACCAGCTCTACATCCACCCGGACGAGTGCATCGACTGCGGCGCCTGCGAGCCGGAGTGCCCGTGGCAGGCGATCTTCGAGGAGGCGGCGGTGCCGACGGTCTTCGCCGACGACGTCAAGCTGAACGCCGCGATGGTCGACAATCGCGACAGCTTCGAGGTGTCGCCGCACGAGGAAAAGCCGAAGCCGAGCGCCGAGCAGATCGAGGCCAACAAGAAGAAGTGGAGTTGGGCGGGCTGAGCCGCCGCCTGGCGGGCCGGTCGGACGCATGCGCGCGGCGGCGAAGAACCTGGCGGTGGTCTCGGTCATCGGCCGCGACCAGAAGGGCGTGGTGGCCCGCGTCTGCACCTATCTCGCCGCCGCCAACTGCAACATCGAGGACATCGAGCAGCGGGTCGTCGAGGGGTTGTTCATCATGACCATGGTGGTCGACCTCGCCGACGTCACGCAGACGCTCGACGAGCTCATCCTCGGCCTCAAGGAGATCGGTACCGAGATGCAACTCGACGTCTCGGTGCGCCTGCACGGCGAGCGCCTGCGCAAGCGCATCGCCCTCCTGGTGAGCCGCGAGCCGCACTGCCTGCAGCAGCTCATCGCCGACCAGGCCGCCGGTCTCATCGCCGGCGACTTCGTCTGCGTGCTCTCCAACCACGAGGTGCTGCGCCCGATCGCCGAGGCGGCCGCCATTCCCTTCGAGTGGATGCCCTCCACGGACAAACCGGCGCATATGGCCTTCCTGCTCGAGCGCCTGCGCGCCCACCGTCCCGACCTGGTGGTGCTCGCGCGCTACATGCAGGTGGTGACGCCGGAGCTCGTCGAGCAGTTCCGCAACCGGATCATCAACATCCATCCCTCGCTGCTGCCCTATCACCCCGGCGCCAACGCCTATAAGCAGGCGTTCGAGGAGGGCTGCCGCGTCTCGGGCTGCACCGCCCACTTCGTCACCGAGCAGCTCGACCAGGGGCCGGTGGTGTTGCAGGACGTCTTCCACATCCGGGTCGGCGAGGACACCCTCGATGACGTGCGCGCGCGCGGTCAGGAGCTCGAGGGCAAGGTGTTGTCGCAGGCCGTGCAGCTCTTCGCCGCCGACCAATTGGTGGTGAAGGACAAGAAGGTCATCTTCCGGCCCGGACACGTCTCGGTGAGTTGAGGCGCGCCGCGCTGGGCGCGCCGATTTCCCGCTTGAGCGTCTGGTGGCGAGCTGCCATAGGTCAACGATGGAGAACCAGAGCGCGCTCGGCGCCGCGGTGGTGATCCCGACGCCAGCGCGGGCGGCGGTGAGCCGCAACGTGTTCCAACGCATCTACGATCGCTGGCGGCGGGCCGCGCATGCGGTGGGGGTGGTGCAGACGCGGGTGATCATGATGGTCCTCTACCTCACCGTGGTCGTGCCCACCGGGGTGCTGATGCGCCTGTCGCGCGACCCGTTGCACCTGCGTCCGCCCGCCGGCAGCAACTGGCTGCCTTCGGCGCAGCACGAGCGCAGCGTCGAGGCGGCGCGCCGGCAGTTCTAGTGGCCGAGGCGCCGCTCTTCGGACCCGACCTGCCGCCCGGGCACCGCTCGGGCTTCGTGAGCATCGTCGGGCGGCCGAACGTCGGCAAGTCGACGCTGCTCAACCGCGTCCTCGGGCGCAAGATCGCCGCCGTCACGCCGAAGCCACAGACCACCCGACGGCGGCTCCTGGGGATCAAGACGCGGCCCCAGGCGCAGATCCTCTTCCTCGACACGCCGGGCATCCACGCCAGCCGCGACCTGCTCACCGCGCGCATGGTCGAGCGGGCGATCACCAGCATCGGCGAGGCCGACGTCGCGCTCTGGGTGGTGGCCGCGCCGGAAGGGCTGACCGCGGCCGACCGCGACGTCGCCACCCGCCTGCCGTCGCGCGGCAAGCCGGTGGTGGTGGCGATCAACAAGATCGACGCCGTGGCCAAGGCGGAGCTGCTGCCGATCATCGCCGCGGTCGCCGCCCTGCTGCCCGACCGGCCGGTCGTGCCGGTGAGCGCCGAGACCGGCGAGAACGTCGAGGAGCTGTTGCGGACGATCGAGGCGGAGCTGCCGGAAGGGCCGCGCTTCTACCCGCCGGACGAGCTGACCGACGAGCCCGAGCGCGCCATCGCTGCCGAGATCGTGCGCGAGAAGGTGATGCTGGCGACGCGCGAGGAGGTGCCCTACGCGGTGGCGGTGAGCGTCGACGCCTTCGAGGAGAAGCCGCAGAAGCATCTGGTGGTGATCAGCGCCACCATCCACGTCGCCCGCGAGTCGCAGAAGCCGATCGTCATCGGCGACCGCGGGGCCCGGCTGAAGCAGATCGGCCAGTCGGCGCGGCGCGAGCTGGAGACCCTGCTGGGCACCCGCGTCTACCTCGAGCTCTTCGTCCGCGTGCAGGAGAACTGGACCGGTCACGCCGCCCGTCTGCGCGACTTCGGGCTGTAGGGGAGCCGTGTCCCGAGGGTGACGGCGCCGCGCGCTGGCGCCGGGCGCGGCGCCGTGGCGCCGCACTCCAACCGCCCGGCGAGATGCGATAAGGCTCCAGTTCCATGCCGCGACCGCCGTCCCGCGACACCGATGCGCCGCTGCCGCGCGCCGAGATCCTCGAGACCCTGCCGGTGGTCGCGCTCGTCGGGCGCCCGAACACCGGCAAGTCGACGCTCTTCAACCGCCTGACCCATTCCCGCCGCGCCCTGGTGGCGCCGACGCCGGGGGTGACGCGCGATCGCAACATCGCCGTCGGCCACTGGGACGGGCGACGCTTTCTGGTGGTCGATACCGGCGGCTTCGAGGCCGAGGAGCAGGCGGAGCTCGGGCGCGCGGTGCGCGTGCAGGCGCTGCTGGCGGCGGAACAGGCGGACGTCGTCATCGCCGTCGTCGACGCCCGCGCCGGGCTCAATCCGCTCGATCGTCAGCTCGTCGAACGCCTGCGGCAACTGCGCCAGCCGGTGCTGCTGGCGGTGAACAAGATCGACACCCCGAAGCAGGACGATCTGGTGGCCGACTTCTACGCCCTGGGGATCGAGACCCTGTATCCGATCTCGGCCGAGCACGGGATCGGGGTCGACGAGCTGCTGGGCGACGTCCTGGCGCACCTCGGCGAGGCGCCCGCGGCCCCGGCCGACGACGCCGAACCGCCGATCGCGGTGGCGATCATCGGCCGCCCCAACGTCGGCAAATCGTCGCTGCTCAACCGCCTGGTCGGATTCGAACGCAGCATCGTCAGCGCCGTTCCCGGGACGACCCGCGACGCGCTCGACACGCCGCTGCGGCGCGGCGACCGCGACTACGTCCTGGTCGACACCGCCGGCGTGCGCCGCCGCGGGCGGGTGGACCAGCACATCGAGCGCGCCAGCGTCGTCCGCGCCCTGCGCGCCCTCGAGCGGGCCGAGGTGGCGCTGCTGGTGATCGATGCCGTCGAGGGCATGACCGAGCAGGACGCGCGCGTCGCCGGCTACGCCTGGGAGCGCGGCCGGGCCCTGGTCCTGCTGGTCAACAAGTGGGACGCCGTCCCCGCGGCGCCGAAGGCGGCGGCGGCCCTGCGCGACGACATCGACCGCCGCTATCCGAGCCTGGCGGTGGTGCCGAAGCTGTTCATCTCGGCGCGCAGTGGCCGCGGCGTGGAGCGCATCTGGGGCGCCATCGACCGCGTCGTCGCCGCGCACCGCAGCCGGCTGCCGACCGCCAAGATCAACGCGGTGTTCGAGCGCGCCCGCCGCGCCCAGGAGCCGCCGATGGTCAATGGCGTCCGGCCGCGCCTGTACTACGCGACGCAGACCGCGACGGCGCCGCCCACCGTCACCGTCTTCTGCAGCCATCCGCAACGCATCGCGGCCAGCTACGAGCGCTTCCTGCTGAACCGCCTGCGCGCCGAGTTCGGGCTCGAGGGCACGCCGCTGCGGGTCCGCTTCAGGGCCCGCCCACGACGGTGAGCTGGGGGCGCCACAGGGGGCGCCCCCAGCTCCGACTCACTTCTTCTTGTCCGCGTACGCCAGGGCCACGGCCGCTTCGGGCATGAGGATGCGGAAGGTGAACGATTCCGTCAGGTAGAGCGTCACGGTCGCATCGGTGTGGCTCGTATAGCCGATCGACAGGTCGCGGCCGACGGTGAGCTGGAAGTCGCCGCCGCGGGTGCTGAGGACCACGGCGCCGTTGACCGCCGGCGCCCAGACCATGGGGCCGTCGACGATGCGTTTGACCACCTCGAGCACGGGAAAACCGCCCGGGCCGGTGGCCTGGGTGAGGCCGGCGTAGCAGCGGGGACCGAGGGCGATGGCGTAGGGTCCATCGATGCCGGCGTTGCGCAGCAGGCGCGTCGCCTCGGCGACGCTCTGCGGGTAGGCGGTGAAGTCGCTGGAGATCGTCTGCACCGGGTGCGGCGACGCCTGGTCGATGCCCTGGATGCCCCCCGCCGCGTAGCCATGGAAGACGGCATTGTCCTCGGCGGCGGCGATCCGCGTCGCCGCGGCGATCAGCGGATCCAGGTCCGGGTTGTCGCTGCCGCGCTCGACCGCGTCGAGCTCGGCACGCGACAGCTCGAAGCTGGTGCGCAACTCGGTCAGCGGCAGGACGCGGCGCAGCGCCGCGTCGACGCCGGCGACCGGCCCGGTCTTCAGGTCGTCGACGCGGCCACTGTTGATGGCGCCGAAGTCGGGTCCCTTGGGACCGACGAAATCGACCAGCTTGCGCGCGGCCAGCGTCAGTTTGAGGACGCGGGTGGCCTCCTCGTCGATGAGGCGCCAGGCGGCATCGGAGATCGGTGCGAGCTCGCGTCGCAGGTTGTTCACAGACTGGACCCTCCCTTCAGACTGCCGATGCCGAGCGATCCGCCGTCGGCGCCGGCATCCGCGGCCGCGGCCTTGCCGGCCTGCTCGGCCGCGACGATCGAACCGGTGGTGTCGAGGCGCTGGGCCATCTCCAGCGCCACTTTCGGGCTGCGCCGGCGCAGCCACTCGAGGAGCATCGCGAAGTGCTCGATCTCCTCGTCGCGATTGTGGGCGAGGATCGCCCGCAGCTCGGCGTCGCTCGCAGCGTCGACGCGCTGGCCGTACCAGTCGACGGCTTCGAGCTCCTCCTGCATCGAGGTGAGCGCGCGGTGCTCGTCCTTGGTCTCGGGGCGCAGCGCATCCTCCGCCTCGTGGAAGCCGGCCGAGTTGGCCATCAGTTGCCCTCCTTCCCGGGTAGGCCGGCGCCAACGGGCGCGGGACCGCCGCGATGCTGACCACCTCGCGCATTCCCTCTGGCTTCGCCGGGCATTCTGCTACACTGCGTTCCGTCTGAGCTTGTCAGAATGCGGCGGGAAGCGGAAGCAGGTCGGTGCAGGATCGAGCCGAAGGGGATGCGATGCGGACGCTGACGATCGCCTCGTACAACGTCCACCGCTGCATCGGGCGCGACGGGCGGTGCGACCCGCAGCGCATCGTGCGCGTCCTCGAAGAGCTCGATGCGGACGTCATCGCGCTGCAGGAGGTCGACTACCGGTACCACGTCCGCCAGGGCGTCGATCAGCTCCGCGTCCTCGCCGAGGCCACCGGCTACGAGAGCGTCTGGGGCCCGGTGCTCTACCGCGCGCGCGGCCAGTACGGCAACGGCCTGCTCACGCGCCACCCGGTGCTGGAGGTGCGCGGCATCGATCTCAGCGTGCCGCGCTACCAGCGCCGCGGCGCCCTCGACGTGGACCTGGAGATCCACGGCCGGCCGATTCGGATCATCGCCGCCCACCTGGGCCTGGGGCTCAGCGAGCGCGAGATCCAGGTGCGCCGGCTGCTCGGCGAGCTCGACGGCGTGGCGGAGCACCCGATGATCCTGCTCGGCGACTTCAACGAATGGCGGCCGCCGAGCGCGCCGCTGCGCCGCCTGCACCGCCGCTTCGGCCGCACCCCGGGCGTGCCATCCTTCCCGGCCCGCTTTCCGGTGCTGGCCCTCGACCGCATTTGGGTGCAGCCGCGGCACGCCCTCGTCGCGGTCGACGTGCACAACACCCCGCGCGCCCGCCGCGCCTCGGATCACCTGCCGATCCGCGCCGTCATCGGCGGCCTGTGGGAGAGCAAGCCGGCGCGCGAACGCCGCTCGGCCTGAGCGCCGTTCGCCAGCGCAGGGCGAGGGGCGGCCGCGCAGCTCCCCATGGCCTCCCGCCGATCGGCGTCGTCCGCGCGCCGCCAGTTGGCAACTGTCGGCGCATTTCCCTAGGTTGGGCGAGTGGTTGGGCGCGCGCTCCGTCTCGGTTCCCTGATCGCCGTCCTGGTTGGCGCGATGCCCGCCGGGGCGTCGGTGCGTCTGCTCGCGGACATCAACTCACGGCCGTTGATCGAGTCGTCCTCGCCACGCGAATTCGTCAGCGCCGGCAATCGGGTCTTCTTCGTCGCCACCACGCCGGCCGCGGGCATCGGACTCTGGCGGACCGACGGGACGGCGGCCGGCACCGTGCTGCTGCGCGGCTTCGGCAACGTCAGCAGCCAGCGGTTCTGGCTGACCGCGCTCGGCGACCGGGTGCTCTTCGCCGCCAACGACGTGGTCACCGGCGTCGAGCTGTGGAGCAGCGACGGCACCGCCGCCGGTACCGCGCGGGTGCGCGACATCAACGACGGCGTGCTCTCCTCCAATCCCCGCCACCTGGTGGCGATGGGCGACCACGTCTACTTCACCGCCGATGACGGCGTCCACGGCGAGGAGCTGTGGCGCAGCGACGGCACCGAGGCCGGCACCCAGCAGGTGCGCGACATCGTCGCCGGGGCCCAGGGGTCCTTCCCCTCCGACCTCGCCGTGCTCGGCGACGTGCTCTACTTCGCCGCCGACGATGCGACGCACGGCAACGAGCTGTGGCGCAGCGACGGTTCCGAGGCCGGCACGGTGCTGCTGCGCGACATCGCCGACGGCCCGGACGGCTCCTTCCCGAGCTTCTTCGCCGCCGCCGGCGGTACTCTCTATTTCACCGCCGACGACGGTCAGACGGGCGACGAGCTGTGGCGCAGCGACGGCACCGCGGACGGCACGCAGCGGGTGCGCGACATCGCCCCCGGCGCCAGCGGGTCGAATCCCGCCGAGCTGGTGGCGGTCGGCGGCCGCGTCTTCTTCAGCGCCGACGACGGCGCGCACGGCAACGAGCTCTGGGTGAGCGACGGCACGGAAGCGGGGACGACGCTGGTGCGCGATCTCGTGCCCGGGAGCGACGGTTCGTTTCCCTTCTGGCTGACCGCGTTCGGCGACCGCGTCGCCTTCACCGCCACGCTCGACGACAGCGGCGAGGAGCCGTGGATCAGCGACGGCAGCGAGGCCGGCACGACCCTGCTCGCCGACCTGTGGCAGGGCCCCGACGGTTCCGTTCCCACCTTTCTCACCGTCGCCGATGGCGCGCTCTTCCTGATCGCCAGCGATGGCGCGCACGGGCGCGAGCTCTGGCGCAGCGACGGCACGACCGCCGGCACCGCCCTGGTGGACGACATCAACCCCGGGCCGGCCGACGGCGTCGAGGGGCAGCTCGCGGCCAGCCCCTTCGGCCTGCTGTTCGCCGCCGACGATGGCGCGAGCGGCGTCGAGCCCTGGCGCAGCAACGCCCGCGACGGCACCGCCATCCTGGCCAACGTGGCGCCCGACGATCTCGTCAGCGGCAGCTTCCCCTCTGGCCTCACCGTGCTCGGCGATCAGGTGCTGTTCTCGGCCGACGACGGCGAGACGGGGCGCGAGCTGTGGGCCAGCGACGGCACCGCCGCCAACACCCGCCGCCTGCGCGACATCAATCCGGGTGGCAACGGCTTCTCGCTGTTCACCGCCTTCACGCGCCTGGGCGACGCGCTCTACTTCGCCGCCGACGACGGCGAGCACGGCAGCGAGCTGTGGCGCAGCGATGGCACCCCCGACGGCACGGTGCTCTGGAAGGACATCGCCCGCGGCGCCGCCAGCGGCGATCCGCACCAGCTCGCGGCCGCTGCCGACGTCCTCTTCTTCGCCGCCGACGAGGGCTTCTTCGGCAACGAGCTCTGGCGCACCGACGCCAGCGGCCGCACCCTGCCGATCCGCGACATCAATCCGGACGGGCCGTCGGACCCGCGCCTGATGACGGCGTACGGAGCCGAGGTGGCGTTCACCGCCGACGACGGCGAGCACGGCGTCGAGCTGTGGATGAGCGACGGGACGGCGCCCGGCACCCGCCTGGTGCGCGACATCAATCCCGACGGCAGCGCCTTCCTGCCGCCGCGCGTCTTCTACATGGTCGTCGCCGGGGGGACGCTCTACTTCACCGCCGACGATGGCGAGCACGGCACCGAGCTGTGGCGCAGCGACGGCACCGCCGACGGGACGCGGCTGGTGCGCGACATCCGCGTCGGCGCCGACGATTCGCGGCCGCAGTTCCTCACCGCGGTCGGCAGCGAGGTCTACTTCGTCGCCGACGACGGCGAGCACGGGCTCGAGCTGTGGCGCAGCGACGGCAGCGAGAGCGGCACGACCATGATCGCCGACATCAATCCGAACGGCCCGGCGTTCGGCACCGAGACCTTCTACTTCTCGTTCGGCCTGCTCGACGGGGTGCTCTACTTCGCCGCCGATGACGACACGCACGGCGTCGAGCTGTGGCGCAGCGACGGCAGCGAGGCCGGGACGCGCCTGGCGGCCGACATCGATCCCGGCCCCGAGAGCTCGTTCCCGGCCTTCCTGACGCCGGCCGGCGACCGCCTGCTGTTCCAGGCCTGCGACACCGCGAGCGGCTGCGAGCCGTGGGCGGCGCGCCGCGACGGCCGAGTGACGCGGGTGGCCGATCTCGCACCCGGCGCCGCGTCCTCGAACCCGAGCGGGTTCACGGCGCTCGGCGCGCGCGTGCTCTTCGCCGCCGACGATGGGAGCACCGGCGTCGAGCTGTTCGTCGACGGCGCGTGCGCCGGCGACTGCGGCGACGACGGCGCCGTCACCATCGACGACCTGGTGCGCGCGGTGCGCATCGCCCTCGGCGAGAGCGCGCTCGACGCCTGCGTCGCCGCCGACCGCGGCGGCGACGGCACGGTCAGCATCGACGACCTGATCGCCGCCGTGAACGCGGCGCTCGCCGGCTGCTGACCGCCGGCCGCGCGTCCGTTCAGATGCCCTGGGCGCGATAGCGCGCCGCGTTCGCGACGTAGCCGCGCGCCGACTGCAGCACGTGCGCGCGCTCGGCGTCGCGGAGCGGCCGGACGATCGTCGCCGGGCGGCCGAGGACCAAGTGACCGGGCGGCACGACGGTGCCGGGCGTCAGCAGCGCGCCGGCGCCGACGATGCAGTCGTCGCCGACGACGCAGCGGTCGAGCACGATGGCGCCGATGCCGATCAGGCAGCGGTCGCCGATCCGGCAGCCGTGCAGGACGACGTTGTGTCCGACGGTGACGTCGTCGCCGACCTCGGTCGCGTGCCGGCCGGTGGTCACGTGCACGGTGCTGTTGTCCTGGATGCTGGTGCGGGCGCCGATGCGGATGGGAAAGACGTCGCCGCGCAGCACGGCGTTGAACCAGACGCTCGACTCGTCGCCGAGGTGCACATCGCCGATCACCTGGGCGCTGGCCTGCACGTAGGCGGTGGCCGCGATGCGCGGCGCGATGCCGTCGAGGGGGATCAGCATCCCGGCTTCTTAGCGCATCCGCGACGATACGGCGCGCCGGGGCCGCGTCCACAAGATGTTGTGGAGGTCGCACCCCTCTTGCCGAAGCTGTAGGGCGTCTGGTAATCGACGCCATGGTTCGCCGGACGGTCGTCATCGCCTCGCCAGGGCAGCAGATCGGCACCCTGGCGCGCGACGACCGAGAGCCGGCGGCAGCGACGGTCCCCGGTCGTCGCGCCGCCAGCCGGCGAGCCCGACGGAGGTCGTATGTTCACGTATGACATGCCGGAAGGCTTCACCTTCGACGACGTGTTGTTGGTGCCCGGCGCGTCGAGCTTCCTGCCGCGCGACGCCGACGTCGGGACGCGATTGTCGCGGCGGGTGAGCCTCAACATCCCGCTGGTCAGCGCCGCGATGGACACGGTCACCGAGGCGGCGATGGCGATCGCCATGGCGCAGGAGGGCGGCATCGGCGTCATCCACCGCAATCTGACCGTCGAGCAGCAGGCGCAGGAGGTGGACCGGGTCAAGAAGTCGGAGAGCGGCATGATCATCGATCCGGTGACCGTGCACCCGGACCAGCCGATCGCCGAGGCGCTCGACGTCATGCGCCGCTACAAGATCAGCGGCCTGCCGGTGACCAAGGACGGCAAGCTGGTGGGCATCCTCACCAACCGCGACCTGCGCTTCGAGAAGCGGCTGAACCGCCGGGTGGCGGAGGTGATGACCAAGGACGATCTGGTGACCGCGCAGCCCGGCATCAGCCTCGAGGACGCGACCGAGATCCTGCACCAGCACCGCATCGAGAAGCTGCTGATCGTCGACGAACGGGACCGCCTGCGCGGGCTGATCACGGTGAAGGACATCAACAAGGCGGCGCAGTTCCCGGACGCCTGCAAGGACTCCTACGGGCGGCTGCGGGTCGCCGGCGCCATCGGCACCGGCGACGACCGCCGCGAGCGCGCGGAGCGCCTGGTGGCGGCGGGCGCCGACGTGCTGGTGATCGACACCGCGCACGGCCACTCCGGCAACGTCATCGACACGGTGAAGGAGATCAAGGCGGCGTTCCCGGACGTCGACCTGGTCGCCGGCAACATCGCCACCGCCGAGGGCGCGCGAGCGCTTGCCGAGGCCGGCGCCGACGGCCTCAAGGTCGGCATGGGGCCGGCATCCATCTGCACCACGCGCGTCGTCTCCGGCGTCGGCGTGCCGCAGCTCACCGCCATCGCGGCGGCGGCGCGGGTCGCGAAGGACTTCGACATCCCGCTGATCGCCGACGGCGGCATCAAGTTCAGCGGCGACATTCCCAAGGCGCTGGCGGCGGGCGCCGACTCGGTGATGATCGGCGGCCTCTTCGCCGGCACCGAGGAGAGCCCGGGCGAGACGATCCTCTACCAGGGCCGCACCTACAAGCTGTACCGCGGCATGGGCTCGCTGGAGGCGATGCGCGAACGCGAGGGCAGCCGCAACCGGTACATGCAGGACGAGGAGGAGCAGATGAAGCTGGTGCCCGAGGGCATCGAAGGGCGGGTGCCGCACAAGGGGCCGCTCAGCTTCATCGTCGCCCAACTCGTCGGCGGCCTGAAGGCCGGCATGGGCTACGTCGGCTGCCGCACCATCGAGGAGCTGCAGACCAGCGCGCGCTTCATGCGGGTCTCCAACGCCTCGCTGCAGGAGAGCCACGTGCACGACGTGTTCATCGCCAAGGAGGCGCCGAACTACCAGCGGTCGGGCGACCGGTGAGCATCGGATTCCGCCGATGATCCTCGTCCTCGACTTCGGCTCCCAGTACACGCAACTGATCGCGCGGCGGGTGCGCGAGGCGCACGTCTACTGCGAGCTGCACCCGTACAACCTGCCGCTCGAGAAGATCCGCGCCCTGCAACCGGAGGGCATCATCCTCTCGGGCGGGCCGGCGAGCGTCTACCAGGCCGACGCGCCCCTGTCGGATCCGCGCCTCGCCGAGCTCGGGGTGCCGCTGCTCGGCATCTGTTACGGCATGGGCGTCCTCGCCAAGGAGGACGGGGCGCGCACGGCGCGCGCGGCGGCGCGCGAGTACGGGCCGGCGGAGCTCATCGTCGACGACGACGCCGACCTCTTCCAGGGCTTCAGCGTCGGCCACCCGACGCCGGTGTGGATGAGCCACGGCGATCGCCTGGAGGAGCTCCCGGCCGGCTGGACGATCCTCGCCCACAGCGCCAACTCGCCGATCGCCGCGCTCGCCGATCGCGCGCGCCGACGCTACGCGATCCAGTTCCACCCCGAGGTCGTGCACACCCGGCGCGGCCGTGAGCTGCTGGAGAACTTCCTCTTCCGCATCTGCCGGGCCAGGGCCGACTGGACGATGGAGAGCTTCATCGAGTCCGCGTGCGCGCGCATCCGCGCGCAGGTCGGCGCCGCCGGCGTCGTCTGCGGCCTGTCGGGCGGCGTCGATTCGACCGTCACCGCGGCGCTGATCCACCGCGCCATCGGCGATCAGCTCACCTGCATCTTCGTCGACAACGGCGTGCTGCGCCGCGACGAGGCGACGCGGGTGATGCGGTTTCTCGGCGACGCGTTCCACTTCCGCATCGAGGCGGTGGACGCCGGGGCGCTCTTTCTCCGCCGTCTGGCCGGCGTCACCGATCCGGAGCAGAAGCGGCGGACGATCGGCGTCACCTTCATCGAGGTGTTCGAGGAGCAGGCGAAGCGGCTGCGCGACGTCGCGTTCCTCGCCCAGGGGACGTTGTATCCGGACGTCATCGAGTCGGTGTCGTTCAAGGGGCCGTCGCAGACGATCAAGAGTCATCACAACGTCGGCGGCCTGCCCGAGCGCATGCGCCTGGCGCTGGTCGAGCCGCTGCGCGAGCTGTTCAAGGACGAGGTGCGCGAGCTCGGCGCCGCGCTCGGCATCCCGGCCTCGATCACCGGCCGGCATCCGTTCCCCGGCCCCGGCCTGGCGATCCGCATCATCGGCGAGGTCACCGCCGAGCGCGTCGCCGTCGTCCAGGCGGCCGACGCCATCATGGAGGAGGAGATCCGCGCCGCCGGCTGGTACGACCGCGTCTGGCAGGCGTTCTGCGTGCTCCTGCCGGTGAAGACCGTCGGCGTCATGGGCGACGAGCGCACCTACGAGCACGTGCTCGCGATCCGCGCCGTGGAGTCGGTCGATGGCATGACCGCGGACTGGTCGCGCCTGCCGCCGGAGCTGCTGGCGCGCATGTCGAGCCGCATCATCAACGAGGTCGAGGGCGTCAATCGCGTGGTCTACGACATCTCGTCGAAACCGCCGGCGACGATCGAGTGGGAGTGAGCGGAGAGAAGCGGTGACCACGGATGTCGCGCATCGGGCATCCCTGAGAGCCGTGTCCTCCGCGGTCGGGAGTCTGGGTTGGAGTTGCTGAGGGGAGTGGTCTGACTGCCATGGGGTTCGCGCATCTGCATCTGCACACGCAGTACTCGCTGCTCGACGGCGCCAACAAGATCGCCGACCTGATCCCGCGGGTGAAGGCGCTCGGCATGCCGGCGGTGGCGATGACCGACCACGGCAACATGTTCGGCGCCGTCGAGTTCTACAAGACGGCGGTGGCCGCCGGGGTGCAGCCGATCATCGGCTGCGAGATGTACGTCGCGCCCGGCGACCGGCGGGACAAGCAGAAGGTCGTGAAGGGCGACGATTTCGAGACCGCCGGCAACTTCCATCTCGTCCTCCTGGCGACCAACCAGGAGGGGTACCGCAATCTCTGCCGGCTGGTGACGCTCGGCTACACGGAGGGCTTCTACTACAAGCCGCGCATCGACAAGGCGTTGCTGCGCGAGCTGAACGGCGGCCTGATCGCCCTGTCGGGCTGCCTGGCGAGCGAGGTCAACCAGGCGCTGATGACCGGCTCGATGGATCGCGCCCGCGCCGTGCTGCTGGAATACCGGGCCATCTTCGGCGACCGCTACTACGTCGAGATCCAGGACAATCACCTGAAGGAACAGGAGCGCGCCAACCGCGAGCTGATCGCGCTCGCCGACGAGCTCGGGCTGCCGCTGGTGGCGACCAACGACTGCCACTACCTGCAGCCGGGCGACCACCAGGCGCACGACGTGCTGCTCTGCATCCAGACCGGCAAGACCTTCAACGACGAGAAGCGCTGGCGCTTCGGCACCGACCAGCTCTACGTCAAGGACCCGACGGAGATGCTGGCCGCGTTCGGCGAGCGCGACGAGGCGGTGCGCAACACCCTGGACATCGCCAAACGCTGCTCGCTCGAGCTCGAGTTCGGCCGCTACCAGTTTCCGGTCTTCCAGGTGCCGAAGGGTGTGACGCTCGAGGAGCAGCTCGAGCGCGACGCCCGCGCCGGGCTCGAGGAGCGCCTGGTCGGCCTGCGCACGCTCGGCCACTGGGACGCGGAGCGCGAACGGGTCTACCAGGAGCGGCTCGACCGCGAGCTGGCCGTGATCGAGAAGATGGGCTTCGCCGGCTACTTCCTGATCGTCGCCGACTTCACCAACTACGCCAAACGGCAGGGCATCCCGGTCGGTCCCGGCCGCGGCTCGGCGGCCGGCAGCCTGGTCGCCTGGGCGCTGCGCATCACCGACCTCGACCCCATTCCCTACAATCTGCTCTTCGAGCGCTTCCTCAACCCCGAGCGCAAGTCGATGCCCGACATCGACATGGACTTCTGCTTCGAGCGGCGGGACGAGGTCATTCGCTACGTGCGCGAGAAATACGGCGAGGACCACGTGGCGCAGATCATCACCTTCGGGACGTTGAAGGGGAAGGCGGCGATCAAGGACGTCGGCCGCGCCCTCGAGTTCACCTTCGGCGAAACCGACAAGATCGCCAAGCTGTACCCGGCGCCGAAGCAGGGCAAGGACTTCCCGCTCACCAAGGCGCTGGAGATGGAGCCGCGGCTGCGCGAGCTGCGCGAGAAGGGCGAACGCGAGCAGCAGCTCTTCGATCACGCCATCAAGCTCGAGGGCCTGCTGCGCCACGCCTCCAAGCACGCCGCCGGCATCGTCATCGGCTCGCGACCGCTGGTCGAGGACCTGCCCCTCTTCATGGACAAAGAGGGCAGCGTGATGACCCAGTTCAGCGGCCCGCACGTCGACGAGATCGGCCTCATCAAGTTCGACTTCCTCGGCCTGAAGACGCTGACCCTGGTGCACAACGTCGCGCGCCGCATCCGCGAGGGCCGCGGCGTCGAGATCGACGTCGCCACCCTGCCGCTCGACGACAAGGCGACCTACAAGCTGATCGCCAAGGGCGACACCGTCGGCGTCTTCCAGATGGAATCGGGCGGCATGCGCAAGCTGGTCACGCAGCTTCGGCCGAGCACCTTCGAGGACATCATCGCCGTCCTGGCGCTCTTCCGCCCCGGCCCGCTCGACAGCGGCATGGTCGAGCAGTTCATCAAGCGCAAGCACGGCAAGGAGGATGTCCGCTATCCCCACCCGGCGCTGGAGCCCATCCTCGAGCCCACCTACGGCGTCATCGTCTACCAGGAGCAGGTGATGCAGATCGCGCAGGTGCTCGCCGGCTACTCGCTCGGCGACGCCGACAACCTGCGCCGCGCCATGGGCAAGAAGGACCCGGTCAAGATGCAGAAGGAGCGCGAGCGCTTCATCGCCGGGGCGGCCGCGCAGCAGATCCCCGAGGCCAAGGCCGGCGAGATCTTCGACCAGATGGAAACCTTCGCCATGTACGGCTTCAACAAGTCGCACTCGGCGGCGTACGCGCTGGTCTCCTTCCAGACGGCGTATCTGAAGGCCCACTTCCGCGAGGAGCTCATGGCCGGGCTGCTCACCATGGAAATGGGCGACACCGACAAGACCTTCAAGAACATCGCCGAGTGCCGCGAGCGCGGCATCCGCATCCTGCCGCCGGACGTCAACGAGAGCCGCCAGGATTTCACCGTGCTCGCCCAGCCGGACGACAACGGCCTGCGCCCCATCCGCTTCGGGCTGTGCGCGGTGCGCGGCGTCGGCAGCAAGGCGGTCGATGCCATCCTCGCCGCCCGCGACGCCGGCGGGCCGTTCACCAGCCTGGCCAACTTCTGCAAGCGCGTGCTCGCCACCCGCAACGGCGACGCCGGCGGCGAGGGCGGCGACGTCGCGAGCGCCCCGGCGGCGGTGAACAAGAAGGTGGTCGAGTCGCTGATCAAGTGCGGCGCCTTCGACTCGCTCGGCGTCAGCCGCCGCCAACTCCTCGACGGCGTCGACCGGGCGCTCGCCTGGGGCGCGTCGCACGCCAGGGAGGACAACACCCAGCAGATCGGCCTGTTCTCCTCGAAGGGCATCGCGGTCGAAGCGCCCGAACCGCCGCTGGCGCCACTGACCCCGTGGCCCGACAAGGAGCGCCTCAAAGCCGAGCACGAGGCGCTCGGCTTCTACATCACCGCCCATCCGCTCGATAAGTACGAGACCGATCTGAAGCGCTTCACCACCGCGCTGTGCGAGCAGCTCTCCGAGAAGCCCGACCAGTGCAAGGTGACGCTGGGCGGCGTCATCCAACGCCTGCAGCTCAAGAACAGCCGCAAGGGCGATCGCTACGCGGCCTTCACGCTCGAGGACAAGACCGGCACCGTCGAGGTGATCTGTTGGCCGGAGACCTATCGCAAGGCCGAGATCGACTTCACCACCGACGAGCCGGTGTGCGTCAGCGGCACGCTCGAAGTGGGTGAGGAGCGCTGCCAGATCATCGCCGACGAGGTGACGCTGCTCACCCAGTATCGCGCCCGCACCGCCCAGGAGGTGCACCTGGCGCTGGTCGCCGATCGGGTGACCGACGACCTCTTCGCGCGCCTCAAGGCGACGCTCAGCGAACACCGGGGCGACTGCCCCTGCTACGTCCATCTCCTGCTGCCGAACAAGACCGAGACGGTGATCGCCCTGCCGCGCGAGCTGCGCGTCGCCGCCACCGAGGGCATGCTCGACGCCGTCGAACAGCTCTGCGGCCGCGGCGTGGCGAGTCTGCAGTAGTCCCGCCGGCGGAGCGCGGGAGCGACCCGTCAGGAGCGGGCGGCCCGGCGGCGCCGCAGCCGCAGGGCGCCGGCGACGACCAGGCCGACGGCGAGCGCGAGCGCGGTCGCGCCCGTGGCCGCGGGCACCCCGGCGCTGGGACAGCGGATGCCGGCATCGGCGAGCTCGGCGGTGCACGACGAGCCGGGGAGATGGGGGGCGCAGAACAGCGTATAGCTGGGATTGGCCTGCTGGCACTGCGCGTCGAGGGTCTGGGGATCGGCGGGAGGCGCCTGGGCGCAGAGGAGGGCTTTGACCGCGGTCTGATTCGCGAAGCCGCCGGTCTGCGCATCGTCGCCGGGAACACAGGCGCAGCACACGGGGCCAAGCGCGGCGGCGACGGATGCGGTGCCCGCGAGCGCGGCGACGATGGCGGTGGCGACGATGCTTCTCACGGCGAACCCTCCCGGGGCGCGCCTGTAGCAAGCTGCGCCCTCGGATGTCACGGACGGCGGCGGGGCAAATGGCATGGCTTCGGGGTCAGGCGCGGCCGCCGGGGCGGCGACGGTGCGCCGTGGCGGCACCGAGAATCGCCAGGGCGATGGCCAGCGCGGCAAGAGGCAACGGAGCGGCGGCGGGCGCGCCGGCCGCCGGGCAGAAGAGACCGCCGTCGGCGAGCTGGGCGCGGCAGGTCGGGCCGGGAATGTTGGCCTCGCAGTGCAGCGTGCCGCTCTGGTCGGAGACCGCGTCGCACCGTTCTTCGAGGCCCGGGATGTCTCCCGGCTGCGCCTCGGCACAGAAGTAGACCTGCGGGTTGGCGCCGAACGCGCCGCTCGTCTGGGCCTGTTCGCCTTTGACGCAGGCGCAGCAGGACTGCAACAGCGTGGCGGCCGCCGGGCCGGTCGAGAGGCTGATGGCGGCGATGACCATGGCAACCGCGGCGATCCTGTTCACGGCGTTCCCTCCACGGAGCGGCCGTTTACCAAAGCGCCCGCCCGGACTCCACCCGTGCCGCGACCTCGTCGAAGGGGTCACTCGCCGCGCAGGCCGAGGAGGCGGGTGACCAGCCGGCGCTGGGCGCGGGTCGGCACGACGCCGCGCATGAGGAATCCGAACCAGGCCTGCGGGCTGACGGGGTAGCGGAAGCGCGGCCGTACCGCCTCCAGCGCCGCGGCGATGGCGGTGGCGACCTCGCGCGGGTCGCGGGCGCTGGCCACCACCTTGGCGTCGATCGCCGCCTCGAGGCGGCGGAGCCAGGGCGCGTAGGGGCTGCCGTCCGGCACGATGCGCGGCGAGCTCCGCCAGATCTCGGTGCGGTAGGGGCCGGGTTCGATGAGCGCGACGTCGATGCCGAAGCGCTCGACCTCGTAGGCGAGCGATTCCGCCCAGCCCTCGATCGCCCACTTGGAGGCGACGTAGATGGAGTTCGCGGGCTCGCCGGCGAAGGCGGAGTTGCTGGAGACGACGACGATGCGGCCCCGGCGCTGGGCGCGGAAGGTGGGGAGCAGGGCGCGGGTCAGCGCCAGCACGGCGAAGAAGTTGGTCTCCATGACCCGGCGCAGCTCGCCGTCCGGCAGGTCCTCGAAGGCGCCGCCGCTGGCGATGCCGGCGTTGTGCACCACCGCGTCCAGGCGGCCGCCGCCGTGCGCCAGCACCCGCTGCAGCACGGCGGGGAACGACGCGGCGTCGGTGACGTCGAGCGCCTCGATGACCAGCCGCGAGGCAACCCCGGCGCGCGTCGCCGCGTCGCGCAGGCGATCGGCGCGCCGCGGATCGCGCAGGGTGGCGATCGTCGTCCAGCCGCGCCGCCCCATTTCGACCGCGGCCGCCAGCCCGATGCCGGAGGAGCAGCCGGTGATCAGAACCGAGGGCATCGCGAGGCACCGGCGAACGCCGAGGGCCGCCGTTGGACGGGGAGGCCGGCGGCGGCGCTGGCGGCGGGCATCAGCGGCCGGCGGCGTCCATCGCGGACTCGGCGCGTTCGGCCAGCTCGCAGATGGCGTCGATCATGCGCGGCCAGACCGGACGCGGCATGTCGTGCCCCATACCCTCGATGGCGAGCAGGCGCGCCCCGGGGACGGCGCTGGCGGTATCCTGGCCGGCGGCGAAGGGGACGAGCGGGTCGTCGGTGCCGTGGATGACGAGCGTCGGCCGGCGCAGCTCGCGCAGGCGCTCGACGCGGCTGCCGGAGGCGAGGATGGCCACCAGTTGCCGGGCGGTGCCGACCGGGTTGAAGCCGCGGTCGTAGCTCAGCGCGGCGAGGCGGCGGATCTCCGGCTCGTCGAAGGGGAAGCCGGGGCTGCCGATGGTGCGGAACACCTCGACGCCGCGGGCGATCGCGCCCTCGCGGTCGGCCGGCGGCGGGGTGAGCAGCACCGCCATGGCGTCGGGCCGCGGCTGTGGCAGGTCGGGGTTGCCGGTCGACGACATGATCGAGGTCAGCGAACGCACCCGCGCCGGCGCGTCGAGGGCCAGGGTCTGCGCGATCATGCCGCCCATCGAGGCGCCGACCACGTGGGCGCTGTCGATGGCGAGCGCGGCGAGCAGGCCGGCGGCGTCGGCCGCCATGTCGCGCAGCAGGTACGGCGCCTGCACCGGCTGCCGGGCGGCGATGGCGCCGAGGACCCCGAGCACGTCGGGCATGCCGAGGTCGTCCATCCAGGTCGACTCGCCGACGTCGCGGTTGTCGAAGCGGATGACGCGATAGCCGCGGCCGGCGAGGGTCTCGCAGAAGTCATCGCGCCAGAGGATCATCTGCGCGCCCAAGCCCATGATGAGCAGCATCGGGGTGGCGCGCGGGTCCCCGAACTCCTGGTAGGCGAGGCGGATTCCGTTGCTGTCGACGATCGGCATCGCCGTTGCCTAGCAGCCGCGGCGCGACTGCGGCAATGGCGGCAGGAGGGGCGGCGGGCGCGCGGTTCAGCGGGCGCGGCGGCGCAGGGCGGCGAACCCGAGACTGCTCAGCGCCACGGCCAACGCGGCCAGCCCGAGGTGGCCGGCCGCCGGGGCGCCGGGCGCGGCCGGGCAGCCGATGCCCTGCTGCGCCAGGGTTGCGCCGCAGGACTGACCCGGCGAGGGGTCGAAGCAGGGCGCGCTGGCGCCGCCGGCGTCGTCGCAGCGCTGCACGAAGTCGGGATATCCCATGCCGACCACCTGGCTGCAGAACAGCGCCGGCTGGGCCTGGGGAGGCCCGCTCGCGGTCTGCGCATTGTGCTGCTCCAGGCAGGCGCAGCAGCCGGTGAGGAACGCCGCCGACACCGGGCGCGCGGCGACCGTGGCGACGATGCCCAGGGCGGCGATCAGCAGGATCCGGCGCATCCGCAACTCCTCCGCCGCGAGCCTATGCCGGGATCGGCGGAGAAAGTCCAGGCGCCGCCGGTTGACCGCGACGCGGTGGCGGGGCAATGGAGCGCGCCATGGCCAGCGCCCCGCGCCCATTCTCGAAAACCGAAGTCGCGATCGCCAACCCGATCATCAAGCTGATGAGCCGGCTCAACACCTGGGCGTATCGGGCGACCAATGGGCGCGTCGGCGGCCGCTTCCTGCGCGGCGCCCCGGTCCTGCTGCTCACCACCATCGGCCGCAAGAGCGGCGCGCGGCGGGTGGCGCCGCTCATCTACGCGCGCGACGGAGAACGGTTGCTGCTCGTCGCTTCCAAGGGCGGCATGGACCATCACCCGCTCTGGTACCGCAACCTGGACGCCAACCCGCAGGTCGAGGTGCAGATCGGCGCCGAGGTCCGGGCGATGACCGCGCGCACCGCGTCGGCGGAGGAGAAGCGGGCGCTGTGGCCGAAGGCGGTCGCCGTCTACCGCGACTACGACGACTACCAGGCGCGCACGCAGCGCGACATTCCCCTGGTCATCCTCACCCCGCGCGGCTGAGGCGCGGCGGCCAGTCGTCGGCTGCGCGGCGCGCGCTTGCACTCGCGCCGCGCGCGTGAGAACCGGGCGCATGGCGTTCCGATTTCCGCAGGGCTTCACGTGGGGCACGGCCACGGCCGCGCACCAGATCGAGGGCAACAACGTCAACAGCGACTTCTGGGTGATGGAGCACACGCCGGGCACCATGTTCGCCGAGCCGTCCGGCGACGCCTGCGACTCGTTCCATCGCTACCCGGACGACATCCGCCTGGTGCGCGATCTCGGCTTCCAGGCGTACCGCTTCTCGGTCGAGTGGGCGCGCGTCGAGCCCGAGGAGGGGCAGTTCTCGCTCGCCGCGCTCGACCACTACCGCCGCGTGCTCGCCTGCTGCCACGAGCTCGGGGTGCGGCCCTGCGTCACCTTCCATCACTTCACCTCGCCGCGCTGGTTCACCGCCGACGGCGGCTGGGAGGAGGCGGCGAATGCCGACCGCTTCGCGCGCTACTGCGAGCGCGTCGTGCGTCATCTCGGCGACCTCATCGACACCGCCTACACCATCAACGAAGCGAATCTGCTGGCGACCCTGGCGGTGTCCGGCGTGCTGCCGCGCGATGGCTTCAAATCGGTGGCGCCGTTCGTCGCCGAGTCGGCGCGGCGTTGCGGCACGACGCTCGAGCGCTTCGGCCCGTTCTTCCTCGGCCACCCGCTGCGCATCAGCGACACCCTGCTGCGCGCCCACACCCGCGCCCGCGAGGTGTTGAAGGCGGGGCCGGGGCGCTTCCCGGTCGGCATCACCCTGGCGATGCAGGACTACCAGGCGCTGCCCGGCGGAGAGGCGCAGCGCGACGAGGCGCGGCGGGTGAGCTTCGACCCGTTCCTCGACGCCGCCAGGGCGGACGACTTCGTCGGCGTGCAGACCTACAGCCGGGTGCGCTTCGACGCCAACGGCCCGGTCGGTCCGGAGCCCGGCGTGCCGGTACTGGCCCTGGGCTACGAGTACTGGCCGGAGGCGCTCGAGGGCACCATCCGCTACGCCGCGGCCCGCGCCGGCGTGCCGATCTACGTCACCGAGAACGGCATCGGCACCGACGACGACGAGCTGCGCCACGACTACGTGCGCCGGGCGTTGGCGGGCGTCGCGCGCTGCCTGGGCGACGGCATCGACGTCCGCGGCTACTTCTACTGGTCGCTGATGGACAACTTCGAGTGGCTGTTCGGCTACGGTCCGAAGTTCGGCCTGGTCGCGGTCGATCGCCAGAGCCAGATGCGGCGCCCGAAAGCCAGCGCCGCGTGGCTCGGGGCGATCGCGCGCGCCAACGCGCTCGGTGAGTGAGGATGCGGCGCGAGCGCGCCGGCGGACAGGGCGCGTCGCGCGCTTCGCTGGGCGCGCCCTGGCGGCCGCTGGGAAACTATCGGCGGCGCTCGTGATTCGCTAGGGTCACCGCGCCATGAGACGCGTCGTCTGCAGGGAGTTCGGCCCGCCGGATCGCCTGACCGTGGAGCAGGTCGCGGACCCGCTCCCCAGCGCCGGCGACGTCGTGGTGGAGGTCCGCGCCGCCGGCGTCACCTTCGTCGACGCGCTGCTGGTGCAGGGGCGCTATCAGATCAAGCCGCCGCTGCCGTTCACGCCGGGAGGCGAGGTGGCGGGGGTGATCGTCGCCGTGGGGAGCGGCGTCAACCCGGCGCGCCTGCAGGAACGGGTGCTGGTGTCGTGCGGCGTCGGCGGGTTCGCGGAACGCCTCGCGGTGCCGGAGGCGATGGCGCGCCGGCTGCCGCCGACCCTCAGCTTCGGGCAGGGCGCGGCGCTGATCCAGAGTTATGCGACGGCGCTGTTCGCGCTGACCCGGCGGGCGACGGTGCGGCGCGGCGACTGGGTCCTGGTGCTCGGCGCCGGCGGCGGCGTCGGCCTCGCCATGGTCGACGTCGCCCGCCATCTCGGCGCCCGCGTGATCGCCGCCGCGTCGAGCGCCGCCAAGCTCGCCGCGGCGCGCGCCGTCGGCGCGCAGGCGTGCATCCGCTACGACGAGGAGGACCTGAAGACGCGGGTGCGCGAGATCAGCGGTGGCGGCGTGCACATGGTCGTCGATCCGGTCGGCGGCTCGTACGCCGAGCCGGCGCTGCGCGCCCTGCGGTCGTTCGGCAACTATCTCATCGTCGGCTTCGCCGCCGGCGAGATTCCCGCCCTCAAGGCCAACCTGGTGCTGCTGCAGAACCGTTCGGTGGTCGGCGTCGACTGGGGCGCCTGGACCTTCGAGCATCCGCACGAAAACGCGGCGCTGATCGGCGAGGTCCTGGCGCTCGCCGCCTGCGGCACCATCCAGCCGGTGGAGCCGACCCGTTATGCGCTGGACCACGCCGGCGACGCGCTGCAGGCCCTGGTCGACCGCAAGGTGGCGGGGAAGGTGGTGCTGGTGCCGTGAGGTCGCGAGGGGGCCGCGCGATGGCGGACGCCCTCGCGACCTCCCGGCTCAGTCGAGGCGCTCGATCACCGTCGCGTTCGCCATGCCGCCACCCTCGCACATGGTCTGCAGGCCGTAGCGGCCGCCGGTGCGCTCGAGGGTGTTGAGCAGCGTGGTCATCAGCCGGCTGCCGCTGCAGCCGAGCGGGTGACCGAGGGCGATGGCGCCGCCGCACTGGTTGACCTTCGCCAGGTCGGCGCCGAATTCGCGCGCCCAGGCGAGCACCACCGGCGCGAAGGCCTCGTTGACCTCGATGGCGTCGAAGTCCTTGATCCCCAGCCGCGAGCGCTCGAGGATCTTCCGGGTCGCGGGGATGACGCCGGTCAGCATGACCACCGGATCGACGCCGCCGAGCGCGAAGCTGTGGAAGCGGGCGCGCGGCCTGAGCCCGAGCGCCGCGGCTTTCTCCTTCGCCATCACCAGCACCGCGGCGGCGCCGTCGGTGATCTGGCTGGAGTTGCCGGCGGTGATCCGGCCGTCCGGCTTGAACGCGGGCTTCAGCGATGCCAGGCGCTCCAGGGTCGTCTCGGGGCGGATGCCCTCGTCGCTCTTCACCTGTTCGGTCGTGCCGTCGCTGTGGCGGATGTCGATGCCGACGATCTCCTTGTCGAACCAGCCGCTGCGCGCCGCCTTGGCCGCCTTGTGGTGCGACTCCATCGACAGGGTATCGAGCTCCTGGCGCGACAGGTTCCAGCGCTCGGCGATGATCTCGGCCGAGATGCCCTGGTTCACCAGCCCGCCGACCCCGTAGAGGTTCTCCCGCGCGTAGCGGTCGATCATGCGCGGCCCGAACGGCGCGCCGCCGACCGCGGCGCTGGTGCCCATCGGCACGCGGCTCATCGATTCGACGCCGGCGGCGACGACGACGTCGTAGGCGCCCGCCATCACGCCCTGGGCGGCGAAATGCAGCGCCTGCTGGCTCGATCCGCACTGGCGGTCCACCGTCGTCCCCACCACCGATTCGGGGAAGCCGGCGGCGAGGGCCGCGTTGCGGCCGATGTTCAGGCCCTGCTCGCCGACCTGGCCGACGCAGCCCATGATCACGTCCTCGATCTCGCCCGGGTCGATCCCGGTGCGGCCGACCAGCGCCTTCAGCGTCTCGGCGGCGAGATCGGCGGGGTGCCACCCGTGCAGGGCCCCGTTCTCCTTCCCGCGCCCGAGCGGGGTACGGACGGCATCGACGATGACGGCTTCGCGCATGCTCTTCTCCTTCGCGAGGGTTGAAGGGCGACAGAACCACAGATGCAGGCCGATGGCTACCGAGGGGGGTGCCTGGTGCCGGCGCTCGGCCGCGGCGGGCTGGCGCGCGCCGCGGCCGGCCGGTTCGCCGGCTCGCTGGTTGCGCCCGATGCCGGTTCCCGTCAGACTCCGCCGGCGCGGAGGTCTGACGTGGCAGACGTGACCAGCATGGTCGAGCGGGGCGGGCGAACGCGATTGCGGGCGGCGGCGCCGGCGCCGGCACCGGAGGTGCCGGCGGACGGGCTGGCGAACCCTGAGCTCTATCTCAATCGCGAGCTCGCCTGGCTGGCGTTCAACGAGCGGGTGCTGAACCAGGCCGAGGACGCGCGCGTGCCGCTCCTCGAGCGGATCAAGTTCCTCGCCATCTCGGCCTCCAATCTCGACGAATTCTTCATGAAACGCATCGGCGGCCTGAAGCAGCAGGTGGTCGCCGGTCTGCAGGAGCGCACGGTCGACGGCCGCACGCCGCAGGAACAGATCGCCGCCGCGTACGCCATCGTGCGCGATTTCGAGCGCCGGCAGCGTCAGCTCTGGAACCACCTGCGCGACCAGTTGCGCGACGAGCACGGCATCCAGATCCAGGCCCACGCCGAGCTCGCCAGCGACGAGCAGGCGGCGTTGCGCGAGCGCTACGTGCGCAACATCTTCCCCCTGGTGACGCCGCTGGCGCTCGATCCGGCGCACCCCTTTCCGTTCATCTCCAACCTGTCGATCAACCTCCTGGTCGGCGGCCACCACCCGAAGGAGAGCGAGCCGCTGCTCATCCGCGTCAAGGTGCCGGTGGGGAGCGGCATTCCGCGCTTCATCCCGGTCGGCGACTCGCGCCGCTTCGTGCCCCTCGAGGACGTCATCGCCCAGCACCTCGACCTGCTGCTGCCCGGCATGGCGGTGGCATCGTGCGAGAGCTTCCGCGTCACCCGCAACGCCAACACCGAACGCGACGAGGAGGAGGCGGACGATCTGCTGGCGATGATCGAGTCCGAGCTGCGCGACCGCCGCTTCGCCCCGATGGTGCGCCTCGAGGTGGCGGCCGGCATGCAGTCGTCCCACCGCGGCATGCTCGCCGCCGAGCTCGGCCTCGACGAGCACGCCGACGTCGCCGACGTCGACGGCCTCCTCGCCCTGCGCGATCTGATGGAGATCGCGCAGCTCGACGACGCGACGCTGCACGATCCGCCGCACCACCCGATCGATCACCCCCGGCTGGCGCCGTCGCGCAACATCTTCCACATCCTCCGCGACGCCGGGGCGCTGCTCCTGCAGCACCCGTACGAATCCTTCTCCACCTCGGTCGAGCGCCTCGTGCGCGAGGCGAGCGAGGACCCCAAGGTGCGGGCGATCAAGATGACGCTCTACCGCACCTCGGCCGACTCGAACATCATCGAGTACCTGCGCGTCGCCGCGCGCAACGGCAAGCAGGTGGCGGTGGTGATCGAGCTGAAGGCCCGGTTCGACGAGGCGGCGAACATCCGCTTCGCCACCCAGCTCGAGGAGGATGGCATCCACGTCACCTACGGCGTCGTCGGCCTCAAGACCCACTGCAAGGTGATCCTGGTCGTGCGCCAAGACTACAACGGTCTGCGCCGCTACGTGCACATCGGCACCGGCAACTACCACGCCGGGACGGCGCGCATCTACGCCGACTACGGGCTGCTGAGCAGCGACGAGGCGCTCGGCCGCGACCTCACCGAGCTGTTCAACTACCTCACCACCGGCTACCGACCGAAGCGCGCCTACGCGAAGATCCTGCCGGCGCCGACGCTGCTCAAGGACGCGCTGCTGGCGAAGATCGAGCGCGAGTGCGAGCACCGCGGCGCCGGTCAGCCGGCGCTCATCCAGATGAAGGTGAACGCGCTGGAGGACGCCGACGTCACCCGCGCCCTCTACCGCGCCTCGCAGGCCGGCGTGCAGGTCGATCTGATCGTGCGCGACACCTGTCGCCTGCGGCCCGGCATCGCCGGGCTGTCGGAGCGGGTGCGCGTGGTCAGCATCGTCGGCCGCTTCCTCGAGCACGGCCGCATCTACTACTTCCGCAACGGCGGCGCCGAGGAGTACTTCATCGGCTCCGCCGATTGCATGAAGCGCAACCTCGAGAGCCGGGTCGAGGTGGTGGCGCCGGTCGAGGATCCCGACCTGCGGGCCGAGCTGCGCGCCGTGCTCGATCTGCAGCTCGCGCCGAGCCGGGACGCCTGGGAGATGCAGTCCGACGGGACGTACGTGCGCCGCACCCCCGAGGCCGAGAGCTGCCAGAGCATCCAGATCGGGATGGCCGAGAGGCGGCAGAAGGAAGCCGGCCGCCTGCGCAAGCGGCGGCCCAAGGGCTTCGCGCGCCGCAGCAGCACGCCGTGATCGTGGGCGGGCCTGGCGGACTTCGTCAGGGCGTCGCGCGCTGCCTCGGATCGCCCGCGCTGGGCGTGGTGTCGCGTGAGATCGGGACGGGCTGCGCGCCGTTGCCGTCGAACGACGTGGCTCCTCCGGACCCGGCGTCTGCGCGTTGAATGATTCCCAGCTAGCGGATCCGCGTCACCGTCGCGCGCAGCGGGTCGTTGGACCAGGCCCGCGCGGCGCGCTCGGCGCCCGGGCGGTAGCCGCCGGGGACCACCAGCATGAGCTGGCGGAAGTCGTAGTCGCCGTGCGCCCGGAGCCGCGTCATGTTGAGCAGGCTGTAGCCTGCGACGTAGGTCTCGTCGCCGTCCGCGTCGCCGCGGCGGTCGCCGGCGACCGTGCCGCGGGCGATCCCCCATTCGCGCCAGCGATCGGGGATCTGCAGCGTCTGCAGGATCGAGCCGGCGCGCGTGCGCACCGCCCACCAGTCGTGGTCGACGTCGGTGCGCAGGGCGGCGCCGGCGGCGAGGTCGACGCCGTCGGGATTGGCGCCGTCCCAGTAGCGCAGCGGCTGCACCGCCGGGTCGAACACCACCACGTCCTCGAAGCGGAAGGCGCGCAGCGTTTTCAGCACCACCCAGGGGATCGACACCTTGGCGGGCGAGTCGAACCCCGCGCTGTAGTGGTAGGTCTGGGTGGTGCCGTTCGGCAGGTCGGGGAACATCTTGCCGAGGTCGATCGACAGGCGCACCTGGCGGATGGCGCGCACCGGGCCGTTCTTGACTCCGTCGATCCGCGCCACGGTGCTGCGCTCGTCGAAGCGCAGCGTCAGATCGGCGAACAGGAGGCGCAGGGTCGGCTCGCCGGTCATGCGGGTCTGGCGCAGCAGGTTCTCGCCGCTGCCGCCGGCCGCCGGCGCGATGCGCAGGGCGGTGAAGACGTTCATCCCGTCGCCGTACTCCACGGCGTAATTCGCCGAGCGCACGTGGCGGCCGTCGCTGTCGATGACCGCGTACGGGGCGCGGTCGAGCGGCGGTGGCGGGTCGTCGAAGGCGAGGAGATACACCCAGCCGCGCCGGTCGTCGCCGGGATCCCCGACCGCGATCTCGAGCGCCGCCGTGCTGGCCGCCGGCAACGCCGCGGGATCGGCGCGCTCGCCGGTGTCACCGGCCATGAACACCAGCTCGTCGTTGGCGTCGAGGGCGAAGTGTTCGCGGCTCAGCTCGATGTCGCCGCCCCCGTCGCGCGCGTCGAACTGGTACGGCACGGCCTCGAAGCCGCCCGCGCGCCAGCGGTAGAGCCGCAGGTGATCGGTGTGCGGGCGGGGCAGGACGAGCAGGGCCTCGGTACCGATGACGACCGGTTCGGCGTCGCGACCGAGCGGCCGCGCCCGTGCCGGTGTCGCGGTCAGGGCGCTGATCGCCAGGAGCAGCAGGGGCAGGCGGACGCCGCGCCAGGTCATGCTGCCCTTCTGCTGCGACGCGGCGGCGACTGCAACCCGCGGATCAGGGCAGGGGAGTGGCAGCGCTGAGCCGGAACCCGAGGGTGCCGCGCGCCCCGGAGAGTCGCATGTAGACGGGGACGCGCATGACGTCGGGCGTCGGCGCCGCGATCCACACGTCGAGCTGCGCCGGCCGCTCGTCGTGCTGCGCGGTCGCCTGCCAGAACCCGGTGCGCGGCGTCACCTGCGCCTGGCAGTGCTGGGCGCGGCCGCGGTAGGCCGGCGTGGCGGCCGGCAGCTCGCTCTCGCCCTGGTCGGCGAGCGCCAGGTCGTAGCGGCGGCGGCCGTCGAAGACGCGCAGGATGCCGCGGCAGCCGTCCTGCACCGCGGTCAGGGTCGCGGTGAGCGGGTCGATGGTCGCCCGCCGCTCGGCATCCGGGACCGGCTGGCGATCGTCGGCTTCCGGCGGCGGCGCGATCACCGCCTGCACGGCGCCGTCGGCGCCGTAGTCGAGGGCGACGGAGCGCTCGCTGCCGCGGTACTCGCCATGGGCGCGGTGGCGGAGCGGCAGCAAGCCGCCGTCGCCGCGCCTGCCGACGGTGTTGGCGTCGGCCGTCCAGGGGAAGAGCACGCCGGCCAGGCCGACCGTGCGCACCTGGGTGCTGGTCTCGTAGCCGGCGGGCGCGAAGCGCGCCGTGCTGCGCAGCGTCATCACCTGCAGCGGTCCGTAGAGGACATCGTATTCGAGCGTCACGCCGGTCGCGGAAGTCGGTCCGGGCAGCAGCGGGACGAGCAGGAGCGCGAGCACCAGCCGCTTCATGCGCCCTGTTCTACGCCCTTTCCCTCCCTCTGAGGAGGCCCACCACGCTGCCCGGCTTCCAAAAGCGTCTGCGAAGTGGCTTTGTCGTGCCTCGGGCACGGGGGACGCATGCGGACACACGGGCGGCACTGGACGATCGCGCTGACGCTGCTGGCCTGGTTGGCGCCGGCGCAGGCGCAACTGCCGGCGGCGAAGAGCTTCGCGCCGCCGCCGCCGACCACCTGGGCGCCGCGCGGATGCCGGCAGGCGCAGGCGCCCGATCCCCTGCTGCCGCCGCGCGACGGCTGGCACGCGCTGCACGGCGACAGCGCGAGCAGCGACGAGGTGTCGATCGCGCTGCCGGCGGTGCTGCGCGCCGACTGGACGGCGGAGCCGGCGACCTACAACGTCACCGGACCGGTCTTCGACCGCGCCGGCAATCTGTACTTCTCCCCCTTCATCCCCTACGAGAACGTCGTCCTCGTCTCCCTCGAGCCGGCCAGCGGCGCCCGCCGCTGGGCGATCGCCGGCACCGGCGCGCCGCCGGGCGGCTCGACGCCGCTCGTCCTCGCCGACCCCGACACGCCCGGCGCCGAGATCGTCTACCTGGCGCTCTACGATCGCGCGCTCGCCGTGCGCACCGACGGCACGGTGGTCTGGGACGTGCCCACCGGGCTCACCGTCGGCCCGGCGCCCTTCGGCTATCTCGTCCTCGGCCTCAATTACGTCCCGGCCGCCGACGCGCTGGTGGCGCTCACCGGCGACGGGCACCTCTATGCCCTCGATCGCGCCACCGGCGCGCCGCTGCTCGCCGCGCCGTTCGTCCTCCCGGGTGGGCCGACCCCGACCGTTCCCTCGAGCCTGCCGCCGGCGATCGTCGCCGCCGCCGACGCCCAGTTCCGCACCCTGGTGAACGTGCCCCCTGGATCGCTGCCGCTGTTCACCGCGGCGCTGCTCGGCAACGGCGTGCGGGTCGCCAACATGTTCTCGGTCGACCCGGCGAGCAGTCAGCTCTGGGTGGCGGCGACCGCGCCGGACGGCGAGGACGGCACCGTCGACGGCGTCTCCCAGCTCGGCGCCCTGTTCCGCCTCGGCCTGGTGGCCGGCACCGCCGGCTACGAGATGCACGAGGTCTGCCACCGCTCGTTCACCGGCGGCTCGGCGTCGACGCCGACCATCTCCGCCGACGGCTCGCGCATCTACCTCGGCGACAACACCTCGCTGTTGCTGGCCATCGACACCGACTGCGGCGATCTCTGGTCGGTCGACGTCGGCGCCCAGATCTTCGGCTCGGTGGCGGCGGCGTCGGATCGGCGCGAGATCTACACCTCGACCTCGCACGGCATCACCAAGGTGGTCGACCACGGCACGAGCGGCAGCGTCGAGTGGACCGCCGACCTCGACGTCTTCGACCTGGCCACCGGGCAGCAGAATCTGAACATGAATCTGGTCGCCATCGGCGCCAACGGCCTGGCGTTCCAGGCCGGGGCCGGCGTGGTGCTCAACGGCACCGGCCTGCCGAGCACCGTCGGCACCGGCGTGCTCGATCGCGAGAACGGATCCGTGCGCAGTTTCGTCGCCGGCGGCGAGGAGACGGTGGCGGTCATGAGCACCGGCCCCGACGGGGCCGTGTATCTCGGCAACTCGCCGGTGCGCCGCATCTTCGCCCGCGTCCTCAATCTGTCGAGCGCGCCGCTGCAGGGCGGCATCACCAAGTTCGGGTCCGCCGATCCGCGCCGGATGATGCGCGACGCCGCCTGCGCCGCCGCCGCCCGGGCCCGCAACGCAGCCGCCCAGACCGGCTGCGACGCCGGCATCCGCGCCGACGTCACCCAGATCGGCGAGCTGATCGATCAGGTGCGCGCCGAGTCGCCGCTGGCGATCGCCGCCGGCAGCGTCGGCACGACCCAGTGGGCGCGGCTCGATCGCCGCCTGACCCGCGCCGCGCCGTTCCTCGCCGCCACCGCCGCCGATCCGACCCGCACCCGCTCCCTCAAGCGCGCCGCCAGCCGCATCGACGCGTCTGCCGCAAGCTGACGTCGCCCGGCTGAGGGGGCCGCGGACGGACGCCTCAGCCGCGGAGCCGCGCTCGGGCCTGTTCGAGCTCGCCGAGGTCGGTATCCGCGGTGGCGCGGCCGAGCAGGGCGTCGAGCGGATCGCGCAGGTCGTCGACGTAGCCGAGCGCATAGGCGCCGCGGGCATACCCCATGAGCCGGAGCAGCGGCTCGTCGAAGGTCCGCGCCACCTCCGCGGGCACCGCCAGGTACTGGTTCTCCTCCTGCCGCAGCCAGCTCAGTGAGTAAGTCAGGTTCAGCCCGTAACGGACTGTATTCGAGCGATTTTCTCCGGCGCCGTGGTAGAGCGAGCCAGTGTAGAGCAGGAGCGATCCGGCGGGCATCTCGGCGGGCAGGGTGTCCTCGGCTCGCATCTGCAGCCGGTCCTCGTGGCGGTGGCTGCCGGGGACCACCCGGGTGGCGCCGTTGGCGTCGGTGAAGTCGCTCATCGCCCAGATGGTGTTGCACTGCACCTCGTAGCCGGTCGGGAAGGGAAAGAAGTCGAAGGCCCACTGGTCGCGATGGATCATCTGCGCCGGTTCGCCCGGGCCGATGGCGATCACCTGCGTGAGATGGAGTTGGAAGCTGGTGGCGTGGGCGAGGACGGCGCGGGTCGTGTCGAGCGCCGTCGGATGCTGCACCAACTCGCGGCAGGTGGCGGAACGGCCGAGCAGGCCGCCGGTGCGGCGGGTGCGGAAGCCGGCGAACTCGTCGCGTCCGGGCGGCGTCGTCTCGAGCCAGGGCCGCAGCTCGTGACGGGCGCGATCGAGCAGCTCGCGGTCGACCAGACGCTCGACGATGGCGCAGCCGGCGGCGGCGAGGGCGTCGGCGACCTGGCTCGCCGGCACGCCGGCGGCGAAGCGGGGAATGTCCATGGCGAGCCGTCTACCACGCCAGGGTGGCGACGGTCACGGCATCAGCGCGCCAGGGAGCCGTCCTCTCCCTGTTCGTGGCGGCGCAGGGCATCGAGCCAGCGCATGGTCCTGGCGACCACGTCGGGCGGGGCAGTCGGCGAACGGAGGAGGAGGGCGAGCCGGCCGCCTTCTTCGAGCAGGGCGCCGTGCTCGACCGCGAGACCGGCGAGGGGGGCGCGGCTCTCCTCGGCCTCGAAGTGGTGCAGCAGCCGTTCGCGCAGCCGTCCGACCAGCACCGCCAGCATGTGCCGGTAGCCGTCGGTGCGCTGGGTGGCGCGACAACTGTCGATCATGCCGCGCAACTCGCTCACCTCGATGCGCACCGCGCGATGCTGGCGCGCCATGTCATCGAGCTCGAGGGGCGCAGCGACCACTGGTTCCGCAACTGCTTCCTGGCGCATGACGTCGGGTGCAGCACTGGGCGTGCCGGGGGCGGCGCGCCCGCCGGGGGACGTTCGGGGCCGTGCCCGGCTGCGTCATCTGCCCAGTTGGCGGGCATGACTGCTCAAAGAGGCGGCGACTCAGCGGCGGACGAGCAGATCGGCGGCCGATGCGACGCCGTCGCGATTGGCGTCGCCGGTGCCGCACGCCGGTGGCTGCGAGCCGAAGATGGCGCTCAGGACGTCGCCGATCCGATCGCTGGGCACGAAGCGGCAGACGGTGACGCGGAGGGCGCGCACGTCGTCGCCGCCGCGGCCGTCGAAGGCGCCGATGCGCAGCTCGTGCGAGCCGACGTCGGCGGGCGTGGTGCCGGTCCAGCGGAACACCGCCGCGCCGGCGCCGCTCGGGGACTCCTGGAAGCTGGCGGTCGCCGGCAGCTCGCCCAGCGCGTCGAGCTCGGCGAACCACGCGAGGCGATCGCCGTCGGCGTCGCTGGCGCTGGCGGCGATCTCGATCGGGGCGCCGATCGCGGCCAGCACGTCGTTGCCGATCGTCAGGCGCGGCGGCGTGTTCGCGGCATCGATGCGGACGGCGCGGGCGTCGCCGAAGGCGAAGCCGCTGTGCGCGTCGCGCTGCGCCCCGGGATCGCCGCAGGTGGCGGGGCCGGCGCCGAGGCCGCGGAAGGCGATGACGGCGGCGTCGCGGCTGACCCGCGGCTCGAGCGGATCGCCGCGGCGCGCCCAGCAGTCCTGCGGTCCGCCGCGGGTGTCGGTGATCTGGGTGAAGCGCTGCGTGGCGACGTCGTAGCGGAACAGCTCCTCGTTGAAGTCGGGGTTGCCGACCGCGGGATCGAGGTCGGCGCAGCTCGCGATCACCACCGCCGCGCCATCGCCGCTGATCGCCGCGGCGAGCGCCGACGCCGCCGGATCGGCGAGGATCTCCTGGCTCGCGCCGCTCGCCAGGTCGATGAGCTGCGGGCGCAGCGGATACGCTCCATCCTGGAGGGGCGGCCGGCGCAGCAGGGCCAGGCGGGCGCCGGCGTCGTCGAGCGTCGGCGCCAGCAGCGGCCCGGCGTCGCCGAAGGCGGCGACGAGGCGGCGCCGACCGCTGGCGACGTCGTACCCGTACAGGTTGCACCCCGGCGGGTCGCCGAGCGGCAGCGCGGTGAAGAAGGCGACGCGGTCGCCGGCGAGGCTCAGGCGCGGTTGCGCCGCGGCGGCGGGGCGGCAGACCGGTGGGACGTCGGGCATCGTCGGCGTGTCGGTGATGGCCGTCACCGTCCCGGCGGCGACGTCGTAGAGGTCGTAGTTCCACCCGGCGGAGGACTCGTCGCCGCCGCGGTAGTGGAAGGCCGCGACGCGCGCTCCGCCGCCGTCGAGGTCGAGGGAGCCGAGCGCCGGCAGATCGAAGGTCTCGCCGCCCGCGAGATCCCAGAGCAGGGCCTGGCCGCGACCGTCGACCTCGCCGGTGAGGAGCACGCGGCGGCCATCGCGGCTGAGGAGCGGCGGCGCGAAGCTGCGGCGGAAGGGCAGCGGCGGCGCGAGCGTGTAGGCACCGGCGCCGGCGGGTTCGTCGATCACCAGCCGCTGCGGCTCCGGCCAGCGCGCGAAGCGCGAACCGGTGGCGTCCATCGCCGCCGTGAGCGCGCTCGCGCGGCCGCGGCTGGGCTCGAGCGGCACCAGGGCGTAGTCGCGTGGCACGACGCGCAGGGGGACGCGCCGGGTGGTGGTCGTCTGGTCGCCCGCCAGGGCGCTCAGCACCAGCTCGTAGTCGATGCCGGGGGTCAGGTCGGCGCCATCGATCGCCGCGACGAGAGCCGAGAGCACCGGACCGGCGCCGCTCGCCAGGCGGCGCTCGGGCCGGTCGGCGCCGCGCAGGTGCAGCGTCCAGCTCGTGACCGTCTGGGCGCGCGGGCGGACGCTGACGCGGACGCCGACGCTGGCCGCGGCGTCGAGGCGCGTCGCGAAGGGCGGCGATTCGATCGCCAGGTCGACGCCGGGCGTGACCGCGGGCAGCGCCGCGAGCGCGAACGGCCCGCCGTCGAGCGGCAGCAGGGTGGGGTTCTCCAGGCCGGCGGCGAAGAAGTACAGGGCATCGCCGCGCATGTCGGCGGCGATCACCCGGCCGTCGGCCAGGGCCAGCAGGTCGTAGGGCGCCACGCCGCCGCATGCGGTGCGCTGGATCTCGAGCTCGGGCGTCGCCGCGATCAGACCGCCCGCGCCGGCGCCGTACACCCAACGCTCGTCGGCAGCCAGGGCGATCGCCGTTCCGCCGCCGTGGTTGGTGAACAGGGCCGCGCCCGGCTCGTCCGTGCGCAGCACCTCGATGGTGCCGGTCGCATGGCTGACGTAGAGCCGGAGCCCATCGCCGGAGAGCGCCAGGCGATTGGGGCCGGCCGCGGTCTCGAGCGGCGCGCGCAGGGCGCCGCTGACGGTGTCGACCACGGCGATCGTCGCGCCGGCGGAGCGGGCCACGTAGGCGACCTCGCCGGTGGGCGAGAGGGCGACGGCGTTGGGCGCCTCGCCGACGGCGATCGACGCGACCGCGGCGCGGCGCGCGGTGTCGATGACCGCCAGGGTGCCGACGGTCTTGCAGGCGACGTAGAGCGTCCGCCCGTCGGGATGCACGGCGAGGCCGACCGGGCCCGGGTCGACGGGAACGACGGCGGCGACGCTGTCCGTCGCCGGGTCGATGATCGACACCGTGGCGTCGGCGAAGTTCGCGACGTAGACCGCCGAGCCGTCGGGCGCGGCGGCGATCCCGTCGGGCTGCCGGCCGACCGGGATGCGCTCGATCACCAGCCGCCGGTCGACATCGACCACGCCGACGCTGCCGGCGCTCAGGGTGGCGACGTAGAGCTTCTGCAGCGCCGCGGCCGGCGCGACGCCGAGCAGCCACAGGGCGATCGCCGCGCCCGCCGTCATCCTCGTCCGGCCCATGCCCCCGCCACCCTACGCGGCCGGGCGTGCTTTCGGAACGGCAATCGCGCCGCCGCGGCGGTTGACAGCGGCGCCGCGACGGCAGAGAAGCGCCGGCGGAGGGGTCAGGATGCTCGCGACGCAGGTACGGCAGAAGGACAGTCGCTTCTACTTCGTGGCCTATCCGGCGGAGGACCTGTTGCGCCGGGTGCGTTTCATCAGCCGCTACTACGGCGAGGGCGAGACCATCGAAGCGACGGCGCCGCGCAAGGACGACGAGGTGGCGACCTTCATCGCCAAGATCGAGCGCTCCGATGCCGCTTTCCAGCGCGGCCTGGCGCGCAAGAAGGTGAAGGCGATCCAGGATTTCTACGCCGAGGCGGTGCACCAGCCGCCGATCCCCGGGGCGGTGCTGCTGTTCACGCCCGAGGAGCTGCGCTTCGAGGCCATCGGCAGCTTCGAGAACGTCGGCAACCTGGAGGAGCCGCGCCAGCCGTACCTGATCATCGACGGCCAACACCGCCTGGCGGCGCTGCACTTCTACCGCGAGAAGTTTCCCGCCGAGGCGAAGGGCATCCTGGTGCCGTGCATGATCTTCGACGGCAAGACCGAGGACTTCGCCACCGAGATGTTCGTCACCATCAACTCGACGCCGACCCGCATCAACAAGAGCCACCTCGTCGACCTCTACGAGCGCGTCGCCTACGCGGCGCCGGACAAGAAGCTGGCGGCCAAGGCCTGCGAGCTGATCTACGCCGAGTCCGACAGCCCGTTGCAGTACCGCGTCAACCGCCTCGGCGGGCGCTCGCGCCAGGTGAAGTGGATCCTGCAGGCGGAGCTCTTCAACGAGGTCCACCGCTGGGTGCGGCTGGAGGCGCGGCGCCTGAAGGTGAAGAGTCTGAGCCGCAGCCGCGACGTCGAGCGCGCGGCGCGCGCCGAGATCTACGAGCCGCTGCGCGATTTCCTGATCGCGGCGCACCAGGCGCTGGTCAGCTCGTGGGGCAACGAGCGCTACATGGTGACCCGCGCCGTGACCCTGAAGGCGCTGGTGCGGGTGTGCGCCGACCTGCATCGCGCCGACGGCGCCGCCGACGACCGCGTCCGCCGCTGGACCAACAAGCTGCGCCGCCTGCGCGAGATCGAGCCCGACTTCCGCGTCGAGGGCTTCTACGAGCGCTTCCCGGCCAAGGGCCAGGTCGAGCGCGTCGCCCGCATCCACCGCCGCATCGACCAACTGCTCGGCATCACCCCGATCGCCGCCAGTCGCGACCAGGAGGCCTGAGCGCCGCGGTTGCCGCCGGGCGCGCCGCGGTTCCGCTCGCCCGCTCGGGATGGTACGGCTGTCCGCGGGGGGCTTGGCAATGGCATCACGGTTCGCGGTCCTGCTGGGGCTCGTGCTGGCGGCGTCGCCGGCGGGCGCGCTCGGCACCTTCACCTGTTACCAGGCGAAGGACCTGAAACAGCCGAAGTTCGTGGCGACCACGGTGTCGCTGCTGAGCGATCAGTTCGCCACCCGCACCGGCGCCGCGGTGAAGAAGCCGGCGTTGCTGTGCTCGCCGGCGAGCGTCGACGGACAGGCGGCGGTCGCGCCCGCGGCGCATCTCGCCTGCTACAAGACCAAGCCGCACAAGCTGGCGGCGCCCGTCCAGGTCCAGATGACCGACGCCCTCGGCGGCGGCCGGTTGGCGCTGCAGAAGGCCACCCTGCTCTGCGTCCCAGCGGCGGCGACCGTGCAGCCGGTGGCCTCGAGCGGCAGCCTGCTGGCGCTGACCTACAACGTCGCCGGCCTGCCGGAGGGCCTCTCCGGCTCGCACCCGGCGGCGAACACGCCGCTGATCGCGCCGCGCCTGAACGCCTACGACCTGGTGCTGATGCAGGAGACCTGGCAGACGCCGAACCCGAATCCGCTGGCGCCGACGCGCGTGTACCACGAGATCCTGGTCGCCGGCAGCCAGCACCCGTACAAGTCGGTGTCCGCCACGCACCCCTTCGGCAGCGATCCGGACCGGCCGAGCGCGATCCTCGGCGACGGGCTGAACCTGTTCTCCCGCTTCCGCTTCGACGACACCGTCCGCCAGCGCTGGTCGGGCTGCTGGAACACCGCCGCCGACTGCCTGGCCCTGAAGGGGTTCAGCGTCTCGCGCATGGTGCTGCCGATCGGTGGCAGCGTCGACGTCTACGACCTGCACATGGAGGCCGGCAGCGCGCCCGAGGACAAGGCCCTGCGCGATGCCGGGGTCACCCAGCTCGCGACCTTCATCAACGCCCACTCGGCCGGCCGGGCGGTGATCGTCGGCGGCGATTTCAACCTGCACACCGATCGCGAGCCGGATGCGACCCAGTTCCAGCGCCTGCTCGCCGACGCCAACCTCACCGACGCCTGCGCCTTCCTCGGCTGCCCCGACCCGGCCCGCATCGACAAGGTCCTGGTGCGCAGCAGCGCCCAGGTGACGCTGACCCCGACGTCGTGGTCGCTGGAGACCGCCGACTTCCTCGACGGCGACGGCGAGCCGCTGAGCGACCACGAGCCGGTGGCGGTGCGCATCGACTGGACGGTGGCGCCGTAGGCGGCCGGCGGGCCGGCGCGCGGCGTCCCGGCGTTCCCATCCGCGGCCGCGAGGTGGTAGGGCGCTCTGCATGAGCGAGGCGAAGCGCTACGCGCTGGCGGCCTTCTTCGGCCCCGGGCGCGACGAGATGGTGAGTCACACGCCGCACGCCCATCACCTCGGCATGCGGGTGATCGAGATCGGTCCGGCCTTCTCCATCTGCCGGCTGCCGTATCGCGAGGAGATCATCGGCGATCCGCAGCGCCGGGTGGTGTTCGGCGGCGCCATCACCACCCTCCTGGACCACGCCTCCGGCATCGCCGTCGCCTGCGCGCTCGAGGAGCTGGTGCCGGTGGCCACCATCGACCTGCGCGTCGACTACCTGCGCGCCGCCGAGCCGGGCTGCGATCTCTTCGCGCGCTCGGACTGCTACCGCGTCACCCGCAACGTCGCCTTCGTGCGCGCCATCGCCTACGACCGCGACCCCGCCGATCCCTTCGCCGGCTGCATGGGCGCGTTCATGATCGGCGCCAACCGCAGCGGCGCGCCGATGGCGCAGCTCCTGCGCCAGGCGACCCAGTCGTGAGCCGCATCCTCGCGGCCATTCCGTACGCCCGGTTCCTCGGCGTCGGCGTCGAGCAGGTGGAGGGCCAGCTCGAGTGCGTGCTGCCGTTCCGCGACGAGATCGTCGGCAACGCCCGCCTGCCGGCGGTGCACGGCGGCGTTCTCGGGGCGTTTCTCGAGCTGACGGCGCTGCTGCGCCTGCTCGACGAGAGCGGCACCGATCGGGTGCCGAAGCCGATCACCTTCAGCGTCGACTATCTGCGCTCGGCGGGGCCGACCACCACCCGCGCCCGCGCCGACATCTTCAAGCTCGGCCGCCGCATCGCCAACGTGCACGTCGTCGCCTGGCAGGACCACCCGTCGCGCCCGGTCGCCGCCGGCAACGGCAAGTTCCTCCTCTGAACGGCCGCGCCGTGCGCCTCGACCAGGGCGGCCACCCGCTGCACACCCGGGCGCTGTCGATCGTCGTCGACGGCGACGCCGGTGGCGCCTGGTCGGTCGCCGGCGACCTGGTCGATCTGCGCAAGCGCGGCTTCACGCCCGTCGGCACCGAGATCCAGGGCGCCGGCATCATCCACCAGATGGGCCTGACGGCGCGCGTCGATCCGGCGCGGCGCGTGCTCGAGACGGTGCAGGCGCGCCAGGCGGTGGTCGCCTTCGAGGCCTCGGCGGCGACGCGCGGCGAGAGCTGCCGCGACGTGGTCGGCGGGCTCGCCGCGCTGCACGGCATGCCGCTCGACGACGCCGCCCGGCTGCGCCGGGTGATGGGCGGCGCCGCCGGCTGTTCGCATCTGCTCGCCGTCGGCCAGCTTCTGTGCGCCACTCTCGCCGACTGCGGCGACCTGCCGTCGGTGCCCGCCGCCGCCGTGCATCGCCAGTTGCTGCGCCGCGACCTGGTGATCGACGGCAACGAGCAGGCCGACGGCCGGCTGGCGATCGCCATCCAGCTCGGCGACCTGCGCACCGCGCCGGCCGGCGCCGGGGGGCGGGCGATGGACCGCTTCCTGCGTCACGACGAGACGCGGCTGGCGGTGCTGCTCGAAGGCTGGCCGGCGTCGATCGCCGCGCTGTCGGGCGGCGAGCGCCGGCGCGGCGCGGCGGATTTCGCCGCCGCCGCCTGGCGCGACCTCGGCGCCGAGCTGGCGCCGCTGCGCGGTCTGTCGCTCGGTCGGGGCGCGGCGCAGGCGCTGCTGGCCGCGACCGAGAACCTGCCGCGCGTCCGCGACGCGCTGCTGCAGCTCGCCGGCGCGCTCATCCAGTGCCGCGCCTCGTTTCCCGACAAGTGGCTCAATGCCGCCGCCGCGCCCGGGCATCCCGGCCTCATCGGCATGGCCGACTCCTGCTACATGTGGCGCCGCGGCGGCGCGCTGGAACGGGTCCGCGGCGGTTGACGGCGGGACCGCGCGCGCAGTGGCGTCCGGCACCGCCGTGCGCTACGAGATCGTCCGCCATGCGCTGTCTCCTCCTGATCGCCGTCGTGCTGCTCGGCGCGCTGCGCGGCGCGGCCGAGGTGGCGCCGGAGCACACCGGGGCAGTGGAGAGCCTGCCGGCGCCCCAGCCGCACTGGGTGTGGACCGCGGATCTGATCCTGCAGCGCTCGGCGCTGATCGACGCCGACGACGGTCGCTTCCTCGGCATGATCAACGGCGGGTACGGGACGGTGATGCCGCTCGTCGCGCGCACCCGGCCGGAGATCTACGTGCCGGCGACCTATTACTCGCGCGGCACCCACGGCACGCGCACCGACGTGGTCGAGATCTACGACCCGACGCACCTGGCGGTGCAGGGCGAAGTGGTGATTCCGCCCAAGCGCGCCACCAATGCCGTCGCCCTCGCCCATGCGGCGCTGTCCGATGACGATCGCTTCCTCGCCCTGTTCAATTGGACCACCGGCACCTCGCTCAGCATCGTCGACCTGCGCGAGCGCCGCTTCGCCGGCGAGATCGAGACCCCGGGCTGCAGCCTGGTGTTCGCCGCCGGGCCGCGCCGCTTCTTCTCGCTCTGCGCCGACGGCGCCGTCTTCACGCTGACGCTCAACGACGACGGCAGCGAGGCGAGCCGCGCCCTCAGCCCGCCATTCTTCGACCCGCGCGTCGACCCGGTGACCGAAAAGGCGGTGCGCAATGGCGACGAGTGGCTGTTCGTCTCGTTCGACGGCATCATCCACCCGGTCGACGGCAGCGGCGAGACGCCGCGCTTCGGACCCACGTGGTCGCTGGTCGATGACGCCGACAAACGCGAATCGTGGCGGATCGGCGGCCTCGAGCACCTGGCGGTGCACCGCGCCAGCGGCCGCCTCTACGCGCTCATGCACCGCGGCGGCGCCGACACCCACAAGGATCCGGGGGAGGAGGTGTGGGTCTTCGACCTCGCCAGCCACCGCCGCGTCGCCCGCATTCCGCTGGTGAATCCCGGCTTCACGATCTACGGCTTTCCGATCGGCAGCGGCAGCGGCGTCCTGGCGCGCCTGATCGACTGGCTGCTCGACCACGTCGCGCCGCCGCTGGTCCACTTCATCGCCGTCACCCAGGACGCGCAGCCGCTCTTGGTCACCAGCTCGCAGTTCAGCGGCATGCTCGGCGTCTACGACGCGCAGAGCGGCGCCTTCCTGCGCCGCGCCGGCCCGACCGGGTGGACCAGCGACGTGCTGCAGGCGCCGTGGGGTGGCTCGTGAGCCTCGATCCGGCGCTCCGGCTGGTCCTGCGGGCGAGCTTGTCGCTGCTCCTCGCCTCGGCGGCGTGGCACAAGCTGCGCGACGTCGGCGCCTTCCGCGCCGCGGTGGAGGGCTACCGCCTGCTGCCGCCGGTGTGGACGGTGCCCTTCGCCGCCTTCGCGATCGCCGCCGAGTGCGGTCTGGCGGTCGGGCTCTGGCTTCCCGGGGTCGGCGGCGCCGCGGCGCTCGGCGGCGCCGCGCTCCTCGGCCTCTATGCGGCGGCGATGGCGATCGCGCTCCGCCGCGGCCGGCGCGACGTCGATTGCGGCTGCGCCGGCCCGGCCCGCCGCCAGTCGGTGCGGCCGGCGCTGGTGGCGCGCAACGGCGTGCTGATCGTCGCCGCGCTGCTGGCGGCGCTGCCGGCGGCGCCGCGCGCGCTGACCTGGATGGACGGTCCGACGATCGTGCTCGCGCCGGTGGTCGCCGCCGGCCTGTACCTGGCGGTCGACGGCCTGCTCGCCAACGGCCCGCGCCTGGCGGCGCTGGCCCGCCTGCGGCGGCCGGAGGTCGCCGATGCTTGAGGCGCTGCTGATCTCGAACGGCGTCCTCTGGCTGCTGGTGCTGGCGCTCACCGCCGTGGTGGCGGCGCTGGTGCGGCAGATCGGCATCCTGCACGAACGCGTCGCGCCGGCCGGCGCCCTGGTGGGCCGGGAGGGGCCGCGGCTCGGCGAGCCGGCGCCGCGCCTGCTGGTCGACGACTGGAACGGCCAGCCGGTCAGCCTCGGGGGCGCGGCCGCCGACGGGCGGGCGACGCTGATCGCCTTCGTCTCGCCGACCTGCCCGGTGTGCAAGACGATGCTCGAGATCCTCGACGCGGTGATGCGCCGCGAGCAACAGCGGGCGCGCCTGCTGTTGGCGAGCGACGGCCCGCGCCAGGAGCACGAGGCGTTCGTGCGCGAGCATCGCCTGGCGGAGCGCGGCTACCTGTTGTCGAGCGAGCTCGGGCTCGTCTACCAGGTCGGCAAGCTGCCCTACGCGGTGCTGATCGACGCCGCCGGCGTGCTGCGCGCCAAGGGCCTGATCAACACCCGTGAGCACGTCGAGAGCCTGTTCGAGGCGATGGAGCGCGGCGTCGGCTCGCTGCAGGAATTCCTCGCCGCGCCGCGCGGCGACCGCGACGTGGCGTGAAGGAGACGGAGGACCGGCGATGCACGACCGCCTCGACCGCTGGATGGCGAACCTGTCGCGCCGCGTGGCGCGGCGGACCTCGCGGCGCGGTTTCCTCGCCCGGCTGGCGACCGCCGTGGTCGGCGGCGCGGCGCTGCCGCTGCTGCCGATCAGCCGCGCCCACGGCGCGACCCGGGTGCCGATCCCGGGCGAGCCGCCGCCCGACACCGCCGCCGGCGATGCGACCTCGTGCGAGTACTGGCGCCACTGCGCCATCGACGGCTTCCTGTGCAGTTGCTGCGGCGGCAGCCAGCGCGCCTGCCCGCCGGGCACCGAGCAGTCGCCGGTGACCTGGATCGGCACCTGCCGCAATCCGGCCGACGGCAAGGACTACGTGATCTCGTACAACGACTGCTGCGGCAAGCACGTCTGCGGGCTCTGTTTCTGCCACCGCAATCAGGGCGACAAGCCGATCTACTTCCCGCCGCGCAGCAACGACATCAACTGGTGCTACGGCGTGTCGACCGTGATCTACAACTGTTCCACCGCGATCGTCCTGGGGCTGGCCACCGAGGAGAAATCCTAGGGGATGGAATCGACCGAACGACGGCGGTCACCGCGGCGCGCGGGACTCCTCGGTGCGCCCCTGCGCGCCGCGGCGGTGGCGCTCGCGCTGCTCTCCGCGGTCCCGGCGCCTGCCGACGAGGCGTACCTCTACGTCATGCACTGCCGCGGCTGTCATGGCCCGGAGGGGCAGGGGGCGGCGGGCGGGGCGCCCGATCTGCGCGACACCATCGGCCGCTTCCTGCTCGTGCCCGGCGGGCGCGAGTATCTCATCCGCGTGCCCGGCACCTCGCAGTCCGAGCTCGACGATGCGCAGACCGCCGCGCTGCTGAACTGGATGGTGCGGCGCTTCGGGCCGCGCGCGGCGGCGACCGCGCTCACGCCGTTCACCGCCGCCGAGGTCGCGGCGCACCGGCGGCCGGCGCTGCTCGACGTGCGCGCCACCCGCGCCGCGCTGCTGGCGGCCATGCCCGCGACGCCCTGAGCGGCGGAGGGGCCTTGCGGGGGCCGCCGCGAGCGGTCATCTTCCTTCGCCGGTCCGCGCATGACGAACCCGATCGTCGATGAGGAGCTGGCGCTGCTCGCCGCTGTCCGCCGGGCCCTTCGGGAGCATCCGGAAGGCGCCGGCGCGTCCGAGGCCAGCGCGCTGGCCGAGCTCGAACGGCTGCGCGAACAGCTCCTCTCGGGTCGCGGCGCCGACGACCGGGCCGCCGCCCTGCTCGAGTACAATCGGCAGGAGGCGCTGGTGAAGCAGTTGCGCTCGGCGCGGGATCGGCCACGGGTCGCCGCCGACTCGCCCTACTTCGGCCACCTGCGACTGCGCGAGCAGCGCCGGGAGTGGGACATCTGCCTCGGCAAGGCGACCTTCATCGCCGGCGGCATCAGCGTCGTCGACTGGCGCAACGCCCCGGTATCGCGCCTCTTCTACCGCTACGAGCAGGGCGACGAGTACGACGAGGAGATCGCCGGCCGGTCGCGCGAGGGGCGGGTCGTCAGCCGCCGCACGGTGACCGTGCGCGACGGCGTCCTGCAGCGCGTCGACGCGCCCGAGGGCATCTTCCGCCGGCTGCCCGGCGGCGGCTGGGAGCAGGCGTCGCGCGAGGCGCCGCGCCTGCACGGCGGGCAGGGCGCGGCGCTGCGCGTCTATCAGGCCGACGCCGGCGGCGAGCGCCAGCTCGGCGCCAGCCCCGAGGGGGCGGCGGTGCGCGCCGACAAGCACCTGCCCGACATCGCCGGCCTCATCGACCCGGCGCAGTTCGAGCTCATCACCAAGCCGTCGAGCGGCCTGGTGGTCGTGCGCGGCACCGCCGGCTCGGGGAAGACGACGGTCGCCCTGCACCGCATCGCCTACCTCGCCTACGACGACCCGGCGATCGACGGCGAGGGCACCCTGGTCGTCGTCTTCTCGCGCGCGCTGCGCGACTACGTGTCGCACGTCCTGCCGGCGCTCGGCGTGCGGCGGGCGCGCGTCTGCACCTTCCACGAATGGTCGCGCGAGCAGCGCCGCCGCCACTTCCCGATGCTGCCGCGCGAGATCCGCGACGACGCCCCGGCCGTCGTGCAGCGCCTGAAGGCGCACCCGGTGATGCTCGAGATCCTGGCGGCGCAGGCGGCGCGCGCCGGCGGCCGGGCCACGCCGCGTCAGGCGGTGGACGACTGGGGCAGCGCGCTCGCCGACGCGGCGCTGCTGACCGGCGTGGTCGAGCGGGCCGCCCCGGGGGCCTTCGGTCGCGACGAGCTGCAGCGCGCCGCCGACTGGTGCGGGCGCCGCTACCGCGATCTGCTGGCCTTCCTCGCCGGCGAGGATCCGACGCCGGTGGAGCTGTCGGCGGAGGACGACGCCCTGCTGCTGCGCGCCTTCCAGCTCCGCGTCGGCCCGCTGCGCGACGCCGCCGGCCGCCCGCTGGCGCTGCGCCACGTCGCCATCGACGAGGTGCAGGACTTCTCGCCGCTCGAGGTGCGGGTGCTCATCGACTGCCTGGACGATCGTCGCAGCATGACCCTCGCCGGCGACACCCAGCAGCACGTCCTGCAGGACGCCGGCTTCGCCTCGTGGCAGGACTTCTTCCGCCACCTCGGGCTCGCCGGCACGGAGGTCGAGACGCTGCGCGTCGCCTACCGGTCGACGCACGAGATCGTGCAGTTCGCCCTGGGCATCCTCGGCGACCTGCGCGAGGACGAGACGCCGCCGGAGACCACGCGCAGCGGGCCGCCGGTCGAGCTCTTCCGCTTCACCGACCACGGCGCCGCCGTGGCCTTCCTCGCCACCGCCCTGAAGCGGCTGTCGGCGCGCGAGCCGCTGGCCTCGACGGTACTGCTGGCGCCCTCGGCCGAAGTCGCCGGCATCTATCACCGCGCCCTCGAAGCCGCCGAGGTGCCGCGCCTGGCCTGGGTGCAGGATCAGCGCTTCAGCTTCGCGCCCGGCGTCGAGGTGGCCGAGGTCGCCGACGTCAAGGGACTCGAGTTCGACTACGTCGTCCTGCTCGAAGCCAGCGCCGCGCACTACCCCGACACGCCGGCCGCCCGCCGCCGACTGCACGTCGGCGCCACCCGCGCCATCCACCAGCTCTGGCTGACCAGCGTGGCCACGCCCTCGCCGGTGTTGCGTGAGTCCTTCGGACGGTTGGGCTCTTAGAGGCTGGTAGGGTGTTAGGCTGTTAGCTGTTAGGCTGTTAGCTGTTAGGGTGTTAGCTGTTAGGGTGTTGCGCTGTTAGGGTTTCTCGCCTCAGGTCCACCCTAACAGCCTAACAGCCTAACAGCCTTAACACCCTTCCTCACGGCACGTCGCACCCGAACGGCATCACGCCGGGGTAGTCGTTCACCAACGTGCCCTCCTCGACGTGGTTCGTCACCGCTTCGGGATCGGTGAAGGCGCTCGCCAGCCAGTCGCGCATCAGCACGCCGTCGATCGGGTAGTTGGTGTAGAGCTCGGGGCGCGGGCTGATGACGTGGATGTTCTGGGCGATGGCGGGCATGAAGTAGCTCACGCCCGGCAGGTCGCGCGTGGCGCAGTACGAGGCGCGGAGGGCGTTCACCCAGTCCGCGGTCGACGAGAAGAAGGTCGTGGCGACCTGGGTCTCGTCGACCTGGTTCGAGAGCACCAGGATCTGCTGTTCGGGGACGGAGAGCAGGCGCGGCGCCATGTGCTCGAGGATCACCGGACCGACGCCGCAGTCGGTGGTGGTGCAGTAGGACGGCATGTAGTTGCGCGCCCCCCAGCCGAGCGGCGGCGTGTCGTTGATCAGCAGCGCCCCGAGCGCCCGCACGCCGAGGGCCTGGCCGTTGTCGAGCGCCAGGCCGGCGTCGGGGTAGGCGGCGGTGCGTGCCCACAGCAGATCGTCCAGCACCCAGTGGTAGTTGTAGATGGTGCCGAAGGCGCCGGCGGAGAAGCCGCCGAACAGCGCCCGCACCTCGTCCGGGCGGTAGCCCTGGGCGGTGTCGCGGTCGAGCTCGCGCCAGATCAGATCGCGCACGTAGCGCATGGCGGCGCGCACGTTGACGGCGCCGTACCGGTGGACCGTGACCTCGGGGAAGTTGCTGGTCGTGCCGCCGCCGATGAAGACGTCCTGGTTGCAGTACGGCAGGTAGACCTTCGTCCAGTCGGCGAAGTACGGGTTGATCTGCGGGTCGTTGGAGAGCGTGCCCCCGGTCTCCGGCTGGTCCGAGAGCGCCTCGAAGAGATCGGCGGGACGGGTGGCGCAGTCGGAGCCGAAGATGCAGACGCCGCCGCCCTGCATGCCGACGACCACGCGGTCGACCGGCGCGCCCTCCGGCGCCAGCCGGATCCAGAAGGCGAACGGGCTGCCGTCGCCGCAGCGGGTCCCGTAGGTGTCGGAGTCGAGCACCACCTGCACGTACTCGCCGCGCGGCGCCGCCACCAGCCCGTCGCGCGGGCCGCAGTCGAGAGCGAGCGGCGCGGTGTCGGCGTGGCCCATGGCGGTCAGACAGCGGGCCTGCGCCGCCGCGCGGGCGGCGAAGGTCGGCGGGTCGACGGACACCAGCGCGGGCAGCGATGCGCAGGCGGTGCCGACGGCGAGCGCCACCTGGTCGCGCGCCGCATCGGCCGCGGCGGCCGTCGCCGCCGGGTCGCAGGCGCCGCCGTCGCGGGCGGCGGCGAGGCAGGCGTCGTAGAGTCCGAGCTGCTCGTCGACCAGGCTCGCGGCATCCGCGTGCGCCGTCGTCAGACAGGCGCGCGCCGCTTCGTCGGCGCCGCTCAGGGCGGCGCCCTGGGGCCCGCCGAAGGCGCGGCTGGCCAGCGACTGCCCCTCGGCGCCGCACGCGGCCTGCATGCGGCCGACGAGGGCGGCGACCGTCAGCTCCGGGTTGAACCCGGCGGCGTGGACGCTGGCGTCGGCCGGGCAGGCGGCGCGCACCGCCGCGTCGACCTTCGACAGCGCCGCGTCGGCCGAGTCGTCGCCGTCGCCGCAGGTCGTGCCGAGGCTGAGATAGCAGCCGCGCAGCGCGTCGCTGATCGACGCCACGCAGGTGCGCAGCGCGGCCGCGGCGCCGTCGCCGCAGGCGGCGCCATGGTCCACCGTCGGGGTCGCGGTCGGCGCGGCGGTGTCCGTGGCGATCGGCGTCCCGGTCGGCACGCCGGTCTGCGTCGGCACGGCGGTGTCCGTGGGCAGCGGCGTATGGGTTGGCGCGCTGGTGCTGGTCGGCAGGGCGGTGCCGGAGGGCACCGGCGTGCTCGTGGGCGCCTGGGTGTCGGTGGGAACGACGGTCGCGGTCGCCGTGGCCGCCGGGCGGGTGGCGGTCGGAACCGGGGTCGGCGTGGTGGACGAGTTACCGCCGCCGCAGGCGGCGAGCAGCGCGGCGAACGCAAGGACGGGGCCGAGGATGCGGATCGTCATCGGCCAGCTATGGAACGGCATCGCCGGTAGTGCAACGGCGACGGGGCGAACGGTCCGCCGCTGGATTTCTCCGGCCGTCTCTGAGATCCACCGGCGGCAGCAGCGAGGAGGCGACATGCCCAGCGACGCCGTCCGGCGCCAGCGCGAGGCGCTGGTGCGCCGGCACATGGAGGCGGAGAACGAGCACGAGTACGAGGTCGCGATCGGCACCTTCGCGCATCCGCGCTACGAAATCATCGCCACCGACCGCGTCTTCGACGGTCTCGAGGAGGTGCGGGCGTACTTTCGCGAGAGCCGCACCGCCTTTCCCGACCAGCGCAACGAGCTGATCGCGCTGCACCACGCCGACGACGCGGTGATCGCCGAGTTCTGGCTCCTCGGGACGCACCGCGGGCCGCTGATGGGCATCGAGCCCACCGGCCGAGGCTTCCGCTGCCGCATGACCGCCTTCTTCCTGTTCGACGAGCGCGGCCTGATCTGCGAACGCGTCTACTTCGACGCCGGCACCATCCTGCGCCAGATCACCGCCTGAGGGACGCGATGAAAGCTGCCGTGTACTACGACACCGGTGCTCCCGACGTCTTGCGCTACGAGGACGTTCCCGATCCGGTCTGCGGACCCGGCATGGTGCTGATCGAGGTCCGCGCCGTCAGCATCGAGGGCGGCGACACGCTCAATCGCGCCGGCGGCGACCTGGCGGGACGGCCGCACATCGTCGGCTACCAGTGCGGCGGGGTGGTGCGCGCCGTCGGCGAAGGGGCGCGCGACCGCGCCGTCGGCCAGATCGTCGTGGCAGTGATGCCGCACGGCTCGCACGCCGAGCTGGTGGCGGTGCCGGCCGCGACCACCTGGGTGGTGCCGGACGGGCTCGACGTGCGCGCCGCCGCCTGCGTGCCGATCCCCTTCGGCACCGCCGACGACTGCCTGTTCGAATTCGGCCGCCTGCGCGCCGGCGAGACGGCGCTGATCCACGCCGGCGCCAGCGGCGTCGGCATCGCCGCCATCCAACTCGCCAAGCGCGCCGGGGCGACGGTGCTCGCCACGGCGTCGAGTCAGGTCAAGCTCGAGCGTCTGAAACCGCTCGGCCTCGACCAGGGCATCAACTATCGGGAGGAGGATTTCGTCGCCCGGGTGCGCGCCCTCACCGGCGGCGCCGGCGCCGACGTGATCGTTGACTCGATCGGCGGCCACACGCTCGAGGGCAGCATCGAGGCGCTCGCCTACCGCGGGCGCATCGCCTACGTCGGCTCGGCCGGCCGCGACGCCCACCGCCCCAACCTCGACGCGCTGCGCCCCGGCAACAAGACGATCGTCGGCATCTTTCTCGGCGCCGAGCTGGTGCTGCAGCACGCGCGCGTGCACGGCATGATCGCCCGCCACCTCGCCGATCTGGCGCGCGGCGCGCTGCAGGTGATCATCGACCGCGAATACCCGCTGCGCGACGCCGCCGCCGCGCACGCCTACATCGAGAGCCGACAGGCGATCGGTCGCGTGCTGCTGATCCCGTAGCCGGGCGCGGCTCAGCGCGGGGTGGCGCGCAGCGGCAGCCAGACGCGGAACGTGCTGCCGGCGCCGAGGCGGCTCTCGACGTCGACCCGGCCGCCGAGCGCTTCCGCCAGGCGGCGGACGAGGAAGAGGCCGAGGCCGACGCCGCTCGGCGAGCGGCCGCCGCCGACCTGTCGGAAGGGCTCGAAGATGCGCGACAGGTCCTCGGCGGGGATGCCGTGGCCGGTATCGCTGACCGCCAGCTCGATGCCGTCGGCGGCGGCCCGCGCCGCCAGGGTGATGCGGCCCTGGGCGGTGTACTTGCGCGCGTTGTCGACCAGGTTCTTGAGGATCATGCGCAACTTGAGCGCGTCGGTGAGCAGCGGCGGCAGGCCGTCGGGGATGCTCCAGTGGAAGGTGACCCCGGGCAGCGGCGGCAGCGCCGCGACCTCGCGGGCCAGGGTGTCGACCAGGAGCGCGATCGACACCGGTTCGAGGACCAGCGGCATGCCGCGCCCGTCGTGGCGGCTGAGCTCGAGCGCCGCCCCCATGAGCGCCAGCAGCTCGCGGGCATTGTGCTGGGCGCGCTCGAGCACGCCCTGCTGCTCGCCGCTGAGCGGACCGCAGGCGCCGTCGAGCAGCATCTCGTTGTAGCCGATGATCACGTTCAGCGGCGTTCGCAGCTCGTGCGACAGGTTGGCGAGGAACTCCGTCTTCAGGCGATCGGCGGCGTTCATCGCGTCGACCAGGCGAGCGGTCTCGAGCGCCAGGGCGGCGAGCTGCGCGATGCCGGCGGCGAGCGGCGTCACCGCCGGCGGGAGGGCGTCGCCGGAGGCGCGGAAGACGGCGGTCTGCACGCCGACCACATCGTCGCCCCGGCGCAGGGGAATGAAGATGACGTGGCCGACGGCGTGGCGGCGGCTGAGCGCCGCCGTGGGCAGGGCGGCGATCTCCTCCGGGGTCAGGATCACCGGTCCGTGGCGGCGCAGGCGATCGAGCAGCGGGGCGACGGCGGGCGCCGGGATGGACAGCGCGTGCAGCGCGTTGAGCTCCTCCGCATCGTCGCTGACGCCGGCGGCGACCCGGAACACGCCGTCGGCGTCGCGCATCCAGGTCTGGCTGGCGTTGCACGTGAACGCCTCGACCGTCAGTTGCGCCAGGCGTTCGAGGACCGCGTCGGTGTCGAGGGCGGCGATCAGCTCGCGGCCGACCCGCGCCAGGGTCGCCGAGACCCGCGCCTCGGCGCGCAGGCGGTGCTCGGCGTCGGCGGCGCGGGCACGATAGCGGCCGAGCAGGTGCGCGACGTAGATCGACAGGCCGAGGCAGGAGACGACGACGATGGTGGGATAGGCGAGGAGCGAGGCGCCGCCGTCCAGGGCGACGGCGGTGCCGGCCATGGCCACGGCGGCAAGCGCGACGACGATGCACTGCGCCCGCACCGTCCAGGGCAGCAGCGCCGCGCCGGCCAGGGTGACGGCGCTGCACAACACCGGCGTCGTCAGCGGATCGCGGCCGACGGCGCTGGAGACGGACGACACCGCGAAGGAGACGGCGATCGCCAACAGGGCGACGCGGGTGATCTCGGCGGCGTCGCGGGCGCCCGCCAGGGCGCGGAAGGCGAGCGCCAGGGTGAGGACGTACACCGCCTTCAGCGGGTAGAGGAGCCACAGCATGTCGGCGGCGAAGAAGGCGTCGCCAAGGGCGAAGAGCGCGGTGGCGACGAGCGCCAGCCAGAGCCCGAAGTAGACGCGGGCGCGCAATTCCGCGTCGAGCGCGGCGCTGGGCGCACCGGCGCCGGCGGCGCGCCCGGCGGGCGAGGGCACGCGCCGGTGCAGCATGGTCATCACCGCCTCCGGCACGGCCCGGAAGGGTAGCCGAGGAGGCGGGGGCCAGGAAGCCGAATTTCCGCGCCGCGCTGCCGCGTGCGGCGACGCGGCTCAGTCGATGGTCTCGAGGACGGTGATGTACTGGTTGGCGAGGGCGACGGCGATCTGAAGATCGCGCAGGGCGCGGTCGGCGGCGGCGGCGGGCACGGTGGGGACGGGGGTGTCGGCGGTCGGGTGCCGCAGGGCGGCGAGCGCGGCCTGCATCCCATCGAGGACCGGCGGCAGCGCGGCCTCGGCACCGCGCATGGCATCGAGCAGGCGGGTGAAGGGAGCGTGGTAGGCGTCGTAGCGCTGCTGGCGCCGCTGGCGCAGGCCGGGGTCGGCGGCGCTGTCGATCTCGTGCTGCCACTCGCCGAACAGGGCCTCGGCGGCGCTCTCCACCGCCGCCCGGCGCGTGCGGATCAGGGTGGCGTTCTCGTGCGCGTCGGCGAAGCTGGCGCGCAGCGCCTGGTAGTGGACGGCGGCGCCGTGCGGCGCGGCGCGCGCCTCCTCGAAGTCGGGCACGGCGTCGGCGAGCTGGACGCGCGCCTGGTCCATCGCGTCGCGCGCCTGCTGGACGCGGTTGGCCAGCAGGTCGGCCTTCGCCCAGCCGAGCTGCGACATCGCGGCGTAGTAGATGGTGCTGCAGCCGCCGAGGCCGGCGAGGACGAGGATGGCGAGGGGCAGGGCGGGTCGGCGCATGGCGGCGGGAGAGGAGCAGGCGCTGTTTGACCGGGACGCCGAAGCAACACAAGAGGCCACGATGGCGATTCTGCCGCGCCGCCGCGGCAAGGCAAGTCTGGCGCACGATCGTGGTCGGCGCTTGCGCGCCGGCCCGGGAATGAGGCAGCGAGAGGCATGGCGATCGGCGTCATCCGCTTCGACCACGTGAACGTCACCGTCCCGGCCGCGCTGGAGACGGCGGCGAAGCGCTTCTACGGCGAGGTGCTGGGCCTGACCGAGATGGCGAAGCCGGAGGCGACGCGCGGCCGCGGCGGCGCCTGGTACGCCTGCGGCGCGATCCAACTCCATCTCTCGCGCGAGGAACGGCCGACGGACGAGCCCGCGAGCCGGCGGCACGTCTGCGTCGTGGTCGCCGACCTGGGGCGGGCCGAGGCGGCGTGCGTGGCGGCGGGCCTGACGATCGAGCCCGACGAGCGGCCGATCCCGGGCTGGTCGCGGTTCTACGTGCGCGATCCGGGCGGCAATCGCATCGAGATCGCCGGCGCGGTGGAGTGAGCGATGCACGGACGATGGTTTCTCGCCCTGTCGGCGCTGGTCTGGTTCCCCTATGGATTGTTCTGCTTCTTCAACCCGGTGGCGCTCGCCGGCGGCGCCGGCGTGGTCTTCACCACCGCCACCGGCGCCAGCGAGCTGCGAGCGATGTACGGTGGCCTGCAGGCGGCGCTCGGGCTGCTCGCCTTCGCCGGCATGCAACGCGAGACGCTGCGGCGGCCGGCGCTGGTCACCCTGTTCACCGTCACCGCCGGCCTCGGCATCGCCCGCCTCCTCGGCGCCGTCTCCGACGGCGCCTGGTCCGGCTACACGTTGATGGGCCTGGTCTTCGAATGGGGCTCGATGCTGTGGTCGGGGGCGCTGCTGCGGCGCCTGTGACGGCGGTCCGGGCCGACTCGGCGTACTTCGGGATGCGTTCCCCGCCGCGTGACGAAGACATTTCACCACGGAGGCACGGAGACACGGAGAGTACTGATCTCGAAGCCCGCTCAGCGTTCATCCCAAAGTTCATTGGAAATGAAGTGAGAAGAGGCCCCGCGCCTTCGCTATGGCACCGAGCCCTCCGTGTCTCCGTGCCTCCGTGGTGAGGAGTTTTCTGTCTCATCAAGGCTAGGACTCGGCGGCGATCAGGGCGAGGCCGCGGGCGACGGTGATGAGCTCGTCGCCGCCGCGGACGCGGTCGGCGCCGAAGCGGGCGGCGAAGATGGCGCGCACGCTCGGCACCAGGGACGAGCCGCCGGTGAGGAAGACGCGGTCCACCGCCGACGCGGGCACGCCGCAGCGCAGCAGGAGGCGGTCGACGCAGGCGGCGATGCGCATCAGGTCGACGTCGATCCACGATTCGAAGGCGGCCCGGGTGATGGTGGCCGCCAGGGGGTCGGACAGCTCGTCGAAGGAGAACGCCACCTGCGGGGCCGTCGAGAGGCCGAGCTTGCAGCGCTCGACCTCCTGGTAGAGCGCGTAGCCGAGGTCGTGGCGGACGAGGTGGATGAGGTTGGCGATGCGCTCGGGCTCGACCGCCTGCTGCCGCAGGCGGCGCAGCGTGTCGAGGGTCTCCGGCGTGGCGAGCAGCGACAGGTCCTCCCAGCGCTCCAGGCGGCTGTAGATCCAGGACGGGATCGGCAGCTCCTGCCCGCCTTCCGAGCGGCGCTTGCAGCCGAGGCCGAGCGCCGGCGAGACCACCGCGCGCACCAGGCGGGCGTCGAAGGCGTTGCCGGCCAGGGGCACGCCGTCGACGGCGAGGATGGTCTCGGCGCGATCGCCGGCGCGGCGCGCGCCGGGGCCGAGGCGCACCAGGCAGAAGTCGCTGGTGCCGCCGCCGAAGTCGCCGATCAGCACCAGCTCGTCGTGGTCGAGGGCGCGCTCGTACTCGTAGGCGGCGGCGACCGGCTCGTAGGCGAAGGCGACGCGGGTGAAGCCGGCGAGCTCGGCGGCGGCGGTGAGGCGGGCCAGCGCGGCGGCGTCGCGGGCGGGGTCGACGTCGCCAGCGGCATCGACGACGAAGTGCACCGGCCGCCCGATCAGGACGGCGTCGCCGGCCGCGTCGAGCTGCGCCATGGCGGCGGCGCGCAGGCCGCGCAGCATCAGGGACACCAGCTCCTCGAGGGTGAGCGGCCAGCCGAACACGGAGGTGCGCTCGAAGTGGCGGCTGGCGAGGAAGGACTTGAGCGACTGCATGAAACGGCCGCCGGCGTCGCCGCCGGCCTCGCGGTAGGCGGTCAGCGCCGCGGGACCCGCGAGCGCCGTTGGCTTCTGCCCATAGGTGGCGCGCTCGGGGCTGAAGTAGAGGACCGAGCGGAAGGTGGCGGTGCGGTGGCCATCGAGCTCGAACGTCGCCAGCCGCGCCGGGCCGCCGGGCTCGGCGCGCGCGACGGCGCTGTTGGTGGTGCCGAAATCGAGGCCCAGCACGAGCGCTCGGCGGTCGGGGCCAGGTCGCCGGCGGCGCGCCCGCTCAGCGTTTCAGCTCGTCGAACGACGAGACGATGCGTCCGACCAGCCCGTACTCCTTGGCCTGCTCGGCGGACATCCAGAAGTTGCGCTCGGTGTCCTTCTCGACCTTCTTCAGCGGCTGGCCGGTCTGGTCGGCGATCACCTTGTTGAGGCGGGCGCGCATCTTGAGAATCTCCTCCGCCTCGATCTCGAGATCGGTGGCGCGGCCGCCGAAGCCGCCCGCCGGCTGGTGCAGCAGGAAGCGGGTGTTGGGCAGGCAGAAGCGGCGCTCGCGCGGCACGCCGAGGAAGATGTGGGCGCCGGCGCTGGCCACCCAGCCGGTGCCGATGATGCGCACCTTGGGGCCGACGAAGGTCAGCATGTCGTGGATGGTGTCGCCGGACTCCACGTGTCCGCCCGGGGAGTGGAGGTAGAGCGTGATGTCGTCGTCCGAGGCCGCCGCCATGGCGAGCAACTGCTCGCTGACCGACCGCGCCAGCTCGGACTGGATCTCGCCGCAGATGACGATGGTGCGCGCCTCGAACAGCTTCTGCGCCACGCTGGCGCGCGTCGCCATCTCGGTGAGCGGATTGGACGGGTGCTCGATGTCGGGCATGTCGGACCTCCTGCTTCGGGCCGCTCAGCCTACACGCTCGACCGTGGCGGGCCAACCGCGGCGAGCGCCGAGCGGCGACGGCGTCGGCGGGCGCGGGTCAGTGGAAGCGGCGCGGGATCAGGTGGAGGAGGCGCGCCTCGCGCTCGAGCGCGTCGCGGAAGTCGGGATGGGCGATGCCGATCAGCGCCAGGGCGCGCTCGGCGACCGACTTGCCCTTGAGGTTCACCATGCCGTGCTCGGTGACGACGTACATCGTGTCGGTGCGCGGCGTGGTGACGACGTTGCCCGGCGTCAGGGTGGTGACGATGCGGCTGCGGCGCTCGCCGCGTTTCTCGTAGGTCGAGGCCAGGCACAGGAAGGACTTGCCGCCCGGCGAGGTGTAGGCGCCGCGGACGAACTGGAGCTGGCCGCCGGTGCCGGTGAGGTGGCGGTGGCCGTCGCTCTCCGACGCCGCCTGTCCCTGCAGGTCGATCTGGGTGGTGTTGTTGATCGACACCACGCGCGGATTGCGGCTGATGGTCGCCGGCAGGTTGGTGTAGTCGACGGCGCAGCTCCGCACCCCGGCGTTGCGGGTGATGAAGTCGTACTGGCGGCGCGAGCCGGCGGCGAAGGTGAAGGTGATCTGGCCGGGGTCGAGCGTCTTGCGGGCGCCGGTGACCACGCCGGCTTCCACGAGGTCGACCATGCCGTCGACGAACATCTCGGTATGGATCCCGAGGTCGCGCTTGCCGGCGGTGGTCAGCGCCTCGCACACCGCGTTCGGCATGCCGCCGATGCCGATCTGCAGGCAGGCGCCGTCGTCGATCTCCGGGGCGATGCGCGCCGCGACCGCCTGGTCCACGGCGGTGCTCGGCGGATTCGCCAGCTCGGGAACGCGGCCGGCGCCGCCGTCGATGACGTAGGTGACGTCGCGCGCGTGGACGGCGTTCTCGCTGCCGAACACGTAGGGCATCGTCTCGCAGGTTTCGACGATGAGCACCCGGGCGCGCTCGCAGACCGCCTTCAGGTAGGTGCTGGCGGCGCCGAAGTTGAAATAGCCGTGGGCATCCATCGGCGCGGTGCGCAGGCAGACGAGGTCGATCGGGGGGATGAAGCGGCGGTAGAGGTCGGGCGCTTCGCCGAAGCTCATCGGGATGTAGTTGCAGCGGCCGTCGAGGTTGCGCGCCCGGTCGTAGCCCGAGAAATGCCAGTTGAACCACAGCGCGTGCTCGCCGCGCGGATCGGCCTCCAGCACGGCGCGCGGCGCCAGGCTCAGGCAGGCGCGGATGCGGACGTCGCGCAGCCCGGCGATGCGCCGTGCCAGCGCCTGGTCGAAGAGGTCGGGCTGCGCCAGGCCGAAGCCGTAGTCGATCCACTGTCCGTCGCGCACCAGCGCCGCGGCCGCGTCGGCGGAGATCGTCTCGGGCGGCATGGCCGGGCCTTCTAGCCTTGATGCGACAAAAGACTTTCACCACGGAGGCACGGAGACACGGAGAGTACTGATCTCGAAGCCCGCTCAGCGTTCATCCCAAAGTTCATCAGAAATGGAGTGAGAAGAGGCCCCGCGCCTTCGCTATGGCACCGAGCCCTCCGTGTCTCCATGCCCCCGTGGTGAGGAGTTTTTTTCTCATCAAGGCTAGCACGGGCGCCGCGGCGGCGGGAGCGCGCCGACGCCGGATCAGCTCGCCGCGCGCGCCCGGTGCTCGGGGACGACGCGCTCGAGGACGTCGCGCAGGGCGGCGGTGTCGAACGGCTTGGTGAGGTAGTCGTCCATGCCGACCTCGAGGCAGCGCTCGCGGTCGCCCTTCATGGCGTGCGCGGTCATGGCGACGATCGGCACGTGCTGGCCGGTGGTGCGTTCGTGGGCGCGGATCCGGGTGGTCGCCTCGAAGCCGTCCATCACCGGCATCTGCACGTCCATGAACACCAGATCGAAGTGGTCGGCGGCGACGGCGCGCACCGCGCCGCCGCCGTCCTCGACGACGTCGACGTGGTGCCCCATGCGCTCGAGGACGCGCACCGCCAGGCGCTGGTTCACCAGGTTGTCCTCGACGAGGAGGATGCGCAGGCGGTGCGGGGCGAGGGTGCCGGTCGGCTCGGCGGCGGGCGCGGCGGCGGTCGGCTGCGGGCGGGACTCGAGCACGCGCATGATGGTCTCCTGCAATTCGGAGGGATTGATCGGCTTCGTGAGATAGGCGTCGATGCCGAGCTCGTGGCAGCGGGCGATGTCGCCGAGCTGGCCGCTCGAGGTGAGCATGATGAGGGGCGTGCGCAGCAGGTCGGGGATCTGGCGGGCGCGGGCGGCGACGTCGAAGCCGTCGAGCTCCGGCATCATGCAGTCGAGCAGGACCAGGTGATACGGCTGACCGGCGGCGGCGGCGCGGCGCAGCTCGGCGATCCCGGCGACGCCGTCGGCGGTGGCATTCGGCGCCATCGACCAGTAGCCGAGGAGCTCCTGCAGGATGCGGCGGTTGGTGGCGTTGTCGTCGATGACCAGCACGCGGATGCCGCGCAGGGCCGTGGGACACATCGCGGCCCGGTCGGCGGGCGTCTGGTTGACCGCCACCCGGGCGGTGAAGTGGAAGGCGCTGCCCCGTCCGGAGTCGCTCTCCACCCAGATGCGGCCGCCCATCAGCGCCACCAACTGCGCCGAGATGGCGAGGCCGAGGCCGGTGCCGCCGTAGCGGCGGGTGGTCGAGCCGTCGGCCTGGGCGAAGGCCTCGAAGATCAGCGCCTGCTTGTCGGGCGGGATGCCGATGCCGGTGTCGGCGACGGCGAAGTGGAGGAGCAGCTCGTCGGCCGCCGCCGGCTCGGCTTCGACACGGACGACGATCTCGCCCCGCTCGGTGAACTTGAGCGCGTTGCTGACCAGGTTCGACAGCACCTGGCGCAGGCGCAGGACGTCGCCGACCAGGGTGTCGGCGACGCGCGGCGGCACCTGGCTGATCAGCTCCACGCCCTTCTCCGCGGCGCGGACGCTGAACGGGCGCAGGGCGCTGACCACCGCCTCGCGGAGGCTGAAGTCGACCGGCGAGAGCTCGAGCTTGCGGGCCTCGATCTTGGAGAAGTCGAGGATGTCGTTGATGACGTTGAGCAGGGTGTCGGCCGACTCGCGGGCCATCGTCAGGTACTCGCGCTGCTCGTCGCTGAGCTCGGTCTTCAGCGCCAGATCGGTCATGCCGATGACGCCGTTCATCGGCGTGCGGATCTCGTGGCTCATGTTGGCGAGGAACTCGCTCTTCGCCCGATTGGCCGCCTCGGCCGCCTGCAGCGCGGCGGTGGCGCGCTGCTCGCTCGCGCGCAGCTTCTCCATCGCCTCGGCGAGCGAGGCGCGGGCCTGGAGCTCGCGCCAGCGGAGCTGCTCGCGCAGCATGGTGGTGACGACGGCGATGGCGCTGGCGGCGACGACGGTGGCCACGTTGTCGAACACGCTCCGGTCGAGCAGCGGCTGTCCGAGGGCCCAGGTGCCGGCGGCGTAGATGGCGACGATGGTGGCGCAGAGGAGCGCGGTCCAGCGCGCCGGCCACGGCAACAGCAGCGCCGCCCCCAGCGGCACCATACTGAGGCCGATGGAGTACTGGCTGGGATGGGCGCTGGTCAGCACCTGCATCGCGAACACCAGCACGCCGGTCGAGGCGACGCCGATGAGGGCGAGGAGGGGCACGTAGGGGCGGCCGGCGGCGGTGCGACCGAGCAGCAGGGCGAGCAGCAGGATGCCGGCGACGGCGATCCGAATCAGCAGCGAGGCGCCGAATACCTCGGGATGGCGGACGTAGTCGAAGAGCGCGAAGCCGAGCACCAGGGGCACGCCGACGCCGACGACGGTGCGCAGGCCGCGCTCGGTGAGCGCCCTGCCTTCGGCGGCGAATTCGGCGCGCAGGTCGGCGGCGACGGGAGCACCCATTTCGGGGACTCGATCCAGCAAGGCAGGTGCCACGCCGAACGAGTTGCGTGCGGCCGGCGGCGGCTCCGCCCGGGGCGGGGCGGGGCGACGGTGCGATGGCGCCCGGCGCGACACCGGCGGCGGCGTCCCGGGGGTGCGCGGAGCCGGCGACCGGCGCGCCTCGCTCCGGGTAGTGTCCTAATCTGAGCCTTAGCCCTGATGTGACGAAGGACTTTCACCACGGAGGCACGGAGACACGGAGAGTACTGATCTCGAAGCCCGCTCAGCGTTCATCCCAAAGTTCATCAGAAATGGAGTGAGAAGAGGCCCCGCGCCTTCGCTATGGCACCGAGCCCTCCGTGTCTCCGTGCCTCCGTGGTGAAGGGTTGGTGGTGTCGGTCAAGTGGTGGAAAAGAGTCGCGCCTCGCATCCGGCAGCGTAACCAGTAATGGACTCTATGCGGTCAGGCCGCGTTGCTCCGTTGGGTAACCGCCGGCATCTCCTGCCAGCCGACCATGCGCCGCAAGGTGATCTGCCCGCTGCGGATCAGGCCGAAGAGCAGCAGCAGGACGGCATCCTCGCTCGGCAGGCTCGCCTGGGTCTTGGTGCGGCGGCGGAACTCCTCGTTGATGCGCTCCAGCGCGTTGGTGGTGCGCAGCGCCTTCCACTGCGCCACGGGATAACGCAGGAAGGTGAAAGGCGATCCCCGCCTCCTCGAAGCTGCTCCACGCCGCCTTGCAGCGGCGCCACTTGCGGCTGAACGCCACGCGCGCCTTCTCCACGTCGGCCGCCGTCGCGTCGATCATCCGGCGGTGGTCCTCCGCGAAGACCCTCGCGCAGGTGCGCCGGGGCCTTGGCGAGCAGGTTCCAGAGCTTGTGATTGGTGCAGCGCTGCACGTCGAGCTGCGGCCAGGTCGCCTGCAGGTGCCTCAGGCCGGGGTTGCCGTCGATCACCGCCAACACCGGGCGTCCCAGCTGGCACTTCTGTGCAGCGCCTCCAACACCTCCGGCGGCCGTGCTCTCCTCGCCCGCCACGCGCAGATCGAGCAGCACCCGCCGCCCGTCGCGTCCCCAGCGTCACCAGCACCGGGACCCGTGCCCTTCTTGCCGATGCGGACCCGCGGATACCAGCCGTCGAGAAACAGGTAGCGGATCTGCTCGGCCGCCAGGTCCCGCTGGCTCCACGTGGTGAAGTCTTCGCGCAACCGCCCGACCAGGCGCGAGATCGCGTCCTTGCCCAGCGGCGCGCCGCGCAGCAACGGCGCCAGCGCCCCGCGCAGCCGCCGCGTGTTGGTGCCGCTCAGGTAGATCCCCAACAGCCTCGTCGACCCGCCGTGCGCCTGCGTAGCGCTCGAACATCGCGCGCTGCGCCACTCGCGCTCCTCGCCGGCGGCGTCGTGCAGCCAGGCACGCGGCAGCGCGAACGTCGTCAGTCCCAAGCTGGTGCTCAACGTCCGCGGCCGCCGGCCGTGGCGATAGCCCACTCGCTCGCCGCCCACTCGCGCCGATTTCGCCGCGCCCAGCGCCGCTTCCAGCTCCTCCTCGACCAACACCTCGATCGTCTCCCGAATCCGCTCCCGCATCACCTGCTCGATCGAATCGCGGCCGAACGCTTCTCCCGGTCTCGTCCCCTTGCTATCGCTTCCCATGGCGTCATCCTCCGGCACCCGCTCTGGCCAGCGGGCGCGAGCTGTGGGTTACAACTCGCCGGATGATGACGCCTTTTCGCTTTTCCACCAATCAGCCGACACTACCTGAAGGGTTTTTTGTCGTATCGAGATTAGGACAGTACCTCGCTCCGCCACGCGGCGCGGCGCGCCCGCCTCGTTGACATCGCGGGCGCGCGCGATAACTCGCACCGCTGGAGGTCCGCGATGCTCGGAATTCTGGTTGGTCTGATCGGTGGCACCCTGAGCGGCCTCACCGGTCTCGGCGGCGGCTTCATCATGGTGCCCCTGCTCGTCTACCTGTTCGGGATGACGCAGCATCAGGCGCAGGGGACCTCGCTGACCGTGCTGCTGCCGCCCCTCGGCATCCTCGCCTTCTGGCAGTACTGGAAGAACGGGCACGTCGACGTCCAGGTCGCCATCCTGGTGGCGATCGGCTTCGTCGTCGGCGGCTACCTCGGCGGTTGGACGGCGCAGCTCATCCCCGGGCCGATGCTGCGCAAGGCGTTCGCGGTGGTGATGGCGCTGATCGCCCTGGACATGTACTTCCGCAAGTAGCCGTCGCCGGCGGGCACCGCTGGACGCGGCGCCCGCCGGCACGGCGTCATTGGACGTTGCGGGCGATGAAGGCGCTGAGCGGCGCCAGCACGTTGTTGTTGCCGTCGTCCTCGGCGGTCAGCACGTCGACGTGGGCGAAGCCCTCGCTGATGTGGACCTCGAAGCCGCCGGCGGCGTCGCCGAAGGTCGGGAAGGCCGGGTTGGGCAGGCTCGCGCTGACCACCCGCGGCGTGCCGTCGCAGCTCGGCGCGGCGCAGAGGCCGATGCTCTGCGCCAGCGGCGTGAAGCGGCCGGGGACCGGCGCCAGGCCGTTGCTGCCGCCGAAGCCGATCACCGGGATGTCGATGTTGGCCGCCTGGGTCAGGTTCTCGATGTCGCGGCGGCCGCGGCCGACCGAGAGCGCCGTCGAGTCGAGATTGATCGCCTGACCGCAGACGCTGGCGGCGTTGCCGGTGGTGCAGGCGGCGCCGACGTTGCCGGCGGTGCAGACGCCGCCGGTGCAGACGCCGGCGACGCTGGTGACGCTCAGGCCGCTCGACGGGTAGTACCAGTCGACGAAGTTGGTGCCGCCCTCGTAGAAGGTCGTCAGCATGCGGTCGAAGCGCGTGACCTCCTTCTCCTGGCCCCAGATGGTGCCCGGCAGCGTGGTCGGCGGCGGGCCGTTGTCGGGCACGGCGGCGGGCGGAAAGGGGCCCTCGTCGAAGTCGAGCCAGGTGGTCAGCCCGCCGACGATCGGGCCGGCGGCGCCCACCGAGGTGGCGACGAACGAGGCGAGGCCGGCGATGAAGCCGTCGTCGTCGATGAAGGAGCCGATGCCGCCGTAGACCGTCGCCTGCGGCAGGACGGCGAGCGGCGCCAGGTCGGGCACCTTGGCGACGGCGTTGTTGCCGGCCGACCCCTGGTCGACCTGGAGGATGATCTGGCCGCTGTCGGGATCGCTGCGGCCCTGAATCGCGGCCGGCTCGACGGCGGCCAGGATGCGGGCGTTGAGCAGCGCGGACGAGGAGTACGCGGTGGTGGCGAGGGTGCACTTGGGCGGCGTCTGGCCGCTGCAGGCGGTGGCTTCGTTGGCCAGGGTGCAGGCGGTGGCGCCGTCGACGCAGCGACCGGCGTTGTCGCGCACGGCGGCGAAGAGGCCGCCGTCGAACTTCGCCTCGATGCGATCGAGCGTGTCGGCGGTCAGCGGCGCGCCGCCGGTCGAGCCGCCGCCGCCCTCGAAGAGGACGAGGCCGCGCAGCTTGGCGTACCCGGGCTGCGCCGGGCCGTTGCCGGTGAGGTTGAAGTCGGTGGCGGCGTAGCGGGCGGCGAAGCCGGTGCCCGCGGAGTGGCCGCCGAGGAAGACGTTGCCGTCCCGGGCCACCGTGCGCGCCTTCTCGACGATGGCGTCGATGTCGCGCGAGAAGGTCAGCGGCGTCCAGTTGGCGATGAAGGCGGTGTCGCCCTGCGGATTGTGGAACTGCGCCCGACGGTTCGGTCCGGCGACCAGCGCCGGCGACAACGGCAGGGCGAGCTCGCCGCCGAAGAGCCAGTCGAGGCCGAGCAGCGCGTCGTCCGTGGCCTCGGCGATGTCGAGACCGATGGTGTCCTCGAGTTGGTTGGAGCGGCGGTCGTAGGCCCAGATCTCGAGCCGCAGGCCCTGCTCGGCGTGGACGCGCGGGATCAGGTTCTCGGCCAGGATCTTGAAATCGTTGGCGCCGCCCTCGAAGCCGGGCACGAGGACCAACACCGCGTCGGGGTTGGTGGTGGTGGGCGAGAGGCGGAAGCGGGTGAAGCGGGCATTGTTGAGGTTGACGTCGCTGCCGCCGAACTGGGTGAGCAGCTTGGGATAGCCCGTCGCGGTCAGGCCGCCCGTGCCCGGGGTGTCCTCGGGCTCCGCGGGGCTCTTCAGGGTGAATGTCTCGCGCGGGCAGGAGACGTTGCGCTGGCCGTCGTCGAGCTGGTCGCAGTCGAGGGCGAGACCGTCGATCAGGTTGAGGGCGAGGCAGACCCGGCATTGCACGCGCTCATTGAGGCAGGCCGCCAGGGCGTTGCCGGCGCGGCCGGCGCAGGCGCCGGGCAGGGCGCGCGCCGTGCTGACCGCGGCGCACTTCTTGCCGGCGATGCCGGCGAGCTGGCTGACCCGCTTGGCGATCTGCTGCTTGCTGTCGGCGGCGATCGAGCCGGGGGTGCCGGCGTCGTCGACACAGGCGGCGAGCGCCGCGCCCGAGTTGGCGCCGGCCTTGAGCGCCGCCTTCTTGCACTGGACGAAGGTCTTGAACGTCGTCGCCACGAGTTTCTCGTAGGCCTTGGCGACCGCGTTCTGGCAGCCGCACGCCGCCTTGTCGCTGGCGCAGTCGATCGCCGCCGTGCGCAGCGAGGCGCCGAAGATGTCGGCGGCGAGGGCCAGCGACTGGTCGCGCGGCACGGCCGCGACGACGGCGGCGGCGGTACCGCTCGGCAGGCCGAAGGGCGGTGGCGTGGCGGCGCAGCGCGCGGCGTAGTCGCTGGCGATGCGATCCTGCAGATCGGTGACCTTTCCCTTGCCGTCGGCCAGCAGGCAGGCGTCGGCATTCTGGCCGGCGGGCAGCGCGCCGGCGGTGGCCCGCTTCAGGCAGGCGACGTTCTCCTTGCCCTGCGTCTGCGCCAGCTTCGCCGCGTCGGCGTTGAGCGTGTTCAGGCACTTCTGTTGCCCGGCGGTGAGCTGCGCGCCGGCGTGTCCGGTGAGCAGCAGGAGCGCGGCGATGCTCCACGACAGTCTCGATCGCATTTCGTGTCCCCCCCTGGTGGCGTCCGCCGCGAAGAGCGGCATTCGCCCAGTATTGCCAGGCGCCGCGCTTTGACAAGGTCCGGGCCACCGCGCGGCGCGGCCGCGCTGGGCGCTGGCTTCGCACCACCGTGGGAACGCCCCGCCTTGACGGGGGCGGCGCGCTCCGCGATGGTCCGCGGGGTCGTGATCGATGTCGCGCAGCGCAGTGACCGGGCCTTTCTCGTCGCGGTGGACCATGGTCGCGGCGCCCTGCTCACGGCGGAGGAGTCGCTCGACGAGCTCGAGCGACTGAGCGAGACGGCGGGTGCCACCGTGGTCGGTCGCGCCGTGCAGGCGGCGCGCAGGTTGAGTCCGGGCACGTTGATCGGCTCGGGGAAGATCGAGGAGGTGCGGCAGCAGGTGCAGGGCGGGGTGGCGAGCGTCGTCATCTTCGACGACGAGCTGACGCCGGCGCAGCAGCGCAACCTGGAGAAGGCGATCGGCGTGCGGGTGATCGACCGCACGCAGTTGATTCTCGACATCTTCGCGCAGCGGGCGACCTCGCAGGCGGGCAAGCTGCAGGTCGAGCTGGCGCAGCTCGAGTACCTCCTGCCGCGGCTCACCCGGCAGTGGTCGCACCTCTCGCGCCAGGCGGGCGGCATGGTCGGCACCCGCGGGCCGGGCGAGACACAGCTCGAGGTCGACCGCCGGCGCGTCCGCGAGCGCATCGCCAAGCTGAAGCAGCGACTGGGCGAGGTGTCGCGCACCCGCGGCCTGCACCGCGCCGGCCGCCACGCCGTGCCGTACCCGATCGTCGCCCTGGTCGGCTACACCAACTCCGGCAAATCGACGCTGATGAACGCGCTGACCGACGCCGGGGTATTGGTGGCGAACCAGCTCTTCGCCACCCTCGACCCGACGGTGCGCGTGCTGCGCCTGCCGGAGGGCGGCGAGGCGCTGCTGGTCGACACCGTGGGCTTCATCCACAAGCTGCCGCACGGCTTCGTCGACGCCTTCAAGAGCACCCTCGAGGAGGTGCGGAGCGCCAACCTGCTGCTGCACGTCATCGATGGCAGCGATGCGAACGCCGGCGAGCAGGTGGCGGTGGTCGAGGAGGTGCTCGGCGAGTTGCACGCCGGCGAGCTGCCGCGCCTGACGGTGTTCAACAAGGCCGACCTGACGCCCGCCGCGCGGCCGGCGGTGCGCGGCCCGAGCTGCAGCGTCTCGGCGCGGAGCGGCGCCGGCCTGCCGCAGCTTCTGCGCCAGATCGGCATCCTGCTGGCGGCGCAGCAGGAGCGGCTGCAGGTGCGGATCCCGGTCGATCGCGGCGATCTGCTGGCGCAGATTCATCAGGCGGGCCGGGTCGCCGAGCAGAGCCTGCTCGATGGCGCCTTCCAGATCACCGCCTACGTGCCGCCGAAGGTGGCGGGGCGGATCCGCAAGGCGCTGGCGCAGGGCGCCGCCGGCGCGTGAGGCGCCGCGCCGGGCCTGCCATCGGCGGCGCGACTTGCTATGACTGGCGGCGCGGATGCTGACCCTGCCGAACTTCCTGACCCTGCTGCGGATCATCGCCATCCCGGTGTTTCTGATCCTGCTCGCCAACGGCAATCACCCGGCGGCGTTCATGCTCTTTCTCGCGGCGGGCGTCACCGACACGGTGGACGGCGCGCTCGCCCGCCTCACCGACAGCCGCTCCGATCTCGGGGCGGTGCTCGATCCGATGGCCGACAAGCTGCTGCTGCTGAGCTCGTTCGTGGTGCTCGGCTATGACGGCGTCATCCCGGTCTGGCTGGCGGTCCTGGTCATCCTGCGCGACGTCATCGTCGTCCTCGGCTACGGCGCCGTCTTCGTCGTCGACCACGAGTGGATGGAGGTGGCTCCCAGCCGGCTCGGCAAGCTCACCACCTTCTTCCAGCTCTTCACCGTCGGCTTCGCGCTGATGAGCGTCGCGCGGCCGGCGCTGCCGCTGGCGACGGTGTCGGAGATGCTGCAGACGGTCACCGGCGCCGTCACCGCCGTCTCCGGCATCCAGTACGTCTATCGCGGCCTGCTCTGGCACCAGCGCCGCGGGAGCAGCCCGGCATGAGCGCCGTCGGCCGCATCGGGCTGGCCCTGGCGGCGCTCGTGCTGCTGGCGGGCGGCGCCCGCGGCGACGACGCGGCGCGCGCCGCGCTCGACAAGGCCAGGGCCCTCAACCGCGGCGAGCGGCACTGGAGCGATCGCCGGCAGCGCATGACGCTGACGGTCGTCGATCGGCGCGGCGGCGAGTTCCAGCGCGAGCTCGAGGTGCTGAGCAAGCGCGGCGACGGCGACCTCGTCCGCTCGCTGATGTTCTTCCGCGCCCCGGCGCAGGTGGCGGGGATCGGCTTCCTGCAGTGGACCGACCCGACGAGCGAGGACCACCAGTGGCTGTGGTTGCCGGCGCTCAAGCGGGTGCGGCAGATCAGCGGCGGCGCCCGCACCGAGAGCTTCGTCGGCACCGACTTCAGCTACGAGGATCTGGCGATCATGGCCGAGGCGGTCGAGTGGCAGGAGGACCGAGCGAGCGCCGGCATGGTCGGCGAGGAGACGCTCGATGGCGTCCGCTGCGCCGTCATCGACCTGCGGCCGACCGCCGGCGCCGATGTGTCGTACGGGACGGTGCGGGTGTGGCTCGGCAGCGACGACCAGGTGGTGCGCAAGATGGAGCTGCGCGACGCCGACGGCACGCTGGCCAAGACCCTGTTCCTCGGCGACATCCGGCCGCAGAAGAACATCCCCACCGCGCACCGGCTCGAGATGCAGAACGTGAAGACCGGCAGCCACACCACGGTGACGGTGACGGCGCTGGAGTACGATACCGGCATCGCCGACGAGGAATTCACCCAACGCCGTTTGGAGAAGGGGCTCTGAGCGGTGCGCAGAGGATCGGAAAGGTTGGAGACGAGATGAGCACGCCACGCCTGAACAGCTTCGGGGCCCGCCGGTCGCTCACGGTGGGCGGGACGCGCGTCGAGTATTTCGCCCTCGCCGCGCTGGCCGAGGCGAACCTGGGAGCCGTCGACCGCCTGCCGTTCAGCATCCGCATCCTGCTCGAGAACCTGTTGCGCAACGAGGACGGGCGGCTGGTGCGCGGCGACGACGTGCGCCAGCTCGCGGCATGGACGGCGGCGGCGCCGGCGGCGCGCGAGGTGCCGTACATGCCGGCGCGCGTGCTGCTGCAGGACTTCACCGGCGTGCCGGCGGTCGTCGACCTGGCGGCGATGCGCGAGGCGATGCGCCGGCTCGGCGGCGATCCGCGCCGCATCAACCCGCAGGTGGCGGTGGATCTGGTCATCGACCACTCGGTGCAGGTGGACCGCTTCGGCGCCGCCGGCGCCTTCGCCGCCAATGGCGCGCTCGAGTACGAGCGCAACCGCGAGCGCTACGAGTTCCTGCGCTGGGGGCAGGGGAGCCTGCGCAATTTCCGCGTCGTGCCGCCGGAGACCGGCATCTGTCACCAGGTGAACCTCGAGTACCTGGCGCAGGTGGTGTTCGGTCGCGACGAGGACGGCGCCCGCCTGGTCTTCCCCGACACCTGCGTCGGCACCGATTCGCACACCACCATGATCAACGGCCTCGGCGTCATGGGGTGGGGCGTCGGCGGCATCGAGGCCGAGGCGGTGATGCTCGGCCAGCCGTACTACATGCTGATGCCGAAGGTGGTGGGCGTGAAGCTCACCGGCGCGCTCGCTCCCGGAGTCACCGCCACCGACCTGGTGCTCACGGTCACCGAGATGCTGCGGGCGCACGGCGTGGTCGACAAGTTCGTCGAGTTCCACGGCCCGGCGCTGGCCGACCTGTCGCTCGCCGACCGGGCGACCATCGCCAACATGGCGCCCGAGTACGGCGCCACCATGGGCTTCTTCCCGGTGGACGAGCAGACGCTGGCCTATCTGCGCCTGAGCGGCCGCGCGCCGGAGCAGGTGGCGCTGGTCGAGGCGTACTGCAAGGCGCAGGGACTCTTCCACACCGCCACGTCGCCGGAACCGACGTTCAGCGAGCAGCTCGCCCTCGACCTCTCGACCGTGGAGGCGAGCCTGGCCGGTCCGAAGCGGCCGCAGGATCGGGTGCCGCTGGCGCGCATGCAGGCCGGTTTCCACGAGGCCCTGCGCAGCGCCTACAAGCGCGACGCCGCGGCCAGCGTCGCGGTGACCGAGGGCGAGGAGCGATACGAGCTGCGCCAGGGCGCGGTGGTGATCGCCGCCATCACCAGTTGCACCAACACCTCCAATCCCTCGGTGATGCTGGGCGCCGGCCTGCTGGCCAGGAAGGCGGTGGAGCGCGGGCTGACGGTGAAGCCGTGGGTGAAGACGAGCCTGGCGCCGGGCTCGAAAGTGGTGACGGACTACCTGCGACGGGCCGGCCTGATGCCCGCCCTGGAGGCGCTGCGCTTCCACGTCGTCGGCTACGGCTGCACCACCTGCATCGGCAACTCCGGCCCGCTGCCCGACGCGGTGGCGGCGGCGATCAAGCAGGGCAACCTGGTGGCGGCGGCGGTGCTGAGCGGGAATCGCAATTTCGAAGGCCGCATCAACCCGCTGACGCTGGCCAACTACCTCGCGTCGCCGCCGCTGGTCGTCGCCTACGCGCTGGCCGGCACGGTCGACATCGACCTCACCCGCGATCCCCTCGGCACCGGCCGCGACGGGACGCCGGTCTACCTGCGCGACATCTGGCCGAGCCCCGAGGAGGTCGCGGCGGTGGTCCGCGACAACGTGACGCCGGAGCAGTTCCGCGCCCAGTACGCCGACGTTTTCAGCGGCGACGAGCGCTGGCGCGCCCTGCCGGCGCCGAGCGGCGAGCTGTACCAGTGGCGGGACGATTCGACGTACATCAAGTCGCCGCCGTTCTTCGCCACCATGACGGCGACCGTGGAACCCCTCGCCGACATCGCGGGCGCGCGCGTGCTGGCGGTGCTCGGGGATTCGGTGACCACCGACCACATCTCGCCCGCCGGTTCGATCCCCGCCGACAGCCCGGCCGGGAAGTACCTGATCGGCCTCGGCGTGCCCCCGCGCGACTTCAACTCCTACGGCGCCCGGCGCGGCAATCACGAGGTGATGATGCGCGGCACCTTCGCCAACATCCGCCTCAGGAACCAGTTGGTGCCGGGCGTCGAGGGCGGCGTCACCCGCCACTTCCCGGACGGGGCGCAGACCTCGATCTACGAGGCGGCGATGCAGTACCGGAGCGAGGGCGTGCCGCTGCTCGTCATCGCCGGCAAGGAGTACGGCACCGGCAGCTCGCGCGACTGGGCGGCGAAGGGCACGACGCTGCTCGGGGTGCGGGCGGTGATCGCCGAGAGCTACGAGCGCATCCACCGCAGCAACCTGGTCGGCATGGGCGTGCTGCCGCTGCAGTTTCTGCCCGGCGAGTCGCGCGAGTCGCTCGGCCTGCGCGGCGACGAGGTCTACGCCGTGCGCGGCATCACGGCGCTGGCGCCGCAGGCCAGGCTGGAGGTGGAGGCGACGGCGGCGGACGGCGGCGTGCGGCGCTTCACCGTCGTGGCGCGCATCGATTCGCACGTGGAGGTCGAGTACTACCGCAACGGCGGCATCCTGCAGACCGTCATCCGCGCCATCGCGACGCAGTAGCGGGGCGCCTCGCGCTCAGCCGGCGCGGCCCCGCCGCGCGCGCCGTCGGCCGCTCGCCGTGTCCACCGCCCCGCGGTGGTCGCCGGCTCGTCGGTCCGCCTCGCGCCCTGCGCGACGACACTCAGGGCGCGACACCGTCGTCCTCGATCAACGCCACCAGCGCTTCCACGTCGGGGCGCAGGCCGCGATCCTCGAGCAGCGGCGCGGCGACGGCGCGGATGGCGGCGTGCGCGGCGCGCGTGCCGGCGCCGGCGCGCTCGGCGCCGCGCAGGTCGAGCGCCTGGGCGGCGCACAGCATCTCGATCGCGACCAGTTGCCGGGCGCCGTCGAGCACCCGCAGCGCGTGTCGCGCCGCCAGCATGCCCATCGGCACCATGTCCTGGTTGTTGGCGTTGGTCGGCAGCGAGCGAACGCTGGCCGGCGCGGCCAGCAGCGCCTGCTCGGCGGCGATGGTGGTGGCGGCGTACTGCAGGCCCATGAAGCCGCTCTGCAGGCCCGCGTCGCCGCGAATCAGGAAGGGAGGAAGACCGTTGCTGAGGCGGGCGTCGAGGACCCGCGCGATGCGCCGCTCGCCGGCGACGCCGAGGGCGATCAGCGCCGCCTTCAGGCGATCGAGCGCCATCGCCACCGGCTGGCCGTGGAAGTTGCCGCCGTGCACGACGCGTCGCTCGGCGGCGAGGAACAGCGGGTTGTCGCTGACCGCGTTCAGCTCGACCTCGACCACCGCCGCGGCGCCGTCGAGCGCCTCGAGCACCGGCCCGACGATCTGCGGGATGCAGCGGACGGTATAGGCATCCTGGCTGCCGGCGACGGCGTCGCGGCGCAGCAGGGCGCTGCCGCGCGTCAGCTCGCGCAGGCGGGCGGCCACCGCCGCCTGGCCGGGGTGCGGTCGGGCCGCGTGCAGGGCAGGGTCGAGGGCCTCGGGATGCCCGCCGAGGGCCTCGAACGACAGGGCGGCGGCGACCTGCGCCGCGGCGACCAGGCGCCGCGCGCCCGCCACGACGAGCGCCGCGGCGCCGGCGTGGAAGGACGTGCCGTTGATCAGCGCCAGGCCCTCGCGCAGGCTGGGCGTCAGCGGGGCCAGGCCGGCGGCGCGCAGCGCCTCGCCAGCGGGTCGGATGCGGCCGTCGAACGCGGCCTCGCCTTCGCCGATCGCCACCAGCGCGATCTCCGCCAGCTCGACCAGGTCGCCGCTGGCGCCGACGCCGCCGACCTCGCGCACCAGCGGGTGCACGCCGGCGTTCAGCATGCCGAGCAGCAGGTCGACGGTGGCCGGGGCGACGCCGGAGCAGCCCTGGGCGAAGACCTGGGCGCGCACCAGCATCGCGGCGCGGACGGCGGCCTCGCCGTGCGGCGGGCCGAGGGCGACGGCATGGCTGCGCACGAGGTTGCGTTGGAAGGCGGCGCGCGCCGCGGCGTCGATGCGCTGGCCGGCGAGCGGCCCGCAGCCGGTGGTGAGGCCGTACACGGGAGCGTCGCCCGCCGCCAGCTCCTGCAGGAACGCGTGGCTGCGCGCCAGGCGCTCGCCGGCGCCCGGCGCCACGATGGCGGGCGCGCGGCGGCGCGCGACGGCGTCGACGTGCGTCACCGTGAGACGATCACCGACGACGATCGGGGCGAGGCGCATGGCGGAAAGGCGCGAGTCCCGGCCCGGATCATTCATGGGTTCGCGTCGCGACAGCGGCGCTCGTGCGCCGGATCCGCTCCGGCGCCGCGACGATCGACGCGGGCGGACTCGCCCGTCCGGCGAGGAGAGAGGGGCGGGCACGGCCGGAGATGGCGTGCGATCGGCGCTCGCGGCAGCGAGCTCATGGCAGGAGCGAGCTCATGAAGGGTCCGGGCTAGCCGGCCGCCGCCGCATTGGCAATGCGGGGCGGCCGGCGGTTTGCCTCTCGGCGCGGCGCCGTGCTTCTGTCGGAGGAACGGACCAGCGAGGAGGGATCGATGCTGAAGCTGTGGGCGGCGGGCATCGGCATGGCATGCGTGCTGTGCTTCGGGGGAGCGAGCGGCGTCGCGGCGCAATGCCTCGGCGACTGTGACGGCAGCGGCGCGGTGACGGTGGGCGAGCTCGTGACCGGCGTCAACATCGCCCTCGGCGCGGCGCCGGTGAGCAGTTGCACCGCGCTCGACGACAACGGCGACGGAGAGATCTCCATCGACGAGCTGATCCGGGCGGTGAGCTACCTGCTCGACGGCTGTCCAGTGACCGCCACCACCGCGGGCATCGTCTTCGGCGCCGAGAACAACCGCCTCTTCGCCTACCAGGGCGCCCCGGGGTTTCCGCGCCAGGTGGTGATCCCCAGCGACAACGACGCGCCGGGGGTGGGCCGCGACATCAACGGCCAGATCTGCTTCACGCGCGGCCCGCAGGGCGAGCTGCGTTTCATCGCCGGCGAGGACACCGACCAGGGCCAGCAGCACACGACGGCCGGCTGGGGCCTGTTCGAGCTCGGCGGCAGCTTTCCGAACTTCACCTGGCGACAGCTCACCCACATCCAACCCACCTATCAACCCGTGCCGCAGGGTGGCGACGAGGCGGAGAACTACGGCTGCGGCTTCCTCAGCGATGGCCGCCTGCTCCTGACCGATGTCGGCAGCCAGGCCGCCGGCCCCGGTACCGGGCAGTTGGTGATCTGGTTCCCGCCGCTGGACGGGGCGAACACCCGCTACTGCAAGCTGGACGTCGGCATCGCCACCGCGCAGCAGATCGCGATCGACGACCAGGACCGCGTCTACGTCTCCTCCTCCCGCACCACCGGTGAGAGCCCGGCCGGGGTCTGGCGCTACAGCGGCGAGTTCCCGACGTCGGACACCGCCGAAGGCGGCTGCGGCCGGGTCGACGGCACCGGCGCGCCGCTGGTCAGCGAGGGGCGCATCACCAAGGAGCGCTTCATTCCCAGCGACGGCCACATCCAGACGCCCGCCGGCGTGGTGCTGATCCCCGGCGGCGGCTTCTACGTCGCCAGCGTGGTGAACGGGGTGATCGCCGAGTACGACCGCGACGGCCAGTTCGTCCGCCGCGTCCTGTCGCCGCCTCGCCCCGGCATTCCGGCGGAGACCGGCAACCCGCTGGGCATCGGCCTCGCCTCGGACGGCACGATCTACTTCGCCGACATCGGCCTGCAGGTCTCGTCGCGCGGCATCGGCCCGGGCCGCAATCTCGGCAAGGTGCGCCGCATCCGCTTCGTCGACGGCCAGCCGCAGCCGCCGGAGATCATGAACGAGGGCCTGAACTTCCCCGACGGCATCGGCATCCTCGAGGAGACGGATTCGGGCTCCTGAGCCGGCGTGGCGCCCGATCGGAGGGGGCGAGCGGGTCGCGCCCCCTCCGATCACCGGGCCGCCGCGACGACCGAGCGCGCCCCGCGCCGACGCCGGATCGGCGGGTTCGGCTATTGCCAGAGACGCGGACGGGCGTCAGGGTGGGTCTCGTCAGGGCGGACGCCCTGCAGCAAAGAGAGCGAGCCCAGCGTCTCACGTAGCTGAGGGGCCAGCGGATCTGCCGCAGCGGCGCCTCGGCGGAGGACTCACCGACCCGTGCGCGCGATTCGCCACCTGTCGATCGTCATCGCTTCCTTCCTGGCGACCATGGCGGCGGCCCAGTCCGGACCGGTCGTCCGCTTTGCCGGACCGGTGAACCAGGACGGCTGCCCCTTCTGCTGCGAGTTCTCCTGCCAGCGGACGCCGACCCCGACGCCCGAGATCGACGCCCAGGGACGGCGGGTGTTCCGCCGTTCCACCGGCCAGTTCCTGATGGTGGTCGAGGCCGGCCTCGGGACCTCGAACCGCCAGGTCGGCAGCGAAGGGGTGTTCTCGGGCAACACCCTCGTCGCGATCTCGGACCCGTCCAGCAAGCCGTCGATGATGATGCTGTCGGAGCGCAAGTTGGGGAACGGCAGCCCGCAGATCGACTGTCGCACGCTGCCGCTCGGCGGCGTCCCCGGCTTCTCGGCGCTCGACTTCAATGCCGGGAGCGCCGTCACCACCGCCCTCGCCGACATGGCGTGTCGCTTCGAATTCGCGCAGTCGTCGCAGTTCGCCTGCACGCGCAACCGCTACGGCGACTTCGCCTTCCTGAGCTCGTCGACGGCGCGCCAGTTCTGCGCCCAGATCGGCAACGCCGCCGCCTTCCCGACCGGCCGCACCACGGTCGCGGTGCAGTTGCGCGACACCAGCGGCAACCTGGGGCCGCGCTACGAGTTCGTCGTCGTCGTCGATCCCAACGCGGGGCCGACGACGACGCCGACGCGCACGCCGACGGCGACCCCGCGGCCGGCGAGTCTCGCCGGCGCCGTGCGCTTCTATGCCAGCACGCGCCCGGTTCCCGCCGCCACCGTGCGCTCGACCGGCAGCGCGGCGCGCAGCGTCACCACGTCGAGCAGCGGCGGCTACGCCTTCACCGACATGCCGGCCGGCACGGTCACCATCGAGCCGCGCAAGGTCGGCGACTTCGGGTCGCCGACCGCGATCTCGGCCCTCGACGCCGCGTGGGTGCTGCAGGCGGTCGCGGGCATCCGCACCTTCGACGCCCGCCAGCGCCTGGCCTGCGACGTGAGCGGCAACGGCACGCTGAGCGCGCTCGACGCCGCCAACATCCTGCAGCGCCAGGTGGGCATCCTGTCGCGCTTCGCCGTCGCCACCAAGTGCGACTCGGACTGGCTCTTCGAGCCGGTGGCCAGCGCCGCCGCCGGGCGGCGCCTCATTCAGCCGGCGATCACCGCGGCGAGCTGTCAACGCGGCGGCATCGCCTACGAGCCGCTCGCCACCGACCAGACGCAGCAGGACTTTCTCGGCATCCTGTTCGGCGACTGCACCGGCAACTGGCAGCCGGCCGGCGGCGCGGCGCTGCAGGCGGTGGCGCCGGGGCGTCGGCCCGAGGTGCGCCTGCGCGTCTCGCGGCGCACCGCCGACGGAATGATTCGGGTGCCGATCGCCGTCGACGCGCCCGCCGACTTCTACGCCGTCGATCTCACCATCGACCTCGGTCCCGGCCTGCGCGCCGTCGCCGTCCGCCCCCTGCGGGCGGCCGCCGGCGCACTGATGGTCAGCAACCTGACCGACCCGCGGCGCGCCCGCATCGCGTTCGCCAGCGGCCAGCCGCTGCAATCGGCGGCGATCCTCGTGCTCGACATCGCCGCCGACGAGAACGCGGCGGGCGATGTCCGCCTGCTGCGCGCCCTGATCGACGACGAGCCGGCGGTGGCCACCACCGGCGCCTCGCGCGTCGACGGCTGACCCGCGGTCACCGGCCACCCGACGGCGCGGTCCACATCCGGCGAGGGGGTGCCGCGATGCCCCCCGCGCGGGCCTTGCCCGGCCGTTCGCAGCGCATGCTCGAGCAACGCCTCTCGCGCCGATCCACCTTGCCACTGAGGCGAACCATCAAGTACACAATTCCGATATGGGACATTCGAGCATGTGGGCTAGGGGAACCCGGGTGGGCATGCTGTGCGCGGCGCTGCTGGCGCTCGCCGCACGACCGGCGGCGGCGCAGTGCGCCGGCGACTGCAACGGCGACGGCACGGTGGCGATCAACGAGCTGATCATCGGCGTCAACATCGCGCTCGGCACCGCCGAGGCCGGGACCTGCGCCGCGTTCGACGCCGACGGCAGCGGCGACGTGACGATCAACGAGCTCATCGCCGCCGTCAACGCGGCGCTGAACGGCTGTCCGGCCGCCGCCTGCGTGCCGCGGCCGGGCGGACGGTGCGTCGAGATCGCGCCCGGCCCCGACGCCCAGGACGACCTGCTGGCGGCGCTCATCGAGGCGCAACCGAACGACACCATCTATCTGCGCGCCGGAACCTACACCCTTGACCAGCAGCTCTCGCTCGACGTCGACGACGTGACGCTGAAGGGCGAGGGCCAGGACAAGACCATCCTCTCGTTCAGCGGCCAGACCAGCGGCGGCGAGGGCCTGCTGGTCCAGTCGGACGGCTTCGTCGCCGAGGACATCGGCTTCGAGGACAGCCCCGGCGACCTGCTGAAGATCGAGGGCGCCACCGGCGTCACAATGCGCCGGGTGCGCGCCGAGTGGACGCGCGGGCCGTCGGTCGAGAACGGCGCCTACGGCCTCTACCCGGTGCAGTGTCGCGACGTGCTGATCGAGGACTCGATCGTGCGCGGCGCCCGCGATGCCGGTATCTACGTCGGCCAGTCGCGCAACATCATCGTCCGCCGCAACAACGTGCACGAGAACGTCGCCGGCATCGAGATCGAGAACTCGACCGATGCCGACGTGTACGAGAACGTCGCCACCAACAACGCCGGCGGCATCCTGGTCTTCAACCTGCCCGGCCCGCCGGTGCAGGACGGCCGACGCACCCGCGTCTTCAACAACCAGATCGTCGAGAACAACATCGAGAATTTCGCCATCCCGGGCTCGTCGGTGTCCGGCGTGCCGAGCGGCACGGGATCGATGGTGCTCGCCAACGACCAGGTGGAATTCTTCGGCAACACCTTCCGCGACAACAATTCCACCCACATCGTCGTGATCAGCTACAACACCGCCGCCTTCTTCGGGCAGACGCCGGCCCACAATCCGGACTTCGATCCCTATTCGGAAGGGACCTTCATCCACGACAACACCTTCATCGGTGGTGGCACCGCGCCGTCGGCCATTCTCGCGGCGCTGGTGGACCTGATCGGCACCCCGCTGCCCAACATTTTGACCGACGGCGACATCAACCGCGCCCACCTGGTCGACGGCGTCCTGCCCGACCGTCTGCGCCTGTGCGTTCAGCAGCCGGGCGCCACCTTCGTCAACCTCGACGTGCCGAACAACTTCGCCAACATCACCACCGACCTGGCGACGGTGGACTGCACGCACGACGCGCTGTCCGGGGTGGTGATCGGCACGGGCCGGCACATCGTCCTCCATCCCGGCGACGGCGAGGAGGCGGTCCTCACCGCGCTCCTCGAGGCGGAGCCGGGCGACGACATCCTGCTCACCGCGGGCACCTATCCGATCACCATGCCGCTGTCGCTCACCGTCGACCACGTCACCATCCGCGGCGAGGGCATGGACGCCACCGTCCTCAGCTTCACCGGCCTGCAGGGCGGCGGCGAGGGCCTGCTGGTGCAGGGGGACGACTTCACCCTGCAGGACATCGGTCTCGAGGACACGCCGAAGAACGACATCGTCAAGGTGATCGGCGCCGACGGGGTCACCTTCCGCCGCGTGCGCGCCGAGTGGACCAACGGCGCCGACACCGACAACGGCGCGTACGGTCTGTACCCGGTGCAGTGCAAGGACGTCCTGATCGAGGACTCGATCGTGCGCGGCGCCTCCGACGCCGGCATCTACGTCGGCCAGTCGCGCAACATCATCGTTCGCAACAACGTCGTCGAGCTCAACGTCGCCGGCATCGAGATCGAGAACTCCACCGGCGCCGACGTACACGGCAACGTCGCGACCGCGAACACCGGCGGCATCCTGGTCTTCAACCTGCCGGGCCTGGCGGTGTACGGGGCGCGCACGCGCGTCCACGACAACCAGGTGTACCGCAACAACACCCCCAACTTCGCCCCGGCGGGGAACACGGTGGCGGCGGTGCCGACGGGCACCGGCATCTTCGTGCTCGCCAACGACCAGGTGGAGATCTTCAACAACATCATCCGCGAGAACGACACCAACGCCATCAGCGTCATCAGCTTCAATACGGCGCAGTTCTTCGGCCTGCCGGCGCCGACCGATCCCCGGTTCGATCCCTTCTCGGAATCGATCTACATCCTCGACAACAGCTACCAGGGCGGCGGCACCGACCCGGATCTCGGCGACCTGACGGCGGTGTTCGTGCAACTCGTCGGCGGCCTGCCGGTGCCGCAGATCGCCTACGACGGCGACGTCGACCCGGCGAAGCTGGTCGGCGGCGCGCTGCCCGACGCCCTGCGCTTCTGCGTTCAGGATCCCGCTGGCACCTTCGTCAACCTCGACATCCCCGGACTGGTCGGCGGCGCGCCGATGGTGAGCAAGGACCCGACCCCGTTCAATTGTGGCCTGCCGCGCCTGGCGCCGGTCAGCATTCCGGGGGTGAAGTAGGGCGATGCGGCGTCTCGTCTCCCTCTGCGCCGCCGCGCTGCTGACGGCGGCGGCGCCGGCGCTGGCGTGCGTCGGCGACTGCAACGGCGACGGCAGCGTGCCGATCAACGAGCTGATCATGGGCGTCAACGTCGCCCTCGGCGCCGCGCCGGTCGACGCCTGTCGCGCCTTCGATCGCAACGGCGATGGCCTGGTGTCGATCGACGAGCTGCTGGCAGGCGTCAACAGCGCCGTTGGCATCTGCCTGCCCGATGCCAGCCCGACGCCGACCGCCACCGCCACGCCCGTCGCCGTCGCGGAGACGCGCTGCGCCGTGCCGCCGGGAGAGGGGGTGAACGTCGATCCGACGCAGCCGTTCTGCGAGCTGCTCTCGAGCTACCGGCTGTTCCGGGATCCGGCGACGCAGGAGCCCAACGCCGGGCTGCTGCCGTTCGACCTCAATACGCCGCTGTTCTCCGACTACGCCCGCAAGCACCGCTTCGTGTACCTGCCGCCCGGCACCAGCGCGACCTACAGCGCGCGCGAGAGCTTCACCTTCCCGGTCGGCGCGCTGCTGGTGAAGACCTTCGCCTTCCCGGTCGACGAGCGCGATCCGGCGCTCGGCGAGCGACTGATCGAGACCCGGCTGCTGCTGCGCCGCAGCACCGGCTGGGAAGCGATCACCTACGTGTGGAACGACCAGCGGAGCGAGGCGCGGCGCCGGGTGATCGGCGCCCGCGTGCCGATCGACTACCCGCAGGCGGACGGATCGCGCTTCCAGATCACCTTCCAGGTGCCGAACACCAACCAGTGCAAGGAGTGCCATGCCGAGCACAACGACGTGCTCGGACCGCTGGGCCCGAAGGCGCGCAATCTCAACAAGGACTACGACTACGGGGATGCGGTCGAGAACGAGCTGCGGCGGTGGACCGAGGTCGGCTATCTCACCGGCGCCCCAAGCCCGGAAGAGGCGCCGAAGTCACCGTCGTTCGACGACCCCGGGGCCGGCACGCTCGAGCAGCGGGCCCGCGCTTATCTGGACGTGAACTGCGGCCACTGCCACAACCCGAGCGGCCTGGCGCGCACCTCCGGTCTCTACCTCGACATCCACGAGGACACCCCGGCCCGCCTCGGCGTCTGCAAGGGCCCGGTCGCCGCCGGGCAGGGCTCGGGTGGGCGCAGGGTCGACATCCTGCCCGGCGATCCCGACGGCTCGATCCTCGTCTACCGGATGGAATCGATCGCCCCCGGCATCGCCATGCCCGAGCTCGGCCGCCAGACCGTGCACGGCGAGGCGGTGAGCGTGATCCGCGACTGGATCTCCGGCCTCGAGGGCACCTGCCGGTAGCGCGAATCCCACCCCGCATGACGCCGGCGTGGCCGCGCGCCGTGGGTGGGTCAGAACGTCGCGCTGATGCGCTCGCCGCTGCCGGTCTCGCACTCGCCGAGGCCGCCGCCGCTCATGCCCTGGTCCGGCTCGGCGAGGCGGAAGCGGCAGCGCATGCGCCCGCCGCGGTCGCCCTGCAGGCTGGCGATCACCTTGCCGCTGTAGTTGCGGATGAAGGTCGGCATGTCGGCGCCGGCGATCCAGGGCCCGTAGTCGTCGGACCATGGCGTCCAGCCGTCCCAGCCGACGCCCCAGCCGCCCCAGTACGGATCGAGCGCCTCGCCGCTGACGTCCGAGGTCACCTGCAGGTACGGCCCGCTGAAGCGCTCGCCGTCGGGCAGGGTCGCGGTCAGGGTGCCGTTGTTGGTGAAGCGCTGGGAGCGGTACGCCATCGCCACGGGCGCGCCGCTGTCGGGCCGCACCAGGCGCGCCGCGATCGGGCCGCTCGCCGCGCAGCCCGCCGCCATGGCCATCACCGCCGCGGTCAGGATCGTCGCTCGCATCGTCATGGGCTGGGCTTTCTAGCGGGCGCGGGCGGCGCGGTCCACCGAACCGCCTTGCGCCCGTGGGCGCGGCGTGTAGAACGGCGCCATGCCGCGCGCCTCCGTCGTCACCCTCCTCGACATCGACAACACGCTGCTCGACAACGACGCCGTCACCGCCGATCTGCGCGCCCACCTGACGGCCGAGGTCGGCCGCCAGCGCCAGGCGCGCTACTGGCAGATCTTCGAGGAGCTGCGGGGGGAGCTCGGCTACGCCGACTACCTGGGCGCGCTGCAGCGCTATCGCCTGGAGCAACCGCAGGACTCGCACCTGCTGGCGCTGTCGATGTTTCTCATCGACTATCCGTTTGCCAACCGCCTCTACCCCGGCTCGCTCGACGTCATCGCGCACGTCAAGCGCTGGGGACCGGCGGTGGTGCTCTCGGACGGCGACGTCGTCTTCCAGCCGCGCAAGATCCACCGCGCCGGGATCTTCGAGGCGGTGGACGGCAACATCCTGGTGTACATCCACAAGGAGCAGGAGCTCGCCGACGTGGCCCGCCGCTATCCGGCGAAGCACTACATCATGGTCGACGACAAGCCGCGCCTGCTCGACGCGGTGAAGCGGAGCTGGGGCGAACGCGTCACCACCGTCTTCCCGCGCCAGGGGCACTACGCGCTCGATCCCGACGCCTTCGCCAGGTGCGCGATTCCCGACGTGACGCTGCAGCGCATCGGCGAGCTGGTCGACTACGACCTCCAGACGCTGCTCGCCGCGGCGCGACCGGCGCCGCGTCCGCCGCGCCGCCGTCGCTGACCCGCCTTCAGCGGCGAGGGATGCGACATCGCGGTTGAAAATGCCGCGACCCGGGCGGAGCGTGGTGGCAGGGGAGTCGTGCCGTGTCCTGCTGTTGGTCGCGATGGGGCAGTGCGATCGCCCTCCTGGTGGCGGGGGCGTCGGGCGCGGCCGGCGATGACGCGGCGCGCCTGGCGATGCCGGTGGCGGAGGCGTCGCGCGCATTGTGGCGCGCCGGCCGTCCCGACCGCTTCGATCAGATCGGGCGCGACGCCACGGGCATGCCGGGGGCCGAGGGGCCGCCGCGGCGCGCCGGCATCGATCTGTCGCCGGCGGTCGACGCGATCGTCGGCTTCGTCAACCAGCACGGCATTCCGTTGCGCCAGCGGCGCGGCGAACCGACGGGCGAGTTGGTGGGCGTGCAGGCCGCCTTCGGCGTCGGCCGCGATCTGCCGGCGGTGAGCGTCAACCTCGGCGACCGGTCGCTCGAGCCGCTCGGCGCCTTCTACTCGGCCCAGCGCGGCTTCCGCTGCGCGGTGGTCTGGCCGATCGATCGCTTCACGCTCCGCCTCGAGGGCGGCGAGGACAGCGAGTTCGGGTACTACGGGATTGCCGGCGTGCAGTGGCTGCATCCACGCCTGCCGCTGGCCCTCGGCGTGGGGGTGCCGATGAACCTGCGCGACGCCGAAGGCGATCTCGGCGTGATCGTGCAATTTCGCATGCGCCTCGATTGAGCGAACTGAAAAAGCGCTGGCAATACGCCGACGCGAATCGGAGCATTGGCGAGGGGGTGGGCAGCGGTCGCCGCGGCCGGAGCCCCACGTCAACCGTCCCGTGTCGAAGTTCGATCCCAAGCACGCCTGGCCCGTGACCAGCGACGACATCGCCGCTCTCATCGGCGTCGGCGGCGGCGAGGCGCGCACGGCGCCCTACACCGGCACCAAGGCCCTCATGCTGGCGGTGCTGGAGGATGCGATCCGCGCCTATCTCAGCCGCGAGCCCAGGGCCCGGATGGAAGCCGAGCAGTGGGTGCTGAGCCGTCAGCGGCGATCGGTGTTCTCGTTCGCCGTCGTCTGCGAGACGCTGGGGCTCGAGCCGAAGGCGGTCCGCGGCGCGCTGCTCCGGCTGCGCGCCCAGGACGTGTCGCCGGATCACATCCCGCGCAGTCGGCCGAATGCGCGGCGGCGGAGCGGCTTCGCGCGCGATCCCGGGCCGGAGGAGTGACACGCCGCGCCCGGCGGGTCGAAGCGAAACCAGAGACAGGGGAGGGGGGACGGCGCACCCGGACTGGGGTGGCGCGCGAGCGGTCATGCGCAACGTGGAGCTGCGCGGACGCCGGCGCGCCGGGCACGTCGTCGCGACAGGCATATGGCACGAGGAAGCGACGATCGGGTGGCGGCGGCGGATGCGCGCCCGCCGCGACGTCTCGCGCGGCGGCGCCCGCGGCGCCGCGGCACATCGGTTGCACAGGTACCGCACGGTTCCCAGCGCAAATCCGCCACACGAGGGAGTCGCATGCGAAACGGAGAGCTGCGTCGCTACTGCCTGGCCCTGGTCCACAACCGCGTCTGCGCCGCTGCGCCGACGACCGATCCCGTGCCGCTGGCCCTCGGCTGGCAACTGGAGAACGGACGCGCCTCGGCACGCGCCATGGGGATGCTCTGCGGCGCCGTGACCGGCGCCGGCCCGGCGCGCTGGCGACCCTCGAGCGACCTGCGCGCCCTGCTGCGCGAGTACCACGACACCCGCCAGGAGGGGGCGCTGGGCGCGCGCGCGGCGGAGGGGCGACCGCGCCAGGCCGACGCCCAGCTCTGAGGGCCGGGCGGGCGCCCCGGGCGCGTCGTCCGCCAGCGGCGGGTGCCGAACGCGCGTCCGCCCGCCACCACCGCGTGCCACGCGGCATGCGTAGTCTTGCAGCAAAGCGCCAGGTCTGCACATCTACGAGGTGGTGAGGTGCGGCGAGCGATGCCTGCCGAGCAGAGGCAGGGGCGGGCGGCTCCGCCGGCGGTGGCGGCGGTTGCTGAGGATGCTGGCGGTGTTGGCCGTGTCCGCTGCGTCCGCCGCGCCCGCGGCGCGCGCCGACGTCCTGCTCGGGCCCTGTGTCGGCGACTGCAACGGTGACGGCGTCGTCACCGTCAACGAGCTGATCATCGGCGTGACGATCGCCCAGGGGGAGCTGCCGCTCGCAAGCTGTCCCTCGTTCGACGCCGACGGCGACCGCACCGTGGCGCTCAACGAGCTCATCCTGGCGGTCAACGGAGCCCTCTCCGGCTGCATCGCGGTGCCGACCGCCAGCCCGACGGCGACGCCGCCCACGATCAGTCCGTCGCCGACCGGCACCCCGTCGCTCACCGCGAGCCCGACGGCGACGCCCCTCGCCACCGCCACCGAGACCGCCCCGGCCACGGCGACGCTCGTGGCCACGCCCACGGCCACCGCGCCGTCGACATCGACGGCGACGCCGCTGCCGACCGCCACCGGCAGCGCCACCAGCAGCGCGACGGCGACAGTGGCGACGGCCACGGCGACGCGGACGGCGAGCGCGACCGACACCGCGCTGCCGACCGCGACCCAGGGTCCGCCCACCGAAACCGCGACCATGGGCACGCCGCCGACGAGCACGCGCACGCCGACGCAGACGCTGTCGCCGACGCGCACGCGGACGGAGCCGCCCACCGCGACGCCGACGGCCACCCGGCCGACGCGCACGCCGACCACCACCATCTCGCCGACGGCGACCAAGTCGCCGACCGTCACCCGCACGGCGACGCGCACCATCCGCCTGACGTCCACGCCGGAGCCGGCGACGGCGACGCCGTCGGACACCAACACCGCCGGCCCATCGCCGACCCGCACCGCGACGCCGCCGGTGACGTCGACCGCGACCCGGACCAGCACCCCGTCCCTCACCGCGACGCGGACCCAGACGCCCACCCGGACGTCGACGGCGACTCGGACGCCATCGGTGACGCGCAGCGCCACGGCCTCGCCGAGCGCGACACCCACCGCGACGCGGCCGGCGACCGCCACGGCGACGCGGTCGGCCACCGTCCCGATCGGGGCGACGGCGACCCGCACGGCGACCGTGGCGCCATCGGCGACCTCGACCCGCACCGCGACCGGCTCGCCGGCCCCGACGCAGACGCCGACCGCGACCACGACCCGGACGCCGACGGTCACCCGCACCCCGAGCTTCACCGCGACGCCGACGCGGACGACGACCCGGACGCCGACTGGGACCGTGACGTACACGCCGACCGGCCCCCCAGCCGCCACCGCGACCCGCACGGACACGGCCACCCGCACGGTGACGCGGACCATGACCGCGACGCGTACCGGCACCGCGACGCCGACCCGCACGACCACGCCGACGATCACGCCGACCTTCGCGAGCGTGGGCCCCCTGATCAACGCCGTCGGGGTGGCGCGCGCCGACGGGCAGGTCACGCAGGCGGCAGGCACCGCCGCCGACGGCACGCCGATCTTCGAACGTCCACTCGGCTTCGGTTTCTTCCTCTACGTCGAAGCGCGGCCGGGGCCGTCCAATCGCGCGGTCGGACAGACGACATTCAACTCCAGCCTCAGCGATCCGAACCTGCTGCCCAATCTCCAGATCGTCGTCTCGCGGCCGCTCGGCAACGGCAGCACGAAGGTGTGCGACAACGGGCCGGACCCACCGATCGGCGGCGTGCCGGCGACCGACCCGCCGATGTTCGGCGGCTCGCAGGCGTCGGCGAATGCGATCAACGATCTGAGCTGTCGTTTCAACGCGCGGGCCTCCAGCGGCGATGCGTGCACGCGCAACCGCCAGCAGGACCCGAGCTTCGTCGTCAGCACGACGCGGGTGCAGTTCTGCCCGACGCTCGGCGTCGGCTCCGAGATCGCCTTCCCGCTCGGCGACACCCGCGTCACGGTGCGGATCACCGACATCCTCGGTCAGCCGGGGCCGCCCGCCTCGATCATCATCCGCGTCGTGCCGTGACCCCCGGGCGGGGCCGCCGCCGACGCCGCCGTTGACCGCCGGCCGGGCCTCGTCGAGAACGCGGGGCGATGCCGCTCGTCCTCGCCGTCTTCGCCGTGGTGTACCTGGGGATGCTGGTCGGCGGCGTGCCGGGGACGGGGCTCGACCGCACCGGCGTCGCGTTGCTCGGCGCCATCGCCCTCGTCGCCGGCGGAGCGCTCGGCGCCGCGGCGGCGTGGCAGGCGGTGGACGTCGCCACCATCGCGCTGCTGTTCGCCCTGATGGTGGTATCGGGGCAACTGGCGCAGGCCGGATTCTACGCCGCGCTCACCGCCCGCATCACCACCGCGGCGCTGTCGCCGCCGCTGCTGCTCGCCATCCTGGTGCTGAGCGCCGGCCTGCTCTCGGCGGTGCTGGTCAACGACGTCGTCTGTCTGGCGATGGCGCCGATCGTCGTCGCCGGCTGCGCCGGCCGCCGACTCGACCCGCGGCCCTTCCTGCTCGCCCTGGCGGCGGCGGCGAACGTCGGCTCGGCGGCGACCCTGATCGGCAACCCGCAGAACATCCTGATCGGACAGGTGCTGCGCCTGTCGTTCGCCGGCTACCTGGCCGACGCGGCGGTGCCGGCGCTGCTCGGCCTCGGCGTCGTCTGGTGGGTGATCGCGCGCCAGAGCGGCGGGCGCTGGCAGGGCGCCGAGCCGTCGCGGGCCATTGCGGTGCCGCGGCTCGACGTCTGGCAGAGCGGCAAGGGACTGGCCGTGCTGGCGGCGTTGATCGTCGGCTTCGTGGCCGGCGTCGGCGAGCGCGACGTGCTGGCGCTCGCCGGCGCGGCGGTGCTGCTGGTCAGCCGACGCACCGCGTCGCGGGGCCTGCTGGCGCAGGTCGACGGGCAGCTCCTGCTGCTCTTCGTCGCGCTCTTCATCGTCAACCACGCGGTCGCCGCGTCGGGTCTGCTGGCGGTGCTGCGCGATCGGCTGGCCGCTGGGATGGTCGACCTGCAGCGGCCGGGGTGGCTGTTCGCGGTCACCGTGGCGCTCTCCAATCTGGTCTCCAACGTGCCGGCCGTGATGCTCCTGCTGCCGCTGGCGAACGGCGAGCAGGCAGGCGCGATCCTCGGCCTCGCCAGCACGCTGGCCGGCAACCTGTTGCTGGTCGGCAGCATCGCCAACCTGATCGTCGTCGACCAGGCCGACCGGTTGGGCATTGCCATCGGCTGGCGCGAGCACGCGCGCGCCGGCGTCCCGATCACCGTCCTGACCTCGGCGCTCGCCATCGCCTGGCTCTGGTGGCGCAGCGGCCCGGGTTGATTCGGCCCGCCCTTTCGCATAGCTCGCTCGCAGACCGCTACGCGCCACCAGCCACGTCCCCGTCGTCTAGCCCGGCCCAGGACACCGGCCTTTCACGTCGGCAACACGGGTTCAAATCCCGTCGGGGACGCTTTCCTTTTCTTGGAAATTCGCGGAGTTGGCTTCTCGGGGCCTTCCCGGTGTTCAAACCGGTGTTCAAACTGCTCCGAATTTCCCTGCGAAGGCTCGGCGGAATCACCGATCTTCGACAGCTCAAGATCGTCCGCCTGCGTTGAGTGGATGAACCGCCCATAGTGCTTCAGGATCGTCGCCACAGCGACGCCTGTCTGCTCGGAGAGCCAGGGCAGGCTGACGCCGTTAGTGAGCGCCAGCGAGATGTACGTGTCCTTGGTCGAGTAGAGATCCCGCAGCGGCGCCATCTTCAGGGCGCGCTGCGCATCGCGGAAGAGGTCGTAGAAGTTGGCCTGCTCGATCGGCTCCCCGTGGATGTTGAGAAAGAGGTGGTCGTCGGGCGCGGCCTCGAACGCGACGAGCGGAGTCAGAACGTCGGCCGCTCCAGGCGTGAGCCGCACCGTGCGGCGCGCACGTTGGGTCTTCGGCGGTGCCTCGGTGCCGAGGTGGCGGGACCGGTCCACGTAGATCGTCCGCGCCTCCAGATTGACGCTGTGGAGGCGAAGGGCCGCCGCTTCGGACGGGCGCATCCCCGTGAAGAAAAGCGTGTAGAGGAACGCGAAATAGGCGTAGTGAGGCCGCGAATCGTTGAAGCCGCCGAACTTCCAGCTCTTCGCGCGGAAGTAGGCCAGCAGCCGATCCCGCTCTTCGGCGTTAAAGGGGGAGGGGCCCGGCACGATCCTCTCCGGCCAGCGGAGCTTGGGAAACGGAAATCCGACCGGGATCTCTTCGTCGGCCGCGTCGCGAAACATGGCGCGCAGCGATCCGTCAATGACGTTCCGGATGCTCTTGTCCGAAAGCTCCCGCTTGCGCAGCGCGGTGCGCAGATCCTCGAGGTGGCCGAGGGACAGCTCTGCCATCAGGACGTCGCCCAGCGCGTGCAGGATGTAGTTGGAGAAGTGGCAGCGATAGTCCCGCTCCGCCGAGGCGCGCACCAGGGGCGGGGTCTTCCGCTCGATCCAGGCGCCGTAATAGCCCCGCACGGTCCATTGTGACGTCGACACCGCGTCGGGCGGGCCTGCCCTAGCAGCCAGGAAGTGGGTGGCGCGGTTCCCGTTGGGGAACCATTTCAGGTAGTCGAAGACGCCCAGCCGCAACTCCGCGCCGATCAGCTCGGCTTGCCGCTTCACCCGGGCCCGATTGGCGGGCGTATCGGGCAGGGCGGTGGCCTCCGAAAGGTACCGCGGGCCGACGCCGGGGATCAGCGCCCGGAACCGGAAGCGAAGAAGCCCTCCGGGGGTCGTCTGCACCGAGCAGGAGGTCCGTTTCGTTCTAGGCTTTGCTCCCACGATTAAGCGTGTCCCGATAATGTGGCAGGCGGTCCGATGAGGGCGCGGAGATTCTCCCCTCGATGAAGGCCACGATCGCCGCCCATTTGAAGACCGCGCGGCGGCCGACGTAGAAGAAATGCTCGTCGCAGCGCAAGATCCCCTTGGAGATCATGGTGCGGATCGCCTGTTCGGTCCAGGGTGTCAGGCGCGAAAGCTCGGCGACCGAGAGATAGGGCTTGGGCACGCCCGAAGCGTCTCCCACGCGAGGTTGATCGCCATTGTCGAGATGTGCCGCTGTTGACGGTCGACTTGCCATGACCCGATTGCCCCCGTCCCCACAGCCGCCTCCCACCCCATCATCGCCGTCGATTGTGACTCTCGCTCCGACCCCGAACAAGGTTGCAGAGAGGTGGCAAAGAGAAGCCCTGCCGGGGGTGGTCACGACCCTGACATCATTTCGGCTCAACCATCCTAGCGGGGTGAATGGTCGTCGCCTCAGCGACGGCCAGAGGGGGCGGCAATGAGCCCCCTTGTTGGCCATGACGCAGGACGTAGCCTGATGCATATTTCCGGTTATAGCAGGTTATAATAGGTTATCGGCTAGATGATCTGTACCTAAGTTACTCTGTCACTTGGGAAACTTGGCGTTTCACCCGTCCATCCCATCCCGTGATTCTGTCCACGCTATCCCGTCAAAGCGTCCATGCTATCCCGTGGCGGCGTCCACGCTATCCCGTGCTCGGCGCCCGCCGCGGCCATTGCCCGTTGCACGCTGCCGCCGCGCGAGGTGGCGCGCCTGTCCCGCGGTCGGATTCAGGCTCACGCGAACACTGAGCCCATCCGGTGAAACGGTATGGCTTCGGAGAAATCCCACAGCCGGTGCCGCCAGGAGTTCGTGGGCCTTTAGCCCGGATTATTCACACTTTCGACGGCGCGGCCAGTGTTCGAGGCGTAAAGGGCGCCAGATGAGGTGCGGCAGAGCGGCGAGCGGGGTGTAGCGGGTCAGTGAGCGGCAAGTGCGGGTCGTAGGTAGACCGCGGATGATCCCGAGAGACGCGATGAGATCAAAGAAGCGCGCGGACGACCCGCGCACGGACATAGCACCGCCGTGCGCCCCGATCGGGGCGCCGCGGCGAGCGAGGTTTCAGCGAGGGGGAGGCGGGGGCGTGCGGCTATCCCGGCGCGCCGAGGGGGGCCATGTGGGTGAGGACGCGCTCAAACAGCGCCTGCCCCGGCCACCCGCTGGCGAGGTGGAACCACACCCGGCGCACCGAGCGGTGAACGCGGGCGCCCACTTTGAACAGACGCCCGCGCAGCGTGGCCATCGTGCTGCGGGCCAGCTCGGTCCCGACGAGCACGCGGCGGCGGAAGAGCACTGCCAGGTTGTACGCGTACGCATGCAGTTGGAGCCGGAAGGCATTGGCGCGATAGGCCGCACACGACAGCCGATCGGCGGCCAGATCGTTCTTGAGTTCCTTGATGTAGTTCTCGGCCTGCCCGCGTTGCTCGTACCAGTGGAAGATTTGCTGAGCCCGGCCGCGGCGGTTGGTCACCACGAAGCGCAGATTCCGTCCCTCGGCGGTGCGTTCGATCTTGGCCACCACGCGGCGCGGGCGGTGCCAACTGTGGGCTTGGTAGGAAAAGCTGGCATACAGCCGCACGCGCGCCCCGCGCCGTTCCCAGAGCGCTTCGGCCTTCTCGCACAGCGGCTGCACCAGGGTCTGCAGTCTGGAGTTGCGGGCAAAGCCGATCGCGTAACGCAGCCCGTGGCGCTCGGCATACGCGAGCAGATCGGGCTTGGCGAACTCCCCATCGGCGCGCAGCGCCAGCGGCTGGGCGGGACCGAAGTGGCCGCGCAGCCGCGCCAGCAACGGGCGCAGCAGCGGGATCACCTGGCGGCTCCCCATGGCGTTGCCGGGCCGCAGCCGCGAGCCCAGCAGCAGCCCGCTGCGCCCGTCGAAAATCAGCACGGGGTGATACATGTAGCCGCCGTAGTGCTGATTGAAGAACGTGAAGGGCTGCTGGCCGTGGGTCGGATCCTCGGTGGAATCTACATCCAGGATGATCTCGTCGCGCGGACCGCGCGGTTCATAGCGACACAGCCATTCGGTGCCCTGCGTCTCCAGCAGCCGGATCGACTCCCACGCGACCCCGTTCTCCAAGCGCGACAGCGTCGGCTGCGACGCCAACGCGGTCAGGCCGCGCGCCGCCACCGTGCACAGCGTCGGATCGCGCCGCAGCGCCGTCGCGTCGTTGGCGTCCTCGTAGCCGGCGGCAATTTGATACAGCCGCTGACGCAGCAGCGTCAGCAATTCGTGCTCGGTGAACCGCGTGTCGCGCGGGTCGGCGATCAACGTCGGCAATGCTGCCGTCACCCCGACCCGCTCATCGAATTCCCGCAGCAGCACCAAGCCCGCATCACTGGTGATCTCACCCCCATCGAATGCCACCGCCAGCTTCGGTGCGAATTGGAATTGGAATCCCGATCCGCTACGACACTCTGTAGCCACCGCCGCTCCTCCTCTCTGCTTCGATCAAGAGTCTCGCAGCCCTTGTCTGTAGCAGATTTCAGAGGTGCACGGTGGCTTTCTACTTTAGTAACCGTGAATAATCCGGGTTAGGAGCGTCGCCCGTTGCTGGCGCCTGTTCGAGTTATTGAGACCGACGATCGCAGCCAGCGTCTCGAACCGATGCGGGCCGGGCTTCGCGTGGGTCGAATAGTACGCGTGAAGGAACTTCGCGGTCGCATTCCTGCCGAGAGCGCGGCGTTGCGCGCGGTCGATACTCGCCCACATCCCGAATCCAAACAGGCCCGCGAACTCCGTGTTGATCCGTATGCGATAGTGCCGGGCGAGCTCATCCGTGAAGCCGCCATGGATCAGCGTCCCGAAATAACGCTTCCGCTGGTCTGTGATGTCCACCACGCCGCCGCAGAGGCGTATCAGCACCCCGTGGAGCCATTTGTGATCGTGATTGCCCGTATGTCGCCCAAGGGCTTTCAGCATGCCATAGACGGAGAAAGCGCATTCAGTGCCGAGGGGATGGAAGCGGGCGTGATGCAGCAGCTCGAGGTAGACGTCGAGATCGGATTGGTCGAATCGCTCGCCCGTGAAGAGCACCTTGATGCCGGCGACCGACGCGAGGACGCGACCCTTCAATACGGGCCGGCCCTCCTTAAAGTTGAGGGCGGGAAACAGCGCAGAGCGGAAGATGGCATTGGGAGATGCGCGGCGGCTTTCCGGCCAGAGAGGAAGTTGAACGACCCTTGATCCAGCAGGGGGCGCGGCTTCGCCTTCGTCGTCGTGGGTGGTTGCTGCCGCGAGGGTTTTGCGAAGGCCTTCGAGGCAATCCGCGAGATCGCGACTCAGGTCATCGGGCCGTCCCATGAAATTCCTTTCGCCGCGGATCGCGTGCGGTTTATACTCCGCGTGCAGTTCAAGCGGGGACGCTCCAAACTGCCCGAAGTGATGCAAGGCCGCCCGAGCAACCGCCCGGACGGCCTTGTTGGTTCTAGGACCCCGATCGTCTGGCCGGCAAGGCTTTTCTCGCTGCCCCCATTCGCGCCACGGTATATCTCGCGTCAGAACCCCCGAACGGAGGTTGGCCGAGCTGCTGTCAGCCCCCAGAATGCGTCATGGTGCGTCCGGCGCTCTGGGGTGGGTAACCCTCACCCGCGCTCAGGCGCGCAACCAGCGAGCCACGCTGAGCGGGGATGGGTGTCGGATAGGCCCGGGGGTCTGGCCGGATTGCCGCTGACTACGAAGCCGCCCGCACAAGGTTCCCGAGGAGCCGGGATGCCTCATTCGGAGTCAGGCCCTCGTAGGCAGCAAGCCTCATCAGCCGGTTTATCTCCGCGATGTCGGTGAGATCAAACTTCTCGACGAGTATGCGGATGAGCTTGTCACGATCCGGTCGGAAGTCTCCTCGCTCGAGACTACGCCAGAGCGGAGCGGACGCGCTGTGGCCATAAATGCCATCAACGAGCCAATCCTGCCGAAATTTGAATCCTTGACGATAGCGCTTGAGTTCACGCCCGAGCGCTACATAACGCCGGCGGCGCTTCATCTCTACCTTTCTGCAACCTCCGCGATCGCGCGGCCTTCACCGCCTCACCGGTGATGGGCCGCAATAGCAGCGGGGACATGGATGGTTTCCCGAAATCCAGGGGAAGCGGCGGGGTCCTTCGGAAAGGCCGCGGTGCTGCCAGTCACTCTGGTGGCAGGAGCACGGGCACGGATAACAGTTCACGGCCATTGGCTCTCCCATGCGGGATCGGGGAGCGCCACGCGACCGTGGCGACTCCGGCAACGATGGCACGCTCCACAAACGCATGGATCGAGCTTCGGTTCGGAATGAAGGCCTTCGAACTCACACATTTGAGTTTCCTCCTATTGCTCCGCCGGCGGCCACAAGCCCTGCCGCCGGCGGAGGTGTACGTACGGCCCTAGTTGGTGGGCCAGAAGGTCTTCGGTCCCGACGGCGTCTGAATCGTACAGCCGCCGCTGCCGTAGTCGGTCGCGACCACGGGTTGGCCATTGATGAAGATCGTGCGAACCGCCATGTCGAACCTCCTTGTTCAACGCCCTCACTCAGCGTTGTTGGAGAATGCTGTACCAGCTAAGGCGCTGAAACTGCAGAACATTTTTGTCCGCAAACGTGAGACACGTTAGGCACGTTGCTCACGGTCCGACCCGTTGACACGGCCGTGACCGCACCACTAAGCCGGCCCGCAGCAAGGTGGTGTCGATGACTGCTCGGAAGAACGTTCGCGTTGACTCGGACTCAAAACACGAAAAGGCTGTGGCCGCTCTCCTTCCGCGCACGGCATTCGCGGAGTTCTCAAGGATCAGCGAACACCACAAGTTCAGAAAGGCGCATCGTCGAAGGAAGCTGCTCCTCTATCTGCTTCACGCAGCTCACCTAGAGCCTGGCCGGAAGCTCGATGAGAAAGCCGTGCGAGAGGAGTTCTATGGCGACCCGTCGCCCGGCGACTTGAGCAAGACGTACGCGCGCTCCGCGTTGGTCGATCTTCGGGCGGCGCTGAGCGGCTACTACAATGAGACGCCACGGCCTCGAAAGATCGAAATTGCCGGCTTTAGGGCAAACCTCTCGCCCGCGACTGCGCAAGGCGCCATCAACGATACCCGGGCGGACCTGTCTCCGTCAGACGCCGAACCTCTCGAACAGTTCTTCGGCGAAGGAGCGGCGCAGCGCCCAGGCGTGATTGTTCTTCAATCCGACTCGATCGACAGAATCCTCGGTGCTGCTGTCAACGCCGATGCCAAACGGCGGCTGTTCAAGGCTAGGACGTGGATCAATCACTACGACACCGAAGGGGCCAAGACTGTCCAGGGACTCTTCCAAAATTTTGCCGATATCGACGTCTCGGTGCCAGAGTTGGTGATCAGCGACCATGAAACCGAGGACCGGATTCGCGTCAC